>NZ_CP046452.1:1882663-2510218 GCF_009734385.1 Corynebacterium kalinowskii | reverse complement strand
TTATGGTCCTTTAGGTCAGCAATGGCCATGCCTTACGCAATTTTCTTGAGCTCGGCAAACCACCAGGAACCCGGATGTGGGTCCTTGAGCGTTTAGTTCATTTGTTGTCATTAGGCAGCCAGTGGATGGATTGTCCACAACTACAAAATGGCGTTGTCCTGTGCTTCCACAGAATTGTCCACACCTGTGGATAACTTTTTCTGGCTAGTTATTCACAGGATACGGCACGGCCTGTGGATAGATTTCTTTAGGTTGTGTAACGCTCTGACCTGCTCTTTCTTGTGAAAAATCACAAAGTCTGAAGTTTCAGTTGAGAGTTATACACAATGTGATTTTCCCACAGGCTGTGAGTAAATCGGATATCTCCATCTTTACTCGGCGCGATAGCGTCCTGTCCACAGCAGAAAAACGAAGTTCTGGGTAGGGGTGGTGCTACATGTGGATAACCGTGGGAAAACGTCGTTTAGCTGCGTTTAAATTACAAAAATGTCATTCAAGGGGTACCCGAATGAGTCGGCGTGTCGATTTGTTTTGCCTGTCCACCATGGCGTAGGCTTGCTCCTGTCTGTCACATCACTTGATTTTGGTGTGCATCTGCGCCCGGCCTACTCATGTAGTCCAGGCGGCTCGGAGGCTAGTCGGCCTGTGAAGCGCGCTTAGCTGCGCGACACATTTCCTGCCACCGAGTTTCAACAATCATCCACTTAACTTGGGTGACATGCGGCCGCGAAAGTACCCCACGTACACAACACCTGGGATTACTGGCTGCTGCATATCTCCCATAAGAAAACTTTAGGAGTGTAACCGTGGCAAAGGGCAAGCGGACGTTCCAGCCGAACAACCGTCGTCGTGCACGTGTTCACGGCTTCCGTACTCGTATGCGCACCCGTGCTGGTCGCGCAATCGTGTCGGCTCGTCGTAGCAAGGGCCGTGCAAAGCTGACCGCGTAATTTTTCGCGAAGGTCAGGCATGCTCCCGCAGCAATATAAGCTGAACTCTGCTGAGTTCCGTCGCATTGTTCGGGGCGGCCGACGCACAGGAACCACATCGGTTGTTGTGCACCTCGCGCGCGCGGACAAAAGTGAAATCGTTCGCTTCGGCGGACCTCACTTTGGTCTCATCGTTTCCAAAGCCGTCGGTAATTCGGTCGTAAGACATCGAACCTACCGGCGGCTTCGGCATGTCTGCAGTGCCTTGGCGGGAACTATCCCCACCGACTGCGACGTTGTTATTAGGGCGCTCCCGCGCGCCGGACAAGTAAGCAGCAAGGAGCTCATGGATGATGTGCGCTATGCACTCGCAAAGCTCACCCGTGACTAAGGTCTTGCTGCGCCTTGTTCTGATATACCAAAACTACATCTCACCGCTTAAGATGGGTTCGACCTGTCGTTTCGAGCCAACGTGCAGCGCGTATGCGTTGGACGCGCTGCGGGAGCATGGCGCCCTCCGGGGAGTTGTGCTCACCTTGGTACGGCTTGGCAAATGTGGGCCCTGGCATCCGGGTGGATTTGATCCCGTCCGCCCACGCACCAACAAAAGGAGTTAAGACTCACAGTGCTCAATTTCGTCTACTGGCCGATCTCGGTCGTTCTCTGGTTCTGGCATAAGGTGTTCTCCCTCGTGCTCAGCCCAGACTCGGGAATCACCTGGGTCTTGGCCATTGTCTTCCTGACTTTCACCATCCGTATTCTCCTGGTCAAGCCGACGATGGATCAAATGCGTTCCGGTCGCAAGATGCAGGAAATGCAGCCGCTGATGCAGGAAATTCGCGAAAAGTACAAGAATGACCAGCAGAAGATGATGGAGGAAACGCGCAAGCTCCAGAAGGAGATGGGCGTCAATCCGTTGGCAGGTTGCTTGCCAATCCTCATCCAGATGCCAGTGTTCATTGGTCTGTTCCACGTGCTGCGTTCCTTCAACCGCACTGGTACCGGTACCGGTCAGCTGGGTATGTCTATTGAAGAGAACGCGAACACCGCGAACTACTTCTTTAAGCCGGAGGACGTGCAGTCCTTCCTCGGTGCTCGACTCTTCGGTGTGCCGTTGTCCTCCTACATCTCCATGCCTTCCGAGATGTACCAAGCATTCCAGCCGGTGGACTTCACCAAGACAAACATCATCATTGTTGCAGCGCCACTGATTCTCCTGACTGTGTTGGCTACTCACTTCAATGCCCGCATGTCACTGGATCGCCAGAAAGCGCGCATTGCCTCTGGTCGCCAACAGGCTCCAAGCAACGAGATGATGGCATCCCAGATGGACATGATGAACAAGATGATGCTCTGGTTCATGCCAGCAACCATTCTGTTCACCGGTGTGCTGTGGCACATCGGCCTGCTGTGCTACATGGGTGCCAACAACATCTGGACCTACTTCCAGATGAAGTACGTCTTTGACAAGATGGACAAGGAAGAGGAAGCCGAGCTCGAGGCTAAGAAGGCCGCCAAGCGTGCCACTGCCCCGAAGCCAGGTCAGCGCCCGGACAATCCAAAGAAGAAGCGCAAGTAGTAATCACAAAGAGGCCGCCCTTGACAGGGCGGCTTTTTTCATGCCCCATGGAAGGGAAAACACCGGTTTGCATCACCAGATTCAAGCTCAATTTTGCGCAGCGTAGAGTGTAAGAAAACAGAAGGGATGTTTCACGTGAAACCAGAGGACTACTTCGGGGATCGCTACCACCTTGCCGAGCAGTATCACGAACTACTCGCCACCGACGGCTCTACCCGTGGCTTCATTGGCCCTCGCGAAGTTCCCCGTCTCTGGGAGCGACACATCCTCAACTGCGCCGTCTTGGAAGAAGCGATTCCCCAAGGCGTGAAGGTTGCCGACATCGGTTCCGGTGCCGGTTTGCCGGGAATTCCATTGGCCATCCGCCGACCCGATCTGACGATCACCCTCATTGAGCCATTGCTGAAGCGCTCGGTGTTTCTGAGCGAAGTCGTCGATAAGCTCGCGCTAGATAACGTCACCGTCCTGCGCGGGCGCGCGGAAGAAAAGGCGGTGCGGGCCGAGGTTGGGCTTGTCGACGTCGTGACCTCACGCGCCGTTGCCCCGCTGGGGAGACTTGCCGGTTGGTCCCTTCCACTGCTGCGCAAGGGCGGCAAGATGATCGCGCTGAAGGGTTCCTCCGTGGCGGAGGAGCTGGAGCGCGATGACAAGGAGATAAAGAAGGCCGGAGGCGGGCTCGCCGAGATCCGGTTGGTGGGCCAGGACGTGGTGGAAGAGCCGACAACGCTCATCATTGTGCCGCGGATCAAGTAGGATAAGAGAGCTTAATTGTTGGGAAGGGAAATGTGAATGGACGAGCAGTTTTGGGACGACACCCCCATCGCAGCCGCAGCTAGGCGTGCTGCAAAGGTGATGACGCCAAATGCCCTGTCACTTCCCCGCCCGGAAAAGACCAGGAAGATCACCATCGCTAACCAAAAGGGTGGCGTGGGTAAGACAACTTCCTCCGTCAACCTCGCCGCTGGCCTAGCGCTGCATGGTCTGAAAGTGCTGGTGGTCGATCTAGACCCGCAGGGTAACGCCTCCACTGCACTCGGTGCCGAGCACCATTCCGGTGTGCTCTCTTCCTATGAGATGCTCATCGGAGAATGCACCGCCGCGGAAGCGTTGCAGCGTTCCTCCTTCACGGAGAACCTGTACTGCATTCCCGCCACCATTGACCTGGCGGGATCTGAAATCGAGCTAGTTTCCATGGTGCGTCGCGAATACCGGCTGTCCGATGCCCTGAACCAGGACTTCTTGAACGAGCATGGTTTCGACTACGTCATCATTGACTGCCCGCCGTCCCTCGGACTGCTCACCATCAATGCCATGACCGCCGTGGACGAGGTGATTATCCCGATCCAGGCTGAATATTACGCGCTGGAGGGCGTCGGCCAGCTGCTGAATAACATCACGATGATCCGGCAGCACCTCAACCCGAACCTGCACATCAGCGCCATTTTGCTCACCATGTACGATGCTCGTACGAAGCTTGCTGAGCAGGTGGCAAACGAGGTGCGCGAGCACTTCGGCAGCGTAGTACTGAGGAATGTCATCCCACGTTCCGTCAAGGTTTCCGAGGCACCTGGCTTCGGCCAGACCGTATTGCAGTACGACCCAGGTTCTCGCGGTGCACTCGCCTACCTGGATGCGGCAAAGGAGATCGCGAACCGCGGCGACTACCTGCCTACCGAAGACAGCGGCCCGATTGGACGAGCACCCGAAGGAGAGAATAACTAGTGGCTAATGAAACTCGTAAAGGTGGTCTCGGTCGCGGTCTTGCCGCTTTGATCCCGAGTGCACCGGAGCAAAAGCCACGGCTTACCAACGGTGCTGCAGACATCATTATTGGTGGACATGCTGGGGATTCCGCGCTCAAGGCAGCTACCCCGAAGCCTGCTGCAGCCCGCAAAGCTGATGCCGCTGCCGCCGAGCAGTCCGACACCGCTTTCGGTGCGACCTACCGCGAAATCCCGATCAACTCGATCCGCCCGAATCCGAAGCAGCCACGCCAAGTCTTCGACCCAGAAGCGCTGAACGAGCTCGTCCACTCCATCAAGGAGTTCGGCCTCATGCAGCCGATCGTCGTTCGCGAAAAGGGCGATGGCTACGAGCTCATCATGGGTGAGCGTCGCTGGCGCGCCTCGGGCAAGGCTGGCCTGCAGACGATCCCTGCCATCGTCCGCAACACCGACGACGGCGACATGCTTCGCGACGCACTCCTGGAGAACATCCACCGCGCCCAGCTCAATCCACTGGAAGAAGCGGCGGCCTACCAGCAGCTCTTGGACGAGTTCGGTGTCACTCAAGCAGAACTCGCCGAGAAAATCGGCCGATCCCGCCCGCTGATTACCAATATGATCCGTTTGCTTGCACTGCCGGTTCCGGTGCAGCGCAAGGTAGCCGCCGGTGTGCTGTCCGCCGGCCATGCCCGCGCGCTGTTGGGTCTGAAGGCCGGCGCTCAGGCGCAGGAAGAATTGGCCACCCGCATCGTGGCCGAGGGACTGTCGGTGCGCGCCACCGAAGAGGCGGTGACCCTGATGAACCGCGGTGACCAGCCGGACGTCGCAAAGCGCACCAAGACCCCTCCCCCGGCCTTCGCCACTGAGGCCGCCAGCCGTCTCGGCGACCGCTTTGAAACCCGCGTGTCCGTCCAGGTAGGCAAGCGCAAGGGCAAGATTGTGGTCGAATTCGGCGACCACGACGACTTTCAGCGCATCATGGATCTGCTGGAGGGCTAAATGCGCATCGAGCCGGTCACGCTGCAAAACGTGCATCCGGCGTGCCTGCGCACCGCGTTTTGGGAGGCAGGGTCGGATGTCGCCGACCCCGCGATGGAAAAAGAACTGTGGTTGTCCAGCACCCTCATGACCTATGGTCTCTGTGGCTTCTCGGCGGTCGCAGACTCCCCTGCTGCCACGATCCTCTTTGCAGCGCCATCTCTCTTGCCGGGGGCCGGTGAAATGCCCAGTGGCCCGGCTTCACCGGACGCGACCCTGATTAGCTCCCTATTTACCGGGGCCATGGACTCTTCTCTCAGTGCTGTGCTTGTCGACGCCGTTCTCGGCCATCTAGTCGCACGCGATATCCCCGCAGTCGAGGCGTTCGGCTGGCGCTCCGGAACGTTTGGTCCTATTGGTCTCATCCCCGAGAATGTACTGGTCAAAGCAGGATTCTCGCTGCTTGTGGACCATGACGAGGTGCCACGGTACCGAATGGAATTGCCGCCTGTGGATGGGTTGTTGGCCGCTGCTGAGGTTGAGGAACTGCTCAGCGTGTCCGTAGGCTAGCTCCCCCGCGACGGGAGGGTCAGCCGGAATCTGGGATGCCAATTGTGCGCCAGGTTTCATAACCCTGGAATTGGCAACGATGGTGTATCCCCAGGGAAAAGTTATGGCGATTGATCCATCGCAATGCGCAGTCGCTTCCGCTTTCGCGTCAGCCAAAGGGCACGACAACACTTCGCGAGATCTCCGCGGCGTGGCAGGCATCCGGGCGACACTAAGATGCTTGGTTTTGCATGCCACACGGCGAGATCATCGCGCGAGCGTAAGAGGCTACTGCCCTTCGGCTGCCAGCAGCTCGGTGAACTTAAAGGTGCCGGTCGGCTGGTCGTCGTTTTCCAGCAGGTACAACCGCTTCACGGCAACCACTACTGCTTCGGCGATGGCATCACGTTTGAGCGGGTCGGTGAGGATCGAGACGTCGACCGGGTTGGTGAGGTAGCCGCACACGAGCTCAATGGTTGGCATCTTGGTCATGCGCAGGATTTCCCACGTGCGAGCGTGGTTACCACAATTGACCAGTCCAGTTCGGGCGACTACTTCACGTTGGATGTATCCGGAGAGCATCTCGCCGGTGAGTGAGGTCGCACCAATGTCGGAGCCGAAGTAGAACGTGGCGGCTCCACTGGCCTTATCGTTCGGGTAAGAATCGCACTGGAGGGTAATGAGCAGGTCCGCGCCGAAAGCATTGGCGATTTCCGCGCGCTGCTTCGTGCTTGGGTCGGCGAGTCGCGGGCGGGAGAGGATGGCCTCCATGCCAGCGGCAATCATGCGACCTTCAATGCGGGTGGCTAGATCCCACAGGATCTCTTCTTCGCTGATCTGTCCAAATTTTCCCTGAACCATTTGGCCTTTGTTGCTACCGCCGAGGTGTGGATCGATGACCACACGCTTGCCGGCGAGCTTTGGGCCTGCCTTACGGACTTGCTCACGCTCGCTGATGGCCTGGCGGGAACCACCTTTGATGCGACGTCCGAGCAATCCGAGTGCACGCACAGTATCAGGTCCGGCAATGCCGTCCTCGTTGAGGCCATAGTTGAGCTGGTAGTTCTTCACCGCGTTGTAGGTGGCTTCGCTGTACTGCCCGTCTACTCGGTGAGCATAGAACCCGAGCTCCTGGAGTTGAGTCTGCAATTGAACTACGTCATCGCCCACCATTACGTTCCCGGGCTGGAAGATCAGCACGCGGTTACCGAGTCGGTAGGAGGCTTCGCGGAGGATGCGGAGTAGTTTGTCGCCGATGATGCCGTCGGCGAGGATGCCACGGCTTTGCTGGAAGGCGCGGATGGCGCCAGCCAGCTCTTCGTCGAAAAGAGTGTCCTTGTCCGAGAACTGGCGGGATTGCTGGGGCTTCAGCTCGGCGTCATCGCCGTGCATCAGCCCGAGACCCATGAGGATGGTACGCACTTCTGCCACCCGAGGGCTCTTGTCTCCTACCCGCAACAACTCGGACACGGTACTCCTTTCTGGAAGGTTTTCGGTCACTTATGCTACCAGCTGGAGCCGGGAAATAATGTCCTGCTTTGAACGCACCCCAACAAACTCATCGACCTTCTGGCCATTCTTAAAAATCATCACAGCCGGGATGGACATGATCTGGTACATAGCGCCGAGGGTACGTTCATTGTCCACGTTTACCTTCGCGATGGTTACCGCCTCGCCCATTTCCTCAGCAACCTGTTCGAGGATGGGACCAAGCTTCTTGCAGGGTCCACACCACTCAGCCCAGAAGTCGACCAGAACTGGTTTGTCCGAGTCGATGACGGTGGAACGGAAAGTCTCCGTCGTAACATTGATAATCATTTTTATTCCTTTAGAGGCTTGCCAAGTAGTGTTCTGCGTCGATGGCAGCGCGGCAACCTGCACCGGCAGCGGTGATGGCCTGCTGGTAGTGGCTGTCGACAATGTCGCCGGCGGCGAACACACCAGGGATATTTGTGCGGGTTGACGGATCCTCCACCAGGATGTAGCCGGACTCGTCAGTCTTGACATCTGGCTGTACCATGACGGACCGCGGATCGTGGCCGATAGCCACGAACATGGCGGTTACCGGTAGCACGGAGGTTTCCCCGGTGACGGTGTCACTGAGCTCCAAGCCTTCCACGCTGTTTTCACCCAACACGCGCGACACGACCTTGTTGGTGGCAAACTTGATCTTCTCGTTATTCTTCGCGCGCTCGAGCATGATTGCGGAAGAACGGAATTCCTCGCGACGGTGCACGATGGTGACCGACTTAGCGAACTTGGTCAAGAAAGTGGCCTCTTCCATGGCGGAATCGCCGCCACCGATGACCGCAATGTCGTGATCGCGGAAGAAGAAGCCATCGCAGGTCGCGCATGAAGATACGCCACGGCCCAGCAGCTCCTGCTCGCCTGGGACGTTCAGGTAGCGGGGGGCAGCTCCCATTGCCAGGATGACGGAGCGTGCCTGGTACTCTTCGTCGCCGACGTAAATCTTCTTGATTTCCCCGGAGAGGTCGACGCGGTCCACCAGCTCCATGAGCATTTCGGTACCGAAGCGTTCGGCCTGGTTTCGCATCTGTTCCATGAGCTCTGGGCCCATGATTCCCTGGGCGAAGCCTGGGAAGTTTTCCACGTCGGTGGTGGTCATCAGGGAACCACCGTATTCGATGCCTTCAAACATGATCGGCTTGAGTTCCGCGCGCGCGGCATAGATGGCGGCGGTGTATCCGGCAGGGCCGGAGCCGATGATTGCTACGTCATGGATCTTAGTCATGTAGACCAGTCTACATTCCCACCAATTCGGGGTGACTGCGCCGAATGTAGTGCTTGGCGCGCGAGCGGCGCGACTTCAGCGTTCCCGAGGAGATCCCCAGGTTCTCAGCGGTCTGGTAGATAGTGTGGCCCAGGATGTCGACCATGATGAGGATCGCGCGCTGCTGTTCATTCAGACGCGAGAGCGCGCTGGCCAGGGTCAAGGTGAGGTCGAGCGCGGACAGCGGATCGTAGGTGGCGTGTGGGATGTCGGCGTCAGCGTCGTCGACAAGCGCAATTTCGGTGGTGCGGTAGCGCACTTGCCGGTAGTCATAGCTCGCGTTGCGCACCAGCTGGTGCAGCCACGTCTTCAGGCTAGATTCGGCGCGGTAGTGCTTCAAGTTCATGGCGGCGCGGAGATAGGCTTCCTGCAGCACGTCCTGGGCGTCGAAGTCAGTGGCCACCAGGCGGCGGGCGGTCCACCACAGTGAATTGTGATAGCGCCCAACAATTTCCGCGAAAGCGCGCTCATCGCCGTCGATGTAATTGGATACGAGTGCCGTGTCAGTGCACAGATTCATCAGATACTCCCCCGAGTCTCTAGCAATCCCCCTTGCGCTTCATATTGTGCCTTGGAGCACAAAAAACTGCTCGGCGAGTGCCATCCCCCTGTGGATAACACTGCGCCGAGCAGTCAGTGCGCCGCGAAACTAGCCGGTAGGAGAGTTATACACAACGTGTGGTTCCACCTTCACCGGAGAGTCATCGCGGAAGCCGCCGAGGACACCCATGAGGTAGGCGGTGAGCATCGCGATGATCGCCACCAGTGTGATGGAAATGCCGAAAAGCAGACCAGTGATGGTGCGGGAGTAGCGCTTGGCACCAAAGCCCGCGCGCTTGGTCGGCTCGGCCACGGTCTCGGTCACAGCCGGTAGCGGAGCGACAGGTTCAGAGCCGCGCAGCGTGGCGCCGAGCTCGGCAGCGGTGCCGGAAATCGATTCGTCGGTCAGCAGCCGGAAAGCATCGATGAGCGTGTGGCGGTCCTCGTCCTGGCTATTGCACGCGAGAACTGCTGGGAAAGCGAGCACGGCTGAGCCGGACTTCGAGACGCGGACCCGGTCAATGCTGTCGAGCCCCAGTGGCTGGTTCGCGGTGTGCGCAGCGGCAGCGGCGTCGGCAAGCGGTGCGAAAGCTTGGGCGGCGGCGTCGCGGTTGGCGGTGTTGGCTTCGGCCACAGCGCGCAGGGCGGAACCTTCGACCCAGTCCGCAATGATCAAGCAGCCAGAGCGGTAGGCGACCACACGGATACCCGTTGGCAGCGAGGTGAGCCCGAGGGAGGCGAGCTTGCGGGTGCGACGGGTGACTTCGGAGGCTGCACCTGCGGAGGCGGCGGCGGACTCGCAGGCGGTGTCCACGAAAGTGAGGGCGACGTCTCGGCCGGTGCTGAGGTCTTTCGCACGCCAGAATTTGGCGCTCACGCCTTCGTCGCCGGATTCACCGTGGGAGGCGAGGAGTCGGTAACGCCCGTCGAGGACGGGTGCGCCTGGCAGCAGGCGTGGCGGGTGTACCAGGCCGGCGGACATTGGTGCCGGGATCGGCATGGTCTCGGTTGGGGTCACGGCCATACTGACCGCGGCGGCCTGCTGCGGGGTGCCTCGCCCGAGCTTGCGCTTTACGACGTCCGCGAAACCCTGCACTTCCTCCAGCGGTGACTTTGCCAGGACCGCGATCGTGATAACGAGGAAGAAGATGCCCAGCAGCGCGGTGCGGATCAAGAATCCTGCGGAACCGATGCTCTCCCAAATCGGTGCAAGTAAAGCTTTCAGCGCGAGATCGAGGACCCAGGCACCAGCGCCACCGGCCACCGAGGCGCCGCCCACCCACAGTGCGGAGCGCAGAATATCGCGACCATTCAAGGAACCGAGGTGGCGACGCAGGAGGAACCCACCGATGACGGCGCCGGCGATGAAACCGAAGCCGTTGGCCGCGGCCAGGAGGACCACGACGCGCTCTGGGGAGGTGGCGATGACCGGAGCCAGGTACGACAGGATCACCTTGGTGACCGTGATGCCAGCGATGATGAAGGTCGGGGTCCATGCCTCTTCGCGGGCGTAGAACACGCGCAGGTGCAACAGCACGAGGGCGTATGGCAGCAGGGTGAAGGCGGAGAAGGACAGGGTCCAGCCGAGGGTGGTGGCGGCTTCGAGGGAGAACTCAAGATAGGCAAAGAGACCGATGGAGATGTACGTACCAAAGGCGGTAAAGAACACGACCACCGGGATCAGCGCCAGGAAGGTGAGCTTGGTGCCGAGGGTGAGGTCGGCGACCACGCCCGCGTCATCGCCCTCTGCGGCCCGGCGCGACAGGCGCGGCATGATGGCAGTGAGCAGGGTGACACCGATGATGCCGTACGGCATCTGGAGCAGCAGCCAGGCCTGCTGGTAGATATTCGGGGCGGCCTCGGAAGCACCGGAGGCGATACGGGTGGTGACGATGTAGCCGGCCTGGGAAATGGCGACGTAGACGATGATCGCTAGAGCCATGCCACCGAATTGCTTGAGGCGGTCGTCAATGCCCCACAGCGGTTTGAGATTGACCCCCGCTTTGCGCAGGTATGGCAGCAGGATGAGGGCCTGCACCACCACGCCCAGCGTGGTGCCGATGCCAAGCACTAAGACGTGCGGATCGGTCAGCGATACTTGCTGATCGGCGGTGAGTTTGTTTGGTAAGAGCCAATACGCGCAGAGTGTGGCCAGCGCGATGAGGTTATTAACCACGGGTGCCCATGCCCCGGGCTTAAAGATCCCCTTCGTGTTCAACACGGCCATGAACAGCGAGAAGATGCCGTAGAAGAAGATCTGTGGGAGCAGCAGCACTGCGAACGCGGTGGCTTGGCTGAGGTTGACTTGGCCATCCGAGCGAAGCTGCAGCACGGTCAGCAGTGGCGCGCTGACTACGGAGAGCGTGGTGACCACCACCAGCAGCGCCGCCGCGAGGGTGAACAGGCGTCTGACGAACGCCTCTCCCCTATCCGGGTCTTCCTTCTCCGCGCGCACGAGCACCGGTACCACCAGCGAGGTGAGGACGGCGCCGAGCACGATTTCCGTAATAAGGTTCGGTAGCGTGTTCGCGGTGTTGAAGGCGGAAGAAATGGCTGCGCCGAGCGTCCACACGATCATCGCATTGCGAAGGAATCCGGTGATGCGCGAGACGAGCGTGGCGACTGCCATCGATCCGGTAGATCGGACGAGGTCCGAGTCGGATTGTTGAGGCTGCTCTGGCTCCGTTGGGCGGTGCGTGAGCAGGGAGCGGTCGTCGTCACGCGGCGGCGCGGTGCGAGGCTTAGGCACTACGGGGCTTGTCGACGGCGCGGGCGGCGCCGGCTGGACGAAGCGGCCGCGTTGTCCCTGGGGTTGCTTAGATGAGTCCACGAAAGGCCATTCTTAGGGGGTTGGGAGAGAAATGCAAAAGCTCAGCGACGTTTCACGTGAAACATCACGAAGGCAAGGGCTGCGAGCAGCAGCGCGACGATGCCGCCGGTTCCCAGTACTCCGGAGCGGGTTTGCACTCCAATGTCGACTGGGTAGCTGATCGGAGCACCGTTTTGAGAGGCGAGCCACACGGTCAAGTCAGTGCGACTCTTGGTCTCTGGGAGGTCCGCCATCATTTGGGTGGTGATGGAGCCGCGGGCCGGAATCTTCAAGGAATCGGCGACGCTGATGATCGCGTCCTCCGGGCCGGTGTAGCTGATGCGGGCGTCGACAGGCAGCGGAAGGCCGTTCTCTGCCACGATGAACAGTGGCGAGGATTCCGAAGTGCGGGTGTAGACATTGCCCGGTGGCAACAGAACCACGGAGGATCGCAGTTGCTGCAGAATGTCACTATTGGCCCGCAGGATGGCATCGGAGGTTTGTACGCGGGAATCGTAGCCCATGAGGGTGCGTCGCCCACTGGCAGACATCGCGCGGAGCAGGTCACGGCGTAGGGGCTCGGTGAAGCCCTGCGGGGTGAGCGCGATGGTCGGTTCCACCGTCATGAGGGACGTGAGGTCGTCGATACTCTTAGCTTGCTGGCTGGCCCGCAAGATCTCGGTGTCTGTCACAACGGTGGGGTCTTCAAAAGGTGAGCCGGTCAGCGAGGCCGTGGCCTTCGGCGGGGCGGCCAAATAGGAGTTCAGGGGCTGGCCAGTGGCCACGCCGGCATCGATGAGGTGCTGCATCTGGTCCAGCAGCGCAGTGGCATCCTCAACCTGGAGGTCGGCCGGTGGCACGACGAGCAGCGGCTGATCGTCATCGGTGGCCGCGAGGTAGAGCGCAGCGGTGGCGCTGGATCGGCGCGCGGCATTGGAATCGAGTCGATAGTCGAAGCGCTGCCATTGATTGCTGTAACCGACGGTGCCCGGAGTGTCTCCCAAGGTGCCCAGCTGTGAGGCCAGCGCAGCATCGTAACCGAGGGCGGTGAGGTGTTGGCCGACACTGACCGCGCTATCCGGAAGCGTGTTGTCAGCCACGAGCGCGGTGGCCGGAGCCGGGAGGAGCTCGTCGAGGCTCGTGGCGGTGCGCTGCTCTAGGTATCCGAAGCCGGGGATGATGACGTCGTGACGCACAGGGGCACCCAGCAGTTCGCTGAGCACCGCACTGCCCTCCAGGGCGGCGGAGTGCAGCAAGCCGGCGTTGCCGGTGGCGGCCACGGCGTTGAGCTCTGCGTTCGCCCACGACATGGGCACGACGCAACCGCCGCCTTGGGCAATGTCCGTCAGTTGTTTCAGCCAGGCGCGCGCGTCTGTGCTCCCCTGCCCCGGCGTGGCATCAATCTTGTTGTTCTTGGAACCCCAGGAGTCACGCAGGCGTGGCTTGTGCGCCACCGGGTTCGGGCGTTCCTCGGCGATCTGGTAGCCATCGGCCATGCGGCTCACCGTGAGCGCGACCTCCGGGTCGACGGCGAGGCAGCTGGTAGCGGCGTGCCGGCGATGGGCGTCGAGAAGCTTAGTGAGGCGGCCAGTGGGCGCGATGTCTTTGGCGAGTTGCTCAGACTGCAAAATGAGCGGGGGTTGGTTCGGCGCTTCGCCGGTCTCCCCCGGGAGGATGTCGCTTTGCGCGGTCACAGGTATGAGCATCGTGACGGGAGCTAGTGGGTGCTCTGGTCGGGGCGTGCCGACTTGAATGAGCGTTCGCTCCGATGCCAAGAATTGCTGGCCACCTTGGCCGAGTTCGCCGTTGACGTTAATGAGTACTGGGTAGACCCCATCCTTGGCCATATCCAGTGCACCGTGATCGACTTTCACGGAGAACGTGTGGCTCTCCCCCGGGGCGAGCTCGATGGGGACGGCCTGAAAAGGGGTGGAGACGTGGTAGGTCGATTCTTCATCGGCAAGCACGGTGCGTGCCTGGGCGACGGAGGTTACCGGGTTCGCGCGCTGAACGCGCACGGAGACGTCGGAAAGCACTGCGCCCGAATCATTTACCAGGGTCAGTTCAAAAGCATCGGCACTGATGCTCTCGATGCGGGAGCTAATCTCGCTGCTGCTATCGACGGCGCGGAGCTCGGGATTGACCCATTGGTGCGCGATCGTGGGGTCCGTTGGCGAGGTCGGCAGCGGAACGGCAAGAGCCGCCGGGGACAGTGCTGCCAGCGACAGCGCTGACAGGGCGGCGGCGGTGCGCAGCAGCGGGGCAACCATTAGCGTGGGGTTGCCTTTCCCTCCGCTTTCGCCTGGCGTGCGAATTCGGGGAGCATGTCGTGCGCGATACGGGCGAGTTTGCGTTCATCGGCGTAGGCCAGGCGCTCGATGAGCTCACTGGCCGGGATCCACGCCACCTCGGTGACCTCGGGGTCTTCGTCATTGAGGTCGCCGTCCACATAGCGCAACAGGTGATGATGCACCGTCTTGTGGATCCGCGTGCCTTCGGAGACGAACCAATAGTCGATCACACCGAGCTCGGCGAACACCTCGCCGTGGACACCGGTTTCTTCCCACACCTCGCGCTCGGCGGTCGCGGCGCGATTCTCACCTGGCTCCACGTGGCCTTTTGGCATCGACCAGAGCAGTCGACCGCGACGGTCGAGTCGACCGATGAGGGCAACGTAGACCTTGCTCAAATCGACCTCGCCGCTAGCGCTGACTGATTCCGCGAGTCCGGATACAACGAGACCACCAGCAGAGGTCTCATCGTTGGTCTGCATGTGGGAGCGCTCCGGGTAACGCTGCGTACCCCGTGCCTTCGCGCGCTTGTCGCGGTTCGAGCGTCGACTGCGACCCCGGCCCGCTTCCTGAGTTGTGGTGGTGGGCGTCGTGGCAGAACTGCGGCGCCGAGAACGACGGCGACGACGCTTCGCAGGAGACTTCTCCCCGTCACCAACTTTGGGGCCAGAATTATCGGCGGCCCTATCGTTTGGCTTGTCAGCAGCCTTGTTCCCTGCCCCAGAGCGTGAAGCAGCAGAGCCTTGGGCGGATTTCCGCCGGGGCCCCGGAGTGTGTGCGCTCGGTCGCTGCTGCTCAGTCATCCTTAACATCGTATCCTGCTCCGGGTGCAGATAGGAGGATTGGTAGAATAAGCGGGGTGTATTCCGATGAAACCGCCCGTTTGGGCATGCTCGCCCGCGCAACCACCGCGCTGGAAGACCTTTCCGAAACTCTGGCCCCTCTGGCCGCACGGTTTGGGGAGCAAGGGCACGCCCTCTACCTGGTGGGCGGATCGGTGCGCGATGCGTTACTCGGCAAGCTGAGCCACGACCTTGACTTCACTACCTCCGCTCGTCCGGAGGTGACCCGAGCCATTCTTGACGACTACGCCGATGTCGTGTGGGACACCGGGATCGACTTCGGAACCCTGTCTGCAGAAAAGCACGGCCAGCAGATCGAAATCACCACCTTCCGCTCCGATACCTACGATGGTTCCTCCCGTAACCCGGAGGTCCAATTCGGATCGAACTTGGAGGGCGACCTGGTTCGCCGCGATTTCACTGTCAACGCGATGGCGGTGGAGATCCTCGGCGATGGCACCCTGGAATTCCATGACCCGTTAAATGGGCTCGACGCGCTGCTTGCTGGTGAATTGGATACGCCGGCGTTGCCGTCGCAAAGCTTCCACGATGACCCGCTGCGCATGTTGCGCGCCGCCCGCTTCGTCTCCCAGCTGGGTTTTAGTGTCGCACCCCGCGTGCGCGAGGCGATGGCTGACATGGCGACGGAGATCGATCGGATTACTGCGGAACGCATCCAGGTGGAGCTCGATAAGCTCATCGGCGGCGAGGCCCCGTGGGACGGCTTCGATCTGCTGGTGACCACGGGACTTGCCGACCGCATCCTGCCTGAGCTTTCCGGCATTCAAATGGAAGCCGACGAGCACATGCAGCACAAGGACGTCTACGCCCACTCCATGACAGTGTTGCGTCAGGCCATGGAGCAAGAAGAAGACGGGCCCGACCTGGTGCTGCGCTGGGCAGCGCTGCTTCACGACGTGGGCAAGCCAGCCACCCGTTCCTTTGATTCCGGCCGCGTGAGCTTCCACCACCACGAGGTGGTCGGCGCGAAGCTAGTACGCAAGCGCTTCCGGACACTTAAGTACTCCAAGCAGATGACCTCCGATGTGTCTCAGCTGGTGTTTCTCCACATGCGCTTCTACGGCTACGGTGAGGACGCGTGGACCGATTCCGCGGTGCGACGCTACGTGGCCGATGCCGGGGAACTCCTCCCCCGCCTGCACAAGCTCGTTCGCGCCGACTGCACCACCCGCAACAAACGCAAGTCCGAACGACTCCGCCGCGCCTATGATGGGTTGGAAGAGCGGATCGCGGAGTTAGCGGAAAAGGAAGACCTAGCTCGCGTGCGCCCAGACCTCGACGGCAACGCCATCATGTCGTTGCTCGGACTGAAGCCTGGTCCCGAGGTAGGTCGCGCTTGGGCGTACCTCAAAGAGCTGCGCCTGGAGCGCGGCCCGCTCACCCCCGAGGAAGCCGAGCAGGCGTTGCTCGCCTGGTGGAAGGAACAGTAAATGGAAGACTTCTTTGCCGACCGGCTCTTTCGCGCGCTCGAGCTTGGCGATGTCCACCCCGGCACCCTACTCCTGGCCGCCCCCGGCATGGACCTGGACTTTCGTACTCGCAGCGTCGTGATGGTGGTCGAACAAACCGCTGAGCACACCCTTGGCGTAGCCCTGAATATGCGCGGCGACATCGCCGTAGCCAACGTGATGGAGCACCTAGTTCCCCTCGTGGCCAAACCCCAAGCGTTTTACGTTGGTGGCGAAGAGAATCGCGATTCGATCGTCGCCCTCGGCGTACTCAAGGCGGGACTCACGCCCGCTGCCTTGGCGGAGGTGCCGTTCGTGCGCTACCTCGACCACCGGATCGTGGTCATCGACCTGCGCACCCCCATTGAACAGCTGCAAGACATCGTCGAATCCGTCCGCCTGTTCGCTGGCTTCATCGAGTGGCAAGGCAATGATCTTGCCGAAGAACTGGGCCAAGGCTACTGGTACGCCACCCCAGCTCTCGCCTCCGACATCATCGCGCCGGGGGCCGTGGACCTTTGGGCCGAGGTGCTGCGTCGCCAGCCGATGCCGCTGCCGCTATTCGCGACGTTCCCGGCCGACCTGGAAGACAACTAGAACTTCTGCATGGCCTCTTGCCACAGCCCCTCAAATTCCTCTGCCGTCATGCGGTCGGAAGTGATATCAGGGAGATCGCCCCAGGAATCTGGGTGCGGAATGAGTTGCTGGGGTGGGTGGGACATGCCGTGATTGAGGGGCGGTTGGCGTCGAAAAGCGCCGGTGATGAGGCCGTCTTCGGTGGCTTCCAGCATGCGCGCTGGCTTGCACAGCGGTGAGCCCTCGGCGTGTTCGAGTTCGGCGAGGTGGACGACGGGAGCGATTCCGGGGACCCGCAGCGTGGTTTTAACATAGAGAAGTTTCACGTGAAACCACCTTAGTGGGGCTGCTTGGCGTAATGCGAGGCCAGCAGCGAGCAGATCATCAGCTGGATCTGGTGGTAGATCATTAGCGGCAAGATGAGCAGACCCAAGCCACCGGAGCCGAAGATGACGGCCGCCATTGGCAGGCCCGTGGCCAGGGACTTCTTGGAGCCACAGAATTCGATGGCGATGCGGTCCGCGCGGTTGAAGCCCAGCAAGCCTGCGATCCAACGGGTGAGCACCAGCATTGCGATGACCAAGACCACCGAGAAGCCACACAGTGCGAGGATCTGGGTCAGTGAGACGCTTTGCCATACCCCGGCCACCATACCGGCGGAGAAAGCCGAATAGACCACCATGGTGATGGAACCGCGGTCGACGATTTTCGTTGCTTTGTGCGCCGCGACGCCCTTTACCCACTTACGAGCGAGCTGGCCGAGCACGAACGGCAAAAGCAGCTGAACGGCGATGTCCATGAACACCTGACCATCTACCTTGACCCCTCCCCCAGCCTGCATCGTCAACATGACCAGCAGCGGGGTAATAATCACCCCGAGCAGGTTCGACGCACTGGCGCTCACGATGGATCCGGCAACGTTGCCGCGCGCGATGGAGGTGAAGGCCACCGAGGACTGCACCGTCGACGGCACCAAGGTCAGATACAAAATGCCGTCCCCCATGCTCCCCGCGAACGGCCTAAGCCCAAGTCCAATCAGGGGGTAGAACACGAAAGTAAACACGAGGATGGTGAGGTGGAGCCGCCAGTGCTTGAAACCGGCGAGTGCCTCTGCGGGAGACAAACGCGCACCATAGAGGAAGAACAGTAGCGCGATGGCGATGGAAGTGGCGATCGAAAACGCATGTGCGGCGGCGCCGGACACCGGGGCGATGATAGCCACGACGACGGCGAGCACGATGAGCACGATCAGGATGTCTACTTTCGGCTTCATACGGCAACTGTAGGAAAAGTTGAGACATGTTTCACGTGAAACGGCGTATTCTTAGGACTCATGAATATATTCGCGCCGGTGACCATCCGTGACCTGGAGATTAAAAATCGCATCTGGCTGCCACCGATGTGCCAGTACCAGGTGACTACGGAAGACGGCGTGCCTAACAACTGGCACCTCACGCACTACGGCGCCCGCGCTGTCGGTGGCTTTGGCCTCATCATCGTTGAGGCGAGCGCCGTGGCTCCCGAGGGGCGCATTAGCCCGCGCGACACCGGCCTCTGGTCGGCCAAGCACATCCTTGCCTGGCATCCCATCGTGTCCTTTGCGCAAGCGCAGGGAGCAAAAATGGCGGTGCAGCTCGCTCACGCCGGGCGCAAAGCGTCGACTTACCCCGGACTTCCCGGTTTCTCTCGCGGAACCGTCCCACCGGCGGAAGGTGGCTGGGAGACGATCGAGCCCGGCTCCATGACTCACGCTGAAGTGCTGCAGATTCCCAGCCAGTTTGCCGAATCGGCCCGCTGCGCCGTCGCTGCTGGCTTCGACGCCGTTGAAATTCACGCCGCCCACGGCTACCTACTGCACCAGTTTTTGTCGCCACTGAGCAACACGCGTATCGACGACTACGGCGGCACTTTCGCTGGACGCACCCGCCTCATTTTGGAGGTCGTCGACGCTGTCCGCGACACCATTCCTGAAGGCATGCCGCTGATCGTCCGCGTTTCGGCGACAGACTGGGTCGACGAGCAGGCATCCTGGGACGTCGCTCAGACGATCGAGCTCACGCGCCTGCTGCAGGAACGCGGCGTGGATGTACTGTCCGTTTCCAGCGGTGGCCTGGTCCCAGCCGACATCCCGGTTGCGCCGAACTATCAAACCGATCTTGCGGCCGAGATTCGTCGCGAAACCGGCATCTTTACCGCCGGCGTCGGCCTGATTACAGAACCAGCGCAAGCCAACGGCTATCTGGAACGCGAAGAACTCGACGCTGTTCTCATCGGTCGCGCCGCACTGCGCGATCCGCACTGGCCGTGGCGCGCCGCGCATGAGCTTGGGGCCGAGTTCGATGTGGCTGCGAGCTACGCCCGCGCGACCTGGAGCTGATCGCCCTCTTTGGTTAGCTTGGCCGGAGCCATGGCGCCTCGCGCCGGGCCGGAGACTACTGACCCGTCTTCTAGGCTAAAGACCGAGTTGTGCTTCGGGCAGATGGCCTGTCCGCCTTCGATCTTGTTGATGTCAGCGCCCTGGTGGGGGCACACGTTGCTGTATGCCTTGTACACGCCTGCGGATGGTTGGGCGATGATGAAATTATCGACCAACACAGCGCTTCCGACAGGTACGTCTGAGATGGCGACGCCACCTGCCTTCTCGCTGCCACACGCGGCGAGCACCGCACCTGCGAAGGTGGTTGCGGTGCCGAGGAGGAACATACGCCTGCTGCAAGAAAAATCAGTCATGGCTTAGAGCCTACGCAATTTCCCTCTTACCTGCGAAAATCCACGCCGCGATCAACCCGATCGTGCCAATGATCATCATTGCCACCCAGGCCGGCCATGCTGAGGTGTCCTCGGAGTAGATCGTATGGCCGAAGGCCGAGGTCTTGAGCAACCATTCGGGAGCCTGGAACAATGGTGCGATGATGGAGACAACTGCCGAGTAGATCAATGGCAGCCAGGACACCCACGCTTGTTTCGGCCAGAGTCCAATGAGTAGTGCCGTCAGGCCCGCAAGCACGAGCATCGGGGCCACCTGGGCGGCGTTCGCTGTGGCAGCGACCTTCCACACGTCCTCTGCATGCTTTGACTGCAGCATGACGCCCAGAACACTACCGGCAACCATGGCTAGGACGACTCCCACAATGAACGTCACCGTGGAGGCTGCTTGCAGCTTCATTGGCAGCTCCCGGGACGTGCCCTGGGCCCGGATTAGATCTACGTGCCGATCGCGCTCCTCACCGCGCAGTTTCATTACCCCGGCGACTGCAGCAACGGCCATGATGATGCCGAGGAAGTCAGCCATGTAGGTCAGAAAGGCGATTTCAAGATTCATACCGCCGAACATCTGCTTGAAGATCTGACCTGTGGTCTCGTCTTCTTTCAGCAGATCATCCATCGAGGAACTGAGGCTCGACATGAACAGGGAAATAGCGAACGCGGTGATCACCCACGTGAGATGGAAACCGCGATCCAGCAGACGGCGTAGCTTCCACGGGCTTCCAATAGCACGTGGCTTTGGCGCCTTGCGCTGCGTAACGGGGAGAATTCCCATGCCGTACTCTCGACCGCGCTCCGCGTAGAGCCACAGTGCAGCCAGAGCCGTGGTGGCGGCAAAGGCGATGCCAAGCACCCAGAATCGGTCATCGGTGAAGGGTCGCACGAGGCCAAACCAACCCAGAGGGGTGATCCAGTTGAAGAAGTCGATGCCTTGGACGTCGGCAAGCGCGCGCGACATGTACCCCAACCCCACTAGTAATAAGCCGACGCGGGTGTGTTCATTACGGGTGAACAGACTAGCGGCGGCCGCGAGGACTGCCGAGCCAAGGGTGCTGATGAAGATGGCGAGGCCGTAGGCAACGGCTCCCTTGGTCGACATTTCTCCGTAGAAGGCATTGAGGGCGACGAGAACGCCAGTAATGCCCAAGCCGAGGATCAACGAGACAGCGGAGACGAGGAGCAACGTGCCGAGGGCAATGTCGAGCCGGCTGAGACCTGTTGCACGGGGCAGCTCCCCTAGGCTGCTCGCTTCCGGCTTTCGGTAGCATCGGAAGGTCAAGATCACGGCCATCACCGCGCTGAGGATCAACAGCCAGCCCGCGCCCTCCCATGCCATGAGTTGGCCGAGGGTGCCAGGATCGTACAGCTTGCCGTACATGGCGCGCATGCCTAGATTGATTTGCATGCCGCTGATGAGTCCTTGCCGGTCCTCGACATTTGGATAATAAGACTCATAGGCGGGAATAAACATGGTGGGTATGGACCATAATGGGATAATCCAGGCAAGTAAAAACACCCGATTTATTCGTAATTCATGCCGAGCGTAAGTTAGCGCTTTCATTGGTCACTCCCATCATTAGCGTATGCCTTGAGGAATGTCTCCTCCAGGCTCGCGGTAGTGACAGAGATGTTGGTTGCGCCTTGGGCAAGCAGCCGCTCGAGGATGGCGTTCACGTTAGTCTCCGGAACCGTTTCCAAGATGTGCTTCCCATCGACGTTGGCACTCACCCGGTGGCCGGCAAGTTCGCGCAAAGTGTCGATTTTGCCCCGTTGAGCGACCCGACCGTCTTTAATCACAGTGACGGAATCACAGAGGGCTTCTACCTCACTCAGAATGTGGCTTGATAGCAGTACTGAAGCCCCGCGCTCGTTGTCTTTCTTCAATTGGGCTTGGAACACCCGCTCCATCAGCGGATCGAGGCCGGCGGTCGGCTCGTCCATAATGAGCAGTTCTGCGTTAGCGCTGAGTGCTGCGACGAGGAGCACTTTGCGACGGTTGCCCGTCGAGTAGCTCTTCGCCTTCTTGGTTGGGTCGAGTTCGAAGGCTTCTATGAGTTCCTTCTCCCGTTGTCGATCTGTCGGTCGACCGCGCAGACTCTCGAGCGCGCGGAAGGTCTCGAAGCCGGTGAGGTTCGGCCATAAGGTGACGTCGCCGGGGACGTATGCCACCCGCTTGAGAACTGCCGGATTAGTCTTGGGGTCCTCCCCCAATACGCGTACTTCCCCACTCTTTGGATGAAGCAGGCCGAGCAGAGTGCGAATGGTGGTGGACTTGCCGGAGCCATTCGGCCCCAGAAATCCATGGATGCTGCCTTCCTCGACAGACATGTCGAGGCCATCCAGCGCCTTGAAATTTCCGAACTGAATGGTGAGGTTGTTGATGGTGATGACGTTCATGGTTGCTCCAAAACGTAACGCTCGAGAAATCTTCTGATGTAGAGCTTGTGGTTGGGGTGCGGGTAGGCGAGGTAGATGAGTTTGATGCCGCCGGGAGTGCCGAAGAACTGCTCAAAGACGCGTGGCATCTGTTCTGGGGTGAAGCCGGACAGCCGGATGTGCTCGTCCATCATCTGATCGATTTCCCGCTCGGCGTCCTCATAAGAAAGCTCGGTAATGCTGCGGAAAGAGCGGAACATGCGCAGCGCGAGGTCTAGATATTCTTCCGAAGGGTCTTCCGACCACAAGTAGTCCAAGCTATCGAGGAAGCCAAGGTGGGACAGCACTTCGACCATGCGCTGTTCGCGCTTGATCACCTTGCGCATCACGGGATCGTCTTCCCGCTCCAGCAAAAGCCGATAAAAGTTCGTAATGCGCTGTGGCAAAGGAATGGCAGTGGGTGCCTGATTATGTCGTTCCTCTAGGCGCTGAAGCCGCTCCTTTTGTTCCAGTAGCGCGCCTATTTGCTCGTCGATGCTGCGCTTGGTGGCGGCTAGTTCGGCCTGCGCATCAACCTCGGCAGAGCCGATGAGTTTCTTCACCTGGCTAATACTGAGCCCGCTGGCGACGAGATTCCGCACGCGGATTAGCCGAACCAGATGGTCAAAGCTATAGTCGCGGGGTGTGCCGCGCGGGATCGGCAGCAGCTCCTCCTGGTGGTAATAACGCACCGTGCGGACCGTCGTTCCCGCGGTGTCCGCTAGTTCTTTGATAAGCACACCTTTATTACACCCAGTGACGCTACGTCACTGTCAAGTGCTAGCGCGTGTCTACAAAATCACCGAGCACACCCCGCCAATGAATCTTCATGGTTTCACGTGAAACATTGTCTTCGAGTCCGTCGTGGTTCACCGCAAAAGTGACCTTGCCACCAGGCTTTTCTTGGCAGGTGATGACAACTTTAGAGCCGTCGATAAGCTGCGTGCGCCAGTAACGCCACTTTTCCGTCGCGGACGTGCTGGGCTCGGAACCGGCCATGGGGAGGCGGTCGGGAGTCATAAAGCGAGTAAACGCTTCGAAAGTTGCCTCCCACTCCCCTGGCATGGTCTTGCTCGCGCTCGCTGAAAAGGTGCCGGCGCAGGTCTGGCCTACGACGCGTCGGCCGATCTGCTGCTCCACCGCGACCGTCAGGCTCTGCGCCCACCAGGCGGGCACGCCCTTATCGACGAACCAAGCTGCCATCTCGCGGTGGGTCAGGGCGCTCGGATCGCCGAGCTCACGCAGCCACTCCTCGAGGGTCTTGCCGGTTGGCTCTTTGAATCTCACAGCGCGCTCTTGAACTCGGCGATGTGGTGTGAGATCTGGTCCTGCTGGCCGGCCTCGATTAGTTTCACGAGCGCGGAGCCAACGATGACGCCGTCAGCGCCAGCGTGGCGAGCGGCCTTGACGTGCTCTGGGGTGGAGATGCCGAAGCCGAGCAGCACCGGGGTGTCAGACTGCGGGACGGCCTCAAAGGTAGCCTCTCGCTCGGTGCCGGTGACCCCGTCGCGGGAGACGGCATAGATGTATCCCTCGGAGTGTTCTGCCACCATCGCTAGGGTCTCTTGAGAGGCATGAGGGGGCGCGATGAACACTTGCTTGATGCCGTGCTTCTTCGCGGCCGCCCGGAATGGCTCCGATTCGCGGACGGGAACGTCTGGGATGAGCACGGAGTCGGCCCCAGCGATCTTTAGTGCCTCGTAGAACTCACCAAAACCCATGGAGAAGGCCACATTGCCGTAGACGAGCAAACCGATGGGAACCGTCGGATGCTCCGCACGGATCTCCCCCACCAATTCCAGTGCCTTGGTTGGAGTCGTGTCTGCGGCACGGATATGGGCGCGCTGGATGGTTGGGCCGTCAGCGACTGGGTCGGAGAATGAAATGCCGAGCTCCAGGGCGTCGGCGCCTGCTGCAATGGCCTGATTGATGATGCGCTTCGATTCCTCGTAGGAGGGGTCCCCCAGCATGAAGAACGGCACGAAGACACCGTCTTTACGAGCGAACAGCTCTGCGTAGCGATCCATTAGTTCCCCTCCAGGGTTCGTTTCACGTGGTCGATGTCCTTATCGCCGCGGCCAGACAGGCTTACCAAGATCTTGAGCGGCTCGTCGGTGCGCTTCAGCGCGTAGGCAAGGGCATGGCTGGACTCGAGCGCTGGGATGATGCCCTCATTCTTGGACAGCAGTTGGAACGCGTCCAGCGCCTCGTTGTCTGTGATTCCGACGTACTGGGCGCGCCCGGTGGCGTGCAGGTGGGCGTGCTGCGGACCGACGCCCGGGTAGTCGAGGCCGGCAGAGATGGAGTAGGACTCCTCAACCTGTCCGTCAGCGGTGCGCATGAGGTACGAGCGCGCGCCATGCAGGATGCCGATCTGTCCAGCATTGATGGTGGCACCATGCTTGCCGGAATCCAGGCCCTCGCCTGCGGGCTCAACGCCCACTAGCTTCACTGTGGGTTCGTCAATGAAGTCCGCGAAGATACCGATCGCGTTGGAGCCACCGCCGACGGCCGCGACGACCATGTCGGGCAGTCCGCCAGTCTGCTCCAGCATCTGTGCTTTGGCTTCGGTGGAGATCACTCGATGGAACTCGCGCACGATCGTCGGGAACGGGTGCGGTCCTGCGGCCGTGCCCAGCAGGTAGTGCGAGTTGGCGTAGGTGGCAGTCCAGTCGCGCAGCGCCTCGTTCACCGCGTCCTTGAGGGTACCGGAGCCGGTATCCACGGGGACGACCGTCGCGCCCATCAATTCCATGCGATAGACATTCGGCTGTTGGCGAGCCACGTCCTTGGCACCCATGTAGATGGTGCATTCGAGGTCCAACAAGGCGCACGCCAGCGCCGTCGCGGTGCCGTGCTGGCCTGCCCCAGTCTCCGCGATGATGCGAGTCTTGCCCATGCGCTTGGCAAGCAGCGCCTGTCCGAGCACCTGGTTCGTCTTGTGGGCGCCACCGTGGACGAGGTCCTCGCGCTTCAGGAAGATTCGCGCCGGGCCGCCGAGGTTGCGGCATTCGTACAGCGGGGTTGGGCGACCCAGGTAGTTCTGGAGTAGATCGGCCAGTTCGGCCTGGAAGGCTGGATCGTTCTGGGCGTCGACAAACGCCTCCTCCAGCTGGTCAAGCGCTGGGATGAGCACCTCGGGCACGAACTGCCCGCCGAACTCACCGAAGTATGCAGGTAGTTTCACTGGTGCTCCTTGATCATCTGGAATGCTGCCACGAGGGCGGCTGGGTCTTTGTGGCCCGGCGAGGTTTCGAAGCCGGAGTTGAGGTCGAGCGAGATTTCGTGCTGCAAGGCGGCCTTGAGGTTGTCTAGGTTCAGGCCGCCAGCCAGCAGTGCCTTGCCCTTGACTTCTGCCGGGATGATCGACCAGTCAAAGGACTGGCCGGTGCCACCCTGGCCGGTGTCGAGCACGAGCTTATCGACGAGCGGAGCAAGGCTAACGGCCAGTTGTGGCCCCTCCTCCGCCGTCATATCGATAGCGCGCCAGACCTCCAGACCCGTTGCGCGGGCTTGGGCAATCAGCGCCTGCTCCTCCTCCAGTGTGCCGTTGGCGCTGTGCAGTTGGATGGCATGGAAGCCGGTGGGGTCGATGTCAGGTGTGCGAGTGACGGCGACGTACTTGAGGCCCGGTTCGGCCGCCATGATTGCCGAACATGTTTCACGTGAAACATTGCGCGGGGACTCTGCCACCAGGATCAGGCCGCCATGAGTCGCGCCAGCTGCGTAGGCGACTTGAGCATCTTCAGGACGGGTGAGACCACAGACCTTGTTATCGCCGTAGACGAGCTCGCGCACTGCCGATTCGACGTCTGCGCTACCCGACAGATGCGAGCCGACCAGGAAACCATCCAGGAAGCCCATGGTCTGGATGACCGAGTGGGAGCGGATGCCGGACTCCCCGATCACCACGGAAGCCTCCAACATCGGAGCCAGCCGGGCGGAGCGGGTCAGGTCGATGCTGAGATCCGAGAGGTCGCGGTGATTAATACCGACAATCCGTGCGCCGAGCGCGTTCGCCCGGCGGGCTTCCTCTTCACTGACGACCTCCGTGAGGACATCCATCTGCAACGATGCGGCGACCTCGGCCAATCCGCGGTACTCCTCATCAGTGAGAACAGACAGCATAAGCAGCACCGCGTCGGCACCGAAGTAGCGTGCCGCACGAATCTGCACCTCGTCCACGATGAAGTCCTTGCACAGCACGGGAAGGTGCGTGGTCGCCGCAACGGTGGCCAAATGGGCATACGATCCCTTGAACCACTTTGGCTCGCACAGCACCGAGATCCCGGCTGCGTAGCGCGAGTACACCTCCGCGAGCTCGCGAGGACGGTAGTCGCCCCGAATCTCCCCCAGCGACGGCGAAGCCGACTTGCATTCCATAATGAACTGCGGGCCAGGCTGGGCCAGCCACTCTTCCAGGGAGCGCGTTGACTTTTGTAAGGGCTTGCCAGCTACCAGTTCTGCAATCCCCGGCAGATGCGTCCTGCGCTCTGTCACAATCTCATCGAGAACCATAATTCGCCTCCTCGTGACGCGCGAGCCATTCGCGCACCGTCCCGTCCTGTAACAAACCATAGGCATGTTCCGTGCCGGCGCGCAGCGAATCAGCAATACCCGACAAGTAGAACATCGCACCAGCGTTGACCGCCACCGCATCGATGTGCGCTTGAGGGCCCTCACCTGCGAAGACCGCACGCAGGTGGCGGGCATTTTCGACGCCATCACCACCAGCCAGGTCCTGTAGCGCATGCGTGCCGACGCCCAACTCCGCTGGCGTCACTGTGTACTGCCGGATCTCGCCGTCGGCAAGCTCCCAGACCTGCGTCGGGCCGTGCACGGCGATCTCGTCGGTGCCAGAGCCGTGCACGACCAGCGCGCGACGGCGGCCGAGTTCGCGCATGGTTTGGATGATGAGTTCAGCTTGCTCGGGGCGCGCTACACCCATGAGCTGTAGGTCCGGGCGGGCCGGGCTGAGGAGCGGTCCCATGGTGTTAAACAGCGTGGGGACTTTGAGCGCGCGGCGGACGTGCTGGACGTGGGCGACCGCTGGGTTGTAGGCCGGGGCGAAGAGGAACGTGAAGTTGGCGTTTTCGAACTGGCGAACCGCGCGGTCGACATCAAGATCGAGTGGGATACCGAGCGCTTCGAGCACGTCCGCCGAGCCGGACTGGGAGGAGACGGAGCGATTGCCGTGCTTGATCAACTTGCACCCGCCTGCGGCCGCGACGAGCGAGGCGCCGGTCGTGATATTGATGGTATTCGCGCCATCGCCGCCGGTTCCGGCGGTATCGAGAATCCCCTCCCCCGTGATTGGGAAGGGCCGGCCAGCGTTGAGGAAGGCCAGCGCGGCACCGGTGATGTCGGCTAGGGTCTCGCCACGGGTGCGGATGGTGGCCAACAGCGCGGCGATGTGAACGTCCTCGTATTCGCCGATGGTGAGGGGTTCAAAGACCGCTCGGGCCTCTTCGACGGTCGGGTGGTGGTTGTCGAGGAATTCATGAAGTTTCACGTGAAACACTCCAAACAGAAGTCGAGTAGTTGTTGGCCGTTGGGGGTCAGGATGGACTCAGGGTGAAACTGCAGGCCGATCATCTTGTGTTCGACCGAGCGCGCAGCCATAACAATGCCCTCGCACTCGGCCAACAGTTCTAGACCGCTGGGCAGTTCCGTGCAGCCGAGAGAGTGATATCGAGCGACAGACTGGCCGTCGAAAAGCGGGTGCGTTGAGGTGAGAGTGTCGCGGAAGCCATGGACCGGGCCGACTTCGCGCACGTCCCCGCCGAAGTGTTCCAGGATTGCCTGGAAGCCGAGGCAGATACCGACGATGGGCACCTCCCCCTTGAACGCTTGAATGATTGGCTCCATGTTCGGTCGACCGGGGCCGGGCGAGAGCACGATAGTGGTGGGGCCCAACGCTCTAATCTGTTCTGGCGTCGCGGTATTGCGAACTACTGTCACCTCGCCGATCGCTTCGACAAGGTTATATGTGAAGGAGTCTCTATTATCGATGAGCACAATCATTGGAGTGCCTCCAATACTGCTTTTGCCTTGTGTTTTGTTTCGGCTGCTTCACTGGCCGGAATGCTATCGCGGACAACGCCAGCTCCCGCTTGGACGATGGCGATCCCATCCTTGACAAATGCGGAGCGGATGACAATGCAGGTGTCCATCACGCCCTGGTGTAGGTAGCCGACGGCGCCGCCGTAGCTTCCCCGCCGAGCCAGTTCGAGTCCGCGAATGAGTTCGGTGGCGCGGATCTTCGGGGCTCCGGTGAGTGTGCCCATGTTCATGCAGGCACGGTAGGCATCCAAAGCATCCAGATCTGGGGCCAAAGTTCCGGTAACTTGTGACACTAAGTGCATAACTCGGGAGTACTTATCTACACCCATGAGTTTCGTCACTTGACGGTTAGTGCAAACACGGGCGAGGTCGTTGCGGGCGAGGTCTACGAGCATCGTGTGCTCCGCAATTTCCTTCGCGTCAGTGCGCAGGAGGAGTTCCAAGCGCTCGTCCTGCTCTGGGGTCGCGCCACGAGGCTGGGTCCCCGCGATCGGATAGAGCTCGATCTGTCGGTTGGATGGATCGTACTTCAGTGAGGATTCCGGGCTGGCTCCGAAGAGTTCGTAGTCTTCGCCTTCAATGTAGAAGAGATAGGGACTTGGATTGGATTCCTTCAGGCGGAGATAAGCCGCGAAAGCGTCGGTGCACGGGCGAACGAAGGCGCGTGAAGGGACGGCCTGGTAGATGTCGCCGGAGTGGATGTTGCCCTGCAGCTGGCGAACCCAGTCTTCGAATTCCGAGTCCGAGACTTCGGGCGGCAACTTAACCGATGTTTCACGTGAAACATGGGAAGTTTCCTGCGGTTGGCCCCCGCGAAACTCAACGCTGTTGGTGGCGTGATCGATGTGAAGTGAAATCTCGGAAACCAAGAACTCGTAGTCCGGGAAAGTGTTCAATCCCTCGGCTACGGGCGGGAGATCTTCGAAGGACTCCAGGTAGTCGAAGGCGAAGCCACCGATGAGTAGCTCGTCAAACTCCAGGAGTTTCAATGGCAGCAGCGAGCTTGGCTCCTTCAGCCGGTCCCGCTCATCCAATGCGCTGGACCGCGGGAAAGTATAGACGCCCCCGGTACCGTATTGCTGCAGCTCATTGTCCAAGAATGCGGCGATGCTCTCCCCTGCCGGACTCAGGACCTGCACGGTGACGGTGTCCCCGACACACGTCAGCTTTGCCTTCGCCTTGAGGATCGCAAGAGACTTCACCGGGTTCTTGTGTAGGTCAGCGGATTCGAGCAGCGCCGTATTTGGCCCGCGGTACTTGGCGTAGATGTCAGCGGCGGAGATCATGATAGCTTCGCAATCGCCTCGTCCACCCCGTTGCTTTCGAGGATGGTGCGAACATAATCGACATCTTTGTCGCCACGACCAGACAGGTTCACCAGGATGTTGATTGGCTCGGTCGCGTTCTCGGCAAGTTTGAGCGCATAGGCAAGCGCGTGCGAGGACTCGAGGGCTGGGATGATGCCTTCCTTGCGGGCCAACAGCTGCAACGCCTCGAGGGCCTCGGCATCGGTTATGCCAACGTACTGGGCGCGACCGGAGTCCATGAGGTATGCGTGTTCTGGTCCGACGCCCGGGTAGTCGAGGCCAGCGGAGATGGAGTGGGAGACGCCGACCGAGCCGTCGTCGTGAAGCATGGCGTAGGACTTCGAGCCGTGCAGGATGCCGATGGTGCCACGGTTCAGCGGGGCACCGTGACGCGGGGTATCAAGGCCCTCACCTGCGGGTTCGACGCCGATGAGTCGCACTTCTTCGTCGCCGAGGTAGTCCGCGAAGGCACCGATCGCGTTGGAACCACCGCCGACAGCAGCCACCACCACGTCCGGTAGCTTGCCTGTGCGCTCGATCATCTGCGGCTTGGATTCGCGGGAAATGACGGCCTGGAATTCCTTCACGATGGTCGGGAACGGGTGCGGGCCAGCTGCAGTGCCGAGCAGGTAATGGGTGGTTTCGTAGGAATCGACCCAGTCCTGCAGGGCCACATCAATCGCGTTGCCCAGGCCGTTGCCATTCTCCTCCACTGACACCACCTCGGCGCCCATCAGGCGCATGCGGTAGACGTTCGGTTGTTGGCGAGCAACATCCTTGGCTCCCATGTAAATCGTGCACTCCATGCCGAAGAGGGCGGCGACCATGGCGGTAGCGGTGCCGTGCTGCCCAGCTCCCGTCTCGGCGATGAGGCGGGTCTTGCCGAGTCGTTGAGCGAGCAGTGCCTGGGCCACCACCTGGTTGCCCTTGTGTGCGCCGCCGTGCACGAGGTCCTCGCGCTTTAAGAAGATGCGGGCGTTGGGAAAGGTAAGGTTCTTCGTTTCCGTGATCGGGGTCGGACGGCCGAGGTAGTTGGTGTAAAGGTCGTTCAGTTCCTGGCGGAACGTCGGATCCGCCATGGCATCGACGTAGGCCTTCTCAAGCTCGTCTAGTACCGGTAAGAGTTCCTCGGGAACGTACTGGCCACCGAACTGTCCGAAGTAGGCGGGAAGCAGGGTCTTGCGCATTGTGTCTTGTCTCCTTAGATTTGTTGTTCCAGGTAGACAGACATAAAAGTGGCCCGCTACCTGTGCGGTGCGGGCCGATTTTTCGTGCGTGAATGAGGGGGCCCGCTGCTAGGGCCACCACCAGAAGTTCACGCGAGAAAAAGTCATGTGGCTAGAGTAACACTATGTTAGGAGTTTTGGGAACCGAATCCCGAAATTCCCTCCCTCGCAGCCTGAATAAGGTGCGAAAACCTAGGTTGCATCGGGGGTAAATGTTTCACGTGAAACCATGCCACGTCGGTTGATTCATCGTCGGCTGGGTATGGATCGGTGTCTGCTGTGGGGCGACACACGAACGCAGTGTCGACGTATGAGGTCACGTCGCCGTTGGGGTACTCCACCGGGCCCACCGCCTGCACCCACAAGAGCTTTTCGACGGCTACCTCCAGCCCCGTCTCCTCCTTGGCCTCGCGAACAGCGGTTACATGCGGCTCCTCGCGGGGATCGCAGATCCCCGTCACTGGGGTCCACTCGCCATTGTCCGAACGCTTGACCAGGAGGACCTCGTCGCCTTTGAGAATGATTGCAGTCACGCCCGGCAACCATAGCTCGGTATGGCCGATCTTCTTGCGAAGATCGAGGATGAACTCGGGTGTCATCGCTGGTTCATCGCCTTGCGCAGCGCTGCTACATCGACCTCTGGCTTCGGCTCTTCAGAACCACAGTTGCAGTCCTCGCCACAGCCTTCGTCCTTGTGCTGGCGGTCCATCAAGTGAGCGGCCTTGGCACCGTTGTTCGCGCCGATGCCCAGGAAAACAGCGGCTACGAAAATGGTGAGGGCGAGGAAGATAAGGGCGAGGAGCGTCGATAAGCGCAGGCCAACGAGTCCGCCGAACAGCAGAGATACGCCGGCGGCCACCCACATTGGGCCAGCAACCGCGTGGGAAACGTCCCAAGCTTCCTTAGACTTACGCACCTCCGGCACCTTCAAGCCGATCAGCGGATTGCCGGGGAGTCGACGGGCGGTGGCCAGGCCACCGACTACCAACAGGGCAGCTGCCAGGATGAGGACCACGATGGAAAGAATTGTCATGACTTACATCTTAGAGCCCTCGTGGCTTTTTATATTTTCCGAGGTCGTGCATAATTTAGGGGACTTACAGAAAGGTACCCCCATGCAGAAATTTACAGAATCCCTGCTGTTCAAAGTAATCGTTGCCATCATCCTGGGCATCGTATGCAGCTTCTTCTTCCCGGACTGGCTGGCGCGTGTGTTTGTCACGTTCAACGGCTTGTTCGGCAACTTCCTCGGCTTCTTCGTGCCGATCCTGATCTTCGCCCTGATCACGCCAGCAATTGCCTCATTGGGCAAGGGTGCTGGCAAGTGGCTCGGCGTCACCACCGGCATCGCCTACGCATCCACCATCATCTCCGGTTCGCTCGCGTACCTGGTTGCAGTAACCGTCTACCCGTGGCTCCTCAAGGGCCAGTCCATGGTGGAAGCAGCCGACATTGATGCTACAGCCCTCACCCCATTCTTCGAGGTAGAGATGCCGGCCCCGATGGAGGTCATGGCGGCGCTGCTGCTGGCTTTCACCGTCGGTCTGGGCATGACAGCAGTCAAGTCTGACACGCTCTTCGCGGCGGCTGACGAGCTGAACGAGGTGATCATGAAGGTGATCGCCAAGTTCGTGATTCCGCTCCTGCCGGTCTTCATCTTCGGCATGTTCCTGTCGATGGGTATGAACGGCAACCTGATGCTCACGCTCACTGCTTTCGGAAAAGTACTGATCCTCGCGACCATCATGACCTGGATCGTGCTGCTCCTGCAGTTCCTGCTTGCTGGCGCAATTTCCGGCCGCAACCCTTTCACCTCGCTCAAGAACATGCTCCCTGCGTACGGCACCGCGCTCGGCACCTCGTCCTCCGCAGCCACCATTCCGGTCACCTACGCCTCCACCTTGAAGAATGGTGTCTCCGAGGCCGTTGCGGGCTTCGTGATCCCACTGTGCGCCACCATCCACCTCTCCGGCTCCATGATGAAGATCGGCCTGTTCGCCTTCTCCATCATGTGGATGAACGGCATGGACATGCCACCAGCGCAAATGTTCGGCTTCATCTTCCTGCTGGGCATCATGATGGTCGCAGCCCCTGGCGTCCCGGGTGGTGCCATCATGGCCGCGGTTGGCCTGCTGCAGACTAACTTGGGCTTCGACGACGGTCAGATCGCCCTCATGATCGCCGCGTACATCGCCATCGACTCCTTCGGTACCGCTTGTAACGTCACCGGTGACGGTGCCATCGCGATGATGGTCAACAAGTTTGCTGGTGGATCCTTGGATCGCTCCGCGACGACACAAGGCGACGAAGAGCTCGTTGAAGAGGTCTTCGGCAAGTAGCCGCGCTTTAAACAAGCCCCGGTTCTTCACTCTCGTGGAGGCCGGGGCTTTTTCTGTGGCTAGTGGGCGTGCCCGCCACCCAAATGGTGCAAGAGTTCGTGGATGCGATCATCTACCAGGCGGTGGCGCACTTCCCTACCGTCACGTACCGGGCTGATCACGCCAGCAGCCTCCATGTTCTTCAGCGCGGCTGAGGCGGTGGCCGTCTTGATGCCGGTGAGTTCGGCCAGCTCGGAGACTGTTGCTTCAGCTGGGCCTCGGTAATGCATCGCGAGCAGCAGCTTCAGTCGGGTCGGGTCGCCGAGGAGCTTGAACAGCGGGGCCCATTCGTCGCCGAGGTGTAGCAAGTCGTCCATATCCCATAGTCTAGTTGTCATGGACCGCATCCAGCTCAAAACTTTCCAGCCGCTTACCCGCGTGCGCACACTTGAAGCCACGGGCGAGCTGCGGGGCAGCTGGGCGCAGATCTTGTCGGTCAGTTATGATCCCGCTTACCGAGACATGGTGAGTGAGATGGCGCGCGCCGGGATTGATTGCGCTGGCAACCCGCCGATCTGGGCGTGGTACGGTCCGCTCGCGCTTATCGACGCCACCATGCTGCTCAACGAGGAATATGACCTACCCAAAGGCTATGCCACTATTACCTTCACTGCGCCGCGCGATCTCGTGCTGCTCAGCGAGTATGGGCCGTGGTGTGAGGCGCTCTTCCCCTACCGGCCCTGGCGGGCTCCCACTCCGCCCCTGATTCCGGATCCAGCCGTGCAGCTGCAGGCGACGCTGCCGGTGATTCGTGCTTCCTGGGTCAGCGATATCACTGAGCTGCCTACCTCGGGTTTCGATGAGTTGGATATGGAGCAGCCTGTGTAGCTAGGTTTCACGTGAAACATCGGGGATCGATGCCTACAGTGCCGTCAGATACTCCAAGATCGCCTTAACTCTGCGGTTTTCTTCCTCTGGCGGGAGCCGCAGCTTCATGAAGATATTGGATACGTGTTTCGCCACCGCCGCCCCGGATACTACTAGCGAAGCGGCGATTTCGGAGTTGGAGAGCCCGCGCGACATGAGCTCCAGAACCTCCTTTTCTCGCGGGGTCAGCTCCCCTAGCCCAGAGCGCCCAGCTGACATCAGTGCCGAAGCAACGGTTGGGTCGATCACCGTGCCGCCGCGAGAAATGATGTCTAGGGACTGCAAAAAGGATGCGACATCGGCCACGCGATCTTTAAGTAAATACCCCGTCCCAGCCGTGGTCGCGCCAGCAAAGAGGTCCACAGCGTAAGCGGGAGCCACATACTGGGACAGCACCATGATTGCGAGACTTGGGTAGTTTGCGCGCAATGAAACCGCAGCTTTCATACCATCGTCGGCCATGTTGGGCGGCATGCGAACGTCGGTGATGAGGACATCGGGAAGCGTGGGGAGGGCGTCGAAAAGCTGCAGCAGCTCGGTGGCGCTGGCCGCCTGGCCGGTGACCGTGTGGCCACGGCGCTCCAGCAGGCCGGCAAGGCCCTCGCGAAGCAGTGCGGAATCGTCCGCGATCACGATGTTCATGAGGCAACTCCTGGTTCGCCGCGGTCAAGCAGCAAGGGAATAGTGGCCACGACCCGGGTAGGGCCGCCCACGGGAGACGACAGCGTTAGGGAGCCATCAAAGGCCTCGAGGCGCTCCCGCATTCCGGCTAGCCCGCCGTTCGGCCTGATCACAGCGCCGCCGGGGCCGTCGTCCACCACAGAAATCCGCAAATCCGCATCGGCCGTCAGCAATACCGACACCTGTGCATTCGGGGCGTACTTGGCCGCATTGGTGAGCGCTTCTGACGCGAAGAAATACCCGGCTGCCAGCACGCTAGGTGAAAGTTCCGGCAACGGGTAGGGGGCGACCACCGCCGGAGCCGTCGGGTGCGCAGACACCGCAGCAACCAAGCCGCGATCGCTCAGCACCTGCGGATGAATCCCGTGCACCGTCGCCCGCAGTGACTCCAAACCCTGCGCGACGTCAGCCTGAGCCGCCTCAATGAGATCTGCAACGGACCCGGTCGCATCGAGGGAGGCCTCCCCCAGCTTCATCAGTGCCGCCACCAAATACTGCTGTGCGCCGTCATGCAAGTCCCGCTCAATGCGTCGCCGCTCAATCTCGTAGGCGTCCGCCACCGCGCGCCGGGATGCGGTGAGCTCCGCGATGCGAGCGACAGCCTCCGCTTCCCCACCTGCTGCTTTGCGACGACCGAACCACATAACCTCTAAGCCTAGTGGCCTACGCCGTGAAGCACAGTAGCCCTAGCACTACCGTGGAAATCAGTGCCTGCACCATGTTGCTTATTGGCGCGACCGACTGAAATGAGGGCCATGGAACAATTCACTTTGCATGACGTCACCAAGTCCTACGGTGGCGCACCCGTCCTGTCCGGTATCTCCCTCACCATCGCCGCCGGCGAGAAGGTCGCCATCATGGGCCCTTCCGGCTCCGGCAAATCAACCCTGCTGCACTGCATGTCGGGCGTCCTGCGTCCGACCAGCGGCTCCGTGCTTTTCGACGGCACTGACATCGCCCAACTCGGTGACGCTGCGCGCTCTCGCCTACGCCTGCGCTCCTTTGGCTTCGTCTTCCAAGACGGTCAGCTCCTGCCGGAGCTCACCGCGGCGGAAAACATCGCTCTGCCCGCAATGCTGTCTGGAGTGTCCCGCGGCACTGCCCGAAAGCGTGCCTTGGGGCTGCTCGAGCAGCTGGGCTTATCTGAGCTGGCTCATCGGCGCCCCGCCAACATGTCCGGCGGTCAGGCTCAGCGCGTGGCCGTGGCTCGTGCCCTGGTCACCGAGCCTGCTGTCATCTTCGCGGATGAACCGACCGGCGCCCTGGATCAGGCCACCGGCCATGAGATGATGCAGCTGCTCACCACCCTGGTCACTGGTCGCGGTACCACGCTCATCATGGTGACCCACGACGCGAAAGTGGCGAACTGGATGGACCGCCGCATCGAAATCCGCGACGGCATCATTCACGACGACCGCGTCTTGGGCGGTGTGTCCCGATGAAGATGATGCAACTGTCGTGGGACCTGCAAAAGGCTTCACTAGCGGCGCGCACTGGCACCGGCGTGGTGTCTGGTCTAGCGATCTTTTCGCTGACCGTCTGTTCTTGGATCGCCTTCATTGTCGCTGGCGGTACGTGGATGTTCTGGCAGCGCAAAGCTGCTGGCCTGCAGTTACCGGTCCCAATTCATGAAAGCAGACAAAACGATGATCTCTTGACCACCTATGTGGCACTCGCCTTCATCGCCTGCGCGTTCCTGGTGCCTGCGATCTTCGCGCTGACCTCGCAGGCTGCCGTGTTGGGCGCCTCAGGCCGAGAACGCCGACTGGCAGCGCTGCGCCTCATTGGTCTCACCTCGGGTGACATCACCCGCATCACGGCTTTTGAAACCGGTATGCAGGCAGTATTCGGCATTGGACTAGGTTTCTTGCTTTCCGTGTTCACAGCTCCGATTGGCGCGCGCTTTAGCTTTCAAGGGTCCCGACTGTCGGCCACAGATCTCTATTTACCCTGGTGGGGATACATTCTGGTAGCGCTGGTTCTTCTTGCCCTCGCGGTGCTCTCTTCCGTTATCGGCATGCAGCGCGTCATGGTCTCGCCACTTGGTGTGGCGCGCCGGGAAATCCCGAGAGCACTCAAGTGGTGGCGTCTCGCTATCACCCTTGCTGCGATTTTCGGCGGGCTCTTCTGGTTGCGCTTGCAGACCCCGTCAACGGAGAGCGGATTTCTGATCGGAATGGGGATCGCGGTGTTCATCATGGTGGCCGTGTTGAATTTCGGCATGCCGCTCGTGTTGCAGCTGTGGTTCCGCCTGATGGGGTTGCTGCCAGGCACCCAGCATTTTGTAGCAACGCGACGGATCTTCACCGATGGAAAGGCCGCTTGGCGGCGCTGCGCAGCTACTGCGTTTTACGGTGTCCTTGTTGGTGTGCTCGTGCTTTCCCCTCGCGGTAACGACGAGTTTTCCACCATGTTTCAAGAAAATGCCGAAGTGGGCATGATGTTCCGCGATCTCAACTCTGGTGTCATGATCACGCTGGTCATCGGCTTCATCATCGCCGCAGTGGCTACCCTGCTGGGACAAGCTTCCGACGTCTTTGAAACAGCATCGCTGACCAGGGCGCTCTCTGCGCTAGGCGTGCCGCGCCGCTTCCACTTCGTAGTGGCCACGTTCCAGATCATGGGCCCAATCGTGCTGGTCAGCCTATGTGGATTCGTGCTCGGCGGTGGCATTATGTTCGCCATGTTCGGCGGCGCTGGCGACATGGATGTTCCCGCTCGTGCACTCAACGCCTCCATCTTCCTGCTGGCCGGTTGGGCGTTGACGCTGATCGCACTGGTGGCGGTGGAGCCGCTGCGCAGCCGGGTACTGACTACCGGTGGGCGGAAGAATGATTAGGTGTTAAGCCCCTACCAGCCGGAACCGCGCCTATCGGCGTCGATAAGCTAGCCGCCCAGACTAGGCGTCCTTGCCCTGCAGGTACAGCGTCTTGCCACGGTTAGTTAGCTTCGCTGGTTCCAACGGGTCGCGCGCCGGGCCCCACACGGGAACGCCGGTCTCGAGGTCAAAGGTCGAGTTGTGCTCTCGGCAGCGCCCCTTGCCGTTTTCGAAAATCTCCACGGTGCCACCCTGGTGGGTGCACTCGGCAGAGTAAGCCTTGAACACGCCCTCCTTGGGTTGCGCGACGAAGAAGTTGCCAAAGGCCACTGCCCCACCGACTGGGATGTCCTTGGACTCCATCTTCGCGATGTGCTCTGGTTCCGGCTCCTGCTCCCCTAGTGCAGAGCAAGCAGCCAGCACCGCACCGGAGAGGGTGGTGGCTGTTCCCAACAGAAAAATGCGCCGTGAGCAGGTCATAAACCCATTATGGCTGGTTCCTGGGACTTTTGCAGGGCAACAACTTGATGACGAATCCCCAGCATGGGGAAGCCCTATGAAGTGCCGTTGGATAGCAGCATGAAAGATCCCCCGCTGGTGTGACTCAAGCCAACACACTAGCGGGGGATCGACGCTCAGGAACTAGCCAAACAACTTCTTTCGCCCAGCTTCGAACTCTTCGCGGTAGGTCGCCACGTTGCGGAGTTTGAGCTCGCCAAAGCCGCGGACCATGTCTGGCAAGGCAGCCACTCGGGTGGCCTCCTCCAGCCAAGACAGGGTGACATCGCTGTACATGTTGGCCACAAGTTGCTCCACGAACGAGCGGTATTCAGCGATCAGTTCACGCTCGATGCGACGCTCCTCCGTCATGCCGAACAGATCGAGCGGCGTGCCACGCAGGCGCTTTCCGGCGGCCAGACCACGCAAGACTGGCTTTGCCCATGGGCCCAGGGAGATCTTCTTGTTCATTCCGAGAGCGCGCAGCACCGGCGGGTGCAGCTTGATGGCAACGCGGGCATCTGGGCCAAAGTCGGCCTCGACGTCGCTGTAAACCACCGGATCGGTGGCTAGTCGCGCCACTTCGTACTCGTCCTTGTACGCCATGAGCTTGTACAGGTGGCGAGCGACCGCCTCGGAAAGCTTGGTGGTGCCGTGACCTGCAGCTTGCTCTGCGAGGCGGACCTCGTCGACCAGCGCAACGTATGAGTGCGCGTAGTCGGAGTTCTGGTATTCGTGCAGCTCCAGGACGCGCAGACGCACGATGTCATCCAGCGTGTGAGTCAGCTGTGGCTTTTCCTCGGGGCGCATAGAATCCAGGGTCTTTTGGAGTGCTTCCGGGTAGGCGACGGCCTGACGACCGCGTCGGAAAGCCTGCAGGTTGCGCTCCACCGCGACACCATTCAGGGTGATTGCTTCCTCGATCGCAGCCGCGGAGATCGGCAGCGCGCCGGTCTGGAAAGCAGCGCCGACCAGGAAAATGTTCGCGGTGGCGGAGTCGCCGAACAGCTCCTCCGTCAAGCCCACCGGGTTCAGCTGCACGAGTCGCTTGGACGCCGCGGCGATGCGGGAGGAAATGTCATCCAGCGCCGGGTAACCGACCTTAACGTCCTTGACCATCTCGCCGGTCGGGACCTTCGCGGTGGAAAGAACAGCAACGCTTCTCGACGGCGATGCCACCTTCAAATGATTACTATCCGCGCCCACCAAACCATCGGCACACAAGTACAGGTCAGCCTCGCCCGTGCCGATCTTCGCAGCTTGATTCACGGTGCCCGCGGACAGCTTCACATCGGAGACAACCGCGCCGCCCTTCTGGGCGAGGCCGGTCATGTCCACGGTGCGTGCGGTGAGGCCGTCGATAAGCGCTGCAGTGGCGAGCACCGCGGAGACAGTGACCACGCCGGTGCCGCCGATACCGGTAATGCGGATGCCATAAGAGTCAGTGACCTGGGCAAACTCCGGGTCTGGCAGGTCTGCGCCGGACAGAGCAGGGGCGGTGAGGCTCTTGACCTTGGAGATGCCGGAGATTGCCATGAAGGACGGGCAGTCGCCTTCGAGGCAAGAGAAATCGAGGTTGCAGGTCGACTGGTCGATGCGCGTTTTCCGCCCGAATTCGGTGTCCACAGGATGGACGGAGAGGCAGTTGGACTTGTCGCCACAGTCGCCGCAGCCCTCGCAGATGCGCTCGTTGATCATGATGCGCTGGTCAGGGGTCTCGAACTGGCCGCGCTTGCGCTTGCGACGCTTCTCGGCGGCGCAGTGCTGGTCGTGGACGAGGACCGTGACGCCGGGGACCTCGGCCAGCTCCTTTTGGATGTCGATCATTTCATTGCGGTGACGCACCTCGATGCCTTTCGGCACCTGCTTGCGGGTGGTGCGGACGTCATCGGTGGTGACTACGATGCGCGCGACCTTCTCGGCCTTAAGGACTTCCAGGGTCTCCCGGAGGTTCTTGCCGCCGACCGGGTCCTGACCGCCGGTCATGGCGACGGTGCCGTTAAACAGCAGCTTGTAGGTGATATTCACGCCGGATGCCACAGCGGCGCGGACGGCGAGTGAGCCGGAGTGGTCGAAGGTGCCGTCGCCGAGGTTCTGGACGAAGTGGGTCTGCTCGACGAATGGGGACATGCCGATCCACTGCGCACCCTCGCCACCCATCTGCGTCACGCCGACGACGTTGCCGACTTGGCTCTCTGGCTGAAGCAAGACCATTGCATGGCAACCGATACCTGCACCGACCAGCGAGTTTTCCGCCACCTTGGTGGAAGAGTTGTGCGGGCAGCCCGAGCAGAAGTACGGGGTGCGGGTAGCGATAGGAAGTGAGATCTTCGTGCGTGGCTGTGGCCTATCCAGCCACTTTTCGGCCGCCTCGACGTGGTGCACCTTGCCCAGGCGATGCGCGAGACCCTTGGTGACGGAGTCAATGTCCAGCTCGCCGAAGCGGGAGAACAGTACCGAGCCGTCCTCGTTCGTCTTGCCGCGCACGTTCGGGGTGTGCGGGTAGTCGTAGAGGATCTCGCGGATCATCGTTTCGATGAAGTCGCGCTTCTCCTCCACCACGATGACCTCGTCTAGGCCGTCGATAAAGCGGTAGAGCGCCTCGCGCTCCATCGGGTAGACCATGCCGAGCTTCATCAGGCGGATGCCGCGTCGGTTCAGATCCTCTTCGGTCAATCCCATGCGCTGCAGTGCGGAGCAGACGTCTAGGTAGGTCTTACCTGCGGCGACGATGCCGATGCGGTCATCCCCGGTCATGGTGGTGATTTTGTTCAGGCCATTGATGCGCGCGTACTCGACGGCGCGTGGCATGCGGACATCGAGCTGGGAGCGTTCCAGATCCAGCAGGTTCTTGCCCAGCAGGTGGCCGCTCGGGACATGCGGGCTCTCCCCCAGGTCACCGAAGTTCGGGTTGAGAGGCGTGAGGTTGACCGTGGAGGAACCGTCGGCCACGTGCGCGGAGATCTTCAGGGAAGTCCACAGGCCCGAGGTGCGGGACATCAGGGCGGCGTGAATACCCAGGTCAAGGATGTCTTGGGAATCCGCAGGGTAGAGGATCGGCATGTACATGTCCGCCAGCTCCATCTCGGAGGCACATGGCACGGTGGAGGACTTCGCGCCGGGATCATCACCGACGATGGCCACTGCCCCACCGTTTTTGTTGGTGCCGATCATGTTGGCGTGGCGCAACGCGTCGCTAGCGCGGTCGAGGCCGGGTGCTTTGCCGTACCAGTAGCCGACAACGCCGTCGATACCCGCTTTGAGCTGGGCGATCTGGGAGCCCATGACGGAGGTGGCGCCGATTTCCTCATTGAGGGCCGGCTGGTGCTTGACGTTGTAAGGATCCAGGAACTTCTTGGCCTTGCCTGCGAGTTCGAGGTCGTAGCCGGCCAGCGGCGAGCCCTCGTAGCCGGAAATGAACGAGGCCGTGTTCAGGCCGAGTCGCTGGTCGAGCGCAGCGCGGTCGCGAACCATGCGGGCGAGCGCCTGAATACCGCCGAGCAAGATAGTGCCCTGCTCTTTTGTGTAGCGGTCTTCGAGGGAAAAGCTGCTGGTTTGGTTGCCTGGGCTTGTCGAGCTTTTCTGGCTTTTCGACGGCCGGGACGGATCAATTACGGAGGTCATGGTGCACCATTCCTTGCGTTAGGGCTTATGGGTGAAGCCGTGTTCAAGAAAGTGACGGGGGTCACTGTTGTGGTTGCACTCTAACCTATGAATGTGATCCAGGCCATAGCGTTTCAGGCCTTATTTTCTGGGCGCGTTCGGGGTGTGATTTGCTAAGTTTTCAACTTCTGAACAGCGCTGATAGGTGACCATTGCTTTACTGGGTGGGTTTTGTGTGCGCGTGGTTTGCTGGGTTAACTTGTGGAACAAAGAAATTTGGGGCGGGCGTCGAGAATGCTTGAAATATCGGGTTCATTACTGAAGACAGAAAGCACAACCGGCAATCAGCAGATAATCATGAAAGGAGAGTCCAATTCGGGAGTTAACGGGGCGATTCACTTTCCGAGGTCTACAGCACGATAGGTGCCGAACCCTTCGTATCGGTAGCTCGCGTCGATACCCTCTAAAAAGGCTGCTCGATCTGGCACTCCTCCGGTCAGCGCTGCGCCGAGCAGTGATCTGATTTCGAGATCTTTCACCGGGCTACGTTCCATTGCAAGCAGATAGTCCTGCTTGTCCACCAAGCTCCAATCGACAGTTCGCCTCAAAGACTGGACTAGTACGTGATCAAGCCAAATCCGAGTGCTGCGACCGTTACCTTCGTGGAATGGGTGGGCGATGTTCATCTCTACATACTTTGCGATGATCTCGTCGAAGCTTGATTGTGGCATTGCATCTATAGCGTCCAAAGCGGCTGGCAGGTAGAACACGGAGGCGAAGCGAAATCCGCCTTTTGAAATATCGACGCTGCGGATCTCACCGGCGAATGAATACACATCTTGAAATAGGTGTTGATGAATGAACCTCAAGCACTCAAATGTTCCTGGGGTGTGCTCGTTCAAAAGCTCGCGGTCGAAAAGTTCGACTGCCCGAATCTTGGTCAGGCGCTCTTCCTCACGTGCCAACGCCACTCCATCGGTGAGGCCCAAGAGGTTGTTCGGCATGTGACTCAGCCTAATCGCTTGTGTTTACTGGAAAGCACCGCCATGCAATCCCACCTGCTGGAACCCTAAACCCAACCGCGCCGTCGAAAGGGCAAGGCAGTACACTATTACGCATGACAAACCCAGGCGAAAACACCCTTCAGCACCGCTATGGCGCCCCGCTGGCTGCCGATATTGAAACTAAGTGGCAGGGCTTCTGGCGCGAGAACGGCACCTTTAATGCGCCGAACCCGGTGGGCGCTCTCGCGGAGCCAAACAAGGAGCTCCCAGAGAACAAACTCTTCGTCCAGGACATGTTCCCCTTCCCTTCCGGAGCTGGCCTGCACGTCGGCCACCCGCTGGGTTACATCGCTACGGACGTTTTCGCACGCTACAACCGCATGCTCGGCAAGAACGTGCTGCACACACTGGGTTATGACGCCTTCGGCTTGCCTGCCGAGCAGTACGCGATCCAGACGGGTACACACCCGCGTATTAAGACGCAGGAATCCATCGATAACATGGAGCGTCAGCTGGGCCGCCTGGGCCTGGGGCACGATAAGCGTCGCGCGGTAGCCACCACGGACACCGAATACTACAAGTGGACGCAGTGGATCTTCCTGCAGATCTTTAACTCCTGGTTCGACCCAGATGTGAAGAAGGCTCGCCCGATCGCAGAGCTGATCGCAGAGTTCGAAGCGGGCACCCGCCTGACCAAGGACGGCCGTAAATACAACACCCTCACTAAGGCGGAGCAGGCCGAGGCTGTCGACGCATATCGCCTGGTCTACCGCACGAGCTCCATGGTTAACTGGTGCCCGGGCCTGGGCACGGTACTGGCTAATGAAGAGGTCACGTCCGACGGCAAGTCCGAGCGCGGCAACTTCCCGGTCTTCCGCAAGCAGCTATCCCAGTGGATGATGCGCATCACTGCCTACTCGGATCGCCTCATCGATGACCTCGAGCTCCTCGACTGGCCTGACAAAGTCAAGTCCATGCAGCGCAACTGGATCGGTCGCTCCCGCGGCGCCGAAGTCGACTTCACCTCCCCTGCCGGCCCGCTGCGCGTTTTCACCACGCGCCCGGACACCCTGTTCGGCGCCACCTACATGGTGCTCGCTCCAGAGCATGAGCTTGTCGACGCCCTCACCGCGCCTACCTACGCCGACGGCGTCGATAAGCGCTGGACCAATGGTCAGGACACCCCAGCTGAAGCCGTTGCCGCCTACAAGAAGTCCATCGCTGCGAAATCCGACCTGGAACGCCAGGAAAACAAGGAAAAGACCGGCGTGTTCCTCGGCACCTACGCCGTGAATCCAGTGACTGGCGAAGAGGTCCCGATCTTCATCGCGGACTACGTGCTCACCGGCTATGGCACAGGCGCGATCATGTCCGTTCCAGCCCATGACACGCGCGACTATGAGTTCGCCAAAGCATTTGGCTTGCCAATCGTTGAGGTTGTCAAGGGTGGAAACGTCGAGGTAGAGGCCTTTACCGAGTCCGGCGAAGCCGTCAACTCTGCTAATGACTCTCTCGACATCAATGGTTTGAACAAGGCCGATGCGATCGAGAAGACGATCGCTTGGCTTGAAGAAAAAGGCCTAGGTGCAGAGAAGATTCAGTACAAGCTGCGCGACTGGCTCTTCGCACGCCAGCGCTACTGGGGCGAGCCATTCCCAGTGGTCTACGACGAAGACGGAATCGCCCACGCCCTGCCAGAATCCATGCTCCCGATCGAGCTGCCAGAGGTAGAGGACTACAAGCCAGTCTCCTTCGACCCAGAAGACGCCAACTCTGAGCCGCAGCCACCGCTGGCTAAGGCAACCGAGTGGGTCAACGTGGAACTCGACCTCGGCGACGGTCCGAAGCAGTACACCCGCGACACGAACGTCATGCCACAGTGGGCAGGTTCCTCCTGGTACCAGCTGCGCTACATCGACCCACAGAATGCTGACGCATTCTGTGATATTGAGAACGAGCGCTACTGGACCGGCCCCCAGTTCGACGGCGACTGCGGCGGCGTAGACCTTTACGTCGGCGGCGTCGAGCACGCGGTGCTGCACCTGCTGTACTCCCGCTTCTGGCACAAGGTCCTCTTTGACCTCGGCCACGTCACCTCCGTCGAGCCTTACCGACGCCTCTACAACCAGGGCTACATCCAGGCCTTCGCCTACACCGACTCCCGTGGCGTCTACGTCCCGGCCGCCGAGGTTGAAGAGAAGGACGGAAAGTTCTTCTACCAGGGCGAAGAGGTTACCCAGGAATACGGCAAGATGGGCAAGTCCCTTAAGAACTCCGTCTCCCCTGACGAGATCTGCGATGACTACGGCGCAGACACTCTCCGCGTCTACGAGATGGCCATGGGCCCACTGGACACGTCCCGCCCATGGGCAACCAAGGACGTGGTCGGTGCGCATCGCTTCCTGCAGCGCCTCTGGCGCCTAGCCATCTCCGAAGAGACGGGCGAGCTCATCGTTACCGAAGGCGAGCTCACCGAGGACGACAAGAAGTCCCTCCACCGCACCATCGCGGGAGTGACGGAGGACTACCAGGAGCTGCGCCTCAACACGGTCGTCGCCAAGCTCATCGAGTACGTCAACTACCTGACCAAGGCATACAACGGTGGTGCCCCACGCGCTGCTATCGAGCCACTGGTGGTCATGCTCTCCCCTATCGCGCCACACGTGGCCGAAGAACTGTGGGCACGTCTTGGCCACGAAGGAACCGTCACCTACGTCGAGTTCCCAGGCTTCGAAGAGAAGTACCTGGTTGACGACGAGATCGAACTGCCAGTTCAGGTGAACGGCAAGGTCCGCGGCCGCATCATGGTGGCTACCGACGCTGCCCAGGACGCAGTCATTGCAGCCGCCATGGACGCAGTCGCCGCTCATGTCGACGGCAAGACCGTGGTGAAGCAGATCGTCGTGCCTGGTCGCATGGTGAACCTGGTGGTTAAGTAGCGGGAGTATTCTCGGGGACATGAGTTTCCCCGAGAATTTTCTGTGGGGCGGCGCTACCGCCGCCAACCAAATCGAGGGCGGCTACCTGGAGGGCGGCAAGGGGCTGAGCATCCAGGATGTGCTCCCCCATGGCCTAAAAACCCCGCCCACCGCGGGGCCGACGCCGGACAACCTCAAGCAAGTCGCCATCGACTTCTACCATCGCTATCCCGAGGACATTAAGCTTTTCGCGGAAATGGGCTTCAAGGTCTTCCGATTCTCCATCGCCTGGTCGCGCATCTTCCCCAACGGTGACGAAACAGAGCCCAACGAGGAAGGCCTCCAGTTCTACGACAACGTGCTCACTGAGCTGGAGAAATACGGAATTGAGCCCTTAGTGACGCTCAGTCACTACGAGACACCGCTGCATCTTGCTCGCCAATACGGCGGCTGGCGCAACCGTGAACTCATCGGCTTCTTTGAGCGCTACGCACGAACCGTCATGGAACGCTACCGCGGGCGCGTGAAGTACTGGCTGACCTTCAACGAGATCAACTCAATCCTGCACGCACCATTCCTGAACGGCGGAATCGAGGGCAACCCGAGTGAACAAGAGCGCTACCAGGCGATTCACCACGAGCTGGTGGCCAGCGGCAGCGTCACTCAGATCGCCCATGAGATCGACCCGGACAACAAGGTCGGCTGCATGATTCTCGCGATTCCCCGCTACCCGCTCACTCCGCATCCGAACGACATCCGCAAGACCCAGGAAGCCACCCAACGTGACCTTGCGTTTGGCGACGTCCACGTGCGAGGCCAGTACCCGGGATACCTGAAGCGCTACCTACGCGATAAAGGAATTGAACTCGAGATCACGGCCGGGGATGTCGAAAAGCTGCAGCACACGGTCGACTTCGTCTCCTTTTCCTACTACCTTTCGGTGTGCGAGGGCGACGGCGAGGCGAGCGGCGGCGAGCTCATGGGCGGCGTGCGCAACCCGTACCTTGAAACCAGCGAATGGGGCTGGCAGATCGACCCGGGCGGGCTGCGCTACATCCTCAACGAACTCTGGGATCGCTGGCAAAAACCCCTGTTCATCGTCGAAAACGGGCTAGGTGCCCGCGATGAAAACCTCGAGGACGACTACCGCATTGCCTACCACCGCGCGCATCTACAGGCCGTGCGTGAGGCGCTTGCCGACGGCGTTGACCTCATCGGCTACACTTCCTGGGGATGCATTGACCTCGTCTCCGCCTCGACGGCGGAAATGAGCAAACGCTACGGATTCATCCACGTCGATCGCGACGATGACGGCACCGGCACTCTGCAGCGATCCCGGAAGAAGTCCTTCTACTGGTACCGCGACGTCATCGCGAGCAATGGTGAGGTGCTCTAGCCCGCGAGCAATCGCGTGATCTGTCGCGCCACCCGGTTCGGCGCCAAGCGACGTGCGTAGAACAGCACGGTATCCGCGGTGGAGACGGTCCAATGAATGCGGCCACGGGTCAGCAGGTTCGGGTGGGTCGCTTTCCAGATAGTCTCGGCGACTTCTTCCGGCGTGATGTTGACACCCAGGCGCTTGATGGAGGCTGCGCTGTTGTTGGCCAGGTTCGTGCGAGCCCACAGCGGCCAGATCGCTACCACGCGGATGCCGTCGCGGGCCCACTCCAGCGATAGGCCCTCGGTGAGTCCGGCAACGAAGAACTTCGATGCCGAGTACGTCGCGATACCCGGCTGCCCGTAGGTGGCGGAAGCTGAGGACATGTTGACCAGCTGCGATCCGCGCTTGAGATAAGGCTTTGCGGCCTGCGCGCCCAAGACTACGCCGGTGCAGTTGATGTCGATCTGTCGCTTGACCTGCTCCGGAGACAGATCGGCAATATTGCCCGCCACGATGATGCCGGCGTTGTTGTCCACCACGTCAATCGTCCCGCCGGTGTGCGCGGCGAAGTCGGCGAGCGCTGCGGACCAGGATTCGGGGGAACGGACGTCGATAAGCCCGGTGATGAGATGCTCGTGTTCGTACTCCACGGGGGCGATGTCGTAGGCGCCGACCATCCAGCCTTCGGCGAGGAAACGTTCGGCGACAGCGCGGCCAATTCCCTGGGCGGCGCCGGAGATAAAGATTGATTTCATATCCGCGACTATATTCGGGGCTATGACGGACTTCAGCGACATCCTAGAAACCGCGCGCCGCGCCCAACGAAATCGCCCCACCACTGGGGAGCTAGCGAAGATCTTCCTGCGCTATCACGACGCGGTGTTGGCGCGCCAGAGCGAGCTTCTCGACGTCATTCAAAAAGAGACCGGTAAAGCCCGCGGCCACGCATTTGACGAGGTCCTGGACGTGGCAATCACGTCCCGACACTACGCGCACATCGCCGCGAAGACTTTGAAGACCCGCCGGAAGAAGGGCGCGCTGCCGGTGCTGACGCGCACCGTGGTGGAACGCGATCCCGTTGGGGTGGTGGGAATAATATCTCCGTGGAACTATCCGTTGTCGCTGACAATGTCGGATGCGATCCCGGCGCTGCTAGCCGGAAATGCGGTGGTGCTGAAGCCTGATTCCAAGACACCGGAGACTGCCCTGCTTGCTGCTGAGATGCTGTTCGAGGCAGGCCTGCCACGCGATCTGTTCCAGGTGGTTCCGGGGTCGGGCGCGACCGTGGGGCAAGCCATTGCGCATAACTGCGACTATCTGATGTTCACCGGCTCCACGGCCACCGGTCGCAAGCTCGGTGCTATTGCCGGTGAGCGCTTGATCGGTTACTCCGCGGAACTGGGCGGCAAGAACCCGCTGATCGTGGACGAATCGGCAGACCTGGCGAAGGCCGCGGAAGTGGCAGCGCAAGCGTGTTTCGCGAACTCCGGACAGCTGTGCATCTCCATTGAGCGCATCTATGTCCACCGGGCCATTGCCCAGGAGTTCACCGAGGCTTTTGTTAAGCGCACGCAGGAGATGAAGGTCGGCGTTGGCGGCTGGGAATACGACATGGGCATCCTGATCAGCGAAGAACATGCCACCAAGGTCCACGAGTTTGTCGAAGATGCGGTAGCTAAGGGAGCTCGCGTCCTGGCCGGCGGCATACCGCCCGAGGGCAGGCTGTACCAGCCGACGATCCTGGTGGACGTGCCTGAAGACGCCCGAGTAAAGCGCGAGGAAGTATTCGGACCCCTCGTCTACCTCGAGACCGTGGACTCCATGGATGAGGCTGTGGCCAGGGCGAATGACACGGACTATGGCCTCAATGCGTCGGTCGTCGCAAAGCCGAGCGTGGCCCGTCGCATCGCGAGCCGCCTGCACGCCGGCACCGTGAACATCAACGAGGGCTTCGCCGCGGCGTGGGCCTCGATCGATGCGCCGATGGGTGGCTGGAAGGCGTCCGGGCTGGGACGCAGGCACGGCGTGGAGGGCCTGCTGAAGTTCACTGAATCGCGTACCGTGGCGGAGCAGCGCCTGGTATTGATTTCGGGCGGGAAGATCGTGGAACGCGAAACGTATGCGCAGGTGATGAGCACCGCGCTGAAACTGGGGAGGAAGTTCTTATAGCTGCCCGCCGAATCACAACATTCGTCCTCGGCCTGTACTGCTTGGTGCTGGCCGTGGTCACTGTCGGCAAACCCTTTTTCGAGCTCTACCCGCTGTGGAGCAGTCGGGCGCACCGGGTGCGCAAACTTGAGCTCATCCCGTTCGAGGACTTCTTCACCAGCACCCCGTGGTGGGGCTCGATCACCAACCTAATCTTCAACGTGGCGCTCTTCGTGCCCTTCGGCCTGCTCGTGGTCATGTTGCTCGAATTCGAACCGTTCCCGCGGCGACGCACCCTCTGGATCGCGGGCGGGGTGAGCCTGGCCATCGAAACCGCCCAGTACGTCTTCCGCCTTGGCTTTTCGGATATCGACGACCTGATCTTGAACGTTGTCGGCGCGTGGATCGGCGCGACCATCGTGAGTCACCGCAGGATCCGGAAGCGCACGGCCATTATTCTCACGGCAGCCGTCAGCATGCTCGTGCTGGGACTCCTGCGGTTCAGCTAGTTTCGGACTCTGCGAAGTCCCACAGGCACCGGGTCAATGCCTGGTCAAACACCTTTGGTGACTGCTCGACTAACGTTGGGAATCCGCGTAATTGGCCGAAGCCAGCGGGTCCGATCAGGCTCGCTGGCGCGAGTTCTTCGGCGGCAGCGAACTGAGTGGTGAGTGAAGCAATGTCGGTGGGATTGGCCAACACCTTTCCCGCCACGCGCACCACAGACTTGCCAAGCTTCGTTCGAGTCGGGTTACCCACTGCAGTATTGGCCCACCCGGGATGCGCCATCTGCACATCGACGCTGCTGCCAGCAGCAGCCAACCGATCAGAAAGCTCGTGTGCCCACAACACATCGCCCAGCTTGGATTGGCTGTAGGCCGACACTGTGCTCCACTTGCGATGCCTAAAATGCGGATCTGCAAAATCAATCGAACCGAAGCGATGCATGACAGAGACCACGACAACGACGCGGCGTTTTACCCGGTCAAGCACCAAATTTGTGAACAAAAACGGCGCAAGGAGGTTCACTCCCAGATGCCACTCGAAGCCGTCGCTGGTCTCTCTGCGCGACATGGTGGAACTGCCGGCGTTGTTGATCAGCACGTCGATCTCGCCCACTGATTCCGCAGCGCGGCGCACGCTGCTTAAGTCGCTCAGCTCCAGATGGACGACCTCGGCGTTGCCGAGCTCTGCAGCAAGGAGGCGACCGCGCTCCACATTGCGCACCGCGAGAATGACCCTGGCCCCGTGAGCCGCGGCCGCCCGTGCCGTCGATAAGCCCAGGCCACTGGTTGCCCCCGTGATGAGCCAGGTTTCCCCTTTGATCGGAGGAGCCTCGCGTAGAGACCAAGATGATCGAGACATCCATGCCTCCTTTCGAATACACACAGTAGCTTAAGCTGGGAATGTGATCTCTTCGACGTTTCTGGCGTACGCCATGCTCGCATGGCTCGGGGTTGCCGTGGTGGCGCTCATCGCACTGTGGTTCGTCGATGCGCCATACGGACGTCGTTCGCGCGCCGGTTGGGGCCCTGGCATTCCCAACCAATTGGCGTGGTTTCTCATGGAAAGCGTGGTGCTGATCAGCTTCTACGCCACCTTCCTGACCACCAGCAACCACATCGGTGTGAGCACCTGGATTTTTGCCAGCCTGCTCACCTTTCACTATGTGAACCGGGCGCTGATCTACCCGTGGCGCACCCGCACGAAGGGCAAAACCATGCCTCTCTCGGTCATGTTGATGTCAATGACCTTCAATACCGTGAATGGCTTCTTCATCGGCGCCGACCTCACCACGCTGAGCCGCGCGGACAGTTGGCTCACGGATCCGCGGTTCCTGATCGGCATCGTCATCTTCTTTAGTGCCATGGCGCTCAACTGGCACAGCGACAATATCTTGATCAATCTGCGTAAACCTGGAGAAACCGGCTACTCAATTCCTCGCGGTGGCGCGTTTACCTGGGTGACCAGCCCCAATCTGCTGGGTGAGATCCTGGAATGGATCGGATTTGCACTGCTCACTTGGAGTCTCTCCGGCCTCACCTTCGCCATCTGGACGTGCGCCAACTTGATCCCCCGCGCGCGGAGTAACCAGCGCTGGTACTTCGAGCATTTCCCGGACTACCCACGCGAGCGCCGCGTACTGATACCCGGAATTTGGTAGCGCTACAGATTGCGCCAATGGGCCAGCGTCACCGCAGAGTAGTATACGTCCGCGGTGTCCAAACATCCTTGACGATGTCGCTCCAACTCGCCGGTGTACACAGACGTACACACATCGCGGATATCCAATAGCAACGCCGTGTTGCACCAGCCGTAGCCGTACTCAAACAGCAGCATGTCTTCCATGCACATGTCGTGATTTGCGCAGGCCCCGCGGAAATCCGCGTTCAACTCTGGCGTCACATAGAAATTGGGGGATGTTGTGCAATAGTCGTGAAAACCTGGGTGCAGCGCGAAAGGATCGTATACATAGTCATCCGGGACTGGGACGGTGCCTGTCGACGACGGCCGGTCCGTATTCGCAGTGAAATCGGGCGCGAGCTTCACCGCCAACCCGTCCTGGTCCCGCGCCACCAGGTGCAGCGTGCCATCTTGGAACAATTCCAGGAAGTACTTCGTTGGTTCACCTTGCTGCGTGAAGACCGTTGGGCCGGAATACTCGCTGGAGCCCACCAACACGGGCACAACCGTCCCCTCGGGGTCAAAGGCTGTTACCGGAATCCTGAGGTCCGAAGACAAGCCGAAACCGGCTCCACTTGAACTGAGCAGGTCAGCACTGGTTTCCACGGAGGAAGCTGGCTCAGCCTGCGCGGCAGGTGCCAGCCACAAGCTCAGCGTGGCCGCCAGAAGTACGCCAAACCTTTTCACAAGGTCATACTAAGCGTGGCGAGCGCTCCACGCTACATATCCGCCCTGCAAATTCAGCAGCTCGGCATCGGTGTGCTCCCGAACCAATTTGATCGCTTGCTCAGAGCGCACACCGGACCGGCAATAGATTGTGGTCGTGTCCTGCACATATGGCGCGAGAGCCGCCCAGCCTTCCTCTTCAATCCGGGCCAGCGGGATTTCGATCGCGCCGGGAATGATGCCTTCCGCGGTCTCTTCCGGGGTACGCACGTCAATGATCGCGCCCTGCGGCTCAACTGTGGTCGGCACCGGTATGGCATCCGCGCACACCTCGGCCATGTGACTCAGGCTGGTCACGGGCTCGCGGTCCGGGTCTTTGGTGAATGTCAAGGTGCGCTGCGAGGTGGTCAAGGCGTCCACGAGCACAAGCTTGCCGAAGGCCGGAACTCCCACACCCGTGATCAGCTTGATTGCTTCAATGGCCAACATGGATCCGATCTGTCCCGCGAGTGCACCAAAGACGCCGCCGACGGCGCAGCTCGGTACGGCATCGGCGGGTGGGATGTCGGGGAACAGGTCGCGGAGCATCGGGCCCTGATTCGGGTCAAACACTGACACTTGGCCTTCGAACTGCATGATTGTGCCCCACACCAGCGGGGTGCGGGTCAGCTCGGCGGCGTCATTGGACAGGTAGCGGGTGGCGAAGTTGTCGGTGCCGTCAATGACCAGGTCGTGTGCTGTGAACAGCTCAATGGCATTGTCTGGTGTGAGACGATCCTTGATGCCCGTGGCCTGGACAAACGGGTTGAGGCGTTCGACGGCGTCGACCGCGGAATCGACCTTCGGACGGCCGATGTCCGACATGCGGTGGATGGTCTGACGCTGCAGATTAGATTCTTCCACCACGTCATCGTCAATCACGGTGATATGGCCGACGCCACCAGCGGCGAGGTAGTTCAAGATCGGTGAGCCTAACCCGCCCGCGCCGATGACCAGGACTTTTGCGTCCTTTAGCTTGAGCTGGCCCTGCTCCCCGACCCCTGGGAGCGTCAAGTGTCGGGCGTAGCGCAGGCGCTCCTCAGGGGAGAGCGTGTCGGATTTGGTTATGGAGACCATCCTTTGAGGAGTGAATCCGTCAGTCTGCTTATCCAAATTCAGCGCGTCCTTCCATACTCGAGCTGGCCTGCGCGAGACGGCGCTTCGGGATTCGCCCAGCTTCAAAGGCTTCGCGTCCTGCGATCACGGCGTGCTTCATCGCGGATGCCATCTTCTCCGGGTCGTGGGCGCGAGTGACTGCGGTGGCAAGCAGCACGGCGTCGCAGCCCAGTTCCATCGCCAGCGCAGCATCGGAGGCGGTGCCGATGCCCGCATCAAGGATGACCGGGATGTCTGCCCGTTCCACGATGAGCTCGATGTTGTGTGGGTTCAGGATGCCGAGTCCGGTGCCGATCGGAGCGCCCGCAGGCATCACCGCTGCCACACCTACATCTTCGAGGCGGCGGGCTAGTGCAGGATCGTCATTAGTGTAGGCAAACACCTCGAAACCTTTGGCTACCAGCTGGTCTGCGGCGTCGAGCAGTTCGATGGCATCGGGTAGCAGGGTGTCCTCGTCGGCGATGACTTCCAGCTTGATCAGGTTCGTCTCTAGCGCCTCGCGGGCGAGCTCGGCGGTGAGGACGGCGTCGCGGGCGGAGTAGCAGCCCGCGGTGTTCGGCAACGCCTGGATGTTGTTGCGACGCAACAGGTCGAAGATGCCCATGCCTGTGGCTGGGTTGAAGCGGCGCATCGCCACGGTGGTCAGTGCGGTGCCGGAGGTGATGAGCGCGCGTTCGAGCGTGTCCATGGATGTGGCGCCACCGGTGCCCATGATGAGGCGAGATTTCTGCAAGAATTCCATGTAGCTATCCTCCCTGTGCTGCGGTGACAATTTCGATCGCACCTGCTACAGGAGTGCGATCCCAGCGGCTGCGCGGCACCACTGCCCCGTCGACGGCAATGGCCACCCCTTCGGTACGCCCGGCGAGCGATAGTGCGAGGTCGGCGAGGTTTTCTGACGGCGATGGCTCGTAGTGAGCCCCATTCACTAGTGTCATGAGTGCTCCTTGAAGCGGAAGGGATCAATGGCGCGCTGCGTTTCCGGATCGACCGGCTTACCCAACGCGATGTCTGCGGTTAGCTTAGCGCCCACCACCGACAGTAGGATGCCGTGGCGGAAGTAGCCGGTGGACACGGTGACGTGCTCGGAGACTCGGCCGATCATCGGGACATCGTCGGGGGATCCGGGACGAGCCCTGGCCGTCATCTCATTAATGGTGCACTGCCAGAGACCAGGAATGATGTGGTGGGCGTCGCGAAGCAGCTGGTGCACGCCCTCTGCAGACACGCCGGGGCTGTCCTCGCGGGACGTGGCGCCGAGAACGATCGTGCCATCGCCGCGCGGCACCACATAGACGGGCCGCCCACGCACCACGGCGCGCACCGTGCGCGTGACCAGCGGCTGCAGGTACTCGGGCACGTCCAGGCGCAGGACATCGCCGTACACCGGCCGCACCGGCAAGGTCGGCACTCCCCCAATCTGCGCGAGCCCCGCTGCGACGATCACATGGTCGGCAGTGAGCTTATCGACGTCCTCGACCGCCTCACGCACGACGGCATCGCCGAGCAGGGACAGCAGCGCAGCGCAGAACTTCCGCGGATCGATCTGGTGGTCGCCCGGGATATGCACAGCTCCGACGACGCCTGGGCCAAGAGCCGGCTCCATGGCGCGGGCCTCGCGAGCCGACAGTCGATGGACCTGACCGATGTGTTCCTGCAGCTCGGTTAGCTCATTCAGGGTGACGCGGTCGGCGGAGTCACCGGCGCACACTAGGGTCTCTGAAGTGAGGTAGCCAACGTCCATCCCGGAGGCTTCGGCAACGGACCTCGCGAACTCTGGGTAGAGCTTTTTCGAGCGCTGCATCAGCGGATAGAGATTAGGCTGATCCCACACCACTTCCGACACCGGAGCCAGCATCCCGGCAGCGGCGAAACTTGCTTCGGAGACTGGGTTCGGGTCGTACACGGTCACGGTGTGACCGCGCTGGCGCAGCTCCCATGCGGTACAAAGCCCAACAATCCCGGCGCCCACGATGGCGAAATGCATAACTTCCTTCCTACGGCGGCATAACCCGCATCAGGTCTGGTGGTCGACCGGTTCGCTGGTCCTCTCAGCCCCGCCTGGATGGGGCTCCCACGTAAGTACTTCTACTATAGGACTTATGGATCGTTCCCAGCGGCAACTTGCCCTTGCCAATTCCCGGCTCTACTTGTGTACCGATGCCCGCACCGAGCAGGGCGACCTTCGTGAATTCCTGCACGCGTGTTACGAAGGCGGCACGGACATCATCCAGCTGCGCGATAAGAAGCTCGAGGCGCGTGCTGAGATCAAGGCCCTCGAAGTCCTTGCAGAAGTTGCTGCTGAGCACGGAAAACTCTTCGCCGCGAATGACCGTGCCGACGTGGCCTACCTGGTCGGTGCGGATGTGTTTCACGTGGGACAGGGTGACCTCACCACCGAGCAGGCGCGCCGGGTCCTTGGGCCGGATGTGCTGCTCGGGCGCTCCAACAACTCGGTGGCGCAGTTCGCTGAGTCCTACGCGGACCCAGGGCTGGACTACGCCGTCATCGGGCCGGTGTGGCCGACGCCGACGAAACCAGGGCGCCGTGCCGTAGGGCTGGACGTGGTTGCCGAATGCGCTGCTCTTGCTGGGGAAAAGCCCTGGTTTGCCATCGGCGGCATCAACGCGGAGACGTGTCCAGAGGTAGTGGGGGCAGGCGCTGAAAGGATCGTGGTGGTGCGCGCACTGACGGCTGCTGCCGATCCACAGCATGCTGCTGAGGTGCTGCGTGGCCTGGTGGCTGCGGACTAGTAGGTGTGGAACATGTGCTGGTGAGGCGGTTGAATATCGGTGGCTTAAGACAATGCAGCTATGTGGAACCAGCTTTTCGGAGCTGCAAAAGTGCTACATGTCTTGAAAACGGGAAAGTAGCGATAGTTCTACTCTCAACAGCTGGTTCCGCATAGCTGGAATCTACGGAGTCACTTGGCTGTGCTCGGAATTCTTCCCGAGATTTAGCGCGACAGCGTGGAATTGTCCTTGCTAGATTTGAAGCTACGCAAAACTAAATGTGAAAGAAGGGTTCTTCCATGATTCGTCCAGCACTCGCCGTCGTTCTCGCATCCGCTCTCGCGCTTACCGGCTGCGCTAATTCGCAGAAGGACTCTGACAAGAAGGTCGAGACCGCAGTTTCTGTGGAGAAGAAGGCTCCAACGGCTACTCCGACCTCCACCAAGACTGCTACTTCCGAAACCCCAACTCCAACGCCAGTTCAGTAATCTAGCAAGACAAGCAAAAGGGCCACCCGGAACAACCGGAGTGGCCCTAAAAGCTGTGAGGCTTACTTGAAAACGCCCAGCTTGCCGAACTTCTCAGCCAGCAAGTAGTAGACGGCGAGACGGCCGTTCTTGGAGCCGTCCTTCATCTTTGCGCCGATTTCGGCGATAGCTGCCTCGAGCTTCTCGTCAGACTCGGTCAGGCCCAGCTTCTTCTTCAGGAAGTTCTCGCGGACGGTCTTCAGCTCTTCTTCGTCGCTAAAAGACACGTAAGCCGCGTCAGCGTTGGACAGGGTCAGACGGTAGGTCTTGAGCATGCTCTCGAGAACTGCGTCGTCAGCCTTTGGGGCGTACTTCTTGACGTCTTCAATCCAGTCTTTTGCCATGGGAACTCCTTATGATTAGCAGAATTTGATACTAGTTTTGAGTCTACCCAAGACTCGAGCTGAACAGGAGTTTTATACATATCGGTTTGATCCCAAACTGATCAGATGCGCCCCGTGGTCTCCAAGAAGCTCGTCACTGCATCGAAGCTGCGTTGCGCTGCCAACGCGCCATCCATGTGGAAGTCCTGACCCGCTGCTGGACCGCACAGATCGGACACCGCGCGCAGCGATACCCAAGGAACTTCCGCAGCGAAACACGTCTGCGCCATGGCTGCCGTCTCCATGTCGGTCGCGATGGTCTCAGGGAATCGGCCCCGAGCTGCATCAACGTTTGACGCCGTGATGAACGCGTCCGCGGAAATCACCCGACCAGTCATGTGCGGCATATCCAGCGTCGGGATGGTTAGCGCATCATAAGAGGCCGGCATGCCCGGTACCTGGCCCGGCTCGTAACCAAATGCAGTGGCATCAGCCATGGAGTAAATCGCGTTCGTTGCCACCGCGATATCCCCCACCTCAATGCCAGTGTGCAATCCGCCACACGTGCCGGCTGCGATCACCAACTCGGCCTCTGGTACCAGCTGCAGGGCGCGGGCGGTACCCGCGGCAGCATTGGCCAGGCCGATGCCGGTGATGGCTACAGCGAAGGACGGTCCGAAGTGGAACCGCTGGTTGGCGATGGTTTCGGTGCGGGGGGCGTCGCCAAGCGTTGCGAGAAACGGCTGGGCCTCCATCTCCATGGCGCACTGGATGATGATCATGCCATGACCTCGCGCCACTCGTCCTTGTGCTCCAGGAACGCCTTGGCCTGGGCTTGCGCGCCCTCGAGCGAGTGGTTGGCGCCCCAGCCGCATTGGATCTCGTTGGCGGCGGGAACTTCCTGGGCCACGAGGATGTCGCGAAGGGTCTGTTCGAGGATGCCAAGGAACTCGTCCATCTCAACGCCCAAGGTCAGCGCGTAAAAGCCGGTCTGGCAGCCCATCGGGGAAAAGTCGATGAGCTTGTCGGTGTGGTTGCGCATCAGCTCGGCGGTGAGGTGCTCCAGCGAGTGAATGTCGGCCATCTCCAGGTGGCTCACGTTCGGCTGCGCGAAACGCACATCGTACTTAATCAGGACATCGCCACCCGGCAGCTCCTTGCGATCCGCCACGCGCACGTACGGCGCCTTGACCTTGGTGTGGTCGAGGTTAAAGGACTCCACGTTCATCTTCATGGTGGCCAGTCTAGCGGGGCTTATCGACGCCCGTTGGAGGCCCAACTTGTTTATGAAAACAGCGGGTTCTTGTAAATAGGGACACCTCAGTGGCGGGCTTATTTATGAAATTGCCGGGATATTACAAATAAGAGATGTGCTACTGGGGTACTATTTGTGGAAAAGCAACGATTGTATGAATAGGAAGGCATCAGTGGCTTACCGGACTTTGAAAGCGCAGTTCCATGCATCTGGCGCCGTTGCAGCCGACGATCTGCATGCCCATCGGTTAGCTTCAGAGTCGACCTTAGTGTGGGACTTCGAGGTGGGAGACTTCCCCGCCTTTTGTGTGCTCACAACTGAAATGGTCAAGCTTCAGGAGCGGGTCTTTGTATTGGACCGTAAGGTTGCCGCGTTGTGGAGTCAAATTCCCAAAGGAGCATCGATCGGCTATCTAAATACGCTGCTTATTCGTGAGATTGAAGCCACGAACGATATCGAACAGGTGCGATCCACGAGGAAAGAAATCAGTGATGCGCTCAAGGCGAAATTGGGCGAACCTGGGCACAAGAAGCGGTTCCAAGAACTAGCACGCCTATACTCCGCTCTGGCTAATGGGGTGTACGACCTCCCTAGTTCTCCGGCTGAGATTCGGACTATTTATGACGCGATCGTGGATGGTGAAATCGAAGATGATCACCAGGTGGATGGGCCATTATTTCGTCTGGAGACAACCAGGATAACGAGTGGAACGAAAGTGGTTCATGAAGCTGTTCCTGTGGGTGAAATTGAGCAGCGCATCAATGCGGTCTTGCAACTGTTACATAAAGACGATGCGCCAGGGCTTGTAGCTGCAATGGCCTCTCATTTCATGTTTGAGTACATTCATCCGTTTTATGACGGTAACGGTCGAACCGGGCGTTTCTTGCTAGCGCAAAAGCTGCAGGCGGTAGTTTCGCCGTTGGCGGCCATGGCATTGTCGCCTGTTATCAATCAACAAAAAGATCGCTATTACAAGGCATTTGAGAACGCGGAGCACCCACTCAACAAGGGTGATCTCACCCCCTTCGTTACAGGCATGCTCGAGTTGCTTCTTGAGGCCCAAGGCGAAATGCTGCGTGATTTGGAAGCGCGACAGCTGCTTTTCGACGACCTAAAGCAGCACATCGAAAGGCGTCCTGCGACCTCGGCAGTTGAAGAGCGCCACAACCGTATCCTTTTCATCCTCGGCCAGGTGTGGTTGTTCGATGACATGCGGAGCATTGACCAGGACAGTTTGTCTTCCTACTTTAAGGAAACCAAGCAGACCATTCGCAAAGATCTCGGTGTATTGGAAGATCAAGGACTCGTTGAAGTAGTAACTCAACGGCCGAAGACTTTCACTTTGAGCGAATTGGCGTGCCAAGAGTTGGGGTTGATCAAATAGTGAGGGAACTTGTCGTTTTCATGTCTCAACGAGCAGCTAAGAGGCGTGGATTGGCAGATCCCGAAGAAAGTTAAAATAACGGCCTCTAATCTAACGTTGCGCAGGTCAAGGCGTATTAATGATGTGCGTGAACTGGGGTTGGATCCTTCAGGCTCACAGAGTGCAACTCTGACTGCTACAAGAGTGTGAGAGTCACACTCTAGAGTGCAACTCTGACACTACGATTCTCACTCTAGAGTGAAACTGTGTCACTCTCCCCTAGTCTCCACTCCCTCGTCCGCGACGTTGCTCTCCAGCAAGCCAATGCCGAGGAAATGCCCTTCGCCGGTACTTGGGAAGCATTCAAGGTAAAAGGCAAGTGGTTTGCGCTGCTCGGCATGCTTAATGGCAAGCAAATCCTCAATGTGAAGGTCGATCCCTTTGAAGGCGAGCGGCTACGCGAAACCTACCGCGGGATCACCCCGGGCTATCACATGAACAAACGGCACTGGATCACCATCACCGAAGGTGAAGATGTGCCTGCTGAACTGGTGAAAGAGCTCGTAGTGGACTCGTATCGTTTAGTCTCGGGACTATGAATCAGACGATCAACACACAGCTCGCCCATCGCACTATTCGCGAATTCACCAGCGAGCCAGTGAACAAAGAGACCCTCGACCGGCTTTTCGAGGTAGCCATCCACGCGCCGACCTCCCTAGGCATGCAGAACGCGAGCATCATCCACGTCACCGACCAGCGACTCAAAGATGAGCTTGCGAAAATCGGCGCCCAAGCTTATGTTGCCAAAGCGCCCGTCTACCTCTTGTTTATTGTGGATACCCGCCGAAACTCGCTTATCGCAGGCGGCCCGAGCGCCGCACCGTATCCCCGCAACTTTATCTCCGGCTTCACTGACGCCTGTCTCATGGCGCAAAACGTGTGCGTCGCTGCGGAGTCGCTCGGCCTCGGCATCAACTTCCTCGGCAACGTCCATAATGATGCCCAAGCCGTCATCGACCTGCTTCAGCTCCCCGGGCTGACCTTCCCAGTGGTGGGAATGACCCTTGGCTGGCCGAATCAAGATCCGCAGCTCAAGCCGCGTCTACCGCGCCACGCCAGGGTGATGGAGAACGGGTATGTCGACCTAAAAGCCGAAGATCTGGCCCAGTACGACGAAGCCATGCAAACCTACTACGACCTGCGAGATGCCAACCGTCGCGTGGATTCTTTCACGGATCAGGTCAAGGCGAAGTTCAGCCCGGTAAAGGACCTGCGGGATGCGACGCTGGAGATTGCGAAGAGGCAGGGCTTCGACCTCTAGGACTCAGAACGCAATCTTGGCGGATTCTTAGAAGCACCTGCGTAACTTCATCAGTCATGAAGACGCAGTGGTTAAAGTACCAGTTCATCGCCAGTTTCGGGCTAGTTTTTGTCTTGGCGCTCGGCGCCGTGATGGCCCGCTCAACCGCGGATCTTTCGCTCACAGTGGACTTAAACAGACTCCACCACGGACTGATCGGTGCGCTGTGCACCGTGATCTACAACTTCTTGGAGCCCGCCTTCTCCTTGACCTATACCCTGCTCATTGCGGGTATCCTCGCTTGGCGGCGACGCGATTACCGGGTCGGACTCTCCTACGGTGCGACCGTGGCAATGGCCTGGCTGCCCGTCGTCGCATTCAAGGAGCTCTTCGCAAGGCCACGCCCCGATGCCACCCTACTGCCCTATCCTCCACACGTTATCGCTGGTGACTGGTCATTTAGTAGCGGGCACGTCGCCTTCGTTACTGCATTAATGGCGGCTACCTGGATGTTCACGGCTAACCGAACCATCCGCCTCCTGACTCCCCTGCCGATCCTCGCCATCGCGGTAATTGTGCTGGTAGACGGCTATCACTACCCGACCGATGTCCTTGCCTCCATAGTCTGGGCCGTCGCCGTGGTCCCGCTGGCAGCTAGGCTGGCGTGCCGAGTTGGTATCCAACTCCCCGCACGGTTTGGATAAGGTCGCGGTCCGCTTTGCGACGAATGTAGTGCACATACGTATCCACCGTGCCCTCCTGTTCTCCGTGCTCAAACACCCTTCCGAGTAGCTGCGACCTGGTAAAAGCGGTGTCGGGATGCGATGCGAGGACGTTCAAAAGGGCATTTTCCTTCTCGGTGAGCAGGATTCGGCCTGTGTATGGCGATTCCAGGGCACCGGTGGCAGGGTAGTAAGCCCAACTGCCGATGTCGATTCCTTCGTGAGTCGAACTATAGTCCCTGGTGAGCGCCCTAAGTCTGGCGGCAAGTTCCTCGAATTCGAAGGGCTTGGTCAAGTAGTCATTGGCGCCGGCGTCGAGGCCAGAGACTCGGTCATCGAGCTGGCCGAGGGCCGTGAGCATGAGGATCGGCATCGTGTCATGGCGGTGGCGGAGCCAGGATATGAGTTCGGTGCTGTCGCCGTCGCTAAGCCTGCGGTCGAAGACGGCGACGTCGAAGACTCCGGTGGTCAGGGCGGTGCGGGCGTCGGCAAGCGAGGTGACCCAGGTGACGGACCAGTCGAGGGTGAGAATGTCGCGGGTGATGGCGCCGAGGCGCTGGTCGTCTTCGAGAAGGAGTAGGGAGAGCACTTAGGCCTCCTTCATCGTGAGTAGGAAAGTGGTGCCGGTTGGGCCGGTGGATTCGATGTCGATGCTGCCTCCGCCGCGCAGAACTGTATCGCGGACGAGTGCGAGGCCGATGCCGTGTGAGGCATCGTTGCCTCCGGTGCCACGGGCGAAGCGCTCGAAGACCCGCTCGGGGGATATGCCGGTGATGCCTTCGCCCTGGTCACGGACGAAAATCTTGATGGTGGCACCGTGTCGTTCGGTGTCAATCTGGACGGTACTGTGCTCTGGCGAGTGGCTGATCGCGTTGGAGACGAGCGCAGTGAGGCAGCGGTGGACGGCGACCTCGGGGATGGTGACCGAGGCTTCGATCGGGCTGCACTCGACGGTGATGGCTCGCTGCGCCGCGATGACTCCTTGCTCCTCGGCGACTTTAGTCAGGATCGGAGACAGGGGAGTGTGTGCGTCGTAGTTTTGCGGTGCCGCGGCGAGAGTGAGCAGGTCATCGACGATATTGATGAGTTCCTGGGAGTCTTGGCGCAAGTCGGCAACCACGGGTTGGAGTTGGGGGTCGTTGCTGGTGAGGGCCTTGAGCTGCTGAATCCGCGCGTGCAGCACGCTGAGTGGGGTGCGTAGCTCGTGGCTTGCGTCGGCCACGAAGTTGCGCTGGCGGGTGAGCGCCTCGGCGAGTGGAGCGGTGGCCCGGGTAGTGAACCAGGTGGCAGCGATGCCGGCGAGAACCACCACACCGATGCCCACGATCACTGCGGCGATGACCAGGTCAAGGGGCTCGAAGGCGACAACAAGGTAGTGCGCGCCGGGATCCGGCTCGGGGTTGATCGTGGCCTTCCACCACATCGCGCCCGAGGCCAGGAGCGCGCCAGCGATGATCATCCCGCCAGAAAGCAATGACACTTGGAGGCCAACTTTTCGTGCGCTGGACCTAAAAATCTCGCCGTCCGGATCGTTCATGTCGCTCATTCTACCTGCGGGGATTACGATCTTAGAGGTTTCTTGGAATCGGTTCTGCAGACTACGTGTTAGCTCACCTACGAAGGAGTTTTCCCACGTGTCTCTATCCACCCTGTTAGACGCCGGCACCCTGCTCCAGGGCTTCGGTCCTTGGGCCCTTGCTGGCCTCGCCATCGTTGTATTCATCGAATCCGGCGTCCTCTTCCCCTTCCTGCCTGGCGACTCCTTGCTGGTCACTGCCGCAATCTTGCGTCACGACTTAGGTATCCGGGTCTTCCTTCTCATTTTGGTGGGCGCGCTTGCGGCCATCGCGGGTGACCAAGTCGGGTTCTGGCTCGGTCGTCGATACGGCCGCGGACTGTTTAAAAAGGACGCGCGCATTTTGAAGTTGGATCACCTCCACCAGGCCGAAGCATTCTTTGCCAAGCATGGTTCATTCGCCCTTGTCCTTGGCCGATTCGTGCCCATTGTGCGTACTTATGTCCCGCTTGCGGCTGGTACCGCCGACATGACCTACCGAAAGTTTCTCGGCTGGAACGTGCTCGGTGCGATCGGCTGGGTGGTATCCATGACGCTTATCGGCGTTTTGCTCGGTGATATTCCAGGGATCGCACACCGTATCGACGCCATCATGCTCGTCATCGTTGGCCTGTCGGTGCTGCCCATCATCATGTCTGCCTCAGTGAAGTGGTTGAAAGCGAGAGCCTAATGCTTGATTGGATCGGTGAGATTTCTCTTACCGAAGCACCTGCCCCGCAGCTCATCTACGCAATACTGGGTATCCCAGTTCTCGTAGCGTTGGCGGGGCTTCGCGCTGCCCGGTGGCGAGTGCTGAGCGCGCTCGTCCTCGCTACAGCGCTGGCCGCCCTTGCCTGGCAGACCCTCGAAGTCTGGTGGAAGCCCTTCCCGGATCGCATTCCATCACCCATCTATGTAGCCGGGGGCTTGGCGCTGTTTGTGCTGCTCAGCGCGTTCCTGCAGCAGGGGCACCGCCGGCTCCTGGGAGTTTTAAGCATCTTTGCCATCGCGGGCGCCTGGGGAGTATTCAACCTGAATTTTCAGGAATATCCGACCGTGCGCTCACTCAACCCACGCCCGGTGGTGCAACCGATGTCCTATGAGGAATTCAGCAACCTGACCAGCCCGCCGCTTATCGACGGCCAACCGGTCGGCGCACTCGTCACCGTGGACTTGGAAGCCACCCAATTCACCCACCGCGATGCTATTGCCTACGTGCCACCGGCGTACTTCACGCGCCCGGAGCTGCGACTTCCGGTCGTGGTTTTGCTCGCTGGAAACCCGGGCTCTCCGTCACAGTGGTTCGAAGCCGGTGGGGCAGACACCACGATGGAGGACTTCCAGGCCAGTCATAAGGGCATTTCACCCATCGTGGTGAGCGTGGACGGTACCGGTTCGATGACCGCCAACCCAATCTGCGTGGACGGGCCTACGGAAAAGGTGCAGACCTATCTGGCAGTAGATGTCCCGGCGCAGATGAAGGAGAAGTTCCGGGTCGAACCGAATCAGCAGAAGTGGACGATCGGCGGGCTGTCCTATGGCGGTACCTGCTCTTTGCAGATCGTCACGAACGCACCACAGTCTTATGGCACGTTCTTGAACTTCTCCGGCCAAAGAGAGCCGACCGTTGGTGATCACGACAAGACCGTGCAGCAGTTCTTTGATGGTGACGAGGAAGCCTTCCAAGACATCAACCCAGCCACGTTGTTAGATCGGGCGCAGGGGACAAGTAGGTACACCCACATTCAAGGCCGGTTCATCTCCGGTGAGAATGACTCGCATGCGAAGGAAGAGCTCAAAGAGCTGAACGAGAAGGCGAAGAACGCCGGTATGCAAACGATCTATGACGAGGTTCCAGGCGGACACAGCTATCAAGTATGGCGAGTGGCACTGCGAGAGACCATCGACTTTGCTGCGCAGCGTGGAGGCATCAAGTGAGGTTCCTGAAGCAGATGCCCGTCTCCATTCTTGCGGTGGTGGTCCTGTGGGCACTGCGGGCCATGTATGGCTTTGATACTGCATGGCTGCGGGACACCCTCGGCTTCGGGCTCGATGGGCACACGCCGCTGTGGACAGTGCTGTCGTCCGCGCTGACCGTCGGCACCTGGGCGGGCGCGATCTTATCCACCCTCGCGCTGCTCACCATTGGTGGGGCAGTGGAGCGCAAACTGGGGTCGCTCACGTTCCTGGTCACGGCAGTGTGGACGCATGTGGCGGGCTTGCTCTGTGGCGCGCTAGTAGCCACTGGACTGGATTCAATCGGCCTGTACTGGGGCGAAAGCTTGGAGGCTGAGCGAGTGCTCAACCCCTTCGTCTGGCTGTGCGGCACCGCCATGTACGCGTCGGCGTTCATGGGGCCGCTGCGCCGCCACCGCCTCCGCGTCATTTTCTTCACCCTCACCATCACACTGATTCTCTATGCTGGCGTGCTTGCCGACTTCGCCTTCTTCAGCGCCTGCCTCGCAGGCTGGGCCGTGGGGCAGTGGCGCACGCGCCTGGCGTTGAAGCGGTTCGTGGCGTCGATACGCGAATCGCGCGTGCTCGTCGCCATTGTCTTCGCCGTCGTCTTCTTCGGGCCGATCGCAGCCGGCATGAACCCGGACTCCACCGGGCCATTCTCTGACAGCGTTTTCTTTGTTGAACCCCGTCTATCCAGCGAACATGTCGCGATGCTCTGTGAACACAATCCGCAAGGGCATAGGTGTCTGAATGCGGTGGCGCAGTTGCGCGTGGCCGGTATTGGGCCGATGATCGGCAATGTTATTCAATTGGCCGTGGTCGTGGCTATTGCTTTGGGACTCATTCGAGGGCGTCGACTAGCTCTCCGATTCGCGCTGTTCTGGATTTTCTGCACCGTCGTCGCGATCGCCTACGAAATGAAATCGGTGGGGCTTTTCGACTTCTTCCGCATCACCTACGTGTGTCTCCCGTGGATCCTGTGCGCGGTTTTGCTGCTCATGCGCCGGGAACTCTTTCAAGTCAAGCTGGCGCCGGGACGGCGTCGCAAATTTTACGGCGCGGTTTTCCTCTGGTGGCTCATCACCGCTGCGGGCTGGATCGTGGGATCGTGGCTGGTCATGCCATCGCCGCTTATCGACGTCCTTCGCGCAACGCCACTTCGCTACATCCCACCCGCTGTGGCCAAATTCGCCAGCTTCGACATCCTGCCGCTGTCACAGACGGCATGGGCGCTTACGGAATGGACTGGAATCACATTCTGGGCTGGGTTTCTTTTCCTCTTCCTCCGCGCCCTCGTGCGCCCCGCCGATCCGAGCGCTGTCCAAGAGCGGGAACGCGCCAAAGGCATGTTGCAGCAGGGAAGCGGCGACCACCTGTCATGGATGACCCTGTGGCCACGAAACAGCTACTGGTTTGGGGAGGGCGGCTACGTTGCGTACCGGCTGGAAAGCGGGATTGCTGTGACGGTGGGCGAGCCGGTGTCCTCCGGGACTCCGGTCGCGCAACTGGCCGATGCTTTCGAACGCGACATTTACGCTCAAGGTGCCCAGGTGGCGTGGTATTCCGTGCGGCCTGAGTTCGCGGCCACGCGCCCGGATTGGTACAACGTGCTGGTCGCAGAGGAATCCGTGGTGAAAGTGGGGGAGGAGCCCGCCTTTAAGGGGAAGAAGTTCCAGGATATTCGTACCGCGCGGAACCACGCCACGAAACAAGGCATTCGCACCGAATGGACCACGTGGCATGAGTGCTCGCGGCCGCAACGTGTGCAGATTGCCGCGATTTCGGAAGCCTGGGTCTCTGACAAGGCGCTGCCGGAGATGGGCTTTACCTTGGGCGGGCTCGCGGAGCTCGACGACCCGGACGTGCGGCTCATGATTGCGGTGGGCGAGGACGGCATCATCCACGGTGTGACCAGCTGGCTGCCGTGCTACGTGAATGGCCAGGTCGAAGGCCTCGTGCTGGACTTCATGCGTCGCCGGACGGATGGTTTCCGGCCCGTGGTGGAGTACTTGATCGCTGCGGTCTTGGTGCAGGCGCATAACGACGGCCTGAGCTGGGTTTCCCTGTCCGGCGCGCCGCTGGCGGTCGCTGGAACCGGCTCGCTGGGCGCGGTCTTGGATCGCGTGGGCCACGCGCTGGAACCACTGTATGGGTTCCGATCTCTTGCCGCATTCAAGCGCAAGTTCAACCCAGAACATCAGCAGTGGCTCATGCTTTACCGAGACGAACTAGCGCTGCCAGCGATCGGTATGGCGGTGTCTAAAAGCTACTTGCCGGACACCTCGATGGGCGAACTCATGGGGGCGATGCGTGGGATTGGATAGCCCTAGTCAGAGCTAACGCCAGTTGATGACGACCTCGTAGTCTGCCTTGTCGGTGTTGTTAGTCACCGCCTTGACCTGGGTAGTTAGTAGTTCGGCAGTGCGGGTCTTGGCGCGGTCCAGGATGCCCTTCTTGATCGCCAATTCCTCGGCATTTTTGGTTTCCATGGCCAGGAATTGACTCATATCCTCGATTTTGAACTGGTTGAACGGGTTCATCGACTGGTCGTACACCGTGATCGTGGCCGGGTCGATATACGCGGAGGTAATCACAGGTTCTGGCACCGAGAGAGCGATCTTCCGGTCGTCATCCTGCTGCTCGACCTGGATGGTGCTCATGTCGTCGACACCTGCCTTGATCACGCCGTCATAGGTGGCGAGGAACGACTTGCCGGTCAGCGGAACCCCAACCTTGAGCACCTTGATGCCCTGCTCGTCGTACTTTCCGACGTTGGTGAATTGGTATTCCTCGACCGAAAGCTCGGCGATCTCCTCAAAGTGCGCGCCGATTCCTGCTGTGATGTCGATGTTAGTATCGCCCTTCTCGACGAGGGTGACATCCTGGAACGGCTTGCTAATTAAGTCCGTGGCAAACCACGCGAATGCCCCGACGATGAGCGTGAGAGTGAGCAGGATGGCGATGATCGACTTTGCGAACTTGTGCACTGATTGAGTCCTTCAGGGATGGGCTGCAGGTAGGAAATTGATGATCTAAATATAGTCTCAACTTCGTGCAGCGCAGAGCCTGAAATTCGTCAAATTTTTTCGACGAATCGAGGAACTCTTCTGACCTACCCGGAGCGTGACAATGGACTGCTGCGGGAGTTTGCCTAAACCCTAGGATTCTTGCATCAGTGGCAAAGCACTGAGTTCTTCAACATTCTTGAATGACCGCTTCCAGGTGCTGCTTGCCAACTCTGGTTTCGGCAAGCAGCACAAACCCCTACTTCTTCTCGACCAGAGTCAGAACATCGTACGTAGCGACGATCTCATCGTTCTGGTTGTACAGCACTGTGTCCCAGGCGACCTCGCCGTACTCGTCGGTGACGCGTGGGGTGATGCGCTTCGCGGTGAGCTCGACGCGGATGGAATCGTCGTAGGTGACCGGGGTGATGAAACGCAGGTTTTCCAGACCGTAGTTAGCCAACACTGGGCCAGGCTCTGGGGAGACGAACAGTCCGGCCGCCCAAGAGACGAGGAGGTAGCCGTGAGCCACGCGACGAGGGAAGAACGGGTTCGCCATCGCGGCTTCCTCGTCGGTGTGGGCGTAGAAGGTGTCACCCGTCTTCTCGGCAAACTCGAGGATGTCTTCCAGAGTGACCTTGCGCAGTTCGGAAGCGAACTGGTCGCCCAGCTTCAATTCTGACAACGGCTTGCGGAATGGGTGATCGCCTTCTTTGCGAGTAGCCCGCTGAATATCGGCGCCACGATGCCACTCGCCGGTCACCGCAGTGACGTGGTTCGGGGTGCCCTGAATAGCCGTGCGCTGCATGTAGTGCTTGACACCGCGGATGCCGCCCAGCTCTTCGCCACCGCCGGCGCGACCTGGGCCACCGTGGATCAGCATCGGCAGAGGGGAGCCGTGGCCGGTGGTTGTCTTGGCGTCGTCGCGGTCGAGGAAGTGGAGGCGGCCGTGGTGGGCTGCGATACCTTGGGCGTATTCGCTTGCAAGCGTCCGGGTGCAGACCGTAGCTACGAGGGAACCCTTGCCACGCTGGGCAAGTTCGATCGCATCCTGGTCATCGCGGTAGCCAAGGATGGAGACAACGGGTCCGAAGGCCTCGATGTTGTGGACCTCGTCAGCGTCTTTGTCCCAGGTAAGGATCGTCGGAGCGACGTAAGCACCCTGCTCAGGAACGTCGCCGATCGTGCGCTTGTTTCCGCCAGCTGCCTCAAGCTTGGCGACGGCCGCAGACACGTCCTCTTGTTGGTCAAAGGAAGCCAATGGGCCCATGGTTTCGCCTAGCTTGACCTTGTCTTTTACCTTTGCTTCGAGTGCGTCGGCGACGGCGTCGACAAGCTCGGCTGGGACGATGGCGCGGCGGACCGCGGTGCACTTCTGGCCTGCCTTTGCGGTCATCTCCGTGAAGAGGACCTTGATGTAGGCATCGAACTCTGGATCCTCAGGGGTGACATCGGAAGCCAGGATTGCAGCGTTGAGGGAGTCGGCCTCGGAAGTGAATCGCACGCCACCTTCGATAACATTCTGGTGGCTCTTCAGGGTAGCGGCGGTCGCGGCGGAGCCGGTGAATGCGACGTGGTCGCGGTAGTCCAGGTGGTCCAACAACGTGCGGGCGGATCCGGAGATCAGTTGGATCGAGCCTTCGGGGAGGATGCCGGAGTCAACCATGAGGCGCACGCAGGCTTCGGCTACATAACCGGTAGGGGTTGCTGGCTTGACCAGGGTCGGTACGCCGGCGATGAATGCAGGGGCAAACTTCTCGAGCATGCCCCAGACCGGGAAGTTGAAAGCGTTAATCTGCACGGCGACACCCGGGATACGGGTGTAAATGTGTGTTCCGATAAAGGAGCCGTCCTTAGACAATGGCTCCCAAGGTCCGTCCTCAATGACGTGGGAATTAGGCAGTTCGCGACGGCCCTTGGACGAGAAGGTGAACAGTGTGCCGATGCCGCCGTCAATGTCGATGTAGTGGTCACGCTGTGTTGCGCCGGTGGCGTCGGAAATTCGGTACAGCTCTTCCTTGTGCTCGCCGAGGTACAGCGCCAACTCCTTGAGCTTGAGTGCGCGCTCGTGAATAGTGAGTTCGCCTAGGTTTTTCTGGCCGGTCTCGCGGGCATAGTCGATGGCTGAGGCGATATCCAAACCGTCGGTGGAGACCTGATGGATGACTTCGCCGGTGCGGGCGTCTTGGACGTCGGTGAGTTTGCTCGGGTTTTCTGGGGTAACCCAGTGGCCGGACAAGTAGCTAGGGACGATCATGTTTCTCCTCCGTTTACTGAACGTTCGGTCGGTATTGAAGTAGAGTATAACGCAGATCACAAATTTGGAGGAGAAATTATGGAACCGATCAGCATTTCGCTCGGCGAGCTGGACATTCGCATGGGGGTTGAGGTTGTGTCCGAGTCGGTCGAGCGGGTTGAGGTGCGTATGCCTGTCGAGCGCAATCGTCAATCGCTGGGTGCATTGCATGGGGGAGCGATGGCCTGCCTCGGGGAAATGGCCGGCTCCTGGGCTGCCCTCAAATATGCCTCCACCTTGGGTAAGGCGTGCGTTGGTGTGGACATTAATGCTACTCACCACCGGGGCGCGCGCTCTGGATTCGTCCGAGCGGTTGCGACCCCGATCAAGCTGGGGCGAACTTTGACCTCGCATGAGGTAGTTATTAGCGCTGAGGAGTCGGGAGAGCGGCTCTGCACCGTGCGCATCACTAATGCCATCGTTGAACCTTTGGGGGATTTGTCGGCGGCACTGGAGGCAGCGCGGGAGGCCGCCATCGTGGATCGGGTTTAGCGTCAGCTCACGGGTAAGGAGCCGAAGTTTGGACATTCGATTCTTGAAGTTCAATCTTGAATCACTTGACTGAACTGAGGCGGAATTTTGCCCTTTTGTCGTCTTTGTTGAATGTCCGCACGTTGCCTCGTTTGTGGATTTTGAGCAGTTTATAGCGATGTTCAACAAGTGTTCTGAGATGCTTTGCTGCAGGGTAGCAGGCAAGGTTAGGCCAGGTCCGGCCAAAGAGTGGCTTTAGCTTCTTGGAATCTCTGGCAGCATTTGGCTACATACTCGGATCGCTCGGTCTGAGAGTTTCGTTAATGCTGCTTGAGAGTGAGAATTCGATCGAAAACGCTATTACGTTAATTTCGACTGGCATTCTGATTGTAGTGATTCTGCTGAGTGGCGTACTTTCTGCGCTGTGCAGAATTGGCACTGGCATGTGGCTCCGGAACCCCGCACAAAGAAGCGACCCGCCCGAGCATTCCGACTATCGAGACTGGAATTCAAAGGCGGGTCACTGCATGATCATGTTCTAATCTGAGTACTCGTAGAAACCCTTGCCACTCTTCCGGCCTAGTTCACCGCGAGCAACCATTTCCCGCATGAGCGCTGGTGGCTCGAAGCGTTCTCCCAAGGTGGAAGCGAGATACTCGGAGATACCTAAGCGGACATCCAATCCGACGATGTCGGTGAGGGCAAGGGGTCCGACCGGGAACTTATAGCCCAGCACCATGGCATTATCGATGTCCTCTGCTGAGGCCACGCCTTCTTCCACCATGCGGATCGCTTCCAAGGCAATGACCACGCCGAGACGGGATGAGGCGAAGCCAGGGGAGTCCTTCACCACAATTGGGGTTTTGCCGAGGTCGGAGACCCAACCACGAGCCTTATCGACCAGAGCCGGCGCCGTTGTTTCTGCTACCACGATCTCTACCAGCTTCGAAGCGGGGACCGGGTTGAAGAAGTGCAGTCCGATGACATTTTCCGGATGTGGCGTTGTCACCGCCAGATCGGAGATGGATAGAGAGGAAGTGTTGGAGGCGATCACGGCATGAGGGGCAGCTTCCGCAATGTCCTTGAACGCGGAGACTTTCATGTCAAAGTTCTCCGGGATTGCCTCGACCACGAGTTCGCAGCCTTCGAAAGCAGAAGCCGAGGTTACGCAGGACAGTCGCGAAAGATAGTCAGCAGCCGCGCCAGTAGCACCGCGCTCAATGGACTTTTCTACGTCACGGGTGATCCGCTCGAGTGCCGGATCCGGGTTGATATCAACCACGACGACGGATGCGCCAGCCATGAGGAAAGCGTGGGCGATGCCAGCTCCCATGCGGCCACCACCGAGAACACCTACACGTGAAAGAGTCATTTCTTCTTCCTATCTAAGAATGCCTGCATCCGGTCGAACTTTGCGTCGGATTCAAAGCAAATGGCTTGGGCGATGTTGTCTACATATGGATGTGCGGACGTCGGCATGGCGAATACCTGCTTGGACAGCCGTACAGCAAGGGGATCCTGCTTGGCAATGCGATCGGCCAAGGCATGAGCTGCAGCCACTGGGTCTTCATCGAGGGAGCTGACGAAACCGCAGGCGAGAGCCTCGTCTGCGGTGAGAATGCGGCCGGTGAAGAGGATCTCTTTCGCCATCGGCTCGCCCACAACTTCTTTCAGACGCCAGAGTGCGCCGGCTGCTGCCATGATGCCGAGGCCTGTTTCGGGCTGACCAACTTTGATGCGTGGGGTGCCCACGCGGAAATCAGCGGCAAGAGCAAGTTCCGCTCCGCCGCCGAGCGCGTACCCGTCAATGGCTGCAATTACCGGCATCGGTAGTTGCGCTAACCTGCGGAAAATGGTGGAGTTTACTCCGCGCAAGGCATCGTCGCGACGTCGTTCACGCAGCTGTCCGATGTCAGCGCCGGATGCGAAAATGCCCTCCGAACCGGTGATGATGAGGATGCGTGGTTCACGCTCTAACTCGCCGCATAGGGCGTGAAACTCGTTCACCATTTCTTCGTCGATGGCGTTGCGGACCTCGGGCCGAGTCATCGCCGCGATGACTCGTTCGGACTGATATTCAATGGTCAAAGCAGACATCTATGCCCTCTCAATCGCGATAGCTGTACCTTGGCCAACACCAACGCACATGGTCGCCACGCCGCGCTGAGCACCCGAATCCTCGAGCCGGGACAACAGCGTCAGGGTGATGCGGGAGCCAGAGGAACCCAGCGGATGTCCCAGCGCGATGGCACCGCCCCAGGCGTTCACGCGAGCGGGGTCCAAATCGAGCTCACGTATGGTCGCTAAGGATTGGGTGGCAAAGGCTTCATTGATTTCGAAGGCATCTACATCTTGGACTGCCCAGCCAGCGCGTTCGAGCACAGCCCGGGTTGCTGGGATCGGCCCGAGGCCCATTACAGCGGGCTCCAGACCGACCGCCGCATTGGCGACAACTTTAGCCCGCGTCTTTAGCCCATAGCGGGAAACTGCTGCTTCGGAGACAACAAGAATGGCAGAAGCACCGTCGTTAAGCGAGCTCGAGTTGCCAGCGGTGACCACATTGCCACCGGAAACAACTGGACGGAGCTGCGCCAACACCTCGGTGGTAGTGCCCGGACGGGGACCTTCATCGACAGTGACCTCGGAGACGTTGCCCTTGCGGTCTTTAACTGGAACCGGGGTGATTTCGGCTTCGAACTTGCCAGCCTCAATAGCAGCGCTTGCACGAGACTGAGACTCGGCAGCGAAAGCGTCCGCGTCTTCACGGGAAATGTTGCACCTGCGGGCGACTTCCTCAGCCGTCTCTGGCATGGAGTAGGTCATCTTCTCTTGTGCAGCGAACACTGGGTTGACAAAGCGCCAACCGATGGAGGTATCAAAAGTTTCTCCCGGCTTAGCAAAGGCTTTATCCGGCTTTTCCATCACCCATGGCGCGCGGGACATGGATTCAACACCGCCAGCGACCACTACATCGGCCTGGCCTGATTCCACCATGGCAGTGGCCAGCGCAATAGCTGACATGCCAGATGCGCACAAACGGTTCACGGTAATGCCAGGGACGGTATCCGGGAAACCTGCTAGCAGCCACGCCATGCGGGCAACGTTCCGGTTCTCCTCGCCAGCGCCGTTGGCATTACCCATGATCACTTCATCAATAGCTTCGGGCGGGAGACCGGCATCCTCGACCACCTTCTTCACCACAAGGGCAGCCATATCGTCAGGGCGAACGCTAGAGAGCGCACCACCATAGCGGCCTACGGGAGTACGGGTTCCAGAAACAAGGTAAGCGGTCATGACTATTCCCCCTTGAAGTTCGGTTGACGCTTCTCCTGGAAGGCAGCAAAGCCCTCCAAGTAGTCAGCGGAGCTGCACAATTGACCTTGAGCCACGTTTTCGGCCTCGAGGGAGTCCCACAGTCCAACTCGTTGGTCGCGGATCTGATGCACCAACTCGCGGGACTTCATGAAGGCAAGAGTGGCGCCCGATGCTGCTCGCACGGCGCGCGACCTGGTGAATTCGAGCAGCTCGTCAGCGGCCACCGCGCGGGAGAACAAGCCTGCCTGAACGGCCTCCGCGCCATTCATCAGTTCACCGGTCACGATCAAGTCCATTGCGCGGTGGGCACCGAGACGTTCGACGAAGAGCGCATGACCCCCGGAATCGAGGGTGGCGCCTAGGTTGGCAAATGGCGAGCCAATTTTGGCATCTTCGGCGACGTAGACGATGTCTGTGGCGATCGCGAGTCCCAGGCCCACACCCAAGCATGCGCCTTGAACAGCTGCGAAAGTGGGGGCCGGAAACTCAGACATCTGCTTCAAAACCGGCGTTACTTTATGCGCAAGGTAGTCATGGGCATCATCGTCGCGGGGGTCTAGGCCGGCGATGTTACGCCCTGCACAAAAGCCTCGACCTTCCCCGCGGAGTACGAGCGCTCTTACGTTGGCGGCAGCTGCCGCAGTGTAGGCATCTGACAACTGAGTCAATGCTTCTTCTGAAAGCGAGTTCATTGCTTTCGGGTTATTCAATACGACTTCAGCGATGCCGTCTGTAATCTCAAGCTCAATCATGAAAAAGCAGCTCCTTAGGAATCAAAATCCACGGTCAGGCATGGAGACTTAGGTCGGGTCTGGCAAGTCAGCACGTAGCCACGCTCCACCTCATCGGGCTCAAGAGCGTAGTTTTCGTCCATCTCGTATTCGCCCTCCACGACGCGAGCGCGACAGGTGCCACAGACACCACCGGCGCAGGCAAAAGGGACATCGGAACGTTTGCGGAGCGCTGCATTCAGGACAGTTTCGTTGGCAGAAACTGGCGATTCGACTTCGCCGGAGAGTCCATCAAGGGTGAAGGTGATCTTGTAGACGTCCTCGCCTTCCTTAATCTCAACTGCGCGGCCTTGCTGGCCTGCTGGCGCATCTCCAGGCTTGCCGGTGGAAAAGAGCTCGAAGCGGATCCGATCCTCAGGGATCCCACGCTGGGAAAGGGTATCGCGGCACAGCTGTACCAGCTCGAACGGACCGCAGAGGAACCACTCGTCGGCGTCTTGGTCGAGTACATTATCCAGCAACTGTTCGAGCCGGTCGGCATCAATACGGCCGGTGAAAAGCGGATTCACGCGGTTCTCGCGGGAGAGAATGTGGTGCACTGCGAAGCGAGAAGGGTACTTATCTTTGAGGTCACCGATCTCCTCAGCGAACATGACATCGCCTGCACCCTTATTGGCGTAGACCAGCTCGAATGTATGATCGTCGGCTGCGTCCATAAACGCCTGTGCAATTGCCATGATCGGCGTGATTCCTGACCCGGCTGCGAATGCCACAAGGTGCTTCTTGCCTTCGCCCGCTTCATCAGGGTTGTTCAGGAAGGTGACGTGAGTTCGGGAGGTAAATGCACCTTGCGGGTTCATCACATCTACGGTCTCGCCGATTTCAAGTTCATCGTTGGCCCAGGTGGAAAATACGCCGCCTAGGTTTTTCTTGATGCCCACCCGGATGATGGATGCACCCGTCGGAAGGTGACGCGGGACATCACAAATGGAATAGGATCGTCGCACTTCTTGTCCGTCGATCTCCTTGCGGAGCGCTACGTACTGACCTGGGACGTAGTTGTAATCCTCAGCAAGTTCAGCGGGGACCTCGAAGGACACCTCGACGGCGTCGGCGGTGAGGCGACGGATTTCGCTAACCCGTAGTGGGTTGAAAGACACCTTCTGTTTCATTAGTGCACCTTAAAGTAGTCGAATGGTTCCTGGCAGTCCCGGCAGCTGTACAGCGCCTTGCATGACGTGGAACCGAAATGGCTGAGTTCTTTGGTGTTGCGCGACCCGCATCGTGGGCACTTCACTGGCGCTGAGAGCGAAATGGGAATCGGGCCGCTTGCGGTTTCACGACGCTGTGGCGGAGCAATGCCGTAGTCTTCCAACGCCTTCTTTCCCGCTTCAGTGATCCAGTCCGTGGTCCACGCTGGAGTGAGTACGAGATCGATCACGGGGCTGCTAAAGCCCGCCGCCACGACAGCTTTCTTCACGTCCGTGGAGATCGTTTCCATGGCCGGGCATCCTGAGTATGTGGGGGTAATGGTGATGACGGGTTGTTCGCCGTCGAAACGCGCCCCGCGTAGGATGCCTAGATCGGCAATGGAAATGACGGGAATCTCTGGATCTGGAACAGTCGCGGCGGCATCCCACAGTGATGCTTCCCGCGCTGATTGCGGTCTGAGCTCGTGCATGGCGGCCTTCCTTGATCTACCAGGTTGCGCCGGGATGCTGACGCGCGAGCACCTGCATCTCGGCGAGGATAAAGCCCCGCTGCTCGGAGAACTTGCCGGTGCGCTGACCAGATCGAGCCTGCTTGGTGGTTGGGGTTTCTAGCTGAGCCTTGTCGAGGATCCAGGCGATGCGTTCGTCGAATTGCGCTTTCAACGTCGATGGCAGTACTGCAATGCCGGACAATTCCTGGTGGATCGGAAGGTCTTCAAAAAGCTCCGCGAGGTACGGCCACATGTGGTTCAAGCCCTCTTGCATACGATGCTTGGATTCCTCGGTACCCAGCCCTAGGCGCAGCACCCACTGCGAAGCGTGGTCGACGTGGTAGTCCACTTCCTTGATCGCTTTTGCCGCGATCGCCTGCAGGGTTTCATCCTGGGACTCCAGCAGTGCGGTGTAGAGGCCGTGCGCATAGTAGGAGAACAACAGTTGGCGGGCGATGGTGTGGGCAAAGTCGCCGTTTTCCTGCTCCACCAGGTGGCAGGAGCGGAACTCTTCTTCATCCCGGAAATATGCGAGGTCATCCTCGGTCTTTCCCCACGCAGTACCTGCATAGGAAAGGAGGAAGCGTGCGTGGCCAAGTAGGTCAAGCCCGATATTTGCCAGGGCAATGTCTTCTTCCATCTCTGGCGCACGGGACACCCACCAGCCGAGGCGTTGAGCCAAGATCAGGGTGTCATCGCCAAGGGTCAGGGCGTATTCTGCTACCTTTTCCGATGCCTTAACCCCAGAATTTTGAATGTCTTCGGCGGTGATAGCTTCACCCATGGACTGCTTCGTTGCGGAGTCGGTCGTCGTGATGCTCACAGGTGCTTCACCCCTTCAGACTTGGTGTAGTAGGTGGCGTGGCGGTAGCTCTTGCCCTGGGCGGACTCAAAGAAGCCACCCTTGGAGTCCGGGTCGGATGCGGTGATTGCATCTGCCGGGACAACCCACACCGAGGTTCCTTCATTACGGCGGGTATACAAGTCACGGGCGTTGCGCAGTGCCATTGCGGAATCTGGTGCGTGCAAAGATCCAGCATGGACGTGGGATAGACCACGGGAGCTGCGGACGAAGACTTCCCACATTGGCCAATTCTTTTCGGTCATTGTTAGCTCCTTAGGCGATAAGTTCGGATGGGTTTTCGGATTCGTACTTCTCGGCGTATGCAGCTGCCGCCTCCCGCACCCAAGCGCCCTCTTCGAAGGCTTGACGACGGCGTTGGGCACGCTGCTCGTTGCACGGGCCGTCGCCCTTGATGACTCCGAAGAATTCATCCCAGTCGAGGGCACCGAAGTCGTAGTGGCCGCGCTCTTCGTTCCACTTCAGTTCAGGGTCTTCAAAATGCAGGCCAAGGGCCTCTGCTTGCGGGACGATCATGTCTACGAAACGCTGGCGCAGCTCGTCGTTAGAGAAGCGCTTGATGTTCCATGCCATGGATTGCTGGGAGTTCGGTGAATCGTCATCTGGTGGGCCGAACATCTGGAGTGCCGGGCCATAGAAACGGTTGATTGCTTCCTGGGCCATTTGCTTTTGTGCTGGGGTGCCGTTGGCAAGTTCGTATAGAATTTCCCAGCCTTGGCGCTGGTGAAAGGACTCTTCCTTACAAACGCGAACCATTGCTCGGCCGTACGGGCCGTAGGAGCAGCGGCAGAGCGGGACCTGGTTGCAGATAGCGGCGCCGTCGACGAGCCAGCCAATCGCTCCGACATCTGCCCAGGTGCGAGCGGGGTAATTGAAGATGGAAGAGTACTTGGCCTTACCCTCGAGGAGCTGATCTACCATCTCATCGCGGCTGGTACCGAGAGTTTCCGCTGCGGAGTACAGGTAAAGGCCGTGGCCAGCTTCATCCTGAACCTTTGCCATGAGGATTGCCTTGCGCTTGAGGCTCGGTGCGCGCGTGATCCAGTTGGCTTCGGGCTGCATGCCAATGATCTCAGAGTGTGCATGCTGGCTGATCTGACGAGTCAAGGTCTTGCGGTATCCCTCGGGCATCCAGTCCGTGGGCTCAACGCGGGAATCCTCCGCGATGAGTTGATCAAAGTGTTCTTCAGGGGTCATGGGCCCTCCTTCAATTAATTACTGATCGTTCGGTCAGTATATGAGGGTGTGTGATCTATGTCAATCAATTCTGTGGCCTGTGTCTCAAATTGACTGAAAGGGGAAGGGTTGAACTGTGGAAATGAGATTTGGTGAGCTTAGCGACGGGTGGGCTTTCCGGGCAGAACTCTGAAAGTTCCGCGGAATGAGGCGATTGGTTTGCCTTCGCAGGTGACTTCTACGTCAACAAATCCATTTCGGCCCCATTGGTGGCTGCGCCTTGCTATGCCGTCCAGTTGTTGGCCAGTAAAGGCGGGTGCGATGTAGTGAATCGAATTGTGGGTTGCGACAGCGACATCTCCATCGGTGTTGCAAGCGCCGGCAAAGAGGGAGTCGGCAAAAGCGAAAAGGTATCCGCCATGAATGGAGCCGTGGCCGTTGCAGAAGCGTTCCTGGATTGCCATGCTTCCGGCGCATAGACCGTCGGAGAGCTGGGTGATCTTCAAGCCCAAATCGTTGGAAGCGTGATCGTTGTTAAACATGGTGCGGACATGGGCAAATTGATCGCCGGTGGCGATTTTTGGGGATAGGATCTGGTAAGTCATGCGCCCACTGTAACCACAAATGTGTTCCGCGTCACTGAAATACTGTCCGATTGGTCAGTTAAGTTAGGATTGCTGGAACGAAAAGAGGGAAAATGACCGTAAAGCAAGGCCGGCCAGGTTACAACAGGGAAGATATCCTGCGAATTGCAGTTCAGGAATTCAATGCGCATGGCTATGAGGCCACTTCCATGGGGGATCTAGCAAAAGTGCTGGGTTTGAGTAAGTCGGCCATCTATCACCACATTTCCTCAAAAGAGGACTTGCTAAAGTCGGCCACCGATAAGGCGCTGACATTGTTGGATTCCGTTGTTGCGGAGTGTGAGGAGTCTGAGGCGTCGGCGATTGAACGCCTGCACATTTTGGTGCGTGGTACCACTGCCGCGCTGTGCGCCGAAGCGCAATATGTCACCTTGCTTATTCGGTTGCGAGGTAATTCCGAAGTTGAGCTGGCGGCGTTGGCTCGCCGTCGAGAGTTTACGAACTATCTGGTCTCGCTGGTAGCTGAGGCCCAGGGTGAGGGGGCATTGCGTTCAGAAGTTGATTCTGCAGTGGCCGGTCGCCTGCTTTTTGGCATGATCAACTCTTTGGTGGAGTGGTACGTGCCAGGAGGGCGATTGGATTCGGACCAAGTTGCGAACATTGTTGAAGTGATGGTTTTCAAGGGATTGCAGCTGTAAAAGTGGCTATTTCGCCACCCTGTTGTTAAGTTTCTTCGCTGCCAGCTTGCGAAGGGCTTGTTTAATTTTTCCCAAAAGGGGTGGCGCAGATCACGTCATTCGGTGTATCGTGAGTCACACATCAACTGACCGAATGGTCGGTAATGCTTGCCTATGTGGCGGATTCTTACTCACATCGATACTTGAAAGCTGGGGGCTCAATGACTTCCGTACTCGACATCACTTCCTCCCATCACGGTCCGGAAACCGGAATCGAATTTGCCTCCCGGGATGAAATCACCGCACTGCAGACCGCACGCGCTAAAAACACGCTCCGGCACGCCTACTTCAATGTGCCACACTACCGGCGCGTCTTTGATGAGTTGGGTGTGCATCCGGATGACTTTAAGGAGCTCAGCGATCTGGCGAAGTTCCCTTTCACCGAAAAGAACGATTTGCGCGCTGAATACCCGTTCGGAATGTTCGCCGTAGGTAACCATCAACTGGCTCGCATTCATGCCTCTTCCGGCACCACCGGCCTGCCAACCGTGGTTGGGTACACGCGCAACGATATCGAGACGTGGGCGGATTTAGTGGCGCGTTCCTTACGTGCCGGCGGTGTGCGCCCAGGCGATAAAGTACAAGTGGCCTTTGGCTATGGATTGTTTACGGGTGGTCTTGGCGCGCACTATGGCGTCGAGAAGCTAGGCGCCACCGCCATCCCAACCTCGGGCGGCATGACGGAGCGCCAGGTGCAAATCATCCGTGACTTCAAGCCGGATGCAATCCTGGCGACCCCTTCCTACATGCTCAACGTCGTGGATCGCATGCGCCAAGAAGGCATGGACCCGGCTGACACTTCGCTGCGCGTCGGCATTTTCGGCGCGGAACCATGGACCGAAGGCATGCGCGGTGAACTCGAGCGAAACCTGGGGATCGATGCCACCGACATCTATGGCCTTTCCGAGGTCATGGGGCCGGGCGTCGCACAAGAATGCGTAGAAACCAAGGACGGACTGACAATCTGGGAGGACCACTTCTACCCAGAAATCGTGGATCCGGAAACGCTACAACCAGTACCGGATGGTGAGCTTGGTGAGCTGGTCATTACCCCACTGACCAAGGAAGCTTTCCCAGTCATCCGCTACCGCACCCACGACCTCACTCGTCTTTTGCCGGGCACCGCGCGGTCGATGCGCCGCCTGGAGCGCATTAGTGCGCGAAACGACGACATGATCATTCTGCGTGGCGTGAACTGCTTCCCGTCACAGTTCGAGGAACTAATCGTGGAAGAAGCCGCACTGAAAACAAAGTACCAGTGCATTCTCGAGCGTAAGGGGCGCATGGACACCCTCACCATCGCCGTCGAAGGCAATCCAGATTGTTCCCAAAAGGAACAGGATGCTGCCGGAATTCACCTGAAGAAGCAGATTAAGAACCGAATCGGAATCACCGTCAATGTTGATGTCCTCGAGACCGTCAACGCTGGTGAAGGCAAGGCCAAGCGTCTTGTAGACAACCGTCCAAAGGGCTAAACCCCTCGGACCTTCTTTCGCGCCGGGGTATGACAGGGTGTGATGCCCCGGCGACTTTCCTTATCCCATAAAAGAGAAAGTTCCACCCATGACAACTACAGCCTCCGCCCAAGCGGCAACTCAGAACACCCCACTGACCGCAGAACACCGCCGTGTGCTCGCAGGGTCAATGGTGGGCACCACCATTGAGTGGTTCGATTTCTTCATTTATGCCCAGGCTGCAGCCCTTATCTTCGGCGCACAGTTCTTCAATCCTGCATCAAATAGCAGCCCTGCTCTTGCTCAAATTGTGTCCTGGGCTTCGGTCGGAATCAGCTTCCTATTCCGACCACTCGGTGCGATCATCGCTGGACACCTAGGCGATCGCTTCGGGCGAAAACTCGTGCTCACCCTGACATTGTTCGGAATGGGTGGCGCTACCGTGCTCATGGGCTTCCTGCCCAACTATGCAGCCATCGGCATTGCTGCGCCGTTACTCCTCGTGCTGTTGCGAATCATCCAGGGACTTTCCGCAGGTGGCGAATGGGGCGGCGCGGCCTTGCTTGCAGTCGAACATGCACCAGTGAACCGTCGCAGCTATTTCGGCTCCTTCCCGCAGGTGGGCGTTCCAGCAGGTATGTTTTTAGCCACGATGTTCATGCTGGTTCTAACCAAGTTCACCACTCAAGAGCAGTTCGATTCTTGGGGCTGGCGAATCCCATTCGTATCCAGTCTGCTCATGATCGGCATTGGCTACTACATCCGCAAGATGGTCGAGGAATCCCCCGTATTCACCGAGCTTCAGCAGCTGCAGAAAGAATCCTCAGCTCCGCTCGGCGTTCTATTCAAGCAGCACACAAAGCAGGTCATCGTCGCAGCTCTCATCTTCGCGGGTGTGAACTCGGCAGGATATCTGGCCATTGCCTTCTTCTCCGCATACGGTACGAAGGTACTGGGAATGCCGAAGTCCGATGTATTGTTGGTCACGCTTCTCAGTTCCGTGGCCTGGGTTATCAGCACCCTTGTGTGCGGCGCCCTCGCTGATCGTATTGGCAAAATCCGTACTTTTACATTTGGCTACCTAGCAATGCTGGTGTTTGCGATTCCGATGTGGATCATGATTGATACCAAGAGCCTGCTGATGTTCATTCTTGCTGGCGTCATCCTGGGAATCCTGCTCGGTTCTACCTACGGTCCTCAGGCCGCCCTATATGCGGAAATGTTCCCAGCAAAAATTCGACTTTCCGGCGTATCAATTGCTTACGCAATCGGCTCCGTCGTAGGTGGCGCTTTTGCGCCGATGATCGCACAGATGCTGCTTGATAAGACGGGTGACTCCATATCTATCGGTATCTACATCGCGATCATGTCCCTGATTTCCTTGATCGCAGTGCGAATGGTGCCGAAGGAAATCGAGGGTAAGAGCCTGCACTAGAGATAGTTCCCAAGTCTGCGAATGTCAGAAGACAATCATGCAAAAGGTTGTGACCAGTTTTCAATTTGAACAATGAGCTGAAAAACGGTCGCAACCTTTTTCGTACTGAATTTCCACAGTAGCTCCTACACTGCATCAGGACTGCTTCGACACCCTGCTCACCTGCGTTAACAGGGATACTATTTCGATTATGAAAGCCCATATTTTGCTCCCACTTGTTGCCGTGGCCTGTGCTGTTTCCGCTTGTGGAACCCCCACAGATGACGTGGCGCAGACCCCAGCAACCACCGTCATCCGCGTGACGGAGTATGTGCAAGAAACCCCGATGAGCGAGCCTGCAAAGACCGCAGAAACCGCACAAGAAGCGACGCAAGCAAAGCTTCAGTCTGGCCCGTGCGACATCGCCTCCATTCGGACTGACCTGGGGGTTCAGGAGTTGGACAATGTGTCTTACTGTGATGGCATGTGGGCTATGGTGGGGAAAACGCGAACGGATTGGATTGTTCGCGTGCTGTGGGATGGCTCCCGTTGGGCAAAGGTGCCGTTTGATGGTGAGACGAAGCACGGTATGACGCAGGGTTGCTATCTGCCAGGTACTTTGGCGCGACTCAATCCTCCCGACGAGCTAACAATGCCTAAGTGCGATCCGAACAACTACTAGCCGTGAATAAATCTCGACGCACCAAATTGCATGGGTTGATAGACTCAACGGGCGTACCTCAAGGTTTCAATGAATAAGGACGCACGCCGCATGAGCGCACAGAAGATCGGTTTCGATCGCGACAAATACATCGAAATGCAGTCGCACCACATCAAGGAGCGTCGCGACCGCATCGGCGGCAAGCTCTACCTCGAAATGGGCGGCAAGCTTTTCGACGACATGCACGCCTCGCGTGTCCTCCCGGGATTTACGCCAGACAACAAGATCGTGATGCTCGACCAGCTTAAAGACGAGCTGGAGATCCTCGTCTGTGTCAGTGCTAAGGACCTGCAGCGCCATAAGGTGCGCGCCGACCTCGGCATCACGTACGAAGAGGATGTTCTTCGCCTGGTCGACGCGTTCCGCGAGCGCGGCTTCCTGGTCGAGCACGTCGTGATGACGCAGATGGAGAATGACAATTCCGAGGCTGCCCTGTTCAAGGACCGCCTGGAGCGTCTAGGCCTGAAGGTGGCCATTCACTTCACGATCCCGGGTTATCCTTCCAACACCAAGCTTGTGGTGTCCGAGGAAGGGTTGGGTCGCAATGAATACTCGGACACCACTCGTGACCTGGTGGTTGTCACCGCGCCGGGCCCTGGTTCCGGCAAGCTCGCGACCTGCTTGTCGCAGATGTACCACGAGCACCAGCGTGGCATTCAGACTGGTTACGCCAAGTTTGAGACTTTCCCGATTTGGAACATCCCACTCGACCATCCGGTGAATGAAGCCTACGAGGCCGCCACGGTCGACCTTGATGATAAGAACGTCATCGACCCCTTCCACCTCTCCGCCTACGGCGAAACGACCGTCAACTACAACCGCGACGTCGAGGTGTTCCCGCTGCTCAAGGTGTTGCTGGAGAAGATCGCCGGCTCCTCCCCGTACCAGTCTCCGACCGACATGGGCGTCAATATGGTCGGCCACTGCATCTCCGACGATGCCGTGTGTCGCGAGGCCGGCCGCCAAGAAATCATTCGCCGCTACTACAAGGAACTCGTCAGCGAGGCCCGCGCGGAGCTGGATCCGATGGGGTCGGATCGCGTAGCAATGCTGATGGGCCGCCTGGGGATCGAGGCGACAGAACGGGCCGTCGTCACGCCTGCACTCGAGCTAGCTGAGTCGACGCAGGCGCCTGCTGCCGCGCTCGAGCTTCACGACGGCCGCATCGTCACCGGCAAGACGTCCCCGTTGCTTGGCTGCTCGGCTGCCGTAGTGCTCAATGCGCTGAAGGAGCTGGCGGGAATCGACCCTGACCTGCACCTGCTCTCGCCTGCGTCGATTGAGCCGATCCAGGTCCTCAAAACTAAGCACCTCGGTTCGCGCAACCCGCGCCTGCACACCGACGAGGTGCTCATCGCACTGTCGGTATCGGCATCGAGCGATGACAACGCGCGGCTAGCGCTGGAGCAGCTGCAGAACCTTCGCGGCTGCGACATTCACACCACCACGATCCTGGGCTCCGTGGATGAAGGAATCTTCCGCAACCTGGGTGTGCTGGTGACGTCCGAGCCGAAGTTCGCGAAGAAGGGCGTGTACAAGAAGTAGTCTCTGTCGAATTTCCTAATCCGATTGGGTGGTTATGGGCTAAATCTGCCCAGTTAGATAAGGAGATTCGGCACTGCTAGCCCTGAAACAGCAGGTACTCGATGCAGTCGGCGCGGAGATCGGGATCGATCTCTTGTCGAATCTGATCGATGACTTCCAAGTACTCCTGGTACTGCTTGGTGCTCCAACCTGCTGTTTTCTTGCTGCCGAGTGACTTGGCGACCCTGGCATCCAGAATCAGTGCCTTCTTGTGGGGGTCCGCAAAGTAGAGAAGCTTGGTGAAGAAAGCGGGGCCCAAGTACTTGATCTTTCCAGGGTCGCTGTTGAGACGTCGATAGGCCTCGACGGGATCGTCGTTCAGAACCTCGAACGCGGCGCGCAATTTTGGAACGAAGCATTCTGGCTTATTGGTGATCGGACGCATCGTGCGAGCGGAGATGAGACCCCTATAACCGCTTCCCCAACCACACACGTTGACGTAGAACTCCAGAATTGCTTCGTCCAAATCAAGGTTTCGGTTGAGCTCTTGACCTAGCTTGAAAAGTTGAGAACGTGAGACGGTGACTTTCTCCTTTTGCTGCAAAATCGGTAGCGAAGTGAATTTAGCTGGCCACCGCTCAGCCCAGTGCCGCGGATAAAAGTAGATTGAGTGATTGGAAACTTCCTGGGCGCAGGTCTCATTCGGGTGCACCCCACCCATAGCGGCGAGTCGACGCCGACAGATTGCGAGACCTAATTCGGCATTGAAAGTCATTGGGATACTCCGTTCTCAGCGTGGCCCTTTGTAGAGACGCTCGTGACCTAAACTATACGTATGGACCTCCCCGAGCTGCGAGCCCGCCGACTCATCGCACAACGCCTTGCCCCAGGTCAACAGTGTGGCACCGCGGTGGATGCGGCTCATTGGATGCTCGCAACGCAGGGGCAGCTCTACAATTCGGGCCTGGCGGGACTCGCAGCGCGCGCTGCGGAGGCGCCGAATCCGGCGTCGTTGAGCATCGTGCGCACCTGGTCGCAGCGCGGCACCCACCACTTTCTGGCTGCGGAGGACGCGCAGTGGATGATGCGGCTGTGCGCCCCGCGCCCGGAGGTAGCCGCCGCTAAACGGCGTCCCTCGCTCGGTCTCACGGAGCAGGACGTTGCCACGGCTCGAGGCGCATTTCATGAAGCGCTCTCGGACGGGCCAGTGTCCCGGACCGAGGCATACGCGTTGTTTGCTGCTGCGGGGGTTTCGCCGGAGGAGTATCGAGGGCAACACTTGTTGCGCTCCTTTGGCAGTGACGGCACGGTGGTGCAGGGTGCGCGCCGGGGAAATGAAGATGTGTTCATGCTGGTGAGCGCGTTGACGGTGCAGTCCCTGGAGCTGGAGGGGGACGCAGCGTTGGCAGAGCTCGGTACTCGATATTTCCATTCCCGCGGCCCCGCGACGGTGCAGGATCTTGCGTGGTGGAGCGGGCTGACCGTGCGGGATGCGAAGAAGGCAGCTGTATTGGCGCGGGACGTGATCGAGATGGACGGCTACCTCATGGGAGCATTCCAAGAAGACTGGTCCAATTTTGAAGAAGCCCTCGCCTTGACGCTGTCGCTGCCAGCCTTTGATGAGTATCTGTTGGGATACAAGGATCGCTCGGATGTGTGTCCTGCAGAATTAGTTCCTATTGTGGGGCCCACGAGGAATGGGATATGCCGACCGTTTGTAGTAACTGAGGGAATCGTGACAGGGTTGCCGGCATCCTAGAATGGAGACGTGGCACCTCAGCACTTCGCAACGATCGCGCAGGCGGCGCAGTATGCCAGGTCTACGGGGAGCCAGGGCTGGGAGCTCGTCGAGGTTGCCTGCCAACTGATCCGTGGCCAATTCGAGCTTTACTCGATCCTGCATGCTTGAGAATCGGTCGACAAAGCTTTTGCTCGGAGGCGAGGCTACTGCCTGCAATACAACGGCGCGCTGTATGAATTGTTGAGGCAACTAGGATTCGATGCCACTCGGGTATTTGCGACAAGGGTTCAGTTCGACGAGCACGTCATGGGGCATGTCTGGGTTCGGGTCAATGTCAACGGTGAAACGAAAGACAAATGTGCAGGTGGGCGGAGATTCGAGCCGTTGACCGAGGTGCGTCGGCTCAGCGGGATCGGCAACCTCACGATGCGGCTCATGATGGTGCTCTACGCGCAGTCCCTGGTCTGGATGAATCGTGTCCCAGAGTGGGCGGAGCGGGACTTCAGGTAGCTAGTAAGGCGCGGACATGCGCCGGAGGCAACGAAGGTAAACGCCGACACCGCCCGCTACCAAAAGCGCCTAACCTGGTTCCATGCCCATCGAATACCTCCTTGAACTAACTAAGAACTGGATCGTCGCGCACGGCATTTTCCTGACGCTGCTGGTCCTGATCGGTTTCCTGATCCCGCGGGTCGGTCGGCGGATTATCGCTAGTGCTGGCCAGACGGTGCAGGATGGGACTGAGGCGGCGAAGGGCCGTAAGGCGATTGTGGGCGCGGTGGTGTACATCGCGGAGGCGTTGGCGTACACGGCATTGGTCATTGCGGCGATGAAGAACCTGGGTATCAACTTGGCGGCGGCCGCGATCCCGGCGACTGTGGTTTCCGCTGCCGTCGGTTTTGGTTCGCAGAAGATCATTGGTGACCTGCTCGGTGGCTTCTTCATCATCACGGAGAAGCAATACGGCGTCGGCGACTGGGTGAAGTTCTACGGTTCCGGCGCGACCGTCGAGGGCGATGTGGTGGACATGACGCTGCGCGCCACCACAATCCGCACGATCAACGGCGATGAAATTACGGTCCCGAATGGCGAGGCCCGCATGTGCGTGAACTCCTCGGCGCGCTGGGCCCGCGCGGTGGTGAACATTCCGGTGCCAATCACCGCGGGAAGCTCGATGGCAGAGATCAATGCGCGCACGCTCGCGGCCGCCGAGGATGCCGTTCTCGATCCTGACCTCGGCGAACACCTTCGTGGCGAGATCACCTTCCAGCCCGCCACTGCCGTCACCCCGCCGAGCGCGATGGGCCTGCCGTGGACCACCACGATCCGCATCATGGTGGATGTCGCGCCGGGCAAGCAGTGGCTCATCGAACGCGCCCTTCGCGCCGCGATCCTCGACGAGTGGTGGGAGGATTACGGCAAGCGCGCCTCGGAAACCGCGCTTCTCGACGACAACGTAAACGCCTCACTCAAGCACCTGCTCGACACCCAGGAGTTCCGCGCTATCCCACCCGCGGCGCTGTCACAGATTCCGCAGCCACCGGCCCAACCTCAATCGTCGGAGGCGCTGGCCAATGCTGCCGAGAACACTGAAGTACCTCGTGACCAGGTCTTGCGCGAGATTGAGGAGCGTGAAGACGAGGTGGAAGAAAAGCCACGTCGCGTTGCCGGACTGCTCTCTCTGGGTGGCCGGGTGCGACCGTCGACCACGTTGTTGTTGCTAGCGCTAGTGGCCGTCGGCATGCTGGGATCGATGACCCTCTCAGGCGGTACGAATTCCGACAAGTCTGGGTGGCTGGCGCCGAAGCCCGTCGAGACGCAAGCCCCGGCCCCGGCTCCCGCGCCTCCAACTCAGCCGGAAATAGTGACTCCGGTGCAGCCAGAGGTCGTGACCACGCAGCCCGTCGCCCCACTTACGACGCAGCCGACATACACAGCGCCACCTGCACCAATCACTTCAACTGTGGAGGAGACTGAAACGCCCGAACAGGTCACTTCAGAGCCGCTGGCGACCGAAGTGGTAACACCAACCCCGTAAGCCTGTTCGAAGGGCCGCCGATCGTGTCCAAGCGGGGCGTTACGCTGCAGGTGTTCCAGCAATCGAGCAGGAAGGACAGCGGCATGGACGGCATGGAGTTCGCGCACAGTATTGGCCCCGATGAGGTGCGTCCGGTTACGTGCGTACGGGTGATGGCGGCGCTCACGGACCTTGGGGTCAAGTACCGAGTAGACGAGGATGATGACAACGAATTCATCGCCAGCTGGCCGGGGTACTTTTCCCGCCTGATTTGGGACGGCCCTTTCGACCCGACCCTGAGGGTTTCGGCTCGCCTGTGGGCCGATATGAGCACCGAATCCCTCCCTGGCCTGCAGCGCTGGCTTAGCGACTATAACAAAGGTGTTTTCCAGCCCGTCGTCACCTATGTGCCCAACGATGAAGGCGGCCTCTTCATCGTGATCCGTGGCTACTTGTCCCTCAAGGGCGGGCTTTCCGACGAGCAGCTGCGCGAAAACCTGGACCGGCTGCTGCGCAGCATCAGCGAATCCGCCCGAACTGCTGCCACCGAGTTTCCCGAACTCACACATACCGAGTCGAGCTACCTCCGTAGCATTGGCGTTCCGGAGTTGGACCTACAGCTTCCCGTCACCTTGGATCGCATCATGGAGGTGCTGCAGGTGCTGGCCGTCGAGGACCTTGGAGTGTGGGGAGACGTGGTCGGTTTCGATGCCGGTGACTGTAGCTTTAACTGCACCGTCGAGCGGGAGGGGGCGTGGTTGCAGGTGCGCAGCGCGATGGAAGAGGGCTGGGGAAACGAGTTCTTTGGTCAATTGGTTGAGATCGCCAACGATCTAAACTGCGAGTATGGGCAAGCTGCCGCGTTCGTTGAGCGAGTGGGCAAATGGTACCGCATCGCGTTCGAATCGAATACGGCTATCTCCGGAGGCCTGACAACAGCGCAGCTCGGAGAGGCGCTTCGCGACGCCGTGTGGGGTCAGGAGCATCTGTGGGGGCTCTGTCTCGAGCGAGTGCGGGCCATGGAAAACTCATCCACCTCAGAAACGTAAACTACCGCTGACAACCCGGGCACCAGAACAGATTCCGGCCTTCCATCACCTGGTGCTTGATCTCGGTGCCACAGACATAGCAGGGCAGTCCGGCGCGGCGGTAGACGTAGACCTCGCCGCCGTGGTCATCCTTGCGAGGGTCGCGCCCCATGGCCTCCGGGGTGTGTTCGGGACGAACGGTATCGATTCGACCATCGGTCACGCCTTGATGCATGAGGTCCGCTAGGTCGGCCCATAGCTCGTCAAACTGCTCTCGAGAGAGTTCGCGACCTGAGGTGAAAGGACTGATTCCTAACCGGAACAGGGGTTCCGCACGGTAGATATTACCTACCCCCGCGAAAAGTTTTTGGTCCATCAGTAGGGAAGCCACCGTGCGCTGCGAACGCGAAACTTTGGACCACAACCACTCGGGATCCGCATCATTTCTTAAGGGGTCAGCCCCCAGCTTGTCCACGGCAGCCAGCATTTCATGCTCGGTAATCAACCGGCACCACTGAGGGCCATGTAGATCGGCCGCAACCAAGCCATCGGTGATGCGCAATCGCACGATTCCCTTGGGCTCTGCGAGTGGTGCGAGCCGAAACTTCCCGATCAACCCCAGGTGAATGAACACGATGTGTGGTGAATCGAAGTGCAAGAACAGTTGTTTGCCGTAGGCCTCAGCGTGGGTGAACATGTGGCCGTCGAGAAGCGCGGCGGATTCGGCGAACCTGCCCTGCGGCGAGCTGACCCGGACGCAGTGACCGGAAAACTCATGGTTCAGGTCGCGGGCGAGGCGGTGAATGACGTGGCCTTCAGGCATCCTTTCCCCCAATGACCTGCAGAATCTGGGGTTCGGGGCGCCAGTAGGCGGCGGTGACGGCCGTAAACGAGCGGGGCTGCTCGAGCTCATCGAGGGCCGCGAGATAGTCGGGGACCACGTCGCGGGGCAGGCGCAGCCCGATGGTCAGGTGCGGGGTCCAGCGGTCGCCCCGGCCGTCCGGGTTCAGGGCGCTGAGCTCGCGGGCCGCTGCTTCCATCTCATCAGAGGCTTCGAGGAGCCAGGCGATCGTTCGCTTGGACTTTGTGCCGAAAATGACCGTGCCCACGCGGGTGAATTCGGCCGGAATCAGGGGTGGGAGCAGCTCAGCAGCACGCTCGACGACCTGTGAATTCATGCTCGGTGAGAACGTAAGTGTGATGTGCGGGGTCTGGTGTTGTCGTGGGAACCCGAGTCCGGCAAGATGGTCGAAAAGCTGATGGATCGAACTTTCTTGCTCTGGCGACAAATACAATAAAAGGTTTTCGGGGGACGGCACGATGAATAGCTTAGTAGTATCACCGACATGAAAATTTTCGCGCTGGCGACTGTACGAGATGTCGTCCCAGCGACATGGGTCACTGCGACTGGTTTCTGGCAAATTGCGGACCCTGCCACCCTCGAAGCATTTATGAGGCCTATCAGTAAGACTCGTGAGTTGGTGTACGGGGAAGGTCTGCGCCGCGCCGGGGGCAGCATGAACGCCGGGCTGTGGGCAGTGGTCCAGCACACTCGCGACACTGAGGTCGTTTACCAGTTCAATGCGCCGGATCTTTCCGGGTTGGAGGTCTGGGCGCGCGAAGCCAACGCTATTTTTGTGGTCGATTTCAAAGAGCTGCGGAATGCGGAAGGCGACGATCTTCTCGAGCCGGTCAACCAATACGCCGTGCCTTATCACCCGGTCGCTCGCATGCGGGCCAGCCGTATCCGCGCTGAACTGGGCGTGCAGGGCATCAACGTGCTCGATAATTTGCCACCCGTGCGCAGCGAACTCGAACTACTGCTCCGTTCGCCTCAGGAAGTCGCGAGCCGCGTTTGCGCACTCGTGGCGATTTCCGAGCTGGCGTCCTGGTGGCACACCCGAGGAATCAGCATCCTCCCACAGGTCGAGGAACGGTTCCCGCACGGAGTGGCCGCCTTTTCGCCCGAGGAGGCTGCCTTCGCACAGCTCGTGCGGCAAGGGGATCGCTCCCCGAAAGTGATCAATGAGGCTCCCCAGTTAAGTTGGTCCTATGCCGCGTTCGTACCACTGGCTCACGTGCTGGGAAAGCTAGAAGTTCCCGCACAGATGCGGGGCCGTGGGAAACCGTGTCTCGATGAACTGGCGATCCTCCACCCGCATGAGTTTATTCCGTGGATCGCAGAACTCGGCTCCGAAGAATTCCTTGCCCAGTGCACCACCCTTGCTGATCTGGATGAAATCTGCGATTTTTACGAGTACGTTCGCTCCCTGCGCTGGGTCGCCGTCGATGAGACGCTCCGCCCCGAAGATCATCACTTCATCGATGGTTCCACTGGCTCCACCCTGCTTGAGTGGCACAAGGCACTGGCATGGCTGACGAACCCTGCTGCAGAATGGGATCGTGTTCAACTCCACACGTAGCTTCGTCTACTACCTGCCTGTCATTGTCCTGCTCACACTCCTGAAGGGCTATTTCGTCATCGGGCACCTGTGGCGCAAGGATGCCCACCACATCCGCGAGCTCCAACTTGTGCCGTTCAATGACTTCGTCGCGGCCACCAGCTGGTTCGGGCCACTGTTCAATGCGGTGGGCAACATGGTGCTCTTCGTTCCGCTGGGCATTTTGGCCTACCACCTGCTTCGCGACGTCCGTCGCACGGTACTCCTCGGCCTGGCGATATCGTTCACCATCGAAATGCTCCAGTACGTGTTCGCCCTGGGCATTTCCGATACCGATGACTTGATCCTGAATACGCTTGGAGCCTTCATCGGAGCCATGCTTGCACGGGCTGTGCCGTGGGACCGTTTCTGGCGATGGAGCTGTCTCCTCTTTGCCACCTTCATCTACGTGTTGTACCTGCTGGGGCCACGTTTGGGGTCGGAAGAAGCGATGGTTGATGCTTTAGGTAATGCCCCTATCGGGGCACTAGAATGAGTAGACATGCAACGCATCAGCAAAATTCTCCTGTACTACAAGTTCCTGCCCATCTCGGATCCCAAGGCCGTGATGCTGTGGCAGCGTGAGCTGTGCGAGCGCCTCTCATTGAAGGGTCGCATCCTCATCTCCGAGCACGGCATCAACGGCACCGTGGGTGGCGATATGGATGCGTGCAAGGAGTATGTAAAAAAGTGCAAAGAGTACTTCGGCCGGATGGAATTCAAATGGTCTGAAGGTGGCGCCGAAGATTTCCCGCGCCTATCCGTGAAGGTACGCGACGAGATCGTGGCCTTCGGTGTGCCGGGCGAGCTCAAGGTTGACGAGAATGGCGTCATCGGCGGCGGCGTGCACTTGAAGCCCGCTCAGGTGAACAAGCTGGTAGAAGAGCGTGGCGACGACGTTGTCTTCTTCGACGGCCGCAATGCCATGGAGGCGCAGATCGGCAAGTTCAAGAATGCTGTCGTGCCCGATGTGACCACGACGCACGACTTCATCGCGGAACTCGAGTCCGGCAAGTATGACTGGATGAAGGACAAGCCCGTCATTTCCTACTGCACCGGTGGTATCCGCTGCGAAATTCTGTCGGCGTTGATGAAGAACCGCGGCTTCCAAGAGGTCTATCAAATCGACGGCGGCATTGTCCGCTACGGCGAGAAGTTCGGTAACGATGGTCTGTGGGAAGGCTCCCTCTACGTCTTCGACAAGCGCATGCATACCGAGTTCGGCATGGGCATCGAAGACCCGGGCTTCGTACAGCTCGGCCACTGCGTGCACTGTGGCACCGCCACGAACAAGTTCGAAAACTGCGGCAACCTGGATTGTCGCACCCTGACCTTGATGTGTTCCGCGTGCGCGGAGGATCCGATGAAGCGTACGTGTGGCAAGGAAGAGTGCGCGAATGTGGTTATGCAGACTGTCGAAAAGTAGGAATTTTTACACTCTGAATAACCAAATCCCGCAGGCCTGTCTACTGTCCCACGAGTGCCATCGTGCCGAAGCCGGTCATGATGGTCATCGCCCACGGGATGAGGAACCAGATGACACCGAACCAGGGCTGCCATAGCTCGTAGCGCTTCCACTTGCGGTAGAGGATGATCATCGCGCCGATGACGGAGGCGAAGGAAAAACCGCCTGTCACCACGGGGAAGAGGATCTCGAAGGTGCGGGAGCAAATGAGCGTGCGAGATCCCTCGACGCACATCGGCCCGCCTTGGGATTTCGAAATGAAGATGATCACCAGTGCGATCACGATCGAGCCCACGCAGGAGCCGATGGTGTACCAAATGGCTTGCTTGATGGAGAGCTTTGCGCGCTTGCGACGCAGCTCCGGGTTAGCCATCAAGTCGAGTTCGGAGACCTTCAGCTTCTTGCCATTTTCGGGTACCCGGTCGAGTTCGGGGTCGATACGGTAACCGCCTGCTTCGCTCATGTGTTTCTCCTCCCGACTGTGCTAGGTACCTACTCTAGCCCCGTGGCCTTAAAACGACCTCATGTGGATGACCGTCTTCGGGGGTGTTCAGCGCATTGATGACCGCGCTGGCCACCGTGGATGCTGAAAGGTACCGTGCCGGGTCGTACTCTCCGCCTTCAGTGGCAACAATGGCGCGTTGCATCGGCGTATCAATGCGACCCGGATGAATCCCTGTGACGCGGATGCTTGGCTCCTCAGCCCGCAGTGCGTCGCACCAGGCGCGAGCTGCGAACTTGGACGCTGCGTAGGATCCCCAGTTCGGGTTAGCGCGCAGCCCAGCACCAGAATTGACATACGCAACATGGCCCCTAGCGCTTCGGAGGGCAGGCAAGTAAAACTTCGTCAGCTCAATCGGGGCATACAAGTTCACCGCCATCGCTTCCTGCCAATCTGACAGCGGTGCCTCGGACACAGTGCCCAGCGAGCACACCCCGGCGCAGTGGATCAAAGCGTCCAACGCAGGCAGTTCAGGTGCTCCGTCAATAGCGGGGAAATCAGCCTGCCACCAGTGCGCGTTCAGGGAGCCTGGCGCGGTGCGGTAGTGGGCGTGGACGTCCCAGCCGTCGGCAAGCAGCAGGCGCGTGATTTCGAGCCCGACGCCGCCGCTGGCGCCGGTAACGACGGCGGTCCTCATCGAGCGACCGGCCGAACAATCGTGGGAACCGGCGCGAACTGCAGGATGTGGCTGGTCGCGGAACCAACAAATACCCGCTCCAACGGATTCATTGGGGACGCGGAGAGGCTGAGCAGGTCGCCCTTCTTCCACTTGACCGCGTCCACCGCGCCGGCCCAATTGCCGCCACTGCCGATTTCCGTTTCGATCTGCAGATTCGGGAACGCGGTCGCGACTTCTTCTTTCGCCCGGTCGAGCAGGGCAAACAGGTGCTCACGCCACTGGACGGAGATCTCAGTTTGAACGGTGAGGGGATCCAAGAGAATGGAATCGTCGAGGATGTCCGGGGCGAACGCCACGATGCGCAGCGGAACGTCCCAGGTGGTGGCGCGGGTGGCTGTTTCGAGCAGCGCGGCGGAGTCTTGCTCGCCGTCGATAAAGCCGTAGGTCAGGCGGGTGACGCCACGCTTGGACAGCTTGGTGCTCTCCGGCATGAGGCCAATCGGCGTTGGGGTGGCGGACAGCAGCGACTCCATGGTGGAGCCCGCGAGGAAGCGACCCTTCACAGTCACGTCCACCGAGCTCATCAAAATGAGTGACGCGTCGAAATCTCGCGCGGCCTTCGCCAGAAGCGCGGCTTCCGAGGTGCCGTCAAGGAACAGGGCGATCTCATCGTCCCAATAGTGCTCGGGGATCCCGGCCGCGCTCAGGCTCTTCTTCGCTTCGGCTGCGCACGCCTGCGTCTCTTTGGCATGCCATTTCTTGTATTTGCCGCCGAGTTTGGCAATGCTTGTCGACGGCCACGGCCGCACAAACGTGGTGACCATTTGAATTCGGATCGGCGTCGTCCGTGCGATCCACGCAGCGTATTCCAAGGCCGCCGAGCTTTCAGAACGGCTACCGTGGTGGGGTTTCCACGCTACGAGGATTCGAATTTCAGGGCCCTCAAGGGGCTTCTTAGATGGTCTTTTGGCCATTAAATGTGAACTCACTCTTTAGCGAGATAGAGGACTTCGCCCACCGACTCCCGTGGTGAACCTAGCGCGCGTCAGTTAACGCGAGCTTAAAACAGCTCAATTCTAACAGGTCTGGCCTTAACCTAGGTAAACTACTCGGGAGCTTGGACTGAATACAGGTCTGCCATCTTATTGATCACAGGTACTAGATCAGCAACAAGATTCAGTTCATCTTGATCGAGGGTGCGTAGCATCTCTGCGAAATACTGAGTGCGCTCGTCGCCCACTCGAGTCAACTCCCGCAGGCCTTCCTCAGTGATCTTTACAAAGACGCCGCGACGATCAGATTCGTCACGCACGCGCTCGACGAGGTTGCGCTGCTCCAGCTGGTGGAGTGAGTTCGATGCCGTCGGCATGCGGATGCCTTCCTTGCGGGCAACGTCGCTGATGCGCTCTGGGATGCCGTCTGCAAGGTGGGTGAGGATCGTCAACTGGGGGCCGGTCAGCGCTGACTGCGCGGCCTTGCGGAAATAGGTGACGTACAGCTTCGTCATTGCTGGCCGAATGCTCTCGGAAACGGCTTCGGGTGTCTTTTCTCCCAGTGACTCTGTCTCGCTCATGGCACTTATACAACCACAATGGGGCTAACTATTTCCATATAGAAAATAGTTAGCCCCACAAAAGGAGGGTTAGCCCTTGATGAATTCCTCGAGCAGGGCACGAGCCTCGTCGTCAGGCAGCTGACGAGGAGGGGACTTCATCAGGTAGGACGATGCCGGGTGAATCGGGCCCGCAATCCCGCGGTCCAGGGCGATCTTTGCGGCGCGGACGGCGTCGATAATGATGCCCGCAGAGTTAGGGGAGTCCCAGACCTCAAGCTTGTACTCCAGGTTCAGCGGCACCTCACCGAATGCCTTGCCCTCGAGACGCACATAAGCCCACTTGCGGTCATCCAGCCATTCGACATAGTCGGATGGGCCGATGTGGACGTTGCGGTCATCGATCTTGCCGGCCAGTGGGCCGGACAAGTTGGAGGTGACGGCCTGTGTCTTGGAGATCTTCTTGGATTCCAGACGGTCGCGCTCCAGCATGTTCTTGAAGTCCATGTTGCCGCCGACATTGAGCTGCATGGTGCGCTCCAGGCGCACGCCACGCTCCTCAAACAGACGAGCCATCACGCGGTGGGTGATGGTGGCGCCGACCTGGCTCTTGATGTCGTCGCCGACGATTGGAAGACCAGCGTCCACGAACTTCTGAGCCCACTCAGGGTCGGAGGCGATGAACACCGGCAGGGCGTTGACGAAGGCGCAGCCAGCGTCGATGGCAGCCTGGGCGTAGAACTTGTCCGCCTGCTCGGAGCCGACCGGTAGGTAGGAGACAACTACATCGACCTTGGCGGCCTTGAGAGCGGCCACGACATCTACTGCCTCAGCGGTCGATTCAGTGATGGTTTCCCGGTAGTACTTGCCCAGACCGTCGAGGGTTGGGCCACGCTGTACCTCGATGCCCAAGTGAGGGATCTCGGCGATCTGGATCGTGCAGTTCTGGCTGGAGCGCAGGGCGACAGACAGATCCTTGCCCACCTTGTCGGCATCGACGTCAAACGCCGCGACGAACTCAACATCGGAGATGTGGTAGTCGCCGAACTGTACGTGCATCAGACCCGGCACGGTTTCAGTTGCGGGGATGTCGCGGTAGAACTGGACGCCTTCCACAAGGGAGGTTGCGCAGTTGCCACAACCGACGATGGCGACCCGAACCTTAGATTCGCTCAACTTTTAGTCACTTCCTAACGAAGAATCTCAAACTAACCCCTACCAACCTAGTGGGCTTTTTAGCTGACGAGAACGCTTGATCGATTCAGTGACCTTGTTAATCGATTCAGTTCGCGCTCTAGGTGTTACAGCGGGTCAGGCAATATACTTGTTCGGTGGTCGTTTTTAGTTCACTCGTGAGTCATCGGTTCGCGCGCGCCAGTGTGCTCCGATTGTGGCGAGCCGGACTAAAACGAAAGGAGGAAATCTGTGATGCAGACTTTCTCCTGGTAACGGCGGGTCAGTTTCATGGTGAAGCGGCGCAATACCCCTGTCCGATTTGCGAAAGTGATCGCCTGCGCCAGGTATTTTGGATATATGGCGAACACTTAGGGAAGATGTCAGGAACTGCCCGTGATTCCCATGAGATTGAGCGGATTGCGCAGACCAACAAGCCGTTCTCGGTGCACACTGTTGAAGTATGCCCGGACTGTCGATGGAACCACTTGCTACAAACGGCAACTGTGGCAAGTGAAAAATAAGGAATGGACGAACTAACTGTGACCAGCAAAACTACGCCAAGCAGCGCTAACCGGGCTGGAAGGCGTCGAAAGAAGGGCCAGAAGAGTCTGTGGGCTTGGCTCATGGGTGTGCTGGCGATTGCGATCGTCGTCCCCGCTTTTCTGCTCGGAAGCATGTACGTGGCTGCTGATGTCCCGGAGCCGAACGAGATCGTGAACAAGCAGATCTCGCTCATCATGGCTTCGGACAGTAGCACCGAGTTGGCGCGTGTGGTCCCGCCAGAAGGCAACCGTAGCCATGTCGAGCTCGACAAGATTCCTGATCCGGTCATCAACGCCGTACTGGCCGCGGAAGACCGCGAGTTCTACACCAACCGCGGCTACTCCATCACCGGCTTCGCGCGTGCGGCACTGGGACAGCTCCGTGGCGATGACAGCGCCGGAGGTGGCTCCACCATCACCCAGCAATACGTGAAGAACACCGTGGTGGGTAACGAACACTCCATCAAGCGCAAGATTCACGAGCTGATCTACTCAGCCAAGATGACAAAGGAATGGTCCAAGGAGGACATCCTCGAGGCCTATCTGAACACCATTTACTTTGGTCGTAATTCCTATGGCGTTGCCGCCGCGGCCAAGGGATACTTTGGCAAGGATATCTCGGAGCTCGGCCCTGCCGAGGCTGCTGTGCTCGCTGCGTCCATTCAGCGACCAAGCCAGTTGGATCCGTGGAACAACCGCGAGGCTGCCGAAGAACGCTGGAACTATGTGCTTGACGGCATGGTTACCACCGGCACCCTTTCTCAGGCTGAGCGCGACACCTTGGTCTACCCGGAAACCTCGGATCCTGCTTTCAACCGTGCATACACCGAAGCCACCGGCACCAACGGTTTGATCAAGAACCAGGTGATGTGGGAGCTTGCTGAGCTCGGTATCACTGAGGAGGACGTCGAAACGCGAGGTCTGCGCGTGACGACGACCATCGACCCGGTTGTCCAGCAGAACATCGTTGATTCGGTCCACAACCTCATGCAAGGCGAGGATGAAGCTATCCGTACCGCGTCGGTGACCATCGATCACAACACCGGTGCTGTGCGCGGTTATTACGGCGGCGAAGAGGCTTCCGGTTGGGACTACGCCAACGCGGGCGTCCAAACCGGTTCGACCTTCAAAATCTTCGGCTTCGCCGCAGCAATGCAGCAGGGCATCTCCCCGAACGCCTACTACAGCTCCGCACCGGTGAAGACCGGCAACATTGAGGTGGGCAACGCTTTCGACAAGTCCTGTGGTTCTTGCTCGATTAGCCAGGCGCTGAAGGAATCTTTCAATACCTCCTTCATCCGTCTGCAGAAGGATTTGGAAAACGGGCCACAAGACACCGCAGACATGGCTCACGCCCTCGGCGTCGCGCGCTCCATCCCGGGCATCGAAAAGACCCTTACCGAGAACGGTCAGACTCCGTACGAGGGCATCATCCTCGGTCAGTACCAGTCTCGCCCCTTCGATATGGCCGTCGCGCTGGGCACCCTGGCCAATGAAGGCATCTGGCATAAGCCACACTTCGTGGAAAAGGTCGAAACCGCTGACGGCGAAGTGCTGTACCAGTACGAGGGCGACCAAGGCGAGCGCCGCGTTTCCAAGGTGGCAGCCGACAACACCATCAAGGCCATGGGCCCGATCGCTGCTTGGTCTAATGGCGCCCTCGCTGGCGGCCGACCTTCCGCGGCTAAGACGGGTACCGCGCAGCTCGGCGATACCGGCTACAACAAGGATGCCTGGATGATCGGCGCAACCCCACAGCTGTCCACCGCCGTGTGGGTAGGCACCGTGGACAACACCCCGCTGCTCAACACCTGGGGCGGCAACATGTACGGTGCTGGCTTGCCGACGCAGATCTGGAAGTCCGTCATGGACAAGTCCCTCCAGAACCAGGACTTCGAGTACTTCCCAGAAGCTGAGGCAATCGTCTCTGATCCGAAGAAGTACTACACCAACCAAGCTCCGGTACCGGTGGCGCCACGGGCACCTGCTGCGTCTCGCGCACCGGCTGAGCCTTCGAAGCCAGCTGAGCAAGTAGCCCCTGTCGAGGAGGCCCCAGCTGCACCGGCACCACAAGCACCAGCGCCGGCACCTGCGCCGCAGCTGCCGCCGCCACCTAATATCAACGATTTGCTCAACGGCCTGTTGAATCCTTAAGACGCCCAGAACCACCCCTGCAGAAATTGCAGGGGTGGTTTTCTGTTTTCTCTGCACCGACCAGTTTCTGCGCCGACCCGCACCTGAGGGGATAAAGTACTAGAAAGCATGAATAATCTCCCCCAAAGATCACTGAAGGAGCCTAGGTCAGTGGACGAGACCACCCGAAAGGTGAAGCACCAGATCACCACGCGCCCGGTGTCACCTCAGGCCGAGGCATCCGTGTCGGGCCGAGTTAGTCCGGCGCTGACTGAGCCGATAGCTCAAGGCTTCATCGAATTTCTCGGTGGTCCCCTCGGACGTCACTCAGCGGTGGGTACCCAACGCTGGTGGACTCCAGTCCGGGTGTTCACCCTGACTTCCTTGGTATTCCTGGCATTTGGCTTCCTCAGCAAGACCAACTGCCTCATGGGTAAGCGTGGCGATTCGGGCGTGGGACTGGATTGGTCAGGCAACCGCCAGTTCACCTCCGCCTGCTACAACGACATCGTTCCGCTGTACGGGGTCTATGACTACCAAAATGGCACCTTCCCTTATGCCCACTCCTGGCAGGAAGGCGGAATCACCCGCTACATGGAGTACCCGGTACTCAGCGGAATCTTCCAGTGGATCTGCGCGTTGATTGCTAACGCGTTGTACAAGGTGGTGGATCTGTTCCCGGGACACACGATTCCCCAGGTGACCGTCTACTTTATGGTCACTGCGTTGGCATTAGCAGCCTGCTGGACTTACATGGTTCGGTTGGTGGCCGACTTGGCCGGCAACCGCGTGTGGGACACCGTACTCGTCGCGGCGAGCCCGATCGTGGCAGTGCACGCCTTTTCAAACTGGGACATCGTCCCTGCCCTGTGCACGATCGCTGCGATGCATTCGGTGCGCCGCACCCAATTGGTGCGCGCCGGGGTTTGGATCGGCCTGGGCATAGCGTTCAAGCTCTGGCCACTCTATCTGCTGGGCGCCTATCTGGTGCTGGCTATTCGCGGCCGCACAATCGCGCCGTGGCTCAAGGTGGCGGGCGTTGCCGCACTCACCTGGGCCGCTGTGAACCTACCGATTGCGCTCAAGTACCCGGATGCCTGGCGCGAATTCTTCCGCCTCAACCAGGAGCGTGGCGCCGAGTGGACCACCCTCTACGCGGTCACCCAACGCATGGGATTGACCAATTGGACCCCAGAGCAACTCAATGCCATCAGCCTGGCGCTTTTCGGCCTGTCCTGTCTCGGCATCTTGTGGATTGGCCTTCGAGCGCCGCAGGCACCACGAGTCGCGCAGTTGGCATTCCTGATCGTCGCGTCCTTCCTGCTATTCAATAAAGTGTGGAGTCCGCAGTACTCATTGTGGCTGGTTCCGCTGGCTGTGCTGGCTCTGCCACAGTGGCGTCTCCTGCTCAGCTGGATGGTCTCGGAGGTTCTGGTCTGGCCGATCCTTACCTGGCACATGATGGGCGAGGAGAAGCTCGGCGCGCCGGGCGAGCTCCTCAACTTGGTGGTGTTGGTGCGCGATGGCTTCGTTGTCGCCATCTGCGTCCTCATCATCCTCACGATCCTCGGGTACCGGTCGGATAAGGTAGCTGCAGCCCATGCCGGCCGAGATCTGCTGGCTGGCCCATTTCAATCAAGCACGCGCTTGGCGACGCCACAGGTGAGCGAAACTGATGGCGTCGATAAGCGTGCGGAGGAAGCACATGTCTAACGCTGAAATGTTCGTCATGGTTGGCGAAATCTTCATTGGATTCTTGTTTATGATGAGCGCGTTTGCTTGCTTCATGTACAAAAAGTCGCTGAAGCTGGTGTGGACGCTGGTCGCGTTCGCGTTCCTATTCCTGACGATCCTGCCGGTGTCGCAGGCCATCGGCTGGGGAACGACTTGGATTAGGTAGCCTGCGTGCGCTATCTTGGATAGGTTGCTGACGCAACGACCCTCCTGCCATGCCTACCAATGGGTGTGGCCGATTCAAATTACTAGACCATAGGAGGTGATGAGGTCCGTGCGTCAATACGAACTCATGATCATTCTTGATCCATCTCAGGATGAGCGCACCGTAGCCCCGTCCCTGGATAAGTTCCTCGAAGTCGTCCGCAAGGAAAACGGCACCGTGGAAAAGGTAAACATCTGGGGTAAGCGCCGTCTTGCTTACCCAATCAACAAGAAGGATGAGGGCATCTACGCCGTCATCGATCTCAAGTGCGAGTCCGCAACCGTACTCGAACTTGATCGTCTGCTGAACCTCAGCGACGACATTCTGCGTACCAAGGTTCTGCGCGTAGACGCCTAATTGGCGTAATACGCATACACTAAGAATCCACAGACCTAAACAAGTCACACGCAGAAAGGCAAGGCCATGGCCGGAGATACCGTCATCACCGTGGTGGGCAACCTCGTTGCCGACCCAGAACTCCGCTTCACCCCTTCGGGCGCAGCGGTTGCGAACTTCCGTATCGCAAGTACCCCACGCACGTTCGATCGAAACTCGAACCAGTGGGTTGATGGTGAGGCCCTGTTCCTTGCATGCAACGTGTGGCGCCAGGCAGCTGAGAACGTCGCTGAAACTCTGACCAAGGGCATGCGAGTCATCGTCCAGGGTCGACTCAAGCAGCGTTCTTATGAAACCCGCGAGGGCGAAAAGCGTACCGTGTTTGAACTGGAAGTCGACGAAGTCGGCCCATCCCTCAAGTACGCCACCGCACAGGTTAACCGCACCACTTCTGGTGGTTCTGGTAACTACGGCGGCGGTGCCGGGTTTAGCGGGCAGCCTCAGGCAGCTCAAGGTCAGGGTGGCAGCTTCGGCGGTCAGGCCCCTCAGGGCGGACAGCCACAGCAGCGCAGCCAGGGTGGCTTCGGTGGACAGCAGGGCGGTTTCAGTGGAAACCAAAGCGCCCAGCCAGTGCCGGACAACGACCCATGGAACAGCGCGCCGCCTGCAGGTGGATTCGGTGGAGCAGACGACGAACCACCGTTTTAAACACGGAATGGTTCACCCCAGATAACTACTGAATTTCACACAAAGAAACTTTGAAAGGCAGGGATCATGAAGCTGATCCTCACCGCCGACGTTGACAAGCTCGGTGTCGCAGGCGACATCGTAGAGGTCAAGGACGGCTACGGACGTAACTACCTGCTTCCACGCGGCCTGGCAATTGTTGCCACCCGCGGTGCTGAGAAGCAGGTTGAGGGCATTAAGCGCGCTCAGCAGGAACGCGCAATTCGCGACATCGACCACGCTCGCGAGGTCCGCACCCAGCTCGACAACCTTGAGGGTGTCGAGGTCAAGGTCCGCACTGCGGACACTGGCAAGCTCTTCGGTTCTGTGTCCACCCAGGACATCGTCGATGCAGTCAAGGCTGCAGGCGGCCCGTCTCTCGTAAAGCACAACATCGACCTGCCAAAGGGCCACATCAAGGCTCTCGGTTCTTACCAGGTCACCGTGCAGCTTCACGACGACATCACCGGCAAGATCAACTTTAAGGTCGTTGCTGCCTAATCTAGGCAACTAATGCAACGGCGGCTAATTTCATAGCCCAACGACAACAGCGCACTCAAGCGGGTTTCATTCCTTTGCGGAATGGGCCCGCTTCAGTGTTTTTAGAGCAGTTCTCCCAGAGCACAGCAAACATGAATCGGACACCGTTCAAGCTCAAGTTGAGGGTTGTGGATAACTGCACCGAGACTGGGGATAAAACTGGTGGAGGAAACCTTCGTTTCATAAGAATTCATCCGTTGTCAAACTCCCAGGTCACCCCGGCGTGTTCGAAAGCAATCGAGAGAATATGCGTTCTGAGCTGCGGAAACGCTGCCGTAGTTGTAGGGGGAGAGGATGACTCGCGCCTACCTGCAGGAATGTGGATAGTCCACATTCCATTCACATAGTTGTCCACAACTGCCTGTGGATAACTATGTGAGGGAGACGAAAATCTCATCCTCATTCTCGGAGGAAATCCGTGCCTGTGGGCGATCACCAAGGTCGAGCACCACGTCAATGGACTGTGATTCCGGCCCCTTGCTGCGGTAGTGCAAATGCGTGTTTGTGATCTCGATGGTTTCGGTCGTAGCGTGAGTGAGCCAAGGGTGACGGCGTCGAAAAGCGATGAGGCGCTGGTGCAGCTCGAGCATCGGCGAACTCCCCGGCTTAAAGAACGGGCGCACGGCGTCGTCCCCGCCGAGCTTGTCTTCCTTGAGACCCTCGTAGCCGAGCTCGTCGCCGTAGTAAATGGCTGGCACCCCGGCTGTGGTGAGCAAGATAGTTAGCGCTAGCGCGGCCTTCGGCAGACCGACCTTCGTTGCGATGCGGGTGACATCGTGGTTGCCGACGAACGTGTAGGGGAGGAAGTCGGCCAGGAGCTCGTTGTGGCGCTTGAGGTTCCAGTCGAGTTCGAAGAAGTTCTCGTCGTTCAGGCTGGACCAGATCGACTTCCACAGTTCGTACTGGGTGACCGAGTTGATCGGCTGGGCGTAACCGGCGTAGTCGCCGTGGATAACCTCACCCATGATCCACGCATCGGGATGAGCTGCGTATACGCGAGGTGCGACCTGTTCCCAGAAGGGAATGGGTACGGAGTAGGCGGCATCGAGGCGCCAAGCATCAGTGCCTTCGCTCAGCCAGAAGTTCATCACGTCGGTGACAAGATCCGCGGTGGCTGGGTTAGCGTGATCCAGCGTAAGCAGGTCGCCGTGTCCCTCGAACACGGAGTTCTGCGCAACAAGGTGCTCGTACTTGCTATTTCGGCCGACGTGATTGAAAACCCCGTCAAGCATGATGCGGATACCACGGGTCTGGCACTCGCGGACCAGCTCGCGGAAATCATCCATGCAGCCCAGCCGGGGGTCGATGTCGAAATAATCAAGGGTGTCGTAGCCGTGTGTGGCTGAAGTGAAAATTGGCCCCAAGGCTAAGCCGTTGCAACCGAGCTCTATGAGATAGTCCAGGTTGGCAGTAATGTGACGCAGTCGTGGCGTGAGCGCACGCTCCTCTTCGGTTGGGCGCACGGGTGCACCGCAGAATCCGAGGGGGTAGACGTGCCACCAAATTGTATGCTCTGACCAGTGTGTCATGTAGGAATCCTTGCTTAGTATATGTTGCTCACTAACTCTTAGTGAGTATCTTGCACTAACTGCAGCTATGCTGTCAATATGTCTCAGCGCACTCGCATGAACCCCGCCGAACGCACAGCCCAAATCCTGGCCACCGCCAAGCAAGCATTCGCCAGCGATTCCTATGCCAATGTTTCGGTTGCCCAGGTGGCCAAAGATGCGGGAGTGTCTGTGGCGCTTGTCCACAAGTACTTCGAGTCTAAGACCGGACTCTTCGCCGCGGTGCTGGAGGAAAACTTCCGTATCCTTCGGCAGCGCCAAAACGACTACCTCGAAGGAAAAACGATCAAACGCGATCGCGTCGGTGCGCTCATCGAGTCCTACCTCGATTTCATCGCTGACCTCAAGCGTCCGTACGAGGTCGGCCATCTGCTTTACGGGCACGACGATGCCCGCTCGAATGAAGTGCGCCGCCTAGATGAACGCACCTTCGCCGTCAAACTTCGCACTATCGTTCAACCCAACGAGAGTTCACGCGATTTCTTTGCCATCCAGTCCTTCCAGGGACTGCTGCAATCGGCAACCCGCGCATGGGTGCAGCGTGGCTGTCAGCCGGATGAAAAGTACCCCGTCATTGAGGCCGTGCTGGGCGGATTGGAAGGCGCGCTGGGCGATTGGGACCGACGCTAACTAGGGATAAGATGAGCCAGAGATCCACGAGCCAAGACGAGTACCAGGGGGCCTAGTGACCACGCCAAACACCAGCTTCGACGATTCCGATGTGCCCCTTCCACCAGAGCCTCAGGACGCGCCGGCAGACGTGTCCTACGATGATCTGCCGGGCCAGGCGTTTGCGCGCCCGCAGCGTCGTGGGGCTCAGCGGGCCCGTAACCAGGACATCCCCGAGGGCCGCGAGTTCGGTCGGCAGCCACCGCACGACAGCGACTCGGAAAAGGGCGTGCTCGGCGCGATGCTCATGTCGATGCACGCTATCGAGGACGTGGTGGAGATCCTCATGCCGGATGACTTCTACCACCCTCGCCACCAGGTCATTTACACCGCGATCATCGAGCTATTTACCGAGGGCACTGAGGTTGATGCGCTGGTTGTGCGCGGTCGCCTGGACCGCAACAATGACCTCGAACGCATCGGTGGTGCGCCGTACCTCTACGACCTGGTCTCCAGTGTCCCGACCGCGGCGAACGCCCGCTACTACGCGGAGATCGTCGCTGAAAAGGCCATCTTGCGCAGGCTTGTCGACGCCGGAACCCGCGTCGTCCAGCTCGGCTATGAAGGCACCGAAGGCGCCGAACTCGATACGGTCCTGGATCTCGCTCAGCAAGAGGTCTTCGGCATCGCGAAGAAGCAAGCGACGGAGGATTACTCGATCCTGGCCGACATCCTGGATCCGACGATGGACGAGCTCAGCCAGATCGCCGAGAACGGTGGCTTGGCCCAGGGCGTGCCGACTGGCTTCGTCGACCTGGATAACCTCACTAACGGCCTGCATGGCGGCCAGATGATCATCATCGCCGCGCGTCCTGGTGTGGGTAAATCCACCCTGGCCTTGGACTTCATGCGCTCGTGCTCCATCAAGCACAACAAGGCATCCGTCATTTTCTCGCTGGAAATGTCGAAGCCGGAGATCGTGATGCGCATGCTTTCGGCGGAGACGGACATCAAACTCACGGATATGCGTTCCGGCCGGATGTCAGAGGAGCAGTGGGCCAAGCTCGCTAACCGCGTTGGCCAGATCGAGCAGGCCCCGCTGTTCATTGATGACTCCGCGAACCTGACCATGATGGAGATTCGCTCGAAGGCCCGCAAGTTGAAGCAGAAGTATGACTTGCAGATGATCGTGGTGGACTACCTGCAGCTGATGAGCTCCGGTAAGCGTGTGGAGTCCCGCCAGCAGGAAGTCTCGGAGTTCTCGCGTTCCCTGAAGCTGCTGGCCAAGGAACTTGACGTGCCGCTCATCGCGATTTCCCAGCTCAACCGTGGTCCGGAATCCCGTACGGACAAGCGCCCCCAGATCGCCGACCTGCGTGAATCCGGCTCGCTGGAGCAGGACGCCGACATGGTTATGCTGCTGTACCGACCAGATTCCCAGGATAAAGACGACGAGCGCGCCGGCGAAGCCGATATCATTTTGGCTAAGCACCGTGGTGGCCCGATCGATACGATCGCGGTTGCCCACCAGCTGCATTACTCTCGTTTTGTCGATCTAGCTAGGGGTTAACATGCGCATCGCCACGCTCCGCACGGGTTCGCAGACCCAGGCCATCCTCGTCGATGGCCCCACCAGTGCCCGCGTCATCGAAGGATTCGCCGATGTCGGAGCATTGCTTGCCGACGCCAATTGGTACGCCATCCTGCTGGATGTCGAATCCGAGCCGATTGAATTCGATCCCGCGAACTTGGCACCGGTCATCCCGCGCCCCGGCAAGATCATCTGCGTCGGCCTGAACTACGCCAAGCACATTCGTGAGATGGGGCATGAGCAGCCCGAGGTTCCGACCTTGTTTATCAAGTACCCGGAGGCGTTGATCGGGCCTTACGATACGTCGGTCGTGCCTGCCTTTGCCGCTGCGAAACCAGACTTCGAGGGCGAGCTCGCCGTGGTGATCGGCGCTCCCGCACGTAACGTGTCCGCTGCCGACGCTGACAGCGTGATTGCCGGCTACACCATCATCAACGACTTCACGATGCGTGACTTCCAAAACCAGACCAAGCAGTGGCACCAGGGCAAGTCCTTCGAGCACACTGCCGGATTCGGCCCGTGGATTGACACCGACTTTAAGCCGGGTGGCCTGCTCACTACTCGCGTGAATGACGCGGTGATGCAACAGGATTCAACAGGCGACCTCATCTTCACCCCGGCTGATCTGATCGAGTTCATCTCTCGCATCTACACGCTCCAGCCTGGCGACGTCATCGCCACCGGCACCCCGGAGGGCGTGGGACACGCCCGAAACCCACAGGTCTACCTGCAGGATGGGGACGTGGTCGAGATTTCTATCGAGGGCATCGGCTCGATTAAGAACGCGGTAGCGGTTCGCTAGCTTTCCGTCTCCGGTGCATATTTCCGAATCACTCGGGTCACCGGGTAGACGGACAGCGCGATGACGGCCATGCCAATGAGGAACACGGTGTCGTAGCCGAAGCGTGGCGCGAACAGCGAGACCACAAACGGGACGAAGAATCCCAAGTAGGTCATGGAGTAGTAGATGCCGATCAGGGAGCCGAGCTCGTGGGCTGGTGCCATGAGCTGGACTTCCCGCAGGCCAGAAACCATCATGATGCCGTAGGCGGTGCCCAGACAGAGCACTGCTGGGGCGACCCACATCGGGTTGTCGGTGCGGACGATGATGTAGCTGAAGACCATGCCGAGGAACGCGAAACCCATGCCGATGACGGCCGGTGGCACAAACCCTTTGCCCAGGCGCGGGACGATCGGTTGGACGAGCATGCCAATGGCCATCGTGACGCAGGCGATGACACCTGCGTAGGCGATTTTGTGCTCGAAGTGCTGGTTGGTGAGCGAAACCAAAATGGCGAAGGCGGTGGACGCGCAGCCGAACACCCAGGGCGCCCAGGCTGCGACGGACCACAGGAAACGGGAGCTAAACGCGATGCTGGGTAGCATCCTGCCCTTGATGGTTCCAGCGACTGGCACCTCGGGCAGATTCCAGACCAGAAAAGCGACAATGACCGTGGCGATGGCATGGAAGGCCCACGGCAGGATCAGTGGGAAGGGCGCAAACTGCGCGAGCAGGCCTGCCACCAGCGGACCGCCGGAAAAGCCACCGGTGCTGGCCAGCGTTGCGCGTTTGGCGCTGACGGCAGCAGGGGCGTCGGAGATCTCGCGCAGCCAGGCTGCGCCGGAGGACATCACGAAACCGATGGCGATGCCGCCGATGAAGCGGCCGAGGCCAATGAGCCAGGTGTGGCCGAATCCGCCGGCAAGGATGATCAGCGAGGACAGTGCTGAGATGACCAGGGCGGGGCGCATGAGGGCGCGGCGACCAACGCGGTCGGAGAGTTTGCCGCCGATGAGCAGCGCGGGCACGAGGCCGAGGATGTAGGCGGCCAGCAGGAAGGTCACGGTTGATTCGCTCAAGCCCGCTTCCATCTTGTAGGCGAGCAGCATCGGAGCGTAGCTATTTGCACCGAAGGCGATGATAAACATGCCGAGGGCGATTCTGAGCCATTTATCCATGGCGCCTCCCAAAGTAAAATGTGATCCGAATTACAGCTTTACCATGTGGGAGACCTCGCTGGCGGGCTTTTGGGAATACCCGCCTATGCAGACTTAGCGAAAGCTACTTTTGAAACCTCGGAGTCGGAGGGAGTTTGTCACAACGAACACCGAGCTCAGGGCCATCGCAGCACCAGCGAGCATGGGGTTGAGCAGTCCCATCGCAGCTACTGGAATCAGCACGACGTTGTAGGCGAACGCCCAGAACAAGTTGCCATGGATGATTCGCAAGGTTGACCGGGACAACCGGATCGCATCGACGGCGCTGCGGGGGTCATTGTTCATGATGGTGATGTCACTGGCCTCAATCGCGACGTCGGTGCCGGCGCCCATGGCTAGTCCCAGGTCGGCTTGGGCGAGAGCGGCGGCGTCGTTAATGCCATCGCCGACCATCGCGACCTTCTTGCCGGATTCCTGCAGTGCAGCAACGCGCGCCACCTTGTCGGCGGGCATGACTCCGGCGACCACGTGGTCGATGCCGAGCTGCTTTGCGACGTCCTTCGCCGCGCCCTCGTTATCGCCGGTGACCAGCCATGGCTCGATGCCCAGCTGTTTGATGTGTGCGACTGCCTCAGCGGCCTCCGGCTTCGGGGTGTCCTGGACGACCACGAAGCCGTAGTCCTGGTCATTGACTCGCACCGCGACGGGGGTGGATCCATCCGGGGCGTTGACGGTCTCATTCGGTCGGCCCACCCACACTCGCTGACCGGCGACGGTAGCCGAGATGCCCTGGCCAGTTTCAGCGCGGAAGTCGCTCGCCTCTGGGATATCCGTGGTCGCAGCGACGATCGCCTTGGCAATGGGATGCTCGGAACCTTGCTCGACAGCGGCGGCCAGCGCAAGGGTGTCGTTGGGGCCTGACACGCTAGTGACCTTCATGTTTCCGGTGGTCAGGGTGCCGGTCTTGTCAAAGATGATGGCCTGCACCTGTCTAGTGGCCTCCAGCACCTCAGGGCCCTTGATCAGCAGGCCGAGCTGCGCGCCACGACCCGTACCAACCAATAGGGCGGTCGGAGTGGCCAACCCTAGGGCGCATGGGCAAGCGATGATGAGCACAGCCACTGCGGCGGAAAACGCATCGGTGACGGCGTTTCCCATTAGTAGATGCACTGCCAAGGTGATGATTGCCGTGACAATCACAACCGGCACGAACACTTGGGAGATCTTGTCGACCGTCCGCTGGACAGGTGCCTTCTTTGCCTGCGCTTCAGTGACGAGTCGGCCCATAGCCGCCAAAGTGGTGTCTTCGCCCACGCGCGTGGCCTCGATCAATAGCCGACCAGAGCTGTTCAGCGATGCGCCGGTCACGAGGTCGCCAGGAGCTACTTCCACAGGCACCGACTCGCCGGTCAACATCGAGTTATCAACCGCGGAGTGGCCCTCGAGTACGCGACCGTCAGTCGCGATCTTCTCGCCCGGTCGGACGATAAACCGGTCCCCGACGCGCAGCTGCGCGATGGGAATGGTGACTTCGATGCCGTCGCGAAGCACGTGCGCATCCTTGGCGCCCAGGTCGAGCAGCGCCTTCAGTGCGGCGGAAGACCGGCCCTTGGCGCGCTCCTCAAACCAGCGTCCCAGCAGCAGAAACACGATCACCATCGACGCGGTTTCGAGGTAAAGACCGTGCCCGGAGTGCGCGGTGAAGCTCATATGCATCTTCATGCCGACCTCGCCCGCGCCGCCGAAGAACAGGGCAACGAGGGACCAGAGGTACGCGGCGGTGGTGCCTAGTGAGATCAGCGTGTCCATGGTGAACGCGCCATGTTTGAGGTTCACCACGGCGGCGCGGTGGAATGGCCAACCGCCCCACAAGTACACCGGAGTGGCCAAAGCGAGGGCTACCCACTGCCAGTAGTCGAACTGCAGCGCCGGGATCATCGACAGCAGCATCACCGGCGTGGCAAGCAGCGCGGACACCACAAGCCGACGTCCCAGTGACGCATGCTTATCGACGTCCTGCTCTTGCTCCACGGGAACAGCGCCGTACCCAGTCTTTTCGATGACTGCGATGAGGCCGGTGGCGTCGATAAGCGCAGGATCGTAGGTGACGCTGGCGGTCTCGGTGGCGAAGTTGACGGTCGCCGCTACGCCCTCCACCTTGTTGAGCTTGCGCTCCACGCGGGAGGAGCAAGAGGTGCAGGTCATACCGGTGACGCCGAGGTCAATATGAGTGGTAGACATATCCCCAACATACCCCTAGGGGGTATCAGGTGCAAGCAAAAAAAGGGGCCTCACGGCCCCCATGTCACTTACTGCTCGATGACCTTGTAGCCAGCTTCGATGACGGCTTCGACGATGGCGTCATCAGAGAAGTCTTCGCCGTGCACGGACATGCGGCCAGAGGCAAGATCGATGTCAACGCCCTGGGTGCCGGGAACCTCGTTTACCTCGGCTTCCACTGCCTTCACGCAGTGCTCGCAGGTCATTCCCTCGATCTGGTAGTTTTTCGTCACTGAAACTCAAGCCCTTTCGACAATGGCAGCATTAATATTCATACATCTGTATGAGACATTAATAGCCCAGGAAGCGATAAAAAGTAAACGTGGCACTAGTCACAGGGCGGCCTGCGGGAATATCCTGGGAGGCGTTAGGGTTGAACCAGCTAGAACACCCACCGATGAGTCAAGGAGACTAGCAATGGCAACCGTAAACATTACCGAGACCGACTTCGAGAAGACTGTTACCGATGGCGGCATCGTCCTCGTTGACTTCTGGGCATCCTGGTGCGGCCCATGCCGTCAGTTCGCTCCAATCTTTGAAAAGGTCTCGGAGAATCACACCGACGCGGTATTCGCCAAGGTAGATACCGATGCTAACCAGGGCATCTCTGCAGCACTGCAGATCCAGTCCATCCCAACCCTGATGGCTTTCCGCGACGGCATCATGGTCTTCCGTCAGGCCGGCGTCCTCCCAGCCAACGCGCTTGAGGACCTGGTCACCCAAATCAAGGGACTCGACATGGAAGATGTGCGCCGTCAGGTGGCTGAGCAGAACGCAGCTCAGGGCGAGTAGTTACCTATTCGATACCAAAGACCTGCCCTCCCGGGCAGCGTCCCCCATGCTCAAACACTAGAATGGTGGGAAGCTTATCCAACTGACCAGGAAAGAGTTGACCCACCATGGCGAATCCGTTTAGCAAGGGCTGGAAGTACCTGACCGCATCCCTGGATGCAAAGATCGACGAAAACGCCGATCCAAAGGTGCAGATCCAGCAGGCAGTGGAAGCCGCCAAGGGGCAGCACCGCAAGATTACCGAACAGGCGGCAGCCGTCATCGGAAATCAGCGCCAGCTGGAAATGCAGCTCGATCGCCTGGTCAAGGAACAGACCTCCCTGCAAGACAAGGCTCGCCAAGCCATCCTCGCCGCAGACAAAGCCTCCGCCGACGGCGACGCCTCCAAGGCCGCGGAGTTCACCACCACTGCAGAAATCTTTGCCTCCCAGCTTGTTGCTGTGGAGCAGCAGATTGAGCAGACGAAGGCAATGCACACCCAGGGAGCTGCCGCAGCTGAGCAGGCGAAGAAGCAGCAGAAGGAATCTGAGCTGCGACTGCAGGAGCAGATGGCCCAGATCGACCAGCTCCGCGCGCAGGCGGACCAGGCATCCATGCAGGAAAAGGTTTCCGAGTCCATGGATTCCATCAACCAGTTTGGCAAGGATGACTCCGTGCCAACTCTCGATGATGTTCGAGCGAAGATTGAACGTCGCTACGCCAACGCGTTGGGCGCTCAGGAGCTCGTGGAGTCCACCGTGGGCGACCGTATGGCAGAGATTCAGTCTGCGGGCGTCGACCTCAAGGCCAACGCACGCCTCGACGAGATTCGCGCCTCCATGAAGGCCGATAAGGAGCTCGAGGCTGCCCCTTCTGACGAATCCGCTGCTGAAGAGCAGGGTGCGGAAGCCGACGCTGAAAAGCCTGCTGAAGAGTCGACTGAGAAGTCTTCGGAAAAGTAGGAATCAGCGGCTGGGAGGCTGCGAACAAGAAGAGAGGCGGGGCCACATGGGCTCCGCCTCTCTTTACTTTCGTATCTCTGGCCTGAACTGGGCGCTAACAGCTAGTCCGTCCGACGGCCGAGGTTAATGAGCACACCACGGATTCCGGAGTGGAAACCATCGCGCAGGCTCACGCGCTGGGTCTCGGTCAGGGTGTACTCGTGCAGGGTTTCGCAGGCGAATTGCAACAACGGCCGATCGATCTCGGGTGGCAGTCCGCCGCCGGAGAAGAGATGCGCAGAGTCGCGCTGCTCGAGTGTTGCGGCGTTGTCGTACCACCACGATGCGTACTGTTGCCCGACTTCAAACGGGGTTTGGAATCCGGCCGATGCCCACACTTCATTAGGAAGGGGCACGTACCTCGAACGCAGTTTGCGGCGTGGTGCCATCATCGATGGGCTCGGGATCGGGCGGGATTCCTGGTCCTCCTTGGCGGAATCTTCCTCCTCAGCGGGTTCTGCTGGAGAAGACTCCGAAGGCGACTCGTCAGTAGTCGTCTTTGCTGCTTGCTGGGCGAGCAGCGCGGGCGACGGGGTTGAAGGCTGCGCAGGTGCTGGGTCCTGAGCAAGTTCATCGCGTTCGCCTTCGGACAGGCAATCGTCGTCGGTCTCGCGTGGCTTTTCCACACTGGGTTCCCCTGGCCGTGCAGGGAAGTGCGGTTTCACGTCGCCAAAGTTGGTGGTGCCATCGACGTCGATAGGCTCGGCGTCCCCGATGGGTTTCGTGCGCACAACTGGTGGCAGTGGGCCCTCGAGTACCTGGAGCTGCATGCAGTCGGCGAAGTCTTCACGCGGGTCAAAGATGGTGGTCGAGTCACAGGCGTGACGCAGTGCGGAGGACATAGAGTCCCAGCCGAAGCCGTACAAATGAACGCGTACGCCGGCGTTGACCGCTTCCTGGACACCCGGGATCATGTCGGCATCGCCGGAGACCAGCACGATGTCGGAGCAGGTGCCACGGACACCGGCGAGGACGAGGTCGGCAACGAGGCGAGTATCTACCGCTTTTTGGGTACGGCGCTCGCCCCACTCAATCAGCTGACCAGCCCGAAGCTGTACGCCATCACAGGTGCGCAGGGCGCGTTGGTATCGGTGGGGGCCGGTGTCTGGGATGCCGTCGTACCAAAACTGGCGGTGGATGGGCTGCTTAATTTGGTTTTCGATCATGGTTCCGAGGACGGCTACGACCTCGGGTAGGTCAATTTCTAATTGTGCGCGTGCTCCTGTTTCCCACGAGTTGTAAAAGCTCGCGAGCAGGTAAGACGTGTCCACAAAGACCATTGTTCGTTCAAGCATGGCTCCTAATTTCCGTTCATTGTTTTGTATCTAAGTTATGTATAACCAGCATGCCCTATTACCCCCTGCTGCGTCGAAAATTTTGTTTCATAATGCCCTGGCCTGCAGCTTTTCGACGCCCATCGGCCCCATTTGTCGCCATTGCCATCGATTTCTGGTGGTGGTATGGTTAGTTACATAAGTAACCAACTAAATAGCTAGGAGGGGCTGTGGACGAGTCGACCGCGCCACTCTTTCGTCAGATCGCAGACCTGATCGAAGACTCCATCGTGGAGGGATCGCTCGCAGTCGGTGACCGAGCGCCCTCCACCAATGAACTTGCAGCCTTCCACCGCATTAACCCGGCTACCGCACGCAAAGGGCTGGCCCTACTAGTGGAAAGTGGCGTGCTGGAGAAGCGGAGGGGGATTGGCATGTTTGTCACCGCAGGTGCGCCAATGCTCATCGTGCAACGGCGTCGAGAAGCCTTTGCAGCTGACTACTTGGCGCCACTCGTGGATGAAGCCGTGAAACTAGGCATGCACCGCGCAGATGTACACGACCTACTAGATCGGGTCGCGGAAAGCCGCGGCCTATACAAGGAGCAGCCATGATTATCGCCCGCAATCTCTCCGCGCAGTACAAGGAACCCGTCATAACCGGCCTGAACCTGGAGCTGGCCCCTGACCTTATTCACGGCCTGATCGGGCCGAACGGCTCGGGCAAAACCACGCTGATGCGTGTGCTCGCTGGGCAACTTCCGCATGGTGGCGAGCTTTCGGTATTCGGCACGGACCCGTTTGACAATGAAAGCGCGATGGATCGCATCGTGTTTTCCGGAGCGGACATGGTGTTTCCCATCAATTGGAAGGCGAAGAAGATTTTTGCGCTAGGGGCTAAGCGCTGGCAGACATACGATCTTGACCATGCGCTTGCGCTCCTGGATCGCTTTGAAGTTTCGGCGGACACGCCTTTCGGCAAACTTTCGCTGGGCCAAAAGTCTGCGGTCGCCGTGGTGTTTGCCCTTGCGGCACGCTGCCCGTTCACGCTCCTCGACGAGCCCTACTTGGGCATCGACGCCCAGCGCAGAGAACTGCTTTACCGCATTCTCTTGGACGAACAGGAGGAACAGCCTCGCACTATCCTGCTCTCCACCCACCACATCAATGAAAGTGCACGCGTGCTCGACTCGGTGCATTTGATCAGTGACGGCAGCGTGCACCTTTCCTCTGATGTGGAGACGCTGACCAATCAGATCCTTGAGATAACTGGCCCGGCTGAGACCCTAGCCAGCTGGGATGTTCCGGTGCTGGCCCAGGAAACCGTTGGTGGCACAACCAAATTCATCATTGATACTCGGGTAGGAATTAACGTGCCAACTGAACCGCACGTCCGCGTCTCCGCCGTGGATCTAGAAACCGCAGTATTGGCGCTACAGGAGGCATTGCGATGACCGCGCGAAACATTGCCTCGCTGATCCTTGATTGGCGCCGACTATTCTGGGTCACCCTCATGGCTCTCTACCTCCCGTTTCTCAACCTAGAACTCGGCTTACCGATAGCCTTCGCGGGACTCGTTGGCACCGCGGTGATAGTGGGCCTTTACACTGCCGATCCCAACCGGTTCCGGCTCTATGGCCTGTCCCGGCGTACAACTAGACAAATTCGCTTCGTGGTGGCAGCGCTCATCGGCGCGATAATCACCCTGAGTCTTGTGCCTGGCGCGCTGATCAACGGTTCGCGGAACGCAGTGTTTTGCGCGGTCGGAACGGTGATTGGACTCAGCGTGCAGGCTTTTCGACGCCCGGAGGAGAGCTTCGGAGCAAAGCAACCCTTCATCTTTGCCACAGATGCAGTGCGAGGAATTCGCTTCGACATCCTTATCCGACCACTAATGATGTGGATTGCGGTGATTGTCGGCATGTTGCTCATTTACCCGATGATTATCCGACGCGGGCACGGTGATGTGGAAAGCATCATGCCAGCGATGATGGGAGCCTATTGGCCGATGCTCGCCGGCATGGTTGTGTTGGTGAAAAACCAGCTCTCGGTTTCACGAATCTACGGGCGGTCCGCAACCTGCGTAGTCCGAGATCTTCGGTGGGTAACTCTTTCCATGGTGGCGCTTTACGCACTCGGCACAATGGCAATGGCTTATTGGGCAGTGGAGCGATTGGAATGGCACCAGCTGTTGCCGTTGCTGACTATGAGCCTCACTATGCAGGTGGCATTGTTCATTGGAGCGTTTCGAAAGCTCGGCATCGCCACGCCTGTCATCGTCTTTGTGGGAGTGATTGCTGTGATGATCTCTTCAAGCGTGATTATGGACAGTCTCGCGCTCTGCATCGCTCAGCTAAGTGTCGTGCTCGTGATCTGGCTGTTTGTTCTGTTCATCTATGCGCCACGGCGTGCAAGGACTGGAGTGTTCGGTTCCAGCGGACTGCGTGAATCGTTCGGAAGCGCAACTAATGTAACCCTATAAAACCGCTATTTACCTGCGGGTTTGTGTTGTGGGTTGGGGGTGTGTAACTTTATGTGGGTCAGCGTGACCGACAACGCCCCGCTTTTGAGTGTGTGGCGGTAGGAAAACGAGTCGCTGGTATTACAAGCCTTCTTTTTCTTTCAGTCTTTTGGGGCTGGGGGTTGGTTGTGCGTGTGTTGTTTGAGAACTCAATAGTGTGCCAAGTACTTATTTTTTTAAGTTGTTTTTGGTTGTGTGTTGGTGCCGGCAGGCCCGTGAGGGGTCTGTGTAAGCATTAATACTCAATTTTGTGGCTTTCTTTTCTTTCCTCGTCGGATTTTGGGGGAGTCACGTATTTTTGGACAATCTAGATAGAGGCAGGCCTTTTGGGGTTTGTTTTTGCTGGTTGTTTGTTTTTTTGCTAGGTAGTTGGGCTTTTCATAGTTCTGATTATTTTGATCTTTTATGGAGAGTTTGATCCTGGCTCAGGACGAACGCTGGCGGCGTGCTTAACACATGCAAGTCGAACGGAAAGGCCCTTCGGGGTACTCGAGTGGCGAACGGGTGAGTAACACGTGGGTGATCTGCCCTGCACTTTGGGATAAGCCTGGGAAACTGGGTCTAATACCGGATACCTACCATTGTTTAGTGTCGATGGTGGAAAGCTTTTGCGGTGTGGGATGAGCCTGCGGCCTATCAGCTTGTTGGTGGGGTAATGGCCTACCAAGGCGTCGACGGGTAGCCGGACTGAGAGGTCGATCGGCCACATTGGGACTGAGACACGGCCCAGACTCCTACGGGAGGCAGCAGTGGGGAATATTGCACAATGGGCGCAAGCCTGATGCAGCGACGCCGCGTGGGGGATGACGGCCTTCGGGTTGTAAACCTCTTTCGACAGGGACGAAGCTAACGTGACGGTACCTGTATAAGAAGCACCGGCTAACTACGTGCCAGCAGCCGCGGTAATACGTAGGGTGCGAGCGTTGTCCGGAATTACTGGGCGTAAAGAGCTCGTAGGTGGTTTGTCGCGTCGTCTGTGAAATACCGGGGCTTAACTTCGGAGCTGCAGGCGATACGGGCATAACTTGAGTGCTGTAGGGGAGACTGGAATTCCTGGTGTAGCGGTGAAATGCGCAGATATCAGGAGGAACACCAATGGCGAAGGCAGGTCTCTGGGCAGTAACTGACGCTGAGGAGCGAAAGCATGGGTAGCGAACAGGATTAGATACCCTGGTAGTCCATGCTGTAAACGGTGGGCGCTAGGTGTAGGGGTCTTCCACGACTTCTGTGCCGTAGCTAACGCATTAAGCGCCCCGCCTGGGGAGTACGGCCGCAAGGCTAAAACTCAAAGGAATTGACGGGGGCCCGCACAAGCGGCGGAGCATGTGGATTAATTCGATGCAACGCGAAGAACCTTACCTGGGCTTGACATACACCAGATCGCTGCAGAGATGTAGTTTCCCTTGTGGCTGGTGTACAGGTGGTGCATGGTTGTCGTCAGCTCGTGTCGTGAGATGTTGGGTTAAGTCCCGCAACGAGCGCAACCCTTGTCTTATGTTGCCAGCACGTTATGGTGGGGACTCATGAGAGACTGCCGGGGTTAACTCGGAGGAAGGTGGGGATGACGTCAAATCATCATGCCCCTTATGTCCAGGGCTTCACACATGCTACAATGGTCGGTACAACGCGTTTGCGACACTGTGAGGTGAAGCTAATCGCTGAAAGCCGGCCTCAGTTCGGATTGGGGTCTGCAACTCGACCCCATGAAGTCGGAGTCGCTAGTAATCGCAGATCAGCAACGCTGCGGTGAATACGTTCCCGGGCCTTGTACACACCGCCCGTCACGTCATGAAAGTCGGTAACACCCGAAGCCAGTGGCCCAACCTTTTAGGGGGGAGCTGTCGAAGGTGGGATCGGTGATTGGGACGAAGTCGTAACAAGGTAGCCGTACCGGAAGGTGCGGCTGGATCACCTCCTTTCTAAGGAGCTTTTTTGGCTCACAGTTGTGAGCCGTGTACACCAACTCAGTCACCGAGTGTGTGGCTGTTGGTTTATGAATCGGGTGGAGACTAACTAGCCGCTTATATGGTGGTGGTCATCACGACCGGAAATATGACTTAAATATGTTTTTGTGCTTGGCATGCTGTTGGGTGTCTGGAATGACACTGTTGTGTTGTTTCAATGGGCTCCTTGCTTTCTGGTTGCGTGACTGTTTCTTTGTGGGATGGTGTGGTTGCTGGTTGTGGGGGGTGTGTTGTGTGAGAACTGTATAGTGGACGCGATGCAATTTTTATTGTGTTTCTTTGTTTTTTGTGGCATATATTTTGTTTGTGTTTGCCTTTTGTATGGTGTTTTTGTTACTTAAGGGCGCACGGTGGATGCCTTGGCATACTGAGCCGATGAAGGACGTGTAAGGCTGCGATAAGCCTCGGGGAGTTGCCAATAGAGCGTTGATCCGAGGGTGTCCGAATGGGGAAACCCAGCTAGGGTTATGCCTAGTTACCTGCCCATGAATTCATAGTGGGTGTGGGGGTTACGCGGGGAAGTGAAACATCTCAGTACCCGTAGGAGAAGAAAACAATTGTGATTCCGTTAGTAGCGGCGAGCGAAAGCGGATGTTTGGCTAAACTGCATGCGTGTGATACCCGGCAGGGGTTGCGTGTGTGGGGTTGTGGGAGCAAGCTGTTCCAATACTGCCGTGTTGGTCGTGTGTGTTTGTGTGTTAGGGGAAGTGGTGTGGAATCGCCTGCCGTAGACGGTGAGAGCCCGGTACCTGAAAATGTGCAAGCCATGCGTGTTTGTTTCCCGAGTAGCAGCGGGCTCGTGGAATCTGCTGTGAATCTGCCGGGACCACCCGGTAAGCCTGAATACTCAGTGTGACCGATAGCGGATTAGTACCGTGAGGGAATGGTGAAAAGTACCCCGGGAGGGGAGTGAAATAGTACCTGAAACCGTGTGCCTACAATCCGTCAGAGCCGACTTGTTCGGTGATGGCGTGCCTTTTGAAGAATGAGCCTGCGAGTCAGCGGCATGTCGCGAGGTTAACCCGTTGTGGGGTAGTCGTAGCGAAAGCGAATACTAACTAGTGTGTTTAGTGGCATGTCTTGGACCCGAAGCGGGGTGATCTACCCATGGCCAGTGTGAAGCAGCTGTAAGAGGTTGTGGAGGCGCGAACCCACTTAGGTTGAAAACTGAGGGGATGAGTTGTGGGTAGGGGTGAAAGGCCAATCAAACTCCGTGATAGCTGGTTCTCCCCGAAATGCATTTAGGTGCAGCGTTGCATGGTGCTTGCCGGAGGTAGAGCTACTGGTTGGTTTAGCGGGACTACAATCTTAGCGACGTCAGCCAAACTCCGAATGCCGGCCAAAGTTAGTGCAGCAGTGAGACTGCGGGGGATAAGCTTCGTAGTCGAGAGGGAAACAGCCCAGATCGCCGGTTAAGGTCCCTAAGAGTGTGCTAAGTGGAAAAGGATGTGGGATCGCTTAGACAGCCAGGAGGTTGGCTTAGAAGCAGCCATCCTTGAAAGAGTGCGTAATAGCTCACTGGTCGAGTGGTTCTGCGCCGACAATGTAGTGGGGCTCAAGCACACCACCGAAACCGCGGCAATATATTTATATGTTGGGTAGGGGAGCGTCGTGTACTGCGTTGAAGCATCCGGGTAACCTGGTGTGGAGTGTACGCGAGTGAGAATGCAGGCATGAGTAACGAATTGATGAGTGAGAATCTCATCCGCCGGATGACTAAGGGTTCCTGGGTCAAGCTCGTCTTCCCAGGGTGAGTCGGGGCCTAAGGCGAGGCCGACAGGCGTAGTCGATGGATAACGGGTTGATATTCCCGTACCCGAGTGTGCGCGACCATGGTGAATCAGTGATACTAACCACCCTGAAACACCTCGTGATGCTCTTTGAGTGTTGTGTGGTGTGGATGCGTGGGGCCTGATCTGGTAGTAGCTAAGTGATGGGGTGACGCAGTGAGGTAGCCGAGCCACTTATTGGATTGTGGTGTAAGCGTGTAGCCCGCGGCCTAGGTAAATCCGGGACCGCATGTTGGGTGAGGCGTGATGCGTACCCTTTAAAAGGGGATGTTGGTGATCCTGTACTGTCGAGAAAAGCCTCTAGCGATGTGCATATTCGGCCCGTACCCCAAACCGACACAGGTAGTCAGGTAGAGAATACTAAGGCGTTCGGGTGAACTGTGGTTAAGGAACTCGGCAAAATGCCCCCGTAACTTCGGGAGAAGGGGGACCACAAGCGGTGATCGTTTTTACAACGTGAGCTGGTTGTGGTCGCAGAGAATAGAGGGAAGCGACTGTTTATTAAAAACACAGGTCCGTGCGAAGACGATAAGTCGATGTATACGGACTGACGCCTGCCCGGTGCTGGAAGGTTAAGAGGACCTGTTAGGACGTAAAGTCCGAAGCGGAGAATTTAAGCCCCAGTAAACGGCGGTGGTAACTATAACCATCCTAAGGTAGCGAAATTCCTTGTCGGGTAAGTTCCGACCTGCACGAATGGCGTAACGACTTCCCTGCTGTCTCAACCACAGGCCCGGTGAAATTGCAGTACGAGTAAAGATGCTCGTTTCGCGCGGCAGGACGAAAAGACCCCGGGACCTTCACTATAGCTTGGTATTGGTGTTTGGTGCGGTTTGTGTAGGATAGGTGGGAGACTGTGATGCAGCATCGCTAGGTGTTGTTGAGTCGTTGTTGAAATACCACTCTGATCGTAGTAGATACCTCAACCTCGGCCCATGATCTGGGTTAGGGACAGTGCCTGGTGGGTAGTTTAACTGGGGCGGTTGCCTCCTAAAGAGTAACGGAGGCGCCCAAAGGTTCCCTCAGCCTGGTTGGCAATCAGGTGGTGAGTGTAAGTGCACAAGGGAGCTTGACTGTGAGACTGACAGGTCGAGCAGGGACGAAAGTCGGGACTAGTGATCCGGCACTGGCTTGTGGATGCGGTGTCGCTCAACGGATAAAAGGTACCCCGGGGATAACAGGCTGATCTTCCCCAAGAGTCCATATCGACGGGATGGTTTGGCACCTCGATGTCGGCTCGTCGCATCCTGGGGCTGGAGTAGGTCCCAAGGGTTGGGCTGTTCGCCCATTAAAGCGGCACGCGAGCTGGGTTTAGAACGTCGTGAGACAGTTCGGTCTCTATCCGCCGCGCGCGTGGAAACTTGAGAAAAGCTGTCCCTAGTACGAGAGGACCGGGACGGACGTACCTCTGGTGTGCCAGTTGTACCGCCAGGTGCATGGCTGGTTGGCTACGTACGGAAGGGATAACCGCTGAAAGCATCTAAGCGGGAAGCCTGTTTCAAGATAAGGTTTCTTTTGAGGTTCCCCATAGACCATGGGGTTGATAGGCCAGATCTGGAAGCACAGCAATGTGTGGAGGTAACTGGTACTAATACACCAACTAACAAAACCCAAACATGGGGCACGCAACAGCAAACAAAACATCTTGCCGCAAGCAAAAACAAGAATAAATCGCGTTCACTATGCAGTATCTGACACAACACCCACACCACATGTGTGTGTGGCCGATTGTCACAGTTGTGTCGGTGGTTATTAGCGTGAGGGAAACGCCCGGTCCCATTCCGAACCCGGAAGCTAAGCCTTACTGCGCCGATGGTACTGCACCTGGGAGGGTGTGGGAGAGTAGGACACCGCCGACCAAAAACTTCATATTCATGGACCCGGATAACCTCCGGGTCCATGAACCCATTCTTGGGGCATTAGCTCAATTGGTAGAGCACCTGCTTTGCAAGCAGGAGGTCAGGAGTTCGATTCTCCTATGCTCCACAACTAAAACGAGATCCCGACATCAGTTAATGGTGTCGGGGTCTTTCTCGTTCTTCTACTCACACGGCATTGTCGTTCCAGTGGGCGTCGATAAGCCAGCTGAGCTGGGCGACTACACTGAGACAAAACAGATTTTTCCCCACAAAAGGAGTTTGTGAAGTGATTCGTGCAGATCTGGCTGCATTGCCGGCCTATGTCCCAGGCAAGCGCCAGGATGGAGCGACGAAGCTGTCCTCCAATGAGACGACACAACCTCCACTGCCAGCTGCAGTCGCTGCGATGCGCGATGTCGCCGCCGGGGCGAACCGCTACCCAGACATGGGTGCGATCGAGTTGCGCACCGAATTAGCTGATCACCTCGGCTTGTCGCTCGAGCAGATAGCTGTCGGCACCGGTTCCTCTGCACTGTGCCAGCAACTCGTACAGATCACCTCCACCGTGGGAGACGAAGTTGTATTTCCGTGGCGTTCCTTCGAGGCCTACCCATTGTTCGCACAGGTCGTCGGCGCGACGCCGGTCGCGGTTCCATTAAAGGACGACGGTGTCGATCTGGAGGCCATGGCCGCTGCGATCACCGAGCGCACACGATTAGTTTTCGTCTGCAACCCGAACAACCCGACGGGTACAACGGTCACGTCAGGTGAATTCATCAAGTTCTTGAGCAAGGTACCATCCGACGTAATCGTCGCGCTCGACGAAGCCTACTTCGAATACAACAAGGCCACCGATACGCCGGTCGCCACTGACTTCCTGGCCTCCCATCCGAATGTTGTGGGCCTGCGGACTTTTTCCAAGGCGTACAGCTTGGCCGGCGTGCGCGTCGGATACTGCTTCGGTGCTGTTCCCATCATTGAGGCGCTGAACAAAGTTGCGATCCCGTTTTCCGTCAGCTCCGTCGCTCAGGCAGGCGCGGTCGCATCGCTGCGCGCCCGCGACGAGCTCGCCGAGCGAGTTGCACTCACCGTGACTGAGCGCGAGCGCTTGTCGACAGCCCTCGGCACGATCCCCTCCGAAGCGAACTTCGTCTGGCTCCCGGCCTCGTCTCTGCCTCGGCCACCAGCCGAGATCGCCTCCGTTCTTGCCGATCGTGGCGTTCTCGTTCGTGCCTTCCCTGAGGGCATTCGCATCACCGCTACCACCGCCGAGGAAACCGACAAGCTGCTGGAAGCTTGGGACTTTTAGTTCCGGCGCGGCATTGAAGGAGCCTCCGGGTGTGGGGTACCTTGGGCTGCAAAGCCATTCGTTTGGCTGTTGCTCAAGTCCAGCCTCGCGCTGGGGGAAGGTTTCACACATGAAAGAGCTGCTCGCAAAAGTCCCAGCTGGCCTGCTGATTAACGGCGAATGGGTGGACTCGATCACGGGGGAAACCTATGATGTGAAGAACCCGGCGACAGGCGAGGTGATCGCTACCATGCAGTCCGCAGGTGCCGAGGACGCCATAAAGGCCCTCGATGCCGCCTGCGCTGTGCAGAAAGAGTGGGCCCAGACCCCGGCCCGCGAGCGCTCCGAAATCCTGCGCCGCGCCTTCGAACTCGTCACGGAACGCGCCGAAGAGTTCGCTACCCTGATGACACTCGAGATGGGCAAGCCACTGGCCGAGGCACACGGCGAGGTCAAATACGGTGCAGAGTATCTGCGCTGGTTTGGTGAAGAGGCTGCGCGCATGAACGGCCGGTTCGGCCACGCGCCTGACGCTGGCTTCCCGATGCTCACCCGTCGCAAGCCTGTCGGCCCCTGCCTGCTGATCACCCCGTGGAACTTCCCATTGGCGATGGCCACCCGCAAGGTTGCCCCGGCAGTGGCTGCTGGCTGCACAATGGTGCTCAAATCCGCACGCCTGACCCCACTTACCGCGCAATACTTCGCCCAGACCATGCTTGATGCGGGCCTGCCATCGGGCGTGTTGAACGTGGTGTCCGGTAAGTCGGCATCGGCCATCTCCAATCCGATCATGGAGGACCGACGCCTGCGGAAGATCTCCTTCACCGGCTCCACTCCGGTCGGCCAGAAGCTGCTGGCCAAGGCATCGGAAAACGTCTTGCGTACCTCGATGGAGCTCGGCGGCAACGCCCCGTTTATCGTGTTCGAGGATGCTGACCTGGATGCTGCGGTCAAGGGAGCCATGGGCGCGAAAATGCGCAACATCGGCGAGGCATGCACCGCTGCCAATCGTTTCCTCGTGCATTCATCCGTCATCGACGAGTTCTCTGCCAAGTTCGCCGCGGCGATCGTCGAGCTTAAGGTGGGCAACGGCCTCGACGACGGCGTCACCTGCGGTCCGATGGTGGAGCAGGACGCAGTCGACCACATTGCCGAGCTTGTCGACGACGCAGTCGCCCGCGGGGGCCGCATCCTCGTCGGTGGAAAGCGAGTAGAGGGCGCTGGCTACTTCTACGAGCCGACGGTCATCGTCGACGCTCCGATCGAGTCCCGTGTCTTCCGCGAGGAAATCTTCGGACCAGTTGCCCCGATCTTCCCATTCGATACGGAAGCAGAGGCCGTGGAGCTGGCCAATGACACCGAGTACGGCCTGGCCTCCTACGTGTTCACCCAGGATCCAGACCGTATGTACCGCATGTCCGACGGATTGGAGTTCGGACTGATGGGCTTTAACTCGGGTGTCATTTCCAATGCGGCTGCGCCGTTCGGCGGTGTGAAGCACTCTGGCATGGGCCGCGAAGGCGCAGCGGAGGGCATCGAGGAGTACACCTCGTTGCAGTACATCGGGGTGAAGAACCCGTACTAGTTACAGCGCTGGGTGCGCGCTGAGCAGCGAAAGTCGGTTGTACGAGTTGATCACAATGGCGATCCATTCTGCTGCTGCAATTTCTTGGTCTGACAGCGCGGCACCGTAAGCGGCGAATTCGGCGTCCCAATCCCGGTTTGGATCTGTGATGGTGACTGCTTCCGCAATCTGTAGGCATGCGCGCTCGCGTGGGGAGAAAACATCGGCCTGGCGCCAGGCCGGGAGAACGTTAATTTTGGTTTCGCTTATCCCGACGCGCCTTGCCTCGGGAACGTGCAGGCTCAAGCAGGTGACGCAGGCATTAATTTGGGAACAACGGAGCTTAATCAGCTCGATGAGCGCCGTATCCAGCCCCGCGCTGATGGCCGCATCCTTCGCTTGGCGGGACAGCCCGTTCAGCGTCTTGTACATTTCGGGATGAGTCTTGTCGAGGTAAGGGCGTCCTGGCTTCACTGTGCTTCTCTTTCCGATTAGGGGGTCGTCCTCTAATTCAACCCCCTAGGTCGGGGAATATTCCGACACTGGCTGTCGCAAGACGGTCTTGAGTCTCTCAGGCCCGACCCGCCTCGGGTCACTGAGATAAATCTCGTGGTGCAGCCCGTTGAACTTTAGCCCCCGTTCAGGCATCCATTCATCGTGGAGTTGCGCGAGCAGGGGTGCTTCCTCGTCATAGGAACCGATGTGCAGCACCTGCGCGCAGAGCCCCTCACTGAGGGTTGCTAGGCGGATATCCGGAAACTCGCACTTTTTAGCGGCCTTGTCGATGCCCTCCTGCAGCTCCTCCTGACCGATCCACTCCGGCTGTCGAATCATCATCGTCCAACGAAAGCTGTCCTTCTCTGCCCGGGTAAATACGCCATAGTCCGCGGCATGCCACAGGCCTTCAAGTGGCATGACGACGAAGTCGCGCTGCTCGGCCTTGCTGAGGAATTTGATGGCGTAAGACACCGAGTACAGGGCTTCAACTGCGGTTTTATACAATGGCGAGGTGTTGGGATCGCCCGCGCCGTCGATCATCAAGTATTGGGCGGGAGGGACGTCGATAAGCTCCCAGCTTCGGTTTTTCGGCGCGTACTCCGCCCGGTGCACCTTCTTCAGATCTGTTTTCTCCACACTCTGAGTTTATGAAGAAAAGTGTCAATTTTTTCGCTTGAAGGCGGGATGTATGCCACTCTTTACTGCAATAGAAAGGGAGCACACGTGTTTGGATTACCTCTGGAAACAGCGATCATCATGTCCGTGATTCCCGCGGGGTGGTTGCTGTACACGCTTGGTTTCTGGGTCTTTAGCCGGGACTGGCAGGCTACCGAGAATGAGGGCGACTAGATGAACGTCGCACTCATTGTCCTGGTGGTGTACTTCGCGCTGATGGCGGCCATTGGTATGTGGACGACGCGGAGGTCGTCGACAAGCACCGAAGACTATTTGCTGGGCGGCCGCAGGCTGGGACCTGCGGTGACGGCGCTGCGCCTGCAGTCATCGTCGATGTCGGGGTACATGTTCCTGGGCGCTGGCTCGTTGGGATTCACCCAGGGATATTTCGGCATGTGGTACGCGCTAGGGGATCTCGGCGGCGGCATTTTGAACCTGTCAGTGCTAGGGCGTCGAATGCGCAAGCTGTCCAAGATGCTCGGTTCGGTGAGCTCGATTGAATACTTGGAGGATCGCTACCAGTCACCGTGGGTGCGGATTGTGGCCGCTCCCATCGCGCTGGGCGCCCTATTCCTCTACGTGTTGTCTCAGTTCATTGCCGGTGGCTCGGGTTTGGCATCGGTCACTGGCCTGGATTTCAAAGTGGCGCTGCTGATCGCGGTGGGCGTGATCGTGCTGTACACCTTCCTGGGTGGCTATTTGGCGGTGGCGTACACGGACTTTATCCAGGCGATCGTCATGCTCATTGGCATGTTGTGGATTTTGATCGCCACCCTGCGCTCCGTTGGTGGGGTGACGACGGGGCATGAACGCGTGGGAGAGGTGAACCCGAACCTGCTCACCATGTGGGGTGCCGACCTGCAATATCAGGCGGATTGGGGAACGATCCTTGGCGCGCTGTTGCTCTTTTCCATCGGCTACATGGGCTGGCCCCACGTGGTGGTCTCCCATATGGCAATGGAAAAGCCGTCCGTCGCACGCGGCGCCGGGGTTTATTCGATGTTGTTTAACATCCTGTTCATCCCCGCCCCGTATCTGATTGGCACCATGGCAATCGTGTTGTTGCCGGGTCTCAGTGATCCGGAGCAGGCCATCTTCGAAGTAGCCAAGTCGGTGCTACCGGAATTTGCGGTAGGCATTGTGATGGCAGCTGTGATGGCAGCGATCATGTCTACCGCTGATGCCCTGTTGTTGCAGACCTCCACCATCGCAGCGCGGGACGTCTTCGGGCGCTTCTTCATCAAGAACATGAGCGAGCGCCAGATGGTCAGGATCTCACGCACTATGGTGCTGCTACTGGCTGCCGGCGGAATCGGTCTCGCACTCTGGCAGCCACCAGGAGTGTTCGCGCTGGTCGTCTTTGCTACCACCATCCTGGGCAGCGCTTTCGCCCCGGCCTACATTTGCGCGGTGTGGTGGCAGAAGGCCAACTCAGTAGGTGCCATCGCCTCGATGATCGCCGGAACAGTGGTCTCCGTGGCCTGGAAACAATCCGGCCTGGCAGATATGACCAGCACCGATCCGATGCTCGCCGGGCTGCTGGCCTCCACTATTGCGATGGTCGTGGGCTCGTTGCTCACGCAAAAGAGCCACCCCGTTAGTTCGGAGATTCGCGAGGCGATGGCAGATTTGTAACCACTAGGCGTCGATAAGCGCATGGCAAGAGCCGGTGGGAAATAGCTCACCACCGGCCCTCGAGAATGTGCAGGCTATTCTTCGATAGCCTCCAGCGGCTGGGTTCGCGCTGCGCCACGGGCTGGCATCAGGGCGGCGATCAGGCCTACCAAACCGGAGGCAAGGACCACGACCCCGACCTGCAGCCACGGGACGCTGATGGTTGTCAGCCCCATGTCGGACAGGCTCTTGATGAACGCCCAGCCCAGCCCCAGTCCGATGAGGGAGCCAACAACCGCGCCGTACAGGGCGATCACAATGGCTTCCAGGTGGATCATTCGGGATACTTGGCTGCGCTGCATACCGACGGCGCGGAGCATGCCGATCTCTTGGCGCCGCTCGGATACGGACAGCGCAAGGGTATTCATGATGCCGAGGACTGCGATGATCACGGATAGCGCGAGCAGCGCGTAGAGGATGTTCAGCATCATTGTGATTTGCTTGCCGACCTCGCCCTTGACGTCCTCGCGATCGAGAACCATGACCGTGAGGTCGCCGGAGACTTCGTCTTCCAGATCGGTGCGGAGTTGCTGGAGGTCAGCGCCGTCTTTGGCGTCGATGATCACATTGAGCAATCGCAGGCGCTGCTCCGGGACGATGCGGCTGACCGACTCCATGGACAAGATGGCCGTGCCGATGGACGGATTTGGTTTGAAGATACCCGTCACTGGCGCTTGCGTCTGTTCTCCGGAGAAGGAGAAGAGGGTGATAGTATCGCCGACCTGCACGCCGTGTTCCGTGGCCAGGTTGGAGTCCAGGATCGCGCCTTCGCGCCCCTCGAGGTTGGAGTCGCCGGATTCCATGTCCAGCGTCATGGCCTTGGCCGGGTCACCTTCGATCGCCCCGATCATGTCATTGAAAGCGGTGGCCGGTGGCTTATTGATCGTTACGGGCGCCAGGTAGAGCGCGGTGGCTGCCTCCACGCCGTCGATATGCGTTACTCGCTCGGGAACGGTGAGGGGGATCGGCATGCCCATCGTGGCAGGGGCGCGGAGCATGTAGTCAGCGGTGAAGGTGGTGTCGATGAGGTCGTCGACGTTGTCGCGCATGGTGGCGCCCATCATGCCGATGGCGGACACCATGGTAAGACCCAGCGTGAGGGCGAAAGCGGTGGCTGCGGTGCGGCGTGGGTTGCGACGCGAGTTTGTCGACGCCAGCTTGCCGACGTTTCCGAACGGCAGGCCTACCACGCGACCGATGGAGCCGACAATCGGAATCGACAGTGCTGGACCGGCGAGCCAGAGGCCCAAGATGACCGCAAAGGTGGCAACGCCCACGGTGATCGCGCGCGTCTTGGTATCGCCCATATCCGAGTTCAGTCCTGCGTACAACGCTGCAGCGGCACCAGCCAGCATGAAGACTGCACCGATGATTGTGCGAACGGTCAGTGAGTTGGAGCTAGACTGATCGCCCGAACGCATGGCCTGAACTGGGTGGACACGTCCGGCGCGTCGGGCTGGCGCCCAGGCGGAGAACACGGTGACCAGCACACCGACGACAATCGGAGCAACGATTGAAGCCGTATCTAATGACAATCCAGCATCCGGCATGCCCAGGTCTTGGGCTTCCATCACCGCGTAGATCGCTTTCGTGATGCCCATACCAGCGAGGATGCCCAGCGCGGAACCGATCAGACCGACGATGGCCGCTTCGAAGACCACCGCCGTGGTGATCTGACTGCGGGAGGCACCGAGGCTGCGCAGCAGCGCGAATTCCTTCAGGCGCTGGGAGATGATCATGGAGAAGGTATTGGAGATGATGAACGAGCCGACCAGCAGGGCGATCGCCGCGAAGGCCCAGAGGAAGTAGTTCATGAAGGCCAAGGAATCCTTGATCTCCTTGTTCGCCTTTTCGGCCAGCGCCGTGCCGGTCTCAAACTTCAGGTCAGGGTACTTGGCTTCCAGGGTGGCCTGAGCTGCTGCAACGTCACCTTTGACATCGATCGGCATTCCGGAGAGGTGCTGCCCATCGGTGAAACTCTTCAGGTAGTCGCTCTCGGGAATGACTAAGCCGACGAAGCCACCGACCTCCATGTCGGTGTCGTAGATGCCCACCACGCGGTAGGTGTCGCGGCTGGTCGCGGACACCATAGTGATGTCGTCGCCAAGCTTGATGCCAGCCTTTTCAGCCGCGCCCGAGTTGATAGCCGCGGTCCCCGGCTCGGTCGGAATGCTGCCCTCGGTCAGGGTCGTAATATTGCCGACGGTCGATCCATCAGGTGCTTGTGACAGGGCGAGGGAAGGAGCGCCGCCGGACTGCAGGGCCTTGCCATCTGGTCCAGCCACGACGATGCTCGGGTTGAGCCCCTCCACGTCCACAGCGACGATGTCTGGGTTGGCGCGGAGCTCGTCGCGGACGGACAGCGGGATGCCGAGGGACATTTTGTCCTTCGGTGAAGCCTGCAAGTCGATGCTCTCGTACGTGCTCGTCGTGATGTCGGTGAAGGCATTGTTCATACTCGCGGACAGCATGTTGGAGCCTGCGATGAACGCGGTGCCTAGGATGACGGCCAGCAGCGTGAGCGCCAGCCTGAGTTTATGCGCAGAGAGATTGCGCAAGGAAATTGTGCGCATTGCGTTTTTCATGACTTAGGCGCCTTCCATTTCGCCCATGACCTGCAGGATGTCTTCGGTCGTCGGGTCCAGCAGTTCGCGGACGAGTTTGCCGTCCGCAAGGAACACGACGCGGTCTGCGTAGGACGCTGCCTTGGCATCGTGCGTCACGATCACCACAGTCTGTCCCATTTCATCCACAGCCGCGCGCAGAATGTCCAGCACTTCCTTGGACGCGTTGGAGTCCAGGTTGCCGGTGGGCTCATCGCCGAAAATCAGGTCGGGGCGGGAGATCAGTGCGCGTGCGATGGCCACGCGCTGCTGCTGACCACCAGAGAGCTCGGCGGGACGGTGCTTCAGGCGGTCGGTCAGGCCCAGGCGGGTGGTGACTTCGTCGAACCACGCCTTATCGACGCCCTTGCCCGCAATACTCAACGGCAAGGTGATGTTCTCTTCGGCATTTAGGGTCGGCACCAGATTGAAATACTGGAAGACGAATCCCAGCCGATCGCGTCGGAGCTTGGTGAGCTCCTTGTCTTTCAGCGTGGCAAGGTCTGTGTCGCCGATAAGTGCTTGTCCAGTGGTCATGGCGTCAAGACCTGCCATGCAGTGCATGAGGGTGGACTTACCTGAGCCGGATGGGCCCATGATGGCGGTGAATTGTCCTTTTGCGAATTCAACTGAGACATCGTCGAGGGCGTGGACAATGTTGGTGCCACTTCCGTACTGCTTGACCAGGTTTACTGCTCGTGCTGCGGTCTCCATAGCTGCTCCTTGTTAGGTGTTTCTTTTCTTCTCACCTTTAGTATTGCCCGATACCAGGAAAGAAGTAAGAGTTCGCGCAGGAGATCAGTGGTTTTTCAGGGGGAACCCTGAGCGCTTTCGGGGTTGGTTGAGCGAAAAAAATTCACCCATGGTTGGGCACAACCACGGGTGAATTCTTCTTAAGCGGGAGCTAGTCCGTAATAGCCTCCAGCGGCTTCGTCCTAGCCGCCTTGTGACCTGGCCAGACAGCAGCAATGATGCCGACGAGGATCGAGGCGCCGAGCATAGCTGCGACTTGACCCCACGGGACAACCACCGAGTCCATGCCTTCGCCGGAGAGGGCGTGGATGAAAGCCCAACCGATGCCGAGACCAACGGCGGCACCGAGCAAAGCACCGTAGAAGGCGATGACGGCAGATTCGATGTAAATCATGCGTCGGATCTGGCCACGCTGCGTGCCGACGGCGCGGAGCATACCCACTTCTTGGCGACGCTCGATCACGGAAAGCGCCAGGGTGTTGACGATGCCGAGGATCGCAACAACCACGGACAGTCCCAGCAGCGCATAGAGGATGGAGAGCATCTGATTGATCACGCTGGTGGTCTCTCCGATGTACTCGTTCTTGTCCTTCACACCCACGACAAGGTGGGAGGCAGTGGCATCTTGGAGCTTGGTGCGCATCTGTTCCGAGTGACCGCCAGCGGAGACGAAGATGCTGTCGATCTGAATGCTTTGCTCTTCGTTGATTTCTCTCGCGGACTCATAAGAGGCGAGGGCGCGGCCGACAGTGGAATTCTGCTTATAGATGCCCTTCACAGGTGCCTTCGCCTGGCCGCCTGACAGGGAAGTCAGGGTGACATTCGAGCCGACCTTCAGGTCAAAAGTCTCTGCGGTGGATTCGGCGATGATCACGCCGGGCTCGTTTTCCGGTAGGTCGAGGGTGCCGTCGATAAGCTCGATCTTGATTGCCTTGGAGATGTCGCCCCGCACCACCTTCATATTCGGTGCGCCCATGGAGTCGCTCATCGGCTTGCCACCGAGCAGCATCGGCGCCGCGTAGGTGGTGGTGACGGATTCGACTCCGTCCACTCCGGCGACTACCTCAGGCACGTCCTTAGGCACACCGATGGCGCCGCCCGCGGAGCCGGTGAGGACGTAGTCGGCGTTGATGGAGTCGTCGATCATGTCGGCCATGGAGTCGCGCATGGTGGCGCCCAGCATGCCGATGGAGGACACCATCATCAGGCCCAGGGTGAGAGCGAAGGCAGTGGCAGCGGTGCGGCGCGGATTGCGCTGCGAGTTCGTTGCAGCCAACTTGCCGACCGCGCCGAACGGAGCGCCCACGATGCGGCCCAAACCGCCCACTAGCGGACCTGCAAAAGCCGGGCCGGCGAGCCACAGCCCGATGACCACCAGGAAAGCGCCCGTGCCGATAGTGCTCATGCGGGTAGTCATGCCACCCAAATCGGAATTGAGTGAGCCGAGAAGAGCCAGACCAATGCCGACAGCAAGAGCCAGACAACCGAACACGGTGCGGATGAGCAGAGAATTATTGCTGGACTGGTCGCCGGAACGCATCGCCTGCACCGGATGCGTGGCACCCGCGCGCTGAGCGGGCGCCCAGGCGGAGAGGACGGTGATCACGATGCCTACGCCGAGCGGGACCAGGATGGACTTGGCGTCGAGGCCCAGTCCGCCGTCGGGAAGCGGCATGCCTTGCGAGCCCATGAGAGCGAACAAGATCTTGACCAGGCCCATGCCGGCGAAGATGCCGATGATAGAGCCGATGAGGCCCACGACGATCGCCTCGAAGACTACCGAGCGGGTGATCTGGCCGCGGGAGGCACCGACCGCACGCAGCAGCGCGAGTTCACGGCCGCGCTGGGCGACGATCATGGCGAAAGTGTTGGAAATGATGAAAGTTCCCACGAGCAGAGCGATGCCGGCGAAAGCCCAGAGGATGTAGTTCACAAAGGACAGGCCTTGAGAGATGAGCTTAGTGGTTTGCTCGACTAGCGATTGGCCGGTTTCGATGGTGACGCCCGGGTATTGCTGCTGGAGTTCGGTGCGCACGGTATCGGCGTTGGCGCCGTCATTCAGGCCGATCGTGACCAGCTGAACGTGCTCGCCGTCCGTGAAGTGCTTGAGGAAGTCGGCCTCGGTGAAGGCAACGCCCACCATGGAGTCGGTGACTACCTCGGCATCGAAAGTACCGACCACCTTCATTTCCGTCTTGCCGTGCGGGGTGACCACGGTGGTGGTGTCGCCCACTTTTAGGTCGCCCTTCTTCATCGCGCCGGGGTTCAGCGCGATTTCGTTCTCAGCCTCGGGCTTTGTGCCTTCCGCCAGGGTCACGCCGGTGGCGAAGCTTTCGCCGGGCGCAACAGCGAAGGCTTGGGCCGGGGCAGCACCGGTTTGCAGTGGCTTGCCGTCAGAGCCAGTGATCACCACAGATGCTTGCTGCGCCGAAATGTCCACGCTCTGCGCGTCAGGGCGCTCGCGGAGTTTTTGAACGTCCGCCATCGGGACACCCAGTGGGGAGTCCTTGCCCGGCATCATGACGACATCGACATCGTCAAACGCAGTAGTGAGCAAAGAGTCCATGCTGTTCTTCAGCGATGTTGTCATCATGGAAGAACCGGCGATGAACGCGGTGCCAAGCACGACGGACAGGATGGTCAGGAATAGCCTGACCTTGTGACTTGCGATATTGCGCAGGGAAATCGTGCGCATTGCATTACTTGCCATGCGCTTATCGCTCCTCGATGCGAGCCATCACGCTCAGGATCTTTTCCGTGGTTGGCTCGAGCAGCTCGTCTACGAGCTTGCCGTCAGCCAGAAAGACCACGCGGTCTGCGTAGGACGCAGCCTTCGGGTCGTGGGTGACGATCACGACGGTCTGGCCCAGGTCATCGACGGAAGTGCGGAGAATGTTCAGTACCTCAGCGGAGGAGTTGGAGTCCAGGTTGCCGGTTGGCTCATCACCGAAAATGATGTCGGGACGGGAGATCAGCGCGCGGGCCACGGCCACGCGCTGCTGCTGGCCACCAGAGAGCTCGGAGGGGCGGTGGCTCAGGCGCGACGTCAGGCCAAGGCGGTTGGTCACCTCCTCGAACCAGGCTTCATCGACCTTGCGACCAGCGATATCTACCGGCAGGGTGATATTTTCGCGGGCGTTCAGGGTCGGTACGAGGTTGAAAGACTGGAATACGAAACCGAGTCGGTCGCGGCGCAGCGCGGTCAAATCCTTGTCCTTCATCTGGGACAGCTCAGTCTCACCGATGTAGGTGCGGCCGCCGGTAGGGGCATCTAGGCCGGCCATGCAGTGCATGAGGGTGGACTTACCCGATCCTGATGGGCCCATGATGGCTGTGAACTTGCCCTTTTCGAACTGGATGGACACGCCGTCCAGGGCGCGTACCGCTGCTTCGCCAGTGCCGTACTGTTTGACAAGTTCTTCCGCATGCGCGGCGATGTCGGCCATCAGAGATCCTTTTCGGTTTGGGTAATTAGTAAACAATCGTCACTCTAGTTAACTCTGCCAGCGGCGGCATAAGTTCCCAAGAAAGATCATATTTTTGAGACGAACTCGCGAGGCTCACCACTCAGCGGATCAATGAAACTCAAGCGGCGCGACAGCAAATGCATCGGCACCCCAAAGTCCTCCGCCTCCAGTGGAAGCACGTCCGGGTACACCGGATCGCCAAGGATCGGGGATCCAGCCAGAAACATGTGCAGCCGCAGCTGGTGCGTCCGGCCCGTCAGCGGGTGCAGCTCGTATCGAGCTTGCGGCCCCAAGGGGCCATGCATGGCCTCGAGGGTGGTGTGTTCGGTGGCGTCGATAAGCGTGACCGCGTTGACCTCGGTGCGCGCATTGACCGGCCCGGCGACGATGCGCGTTTTGAACTCGCCGCGCTCCTTTTCCATCCGGTGCTCCCAGACGGTGCCGGGCGTGATCGCCGGATTGACGTCCGCAATCGCCTCGTACACCTTGTCCACCTCGCGCCGGGCAAACAGCTCCTGATAAGCGCCGCGAATCTCCGGGCGCTTGGTCAGCACGAGCACTCCCGAGGTCAGGCGATCAAGCCGATGCGCGGGGGACAGGGCCTGGTTGCCGGTCTGGCGACGCATGCGCACCAGCACGGATTCGGTGATGTGGCTGCCGCGCGGGAAGGTGGCCAAAAATGGGGGCTTATCGACGACCAACAGCTCCGCATCCTCATGGATGATCCCAATCTCGTGTGGCACTTCCAATTCGGGGGCTGGGACGCGATAAAACCAGATGTCTTGGCCGCTTTTGAGGAGCTGATCCGGTTGGAATGGCGTGCCGCGCTGGTCGACGACTTCGTTGTCCGCGAAGCGTTTATCGAGGGCAGCGTCGTTATCGTCCGGATGAACGTAGCGCTGCGTTGTGATGAGATGTGCGACAAACTCGCGGGCGGTCATTGCCGGAGCGTCGTTGGGGAACCGGACTCGGGAGGGATTTAGTCCATCTCGCACCGGCAGTGGCTGTATTCTGTTCCCCATGGATATCAATTCAATCATGACTCCGGTTCTCGACTTCTTCAGCCATGGTATTGGCGAAATCATCGCAAATGTCATGCGTGTTATTTACGCACTTATCTACCCAGCTAACGCGGAAGCAGCACGTCCCGTCGACCTACCCGCGTAATTGGTTAGAACCACTGCCTAAACAGGTTCTGACAGCGTAGACTGGTATCTAGAAATCCTTATGCACCATGAGGATTTATCAATAGCAGCGCGCGTCAGGCGTGTTTGAAGGAGAGACCCACATGTCGAGAGAAAACATTGTCGTAGTCGCGGTCGATGGCTCCGAGGCCTCCAAGGTCGCAGTGCGTTGGGCAGCTAATACCGCCATGAAGCGGGAAATTCCGCTTCGCCTGGCATCCTCCTATGCCATGCCACAGTTCCTCTATGCGGAGGGAATGGTGCCGCCACAGGAGATCTACGATGACCTCCAAGCCGAGACCCTCGAGAAGATCGAGGAGGCTCGTGGAATCGCCCTCGAGGTGGCCCCAGAACTCAAGATCGGCCACACTATCGCTGAAGGCAGCCCCATTGACATGCTGCTCGATATGTCCAAGACAGCAACCATGATCGTCATGGGTTCTCGTGGCCTCGGTGGCCTGTCCGGCATGGTGATGGGCTCGGTATCCGCTGCTGTGGTGTCGCACGCAGATTGCCCGGTCGTGGTGGTCCGCGAGGATAACCACGTGGATGAGTCCACTAAGTACGGTCCGATTGTGGTTGGTATCGATGGTTCCGCTGTCTCCGAGAAGGCGACCGAGTACGCCTTTGCTGAGGCTGCCGCCCGTGGCGCAGAACTGCACGCCGTCCACACCTGGATGGATATGCAGGTCCAGGCTTCGCTCGCAGGTCTGGCCGCTGCTCAGCAGCAGTGGAAGGTAGTGGAGGAAGAGCAGCACGTGCTGCTCGCCGAGCGCCTCGCCGGGTTCCAAGAGCAGTACCCGAACGTAGTAGTAAAGAAGATCGTCACTCGCGACCGCCCAGTGCGCGCGCTTTGCGACGCCGCTGAGGGCGCGCAACTCCTGGTCGTGGGCTCGCACGGTAGGGGCGGATTCAAGGGCATGCTCCTTGGCTCCACCTCCCGCGCGCTACTCCAGTCTGCGCCATGCCCAATGATGGTCGTTCGCCCAACCGAGGAAGACATCGCTTAAGTCCTCCTGTTTCAGCCCCCTGCCCCAAGTTCTGGGTAGGGGGCTTTTGCATTGCCTAAGTAGCTCCTTAAAAAGGTTACGGGCCTGTAACAGACCTGTTTCTAATTAAGTATCAAGGGTGCTAATTCTCGCTTACTGTGCCCAACTCGCCTACGGTGGGAAGAGCAAGTTGACATTTGAACAAGTAATGGAGTGATTAAAATGGCATTTGGAATTATTGGTTGGATCATCATCGGCGGCCTCGCAGGCTGGATTGCTTCTAAGATCATGGGCACCGATGCTCAGATGGGTCTGTTCCTTAACGTTGTCGTTGGTATCGTTGGTGGTCTGCTTGGCGGCTGGCTGCTTAGCTTCTTCGGTCAGCCACTGGAGGGCCAGGGCGTTATCATGAGCTTCCTGACCTGCCTGATTGGCGCAGTTGTACTGCTCGCTATCGTGGGCTTCTTCATGCGCGCTAAGAAGTAAAACTTCAAAAACAAGGCGGGCTGGTTCGGTTGTTTCGAACCAGCCCGTTTTTGTGCGTTATGATATGGACAAACTGGTCTGTTTGAGGGAGGTTGTTGTGGTCGAGGCGAAGGCTAAGGCGAGTGGGCGTCGAAAAGGGCGCCCGAGCCCCCGCGAACGACTGCTAGCCAGCGCGACCAACCTGTTCACCACCGAAGGCATCCGCGTGATCGGCATTGACCGCATCTTGCGTGAGGCGGATGTCGCGAAGGCATCCTTGTATTCGTTGTTCGGTTCGAAGGATGCCCTGGTCGTGGCGTACGTTGAGCAGACCGACCAGCTGTGGCGCGAGGACTGGGCGGCTCGCACCGCAAAGATGTCTCAGCCGAAGGACAAGATCCTCGCTTTTTTCGATCAGTGCATCGAGGAGGAGCCCGCTAAGGGGTTCCGCGGCTCCCATTTTCTCAATGCAGCGACTGAATACCCGCGTGCTGAGTCCGATCAGGAGCGGAAGATCGTTGCCGCCGCGATGGAGCATCGTCGCTGGTGCCACGACACCCTCAGCGCACTCCTCACCGAGCTCAATGGCTTTCCCGGCGAATCTCTAGCCGATCAGATCCTGGTATTCCTCGAGGGCGGACTGGCAGGCAGCACGCTGACCCAGTCGGTGCAACCACTGCAGACGGCCCGCCAGCTCGCCGACGAGCTCATCTCCGCGCCGCCCGCTGATTACTCCATCTGATCTTTCTCCGCTTGCTCTTTCTCAGCTTGCTTGGCCGCGCGCTTTTCAGCCCGCTGCTGCTTCTCCGCTTCTCGACGCAACTTCGCGTTCTCACGCTTGTCCTTGGTTAGCTCCCGGCGCTCCTCCCGCCTGCGTGCCTTGGCCTCGGCGATTGTCTGGCGGTGCGTACTGAATTTGTGCGGCTGGAGCAACATGAGCGCTCGGTGCTTGCGCACGGCGCGCTTGTGAGCCTTCAGTGCTTTTTGCTTGACCTTGAAGTCTGCCTTGCTCTCTTCGCGCATAGCGATGAACTCTTCGGTCAGAGGCTGGGTGCGCTCCAAATGCCAAGTGAAGACGAAGAACTGGCCCATTGACCAGAGGTTGCCACCGAACCAATACAGCATGATCGCCAGTGGGAGCGGGGCGGTGAATGCGGATACCAGCAGCAAGATCGGAACCAGCACCACAAAAGATGCGAGAAAGCGGGTCAAACCCACCGCGAACGATGAATGCCAGTCGAGGGTCCGGTACCCGCGCCAGGTTGAAAAGGCCATGTTGATGATAGTGAACACGCAGGCAGCGAGGACGAGCGGAGTGATGACACCGATCGCCATTTCCTTGGTAGTGCCCAGTTCCGCCAGACGTTCTGGGGTCATCGCAATGTAGGCAGGCAGCGGCACGTCCAGGAACTTCACCTGCAGGAATTCGGCCACATCCGTGGGGGAGAGGAAACCGATTGGGTGGTGCGCGGCATCGAGACCCTCGGCTGGGCGCGCCATGCGCAGCAACACCTGGTACAGGCCGATGAACACGGGAAACTGGATGAAGGCGGGGGCGCAGCCGGCCAGTGGGCTGTAAGAGTGCTCTTTGTGAAGCTCCTTGCGCTGCGACTGAAGCCATTTAAAGGCATCGGCGTCGGTACGCGATTCAAACTCCTTTTGCAGCGCCTTGAGCTTCGGCTGGATCAATTGTCCTTTGCGCCCGGACTTCATTTGCATCCAGGTCAATGGAGCGATAATCGAACGAACCGTGAAGACGAGCCCGAATATGGAGAGCAGCCATGCGAGGGAGGGATCGACTCCGAATACCGAAGCGAGCAGGTAGTGCCAGAACTTCATGATCGCTGACACGGGGTAAATCATGAACTCGATCATCGGCCGGGGAATCCTTCAAAGAGCGGGAGTGGACTGCTAACCGCCCCAACTTTAGTCCACGGGAAGGATAAGAAAATAGCCATCCCCCTTTCCCCTGGATAGTATGACCTGTATGAGCGCAGCGAAACATGGCGGGGCCGCCCGCAAGGTGACCTTCACCCAGGTCATTGGTGAACTGTTCATCACCGTCAGCGTGCTGCTGTTCGCCTTCGCTTTCTACGAGTCCTATTGGACCAACGTAGAAGCCGGCAAGCAGCAGAATCAGGCGTCGCAGGCGCTGGATGATGAGTGGGGCCAAAAAGTGAACCCACGCGCGAAGAAAGCCCCGGAGCTTGGTGAGGCTTTTGCCCGCATGTATATTCCTGCGTTCGGATCGGACTTTGCCTTCGCCATCGTTGAGGGCACGTCGGATGCGGATTTGCTTAAAGGCCCGGGTCGCTACACGGATTCCCAAATGCCCGGTCAGCCTGGCAACTTCGCCATCGCTGGCCACCGCGTCGGCAAGGGCGCGCCGTTCAATGACCTCGGCAACCTTGAGGTGTGCGACGCAGTGATTGTGGAGACTCGCAGCAGCTGGGATGTTTACCGCATCTTGCCAATCGACCTGCAGGGCGAGCAACGGCGAGCGGCGGCCGAGCAGTGCTTCACCAAGGAACAAATCGAGGACATCACTTCAGGCCGATACGCAGCGGTGGAAGGACGCCACATCACCCTGCCAGGCGATTACAGCGTGGTCCACCCGGTCCCGGAAACCGAAGTGACCGAGGTTGCTCCGGATATGCAGTCCGTGATGACCATGACTACCTGCCACCCCCAGTTTTCCAACGCCGAGCGCATGATTGTGCACGCCATGAAGGTACGGTCGGAACCGAAAACCGGCTCGAACCGTCCCGCTGAATTTGAGGAGAATTAAGCCATGTATGGACTGTTCTGGCGCATGCTTCCTGGCCCCACGTTTGTGAAGGCGCTCATCTGCCTCGCCCTACTCGTGGGTATTTTCTTCCTGCTCATGGAGGTTGTCTTCCCGTACATCTCCACGCTCATGCCATACCAGGAAGTCGCAGTCTAAAGGCCAAGATTCTTAATGGTCTCCTCGGCCACCAATTGCGCCTTCAGCGACTGATCCTGGTTGGTGAACACCACGACGGCCTTATTGTCCTTGTACACCGCGTAGAGGGAACGTCCCGGTGAGCCGAGGCGGCCACCCATCCAACCAGCCGGCAAGTCAGCTGGCTCGGTGGTGTCGATCGGCGCTGCCCAGTTCACCACTTGTTCCGCGTCGGACTCGCTGGCCATGGTGCGTACCATGACGGTGAGCTGCTCTTCTTCCGCGTAGGACCAGAACACACAGGCTGGGTGGTCGAAGCGTTCGTCGATGCCGGAGCCGAGGACGCGCTGGCCATTCGTGTCGGCTACCCATTGGGAATCCAAGTACGGGCAGGGCACGAGTTCGTTCCGGCCGGTGGGGATGTCGGGCATGGCGTCGAAAGGCAAGCCCTGGTCGCCGGCTACTGCGGGTGCCACCATGGAAGTAGAAGAAGGCGTGGGGTCCGACGTGGTGCTCGTGGTGCACGCAGAAAGAGCACAAACGGCGACGAGAGCGGGAAGAATGGTTCTCATAACTCTTAAGCCTAAGCTAGGTGCGTGATGGAAACAGAAATGGACACAGCTGCCATGCCGGGGGCGGAAACGCTCCGCCGAAGCGTGGACATTTTGTTCGGGATATTGCTCATTGGTGTGGGCGCGTCGGTGCTAACGAACGGCGTTCAGAAGTTCCTGGTTTTGGGGCTGCTGTTTGGTTTCGCGGCGGTGTACTACTGGGGCACCTTTTTCCTCGATAATGCGCCGACATGGCCGGTATTTGTGTGGCTTATGGTGCTGACGGTTTTATGGGTCGTAATGTTGCCTATTCAGCCATTGGCGGTATATCTGGTATTTCCATTATTCTTTCTTTACCTCAATGCATTTCCGGACTATAGAGGAATTACAGCTGTTATTGGTGCGACGGTTGTGGCGATATTCGGTAATTATCCGCAATTTTCGCCGGGCAGCGTGGTAGGGCCTGTGCTCGCCGCCCTCGTCACCATCGCGATCTTCTTCGCTTTTCGACGCCTCTGGCTCGCCCACCTCGACCGCGAGCAGCTCTTCCGAGAACTGCTAGCCACTCGCCACCAGCTGGCAACCACTGAACGCAAGGCTGGAATGGTGGCCGAACGCCAGCGCATCGCCCACGAAATCCATGACACGCTCGCGCAAGGCCTGTCCAGTATTCAGATGTTGTTGCATGTGGCTGAACAAGAAGTCAGTTCGGGTGATGCTGACAATGCCATCAAGCACATTGGCCTGGCGCGGACCACGGCCGCCGACAACTTGAGCGAGGCCAGGGCCATGATCGCGGCCCTGCAGCCGGCTGCCCTAGAGCAGGCGTCGCTGGAGGGCGCGCTGCACCGCATCGCCGAATCCAGCGCCGTCCCCGAGGTTGCGGTCACTGTCGAAGGGGCGTCCCGTCCACTGCCGATGCGGGTTGAGGCGACGCTGCTGCGCATTGCGCAAGGGGCGATGGGGAACGTCGAAAAGCACTCGGGCGCGGGGCGCGCGAAGCTGACCTTGACTTTTGAACCGGACGAGGTGCGGCTGGATGTGGTCGACCACGGCGCGGGCTTTAATCCGGAGGAGGTGTCCGAGCGGCCCGCAGGGCTGGGGCACATCGGTTTAGCTGCGATGCATTCCCGCGCCGCCGAAGTGGGGGGTGACCTCACCGTGGAATCGACACCTGGGCTGGGCACTGCGGTGAGCGTCGCGATCCCGACGGTAGACTCAGACGCATGATTCGCATTCTGCTTGCCGACGACCATGAAATCGTTCGCCTTGGACTGCGCGCCGTCCTGGAAGCCGAGCCGGACATTTCGATCGTAGGGGAGGCCTCAACCGCCGAGGAAGCCATTATGGCTGCCCAGGCTGGGGGCATTGATCTTATCCTGATGGACCTGCGCTTCGGCGCTGGTGAGGCGGGACGCAAGGTGGCTACCGGAGCTGACGCGACCGCGGAAATCCGCCGCACCGTACCGAATCCACCACACGTGTTGATGGTGACCAATTACGACACCGATGCTGACATCCTCGGTGCCATCGAGGCTGGCGCCGTGGGATATTTGCTCAAGGACGCGCCACCGAAAGAACTTATCGCGGCGGTGCGCTCCGCATCCTGCGGCGATACTGCGATGTCGGCTGTGGTGGCCGATCGGCTGATGACGCGGGAAGAAACGCCGCAGGTTGCGCTCACTCCTCGTGAGCTGCAGGTTCTGACGCTGGTTGCTGATGGCCACTCGAACCGGGTGATCGGTTTTAATCTGGAGCTGTCCGAGGCAACAGTGAAGTCTCACCTGGTGCATATCTATGACAAGCTCGGTGTGCGTTCCCGCACGTCTGCCGTGGCATCTGCGCGGGAACTCGGTTACCTCTAGTGGGCTGCTAGGTACTTTTCGATAATCTCGTTGGATAGCTTGCCGCGCGCCGCTACTTCAATTCCCTGGGACTTTGCCCATTCGCGAATGAGCTTAGGGTCCGGGGAATTAGTCGTTTTCCGGGCGGTGCCGGTATCCTTTCGGGCCACCTTTACATAAGGCTGCAAAGCCGCTTCAAACTTTGCGGCGTTTTTCGCCGAAAGATCAATGATGTAATTATTTCCATTCACGGAGAACTTAATTACATTCACTTCATCCTGAGTTAGTGGGGAATTATCTAGATCATCGAAAAATTGAATTACTTCACGGCGTGCCATGATAGAACTCCTTTTAATAGTTTGAGAATTAACACCGATAATAAACGGTATTTTCGGTATTTACAACAAATGATTTTTAAAAGCTTCTTGGGAAAACAGTGAGTTAACGCTCCATGAAATCTGTTTCCAGCGGTGGCGCTAGGCGTTCTGACCGCCCATGATCTTGGGTTATGGGCTCTTTTGGTGACATCGCGCGTACGGCACTACAGCCATTCCAGCGCGTCAGTCGCCGTAACTTCCTGCGCGGAACCATGGGAGTCGGTGCTCTCACACTCCTGCCAGGTTCACTCAATACGGCAAACGCCGGCAATTTCGCCGATCTCATTGACCGTGACCTCCGCGAGCGCCACGAACCTGATGCCCTCAATCCGGCCGAGTTTCGCCCGTTCATGCACGGAGTTGCCTCCGGTGATCCGCTGCCACACAGCGTCGTGCTCTGGACCCGGGTCACCCCGAGCCCTGAAGCCGTTCCCGGTTCCAGCAAAGGGTTACCAGTGCGCCTGCGCTGGGAAATCGCCACGGATGTTGAATTCACGGAGATCGTGAAAACCGGAGAAGAAACCACCACCGCAGAGCGCGACCACACCCTCCACGTGGAACCCTGGGGCCTGAATCCTGGCACCGAGTACTTCTACCGGTTCAGTATCGTCGGCGGAAAATTCGACGGCGTGACCGCACCCATCGGCCGTACCAAGACTGCGCCGGCTCCGAATGACACCCCTGACCAGCTGAACTTAGCGGTTTGCTCCTGCGCCAATTTCGAATCCGGCTATTTCGCCGCCTACTCGGATATCGCCCGCCGCGCCGCCGACGGCGACATCGACGTCGTCGTGCACCTAGGTGACTACATCTACGAGTACGCCTCCGGCCTCTACGCCGGAAAATACGGTGTGGTTCGTACCCACGAACCCACCTGGGAAATCGTCAGCCTCTCCGACTACCGTGCCCGCTACGGTCGCTACCGCCGCGACTACGAGCTGCAGGCTGCGCATGCGGCCGCCCCGTGGGTCGTGATGTGGGACGACCACGAAATCGCCAACAACGCCTGGGAGCACGGAGCACCCGCGCACACCGGCTGGCACGGTGACTGGGAGCAGCGCCGGGCGTCGGCAATGCAGGCCTACCTCGAATGGCTGCCGGTGCGCGGGCTAGCGCCGACGCAAGGCGGGCATATTTACCGGTCGCTGCGTTTCGGCACCCTCGCCGAGCTCACCATGCTTGACCTGCGCAGCTACCGAGACAAACCAGAAACCCTCAACGTCAAGCGGTCCTTGGAAGATGGGCGCACCATCATGGGCGCAGAACAGTTTGACTGGCTGCAACGCAAGCTCGAACGCCCGGAGACCCGCTGGAACATTGTGGGCACGTCCGTCATGGTGTCCCCGGTGTCGCTGGTCAACATGGATACCCGCATGGGCGACGCCGTTCGCAAGCTCATCGGCGCCGACTGCGACGGCCTGCCCTACAACCTCGACCAATGGGACGGCTACATGGCCGACCGTGCTCGCCTGATGTCAGTACTGACTAAGCGCGCCGAACAGCACCCAGACTCCGGCACCGTCTTCCTCGCCGGTGACATCCACTCCGAATGGGCCACCGAACTTGAGGCGGGCGGGCGCACCGTCGCCGCCGAACTCGTCTGTACCTCGGTGTCCGCCCCCAACATCGACGACGCCCTCGGCCTTCCCATCGACTCCCAACCCAGCACCCAGGCCGAAGCACACCTGCTGCGCGCCAACCCAGCCGTCAAACACGTCGACCTCGACGCCCACGGCTACGGCCTCGTCTCCATCACCCGCGCGCACGTCAGCATGACCTACTTGCGGGTCGAAGAAGTCACCACCGCAGGCTCGCCAATAGCGCCCGCACGCACCGCGCGGTTTAACGGCGCAACCGTAGAAATCACTGCATAACAACACTCGCGCTGCCGAATTATGCAAAAGCGGGCACAATACTCTTGTTCACCACGCACGATAAAAGGTTGGAATAAACATGGCTCAGACACCACTCGTTCCGGAGATTGATTCGCTGCTCAAAGGCATTGCTGATTTCGCTTGGGAGCGACGCGATCAAGTCAATCGTGTTGCACAGACGCACCGCGCTGGTGCGCTCAACCTGGTGCATTATAAGCACTTGCGCACTCAGGACTTGCGCCGTCTCCAGGCCCGTCTGACCGACCTCGGCGTGACCCGCATGTCCACCATCGAGACCGGTGTGAAGGCCAAGCTGGAGGCTGCCCGCAACGTGGTTGGTCTCATGGAGGGCTGCGGCGCCCCATACGACCTGGGCGACATCGCTCGTAGCTTCGCCGAGGCCGATGAAATCCTCGAGGCGCACACCGAAACCCTGCTCGGCCCAACCGACGAGAACACCCCGTCGCGCATCATGGTGACCCTGCCGTCCGAGGCTGCTGACGACTACGAGATGGTCAAGTCCTTCGTCGACTCTGGCATGGATGTTGCCCGCATCAACTGCGCCCACGACGGCACCGACGTCTGGCTGCGCATGATCGACAATGTCCACCGCGCCGCCGACGAAGCTGGTCGCGAGGTTCGCGTCAACATGGACCTGGCCGGCCCGAAGATCCGTACCGGCGAGATCGCGCCGGGCCCAGCCGTCGGTCGCGCCCGCGTCACCCGCGATGATGCTGGCAAGGTGCTCACCAAGTCCAAGCTGTGGCTGACCGTCGATGGCCAGCCTGCCCCTGAGTTCGAGGGCCGACCAGCCCTACCGGTCACCGTGAATCAGCAGTGGCTCGAGGGCCTGCAGGAAAACAGCGTGATCACGCTGCATGACACCCGTGGTTCCAAGCGGGAGTTCGTGGTCGTCGAAAAGCGCGATGGCGCCGTCCTCGCGGAGGGCGACCGCAACGCTTACATCGCCGAAGGCACGCTCATGGAGTGCGATTACGAGCGCACCCGCGCGCACGGCATCCCGAACGTCGTGCAGGCGCTGCGTATGCACGTCGGTGACCAGCTGATCCTCACCGCCGACGACGTCATCTGCACCATCGAGCCCGGCCGAACCTCCCGCATCTCCTGCTCCCTCCCGGAGGCCATCCACGCCCTGGAGGTCGGGCACAATGTGCTTTTCGACGACGGTGCCATCGCAGCAGTGGTTGTCGAGAAGCGTGACAATGACGCCGTCCTCGAGATCACCCGCGCGAAGGAAGGCGGCGTGAAGCTTGCAGCGCACAAGGGCATCAACTTGCCGGACACCTACCTGCCGCTGGCCTCCCTCACCCCAGAGGATGAGGAGCACCTCGAGTTCGTTGCGCGTCATGCCAACATCGCCGCGATTTCCTTCATCCGCAGTGTCGAGGACGTCCAGCACGTACTCAGCGTGCTCGGGCGCATCGCGGAGAAGTTTGAGGCAGAATCTCCAGAGCTCGGCCAGCGGGTTCGCGACCTCGGTCTCGTGCTGAAGATCGAAACGGTCCCGGCGTACGAGAACATCTCCGATATCCTCCTCGAAGGCATGCGTCACCCGAACTTCGGCATCATGATCGCCCGCGGCGACCTCGCCGTCGAGCTCGGCTTCGACCGCATGACCGAGGTCCCGGGCCAAATCCTCATGGTCGCCGAGTCCGCACACATCCCAGTGATCGTGGGCACCCAGATCCTCGAAAACATGGCCAAGAACGGCCTGCCATCCCGCGCTGAAATGACCGACGCCGCATTCGCGCTCCGCGCCGAAGCCGTCATGCTCAACAAGGGCCCGCACATCACCGACGCCATCGAAATTCTCAACCACCTGTCCCGTCGCCTTGGCCGCTCCCAGCGCAAGAACCGCATGCTGCTGCGCCACATCCACAGCTGGGACAACTAACATGCAGATCATCGCTCATCGAGGAGATTCCGGGGCGCACCCCGAACTGACCCAAATCGCTTTTGAATCGGCGCTGGCACTCGGCGCACCTGCCGTCGAATGCGACGTCCGCCTCACCCGCGACGGCCAGCTCGTCTGTGTACACGACTCAAACATCGAACGCGTCTCCAACGGCACCGGTCGCGTGGAAAACATGCATTATGCACAGTTGCGCGAATTCAACTTCGGCACCGCGGAGTCGCCGCAGGAGCCGCTGCTGCTGGACTCGCTCCTGGAATTGATGCAGGAATACCCGGATCGGCACCTCTACATCGAGGCCAAGCACCCGAGCCGCTACGGCAAAATGGTGGAAGAACAAATCGTGGTACGACTGCGTTATGCAGGGTTGCTTGACGACCCGCGCATGCACTTCATCTCCTTCGCCCCACTCGCCATCCGGAACATCCAGAACCTAGCGCCGCAGCTCGACCGCATCTTGCTTCGCGACGACAAGCCCTCGCTGTCCTGGAAAACTGCCGCCCGCTGGTGCCAGCCCATGGGCCTGGGCATGTCCATCGAAGCTGCGAAGGCGAACCCCGCAGAATTGCAAGAATACGAACGCACCTACTTGTGGACCGTCGATGACCCGGCCGACATGTTGTGGGCTCAGGAACACGGCGTGGACATGCTCGCGACCAATTACCCGGAGTTGGCGCTGCGCACGGTATCTTAAGGAGCATGGCTAAAAAGAAGAAGAATGACGAGCAGCTGCCGGAGGGCATGAGCCGTCGACAAGCAAAGCTCGCCGCCCGCGCTGCCGAACGTGCCGCCCTCGATCGCGACCCACGCCCATACGGCGGCCTCGCAATGGAGGCCGACCTGGTCGCTCTCCAGGAGTTCGTCCCTTCCGCCCTCGCGAAGCTCCCTGTGACGGGCTTCGACCGCGACGTCTACGTCGCCACCGTTCTCCCCGGCGCAGCCGGCGCGATGGTCTGGGACGACGGCACCGCCTTCGTGGCCCTGCAAACCCAGTCCCACACCCACAACCCAGGTCGCGACCTCGCGTTCGCCCTCGCGTGGGCAAAGGACGCCACGCCGGGCGCCACCCTGGCCTCCACCGCGGCTGATGGCACCCAGCCGGCGCTCGACACGCTTCTCGACGCCACCGGCCCCCTGACCGTCGAAGCTCGCGAAGACTTCAACTGGTGGCTACCAGCCGATGCGTCCCTGGACCCAGCGACCGCTCAGTCCCTGCAAGCCGCCAACGACACCATCATGCCGTCCCGCCAGGTCACCGGCTCCTTCGACGGCGTCGCCTGGTGGATCGACCCAGGCGACAAGGCACACATCCGCTGGGTCCGCACCGACGACGAAGACAAGCTCATGCGCGCCCTCGCACGCATCTCCGCAGCCGGCGCCCTTGACCTTGGCGAAGGCACCAAGTTCGCCGGTGTTTTCCGCACCCACGGCATTGCCGTTCCGGTCTGGGACCTGCCTGTCGATGTCGCCTACGACACCTACGGCCCGCTGCTGGAGAAGCTCGACAAGAAGATCGCAGCCTCGATCGAAGCCGATGAAGAGCTCTCTGCTGATGCGCGTCGCGCCCTCGAGAACATCAAATCCCGACAGGTGACGATCCGCTAGCACCATGCATAATGCCCCCGGCCAGAAGGTCGGGGGCATGTTTTATGCGCAATTAGCGCTCGAGAAGCACGTCAGTCTCGTCTGGGAAGACGAACTTATACGCTACGCCAGCGATCGCTGCGCCGATGAGCGGTGCGACGAAGAACGCCCACACCTGGGCCAGCGGTTCGGAACCTGCGTACAGCGCCACGCCCAAGGAACGGGCTGGGTTGACGGAGGTGTTGGAGATTGGGATAGAGATCAAGTGGATCAGGGTCAGCGCGAGGCCAATGGCGATCGGCGCGAAGCCCTGTGGGGCGCGCTTGTCGGTGGAGCCGAGGATGACGAAGAGGAAGATGGCGGTCAGCACGATCTCAGCGATCAGCACAGCCATCAGGGAGTATCCGTTAGGGGATAGGTCGCCGTAGCCATTCGTTGCGAAGCCGGACTCCACAGCATTGAACCCCTCCTTGCCGGAAGCAATGACGTACAGGACGCCACCAGCGACAGCGCCAGCTACCAGCTGGGTAACCCAGTAAGGGAGGACGTTCTTGGCGTCGATACGGCCTGCCAAGAAAGCACCGAGGGTGACTGCAGGGTTGAAGTGGCCGCCGGAGATGTGGCCTACTGCGTAGGCCATGGTTAGGACGGTGAGGCCGAATGCGAGGGAGACGCCGACGAAGCCGATGCCCATGTTGACGGCCTTGTCATCGGTAAGGACCTGCGCCGCGAAGATTGCGGAACCGCAGCCACCGAAGACGAGGACGAACGTGCCGAGGAACTCGGCGAAGAGGCGAGCGGACAGTTGAGAGTGCACGATTACTCCAAAATTGAGATATCAGTATTTCCGTCCAAAACCGTACCCCGCTTAGCGCACCTTTCCCATTCGAATACCAATTTGTCACCTGTTCGTTATGTGCATTATGCATGCTGTTTAGGTCGATCTCGCCGGGTGATGTGGACGTTTTGGAAGATTATGCATAGCCCTGTAGGATTGCTAAAGGTTTTCACAACTGTGATAACTGCTGGAGATGTGCCAGAGAGGCCGAATGGGGCTCCCTGCTAAGGAGTTGTCCCTCCGGGGACCGCAGGTTCAAATCCTGTCATCTCCGCTCACCCACCTAAAGTGGGGGTTTCACCGGGCCTGGTGAAATTTGCGCCCGTAGCTCAACGGATAGAGCATCTGACTACGGATCAGAAGGTTGGGGGTTCGAATCCCTCCGGGCGCACCAGCAAAGACCCAGGTAAACATACCGTTTGCCTGGGTCTTTTTCGCATTTCTGGGTAAGTGTAGCTGTTGTGAGTTGTTGCTGCTCATTGAGTCTAAGACGGCACGCTGAGGGAACGCAGAGGGAACATAGGGGGAACGCCGAAGGGGGTGGCGGCATGAAACTTAGAAGTTGGTAAATACTTGCAACTAGTTACAGTTTCAGTTACATTCTCAGTTGATTTCGGGCTAACATGGCTAGTATGACTGCTGCCAAGATTTACCAAAATGCACCGATAGTTTTGGTGTCTTTTGAGATCGAGCTTCAAACTTTGGGTCCTATCGAACAAGAGATCTTTGCTCAAATCGGAGTCATTCTGAAGGACACTCTTCCTGAACGGTTCGAGATGAAGGGACATCACTTCGCATTCGATCCAAGCAAGGAAAAGGAACCCAACTTTGAAGAACTAACTTCGCCACGTTGGTCTAGTAGGGACCGAAGAACGCACTGTTCAATTTTTAGTTCACCGATTAATCCGCCCGGAACTTTTGAAACTAGCTGCGTATTCGAAACGACTAACTACAAGGGTTACCAAAGTCTTAGGGAACTTACTTCAAAGGTGATGGCGATCGTTTTTACCTCATCCAAGGTTCAGAAAGTTAACAGGATGGGTATTCGTTACCTTGATGAGATTAGGGCTCCATTGGATGCGGAGGGCACTGTGAAATGGAGTGATTGGGTAGCTAAAAGTTTGCTGCAGGAGCTACCCGAACTTTCGAGGTTGCTGCTTGAAAACGGGGTGCGACAAACTGCAGTGGCCTATCAAATAGGTTCCGATGCATTCTTAAGACTTCGATATGGAGCATCCGAAGGGTACGAGTTTTCTGGTTCTGAAAATTTCAAGAGGCTGACACCGAACCCGGGTCCTTATTTCCTCCTCGACATAGCGGTAGATCAAAACGTGCAAAGGCAGCTCGCTGAAAGCGCAATGTTGGACCTTATGGATGAAATGCACAAGCCCGTGAGAGAAGTGTTTGAAAGCTTGATAACCGAAAAACTTCGAAAGGAAGTGCTGGAAAATGGGTCTTAGTTCACCTCAAGCCAATGAGCGACCACGTGATGCTTTTCAAGTCGGCAACTTCGACCCTTTCTCTGAGATGAGCAAACTTGCGGAGAGAGCAGGTCATCACAGGTCAATGGTCGGGTTCGCTAGAACGCAAGCAGAAAAAATTCACGGTGATGCACAAGCAGCTGCCTGGAGGATGAAGACTGCGGAACTAAAGAAGAGTCCTGCCTACGATCTATTGGATAACTTGGTTGAACTTGGATTTTCGTGGCGCCATATCGCGCAGCTTGTTGGAGTTTCTGTACCCGCCGTGCGAAAGTGGCGAAAAGGTCAGTCAATATCTCCAGATAGCCGCCAAAAGCTTGCTGCTTTGAATGCGGCCTTAGATATCATTCAAAATACTCACTATGTGACTGAAGTGGCCTCTTGGTTTGAAATGCCGGTCGTAGATAGTGCTCCCATTACTCCAATTGATTTGTATGTTTCGCAGCGAACCGACTTGATTTTTGATTATGCCAATGGCCAAGAGGATCCGGAAGATATTTTGACGAAGTTCAATCCTCAGTGGCGTGAAGAGTTTGCTTCCGATTTCGTCGTTACCATGGAAAGTGACGGAAACTACTCTATTAGGCCAAAAGGGTAGCCATGGATAAGAGATTTGACTCTCCGATCGTCGGGGACAAATGCAACTCAGAAGTTCTGTATTGGGCGCTTAAAGATGATATCTATGCAGGGCGACCGATACTGACAGGCGATGTTTTTGAAAACGTATTTCTAGAGGGTTCAGAGGGACCTAAAGTAGTTATAGTGCTTCAGCATCCTTGTTCGATGAGAGTCAAAGGAACGGAGATACGTCCAAAACTGCTAGTGGCAGAATTGAAGATGGGGCCGACATGGAAGAAACAACGTGATTGGGAGGGAAATTTCGCCAAGATGTGCCTGCCTGATCTAGCGCAGGAACTGGATACCGGAGAGGATTGGATCGTACATTTTGACGATCTGCATATAGTCCCGACAGCATCCTTGCAAGACCGAACTGCAATTCTTTCTCCAACAGGGATAAACATATTGCTGCAACGATGGGTGAACTATTCGACCAGGGTGTATGTTCCGATCGAGAAGTTTCACCTACCCGTGAATTCCTTTCTAAATGAAACAGAATTCATAGAGACATGGTGCAGTGAGTTGGATGCCGAAACTTCGGAGGAAATTGCGGAGCAGACGAGCAACTGCATCAATTGGTTGCGTGAAAAGGTTCACGGGGTAAGACGTCAGGATAAGCTCAAAGATCCAGCTGAGATATCAAAGCTCAGAAAAGACATGAATTCTCATATCAAGGAATTGCGAAAAGCGACCGTTTAGCTCATTGGTTGAGTCCGCGCATTTTGCCTACACTCATCTCCGAGGGACTGCTTCTGCCGACCGGCCCAACCAGGAATACTAGGGGTACAACCCCGACGCTACTGCTCCGTGTATTCGGAGCAGTAGCTCCAAAAAGTTGGCACTTTGCTATTGCCTCGCTCCCATCGGGCCCCACATACTGGAAGCATGACATTTATCGCGCTACTTGAAGATTACGTTCAACAGCTACCAAACGATCGGTATAGGACCTATGCCTGGAAAACTGGCTTTTCATCACGACGAGAAGCATGGGCGTGGGCTAGTTCCCAAGTTGCATCACTGTGGCCAGGCTCAGTACTTACGAGCCGAGTACAGAACTGGAGTATTCGAGATCTAAACAGCTCGAATTCAGCAACCCGCGCAATCGATTTCGCGGTCCTGGAAAAGGACGATCCGGCAAGCGGAGTTCACCTCGCAATTACAATCAACGACGAGGCTTTCTATCAAGATGCAGAGCGGTACAGCGTTCCGCAATCTTAGTTGGCGCTGCTAACAACCTTGAACCGCGCCCGTCGCCGCTCTGCCTCCGACATTTCACGTGACTCTGCCTCGGCCGCCAGGCGCTCACGCTCCCGCTCCATGAGAGCGTCCATCGCGCCGGGGAGCGAGTCGAGTCCTTCTTCCCAGAGGTGGCCGTACACGTCGAGTGTCGTTGTGGCGCTGCTGTGCCCGAGCATTAGCTGCACGGTCTTGACGTCAGCGCCGGCAGCGATCGCCAAACTAGCGGCAGTGTGGCGGAGCTCGTAGGTGTCGAGATCACCGATACCGGTGTGGATCAGGATTGTTGCCCAGATGGTGCGCCAGCGTGCGGTGGTCCATACGGCGCCGTGTTCGTCGGGTACGAGCCAGGCGTCATCGTCGCGTCCGTTGGCGGCCGTGGCCAGTAGCTCTAGGACTTGGCCTCCGATGGGGACGTCGCGGTGTTTGTAGGTTTTGACGTCGCCGACGCGACCGAGATCGTCAACGTCACGGCGGATCGCTAGGCGCCCGCGCTGTACGTCGAGGTCTCGCACCTTGAGTCCCTTTGCTTCGCCTGGGCGCAGGCCGGTCATGAGCAGCACCCTAAGCAGCAGTCGCGCGGCGTCGGTGGGTGCGGCCTTGAGGATGGCGTCGATTTCCCAGACCTTCAGGTAGCGGCGCTCCGCCTTCGCCTGCCGTGGGACGTCGCCGCTTTTCAAAGGGTTTTTGTTGATCGCCCCGAGTTCGTCGGCCATGTCGAGCAGGCTCTTCATCATTTGCCCAGCTTTGCGCACCTGCGAGGAACCCAACGGGCGCGGCGGGTCCCCGTCCTTCACACCTTTCATGGTGGTCAGGGTGGGTAGCCACGCGGTCACTGCCGGCCTGTGGATATCCCCGCACCGCATTGCGCCCCACACCGGCTGAATATGCACGTTCCACAGGGACACGTAGTCGTTACGGGTCTTTGCTGACGCCTTGGACTTCGTCGCCAACCACGGCTCCCAAATATCCTCCAGCGTCAGCTCCGCCTTAGCCTTCGTGATCCACGTACCGTCCGCCTGCCCGACCTCCACACGAGCACAGAAATCAATCGCAGCATCCTCATACTCGAAGACCTGTGAGACAGGCTCACCGTTTTCCTCCCAGCGAACCTGCCACCGCTTACCGACGCCCCACCGCGCGTTAGGGATCCGCTTCTTCCGCGCGGCTTTATCCGGGTTGGGTTTTGTCCAAAGGTCACGTACGTGTGCCATGGGATAGACTTCTTTCTTGCTTAGTTCTTTAGAAAGGGCTGGGCAATGCCCTTCACCTGACTTGCTTGGCGGCTGACAGGTGGAGGGCTGTTTTCGTTTAGTTCTTCTCGGCTCTCAAACGGGCGATTTCGAGCACCAACTCTTTTGCTAGTTCTGGGTTCTTTTTGACTCTTCGAGTGAATTCCCCAAGGATTTCATCCAGCGTGGCAAGTGAAATCAGCTCCTCACGCGAGAGTGGGGTGGTGACATCACTCTTTGGGATGAGACCGCACAAGACAAGCCCTATCGTGGTTCGATTTTTGTACTCTTTGGCGATTGCGATCACAGTCTCAGCAGTGACCCGGTCTTCAACAAACTCCAATCGCAGCATTTCACGATCGAGACCACAACGTTCGGCAACTGCGGAGAGGCTGTCTCCGGCAGTCGCTTCGGTGAACCATCGGAAGCGGTCCTCGGTCATTGCGTGGCTCCTAAGTTCCTAGCGGTATGGGTCATTTGCGCGGCAGTAGGCGTCGCTGTGAGTCGCGATGCAGTCCATCCACCACTTCTGGATTTCGCCAGATGATGGGTTTGGCTTGCCGTTAGCATCGTGCCCGTAACCGCAGATTGCAGCAGGACACGTACCACCGTCAGCGACAGGGATCTTGCTGAGATCTCTCATCTCGGTTGTAGGTTGAGTCTCCACGGGAGGTTCCGGAACTTCTGGATACAAGTTCTCGCAGTATGCCGAGTAGCCGATTGTGTCATCCGTGAACATCGTCAGGCCTGGAATAGCTTCGTTGCACTTCTTGATGCCTTTGCCATTAGCTGCGATCGGAACACCAGAGTCAACAACGTCTTGGGATCCTTCAAACCCAGCCGTTGCACCTTGAGGCAGTGCTTCACTAGTCGGCGTCGGAGTACTTGAGGTTGGGGTAGGTGTTGGTGTGCTTGTCGACGGCGCCGGCGCAGTAACTGTCACGGTTGCCGGTGCTGGGGCATCGTTGCTTGAACCGCACGCCGTCAAAAGCGCCGCGGCAGAGATGGCGAATAGAACCTTTTTCATGTGCTTTCTTTCTTTTAGTTGTTAGTAGATCCGACACCAGTCGTTGACGTCGATTTTCCCGGCCGCATATAGCCGGCTCCATACGTCGAACAACGCTGGTGTGACACCGAGCTCCGCGCAGATCTCCGGTGGCGACCATCCGGACTCGTAAGCGATCCGCTCAACATCCGAGTAGTCAATAAGCAGACGGGCCGCGTACTCATCAGCGTCCCGCTCCGCCCGCGGCGACGAGCAATCATGGCCGAACTCCGCATGCCCTAACTCATGCGCGATCGCACACCGACGCGTCACCGGATCCAAACCCCACCGCACCACGATCGAGCGCGTCTCATCGTGGTAGCACGCATTCAAATCCACCCGCAGATCCGACCGCTCCACGAGCGACACGCCTAGCTCGTCAAGACGAGCTTCCAAGCGGTTCTCAACCACAGACATGATTAGCCCTGCTCCTTGGCAAGATTGCGAGGCTGCAGGCGCTTTCGGTCTTGTAGTAGCCGCCTGTCTAGTTCTGCGAAAGAGGCGATGAACTCGGCTTCCAGCTCGGCATCTTCGTCTTGTTTGCGCCGAGCCTTGAAAAGGTCGTAGCGCTGCTGGGCAAGCTCATTGGCTGCAGCTCGCGTAATCCGGCCATGATCCTTGAGCGGTTCGCGTTCGTTGAATTCGATGAACCGATCAGTCTTCGCCAGCCAGTCGCGCATGTGAATAATCTTCCGGCTCTCTGCCTGGAGTTGGGCGTAGTCAAGGAACTGGCTGACCAAGAGATTAAGATGCCTGAGCTCCTTATTGGTGAGATAATTTTTGGCCACGGTGACATCGCGCTTCGTGACCTTCTTTCCCTTCCAGCTCGTAAGGCCCAGATTGTCAGCCGCTGCGTCACTGCGCGTCGCGATAATTTCGCTGGCCGTTAAACCTGTGATCGCATAGTGCAGCTTGTCCTGAATCGACGCGTAGATTCCCTGAGTGCGAGGGGAGTCCTTGTCATAGTCATCCGCCAGCGAGACAATTCTCCGCAGCTCAAGATACAAGCGAGCCTCACTCGAACGGATATCCCGAATCCGCTCGAGAAGCTCATCAAAGTAGTCAACTCCACGAGGGTCCTTCAATTTTTCATCATTGAGCACGAAACCCTTGATGAGGTATTCCTTCAGAACTTCAGTAGCCCATCTCCGGAATTGCCCACCACGTGGCCCGCGGACTCGGAAACCAACGGCCATGATCGCATCGAGATCATAGTGATCCATTTGGCGCCGGATATCTCGATCGCCTTCAGATCGAACTGTCAAGAAATTCTTGACAGTTCGATCCCTGGTCAAGTCACCTTCTTCGTAAATATTGATCAAATGAGCGCTAATGCTTGCCCTGGTGACGTCAAACAGCTCAGCCATTTGCCTCTGCGTCATCCACACAGTGCCATCAATCAGGCGCAGTTGCACTTCTGCGCGGCCATCATCGGTGTTGTAAATGACGAACTCGCCTAGCGAGTCATGGTGAATCTCTGGATCCTTCATTTCAGCCCCTAGCTCCAGCTCTCTTCAATCGGCTCAGTCCGCTTCTGCGCGGCAACCTTAAACTCGCCCGAATTAATCCGAGCGACGATCTCATCATCCGACAACTCACGCACCTCAGCCGCCGGCACATCAGCCACCACCGCACGCTGAGCGCGCCGGGCATCAAGATCGTTCTGGTGCTTTTCGACGGACTCCTCCGCTTTCCTATTGGGTTTAATTTCGCGTTCTGCGGCGTCCAAAACGTCGAACATCGAGATATTCAAGACGGAACAAATTGATTCGAACTCGTCGATTGTTATGGCCCGGAAACCGCGTAGTTGCTTGGAAAGCTGGCTTTGAGAAATTCCAGTAGCGCTTTCAATTTGGGCCTGCGTCAGGCCCTGATGCGCTTTCCGCGCATTTAGCTGGCGTGCAACCGCCTTTCCGAGCGCGTCTACAGACACTCGTTTTTTAGTGCTCATGCAGGCAATTATTCCCCAGTGGCTAAAAAAGTGCAATTGAACTTGACGAAATAGTTCAAATGAACTACTTTGAAAATATGCCAAATGAACTAAAGTCCAGATCGGAGGCAGTGGCGGTTGAGGTGAGAGCTGAACTTGCCAGGCAGGAAAAGACCATCAACCAGGTTGCCGATTATGTCGGAATCCCAGTTTCGACAATGCGGCGAAGTGTAAAGGGACAACGCCCGTTCACCATCGACGAACTCGGAGCAGTGTCTGAGTTTCTCGGAGTGGGAATCGTCCAGCTACTGAAACGAACCACAACCGCGCCGGGCACTGCCGCCTAGGCGTCGACAAGCAAACAGGAAGGAAAACACCATGGCGAACGAAGTAGACACCGATCTTGATCTCGACCGGCTGGCTCTAGAGATCGACGGCTTAGCCGACGAGATTTGCCGACTGCTCGCCGAGGAGAACCGCGATCTCGCGTGGATCGATCAGCTTGTCGCTCAGCGCCAGGCGCTGATCGCAAAGCGAGAAGGCTACTTCGCCGCTCTGCTCGAACCGGCGGCCTAGGGCGTCGACAGGCAAACAGGAAGGAGAAGGGAAATGCGAATTCAGATTGAAAACGTGGTTATCGACGGCGATGAGAATGGCGTAACTATCCACATCGCCGACGAAAAGCCGAAATTGTTCATCGCGCAAGAGCTTGTCAAGCCAGTCACACATGCGATGAACACCTTGATTGCTCCAGGGCCTTAAACAAAAACAGCCCTAGGTGGTTTCGGGTCATGGAACTTATCGCCACGGACGCAGAACTCAACATTCTCGGACAAATTCACGATCAATTCCGTCTTGAGCAAATCCAAAGTAACCAGACCAGGAAAACTACCCCGGCGGAGCTGGTCGATGACATCCGTGTTCCGAGTGCTCTCTCGGAGCACAAACGTCTCACCGCAGTAATACAGCTTGATATCCAACTAACTCACCTCACTTTCCAGGGAAGTGTCCCTAGAAGAAGTGAAGCACAACACCAAGAGCTATGCGCCGGATACCGCGGCGTAGGGCGTCGAAAAGCAAACAGGAAAGAGACAATCATGGACAAATTGGCCGAAGCCAATCTGCGACTAGCCGAGGGTGCTCACCGAGTCGCGGATGCCGAGCTGACGCTCGCCGTCCAGCGCTATATCGAAACTTCGGACAGCTACGTTGATCTGCTTGCAACCGGTAAGAGCGACGACGGGGCATTGGGCAAAGCACGCATTACATACAAGGTGGCTCGCAAGCGACTAGAGCACGCTATCGATGTTGCGGTGTCTGCGCTGCGACGTCTGCGGAAAGTGCAGGAACAGGCCGTGGCGCCGCAGGAATCGCCTGGGAATCCGGACACGGCGCATGTGGCTTTGCTGCTCGTACATCGAGGCATCGATTTTGGGGTCATCTAATGCCGTGGATTAGGGAATTCAATTTACCCACGGGCGATGGTCCCGTAGCCCTCGGCATTCTCACCCAATTACGGCACAACCTATTGAAAACATTGGGAGGTAAGGCTGCGAAGGACCTGGCAGATTCAGATCTCCAGTACATCCGGTTAGTGCTTCAAATGCATGACGTTGCGAAATCAAGACCGGTGGCCTCTAACGCGGAATCACGAGAAGCCACCAGTCATGCAACACCGGAGAAATCCCTCGTCGAGCGGCTCGGCATACCGTCAGAAGCCCGATGGGCCTACCGACCTGGATCAGTCAGCGGAGTTAAACCGACGCTCCAACCGCGCCATGGCATCAACAACTGCATGAGTTGCACCGTCAATGTACAAGAACAGCGCTCGCGCTGGCCCCACTTCAACCGCATCGAGAGCCTTCTTTCGAACCTCGGCGAGCTTCACAACCAAGTCCGCCGACAAGTCCAGACCGTCCCGGCGAAGCGCAAACTCCACATCGGCAGTGCTGTATGCATCGGGGCGCTCATCCTGCTCACTCATCATCAATCACCTCGCTCTCCAGGGAAGCGTCCCTAGAAGAAGTGAAACACAACAACTGAATCACCGCTCGTGCGGAGGGGAAGCCACGCGAGCACCAGCACAAGAAAGGAAGACCAATGGGAGTACATCGAAAACGATCCGTCGCGGCGGCACTGCTTCGGCAGGGCGTGCGGTGGTTAAAACGGGGCAAAGACCAAGAGGGCTGGAGCCAGAGGGACCAGCTTCGCTTGGCATCAGCAATCAACACGATCGAGAAGATCGCAACCGGAAGAGAACTTGAGGAGAAAGAAAATGTTGAGTTGGTTAATCGCAGGCACGGTCGCACTGCTGGTGCTGTTGGTGCTTAGCCTCGGCATCGATTGGTGGATCATCAACCGCCCAGTTGATCGCCGGACGTTCGAACAGTTCTGGCGCTTCTAGCGAAAAGGTGCAGCCATGAGTGAAGTCCAACTGCTCGACTTTCGAGGGAACCAGGTACGGATCATCTCCGACGATTTCGGCGAACCGATGTGGGTGGCGGCTGACATCGCCCGGGTCCTCGAATACCGCGACGCGAACACCATGTTTCGGGGAGTCGATGACGAAGACAAAGGGTACGCAAAAGTGCGTACCCCAGGCGGAGCCCAAACCATGACCACGGTGAACGAGTCCGGCTTATACACGGCAATCGTGAGAGCCAACTCAGATCGGGCGCGGGCCTTCCGCCGATGGATCACCACCGAGGTACTGCCTTCGATTCGTCGAACGGGATCCTATTCGGTCGTCGAGAAACCTCTGTCGGGTCACGAGCTCATGGCAGCAGCAGTACTAGAAGCACAAAAGGTTTTGGCCGAACGTGAAGATCGGATCCGTGAACTGGAACCCAAAGCTGCGGCGTGGGCGAATCTCGCCTCTGTGGGAGGTGACTTGTCCGTCAGCGAAGCAGCGAAGGTCTTGTCGAGGGATCCGGATATCTCGATCGGGCGCCAACGACTCTTTGACTTCATGGAAGAAATTGGCTGGATCTTTCGGGCGGGCAGTGGCCGGCGTGCGCACTGGGAGCCGTACCAACGTCATGTGGACAACGGGCGCCTGGTCGCAAAGTTCGGGAAACCATTCTTCAATTCGCGAACCGAGGAGTGGGAGCAAGCAGCGCCAACGCTTCGGGTCACACCTAAAGGAATCGAAGCGCTTCGCGATCGTCTCGCGGTTGGCAGCCAGCTCTCAATCATCTAGCCACCGGCAAATGAAAAGCCGGGTGGTGCAACACCCGGCCAGAAAACAATGAAAGGAAATTCAATGTCTAAGCAGACGATAGCACCAAAGAAAGGCGTCACGCCAGAGTGGTCGATCCGCGACTTGATCGGCGTGAACCTTGCAGAATCCCAGGAAGGGATCATGGGAACGCTCGAATCCGAGTACGACCTTGATTCTCGGCAACTCCATCGTGTGGACACCTTCCTAGATCAGGCATTCAAGCAGGCCGCGGATGTTCTCGCCGAATCCATTACGGCTGCCGCATTCGCAACGGAGATGGAGGAGCGACCATGGGCGTAACCACGCAGCTTATTTCAGTGGCAAAGGCTGCTGAAATCTCAGGCTATAGCGAGTGGACGATTCGGAAGTTTTGCCGGCAAGGAATTCTGCCTTCACGAAAGCGCCTCCCAGGCGCAAGCAAGGCTAAGAACCACCACATTCGGATTGACCCAAAAGATCTAGACAACTTCCTTCGGAAGCAGGCGACGGCATGACGTGGGATAACGACTTGCTGGATCTCGCCCGAGTAGTCAGCGTTTACGATCCGAAGCCCGGGTTGCCAGACTGGTATTTCGGTGCCCTCGGCGTGGCGTTGTGGGGAGCGATGGGCTGTCTCATCATCGGCGAATGGTTTGGGGTGATTCCTCAATGATCGACCAAGAAAAGGACCTCGAAGCTGAAGTCGATGATTGCATCGATGAGCTCCAGGCGACGCTCACCGTGATGTGGGATTCGCGGTTGTCGAACATCAGCGGGGCAAAGGAAGCCCGAGAGATTGTCAACGCACTCAGATTAATGGTCGATGGCGCCACGATGCGTCTGGTGACTGAGGACCAAAGCGAGATTATTCAGATCGGGAAGCAGGAGCAGACATGTCGTTGAGAGCAGTAGTTTATGGTCGGCCGACATGTGTTGCTTGCCGGCACGTAAAGCGATTTCTGACGAAGGCGGAGATCATGTTCACCGAGCAAGACGCCGATAGCCATCGGGACTTCATCATGGCCAAAGTAAAAGAACTCGATCTTGACGAAAGCTTGCCTTTCGTTGAAGTTCATGCCGATGAGCAGCCGCATTACATGACTGGCAACCGCTCCGGTGATTTGGAAGCCCTTGCTTTTCTTGCCAAGGATCAGGAGGTGGCATCGTGACGTACCGGCCTTTGATTGATATGAGCGGCCAGGAGCCCGATGACGTTAAGGCGTTAGAACTTTTGTTAAAGGACCACGGGTGCAACAAGGTCGAGGACATGTCCGGCAGGGTGTGGCACATCTATCCGTGGCTGAACAAGAAGTCGGTGCCGATCAATGATGCCACCGTCCACAATCCTCAGCGGATTCCTTGGAACGAAGTGCGATCTTTCGGTGTCTTGGAGGATGGAGCATGCTGACCAAAACCCATCGCATCGTCGAACCTGTGTCAGGACATCGCGTCGGCCTTGCTCGTTATCGCGGTACCGCGCATGTCGAAGTTGGTGACTTGGCGTCGATCATCCCGCGCTTCATGGTGCCGGGTGATCAGGTCTACCGATTCCTGACGATTGGAGGTCGCAGGTTCGTCAGCGTTCATATTGCCCGGAGGTGGGCGAAGCCGTGGAAAGAATCGCATGAAATGGGTGCCCAGGCCAACACGTTGCTTCGGATTCTGGATTGGGCTGAGCCCGCTCTCAAGGAAGCTGAGGCGTCGAATGGGAAAGCATAAGCGTGGTCGCCGGCTAACCGTGTGCTTGCGCTGCCAGAACATGAAGGTTCATGAAGCCCGGGGCCTGTGCAAGTGCTGCTACAACCACCTCGCAGAGCATCGCTGCCGGGGTGGAGAGTCGCTTGACGATTACCCGCTGCTCGGTGCCGTCGGTAGATGGGGCGGCGCGCATACGGGCACCCCGGTCGGTGACGCCGACAAGCTTCGGCGCAAGGCAGACCCAGGGCACATTCCTATGCGCGAGGCCAGGAAGGAGTTGTGTCATGCCGGCTAAACACTGCAAGGACTGCGGTCAGCCCATCAAGTGGGTCAAGACCATCAACGGCGCTTGGCTGGCCCTGATGATTTCACCTGATGCCGATGGCACCTACAGATTGAAGAAGTCTTTCGACCTGGAGGCCGGGGTCAGGGAAGTCAGGGCTTACCCGTTAACTCGCGCGGAGCAGAAGCAGGCCCGCGCAGACGGCGAGCTGTTGTGGCTGCCTCATGTGGCGTCCTGCACGGCGATTCCTCGTGGGGATGTCAAGGGGTGCCCGCCACATATCAAGGAACAACTTCTTCGAAGGAAGCGACGGAAATGAAACCATCACCTGCTCAGTTGCTGCAGGACCGGATCAAGGTCGCCTTGGCTGATTGTTTGGCAGCGATTTTCAAAGCTCATGTCTTGCTGGGGCTCAAGCCTGCCGAAGCCAAGATCGTGGTGTTTTTCAACGCCGAGCCTTCATCCTTTTTGGGGATTCCCGAGGTGACGTCGGCGGAGCTCCGCATGATGGCCGCTAGCCTGCTCAATTTTGCTGATCGACGTGACGAAACTGAGGAAAACAAACGTGAGTAGTCCCTCCGTCATCGAGGCGAATCGGTGGTGGGAATCCCTCACAGAGCAACGAAAGATTTCTTTGTTCATGTGGATCGAGAACCCTGATCGGTCACCGGCGCCTGGCGAGAACCAACCCGAGTTACCTATTGCATTTGAAAGGCGGCAGGCATGAAGACGGAACGGATGCCGGTGCGATCGACGGTCATTGTCTATGCTCTGGAGTTCATTCAGGCGTTGCGCGCAATGATTGCTATCGCGGATCCTAAGCTCACTCAGTTCTCGGTGATTCAACTCCGGCTGACGGATAGTGGGCTGTTTGTCACTGCTGCAAACCTGCAACACATGGGTGCGGTGGAGGTGAGTATTGAGCTGTGCGACCTGCAGAACGACGAAGATGACGTCGTCACTATCTCATTGCGTGAAGCGAAAGAGATCGTCAAGGTGTGCGCTCCAGTGGTCACAGCTCATGACGCGGACGAGCCGCAGCTACTGGGAATGATGATTGCATCTGAGTGGATCGAGCTCTCCGACGAGTCCGGTCTGGGCCTAGGTCTTAAGCGACTGCGGGTTAATCGGATCGGCCCCGAACACCAGTTTCCAGATATCCCGCAGACAATTAGCACGACCGATGTAGCTGACAGTGGGATTGTGGCCTTCACTCCGACTCAGCTTGATGCACTTAAAGCCGTGGCGAAGGCGCTGTCATTGGAGTCGATGCCAGCCCGCGGCATCAATCCGCGTAATGCGGATGCGCGGGTTTTCGTCAGCATGGATCGTTTCCAATCGGTTTCTCTTGTGCCAAAGAAGAAGCAAGATCAGTCCATCATGGATCCGTTGCAACCCGAGTTGGTTGTGGAGGACCAAGAGGCAGCGCCGCAGAAGTTGCGCGTCGTGACTGTGTCCGCGAAACCGATGGCGGCGACGTAGGCCATGGACGCGGGAATCTTTATTGGGATCGAGTTTGAGCGGGCTACCTGCCGTCAACCGGCGTATCGGCCTCGCCCGCGCGATGACGAAGGTGTTCATCCGACGTTGTGGGAGTCCGGTGTTGACAAAGAGAAAGCACCCTCCGTGGCCAAGCGCCACGTAAAGGCAGTGACGTTGTGCCGTCGATGTCCGGTGCTGGATGTATGTAAACAGCGTTTTCTTGAGCTCCAGATTGAGGGAGTTGAGATCGATGGTGTCGTCGCGGGAGTGCGGCCTGAGTATCGCTCTCGGCGGGTCTGCCGTGGGTGCCACCGACGCTTGAGCCCGCGGAGTGCTCAACAGATTCCCGGTGATGCAGTGCGTGAGTATGCGGATCATTTGTGTCGTCGTTGTTGGGAAAGGAGGAAGAAGGTCAATGGAACAAAGTGTTGAATCTGCAAAGCGAGAGCAGATCATTTGCGATTGGCGCGCGATCCAGCGGGCGTTCGCAATCATTGCGGAAGAGATCGCTGAGGCTTATCGGCAGGTGGCCGAGGCTTTGAGGGTTGTCCACGATGCGCTGGAGGTCACGTCGCGTAAACCGGAGCCGTTCTGGGTTGAGCGGTCGCGACGCCACGCCTTTAGATCTGCTGAACCTGCAGACAGACTGGCGCGGGTTCCTGGGCGTCATGGTGCGCGGAATCGGGAGCATCGATTCCGCAGGCGTCGCGTGGAAGCAAAGAACGTGCGCTGCCGTGGCCCAGACCGTGGCAGGCAGCAGTGAAGTATCGATGAATCAGTGAGGAGACAAAGGACATGCCGTGGTTGAGACTCGGAGATACCGCAGCAATGCACCCGCGACTCTTGGGCGTCGTCGAGTACGTTGATTTCGACGAACGACTCTTGAATGAGACCTTTGGTTTCCTCGTACGGTGTGCCACCCAGGCCGCCGGTTTCATCACTGACTACGTGGTGGACTTCGGCACGGCCACAGTCATTGCAGGGCCGAGTCGTGTCCGTGATCTTTTGGGCGTCTGCGAGTTCGCTGGTCTCATGCAGCCCATCGACATCGAGGGTCGTCGCCAATGGAAGATCATGGAAGACCCGGAGTTCATCCACATGCGGCTCCAGGAGGAGCTCGAGTGGGAGAAACAGCGCAAGGCTGATAACGGTGATCCTGCGCTCACGATCCAGATCCGTCTTCGCGATGGGGACGCCTGTCGCTACTGCGGAAGTGTGGTGAAGTGGACTGCGCGTAAGGGAAAGATTGCCGGCACTTATGATCATCGAGTCCCTGGTGAAGCTGGGACTTTGGAAACGATGGTCGTCGCATGTGGGTCCTGTAATGCAAAACGCGGGAACGATCCAACGGCCGACCGTATTCTTCCGCCATATCCTGTCCCAGAAGAACCCTACTATTCAGATTCCACGATTGAGTGGATCAATTCTCACCCATGGGCGCAACAGCACGGAATTACACTTGTAACCAAGCGGAGTAAGGACATTCCTCCTGGCCAAGTAGCTCCTTGCCATGCCAAGCATGTCGCCCAGCCAGCGTTGTACCAAGTTGAATTGCGCGAGCCTGACATAGATCCCCGCGCAGATGAAGCTACGGACCGTGGGACTCCGCCGCACCCAGCGGCGCGTGCACCCCGCGTAGCACCTGAAGACACGGCATTGTCCCCCTCACCGGAAACGGTGGCACGTGGGGTCGGCCAATCCAGCGACACAGTCCGAGGGACAGCGCAGTCACCAGCTGCCGCCAGTGCCCGTGTGTCTCAGTCGGAATGCGATCTGGCACTGACGTCTGAAGTTGTGAGCGACCGCTTTGACCCCTCACCGGAAACGGTGGCACGCGGGTTGGCTGACGCTTATTCATCTGCGGCCCGCGGGTCGGGGCTGCGTGCACTCGACGAAGGACACGACGAACCCTTACACAAGATTTCGCCTAGACCAGCGGAAACAATGGATCTGCCAGATCCGGCAGATAATCTGCCGAATAAGTCAGATCCGGCAGATCACCAGTGTGCAAGATCTGGATTTTCCGGGTCGGGACGGGACGGGTCGGGTCGGGCTGGTACTGCAGACGGTGAGGGAAGGAAGCGTAAAGGTTCTTGGACTATTCGAAGTCGGAGGAAGAAGCGGTGATGCTTACCCAGGATGAAGTGTTTATTCTTGAAAAGGCTTTGTTAGAGATTGAGGGTCTTGCTGGTTATCTCGATGATTTGATGGTTCCTTCGGTTCCTCCGTCTGGATCGAATGCGGGTGTGACTGCGACGAAGGGGAAGTCGAAGCCTCCGGTGGTGATCCCTGTGCTGGATATCAAGGATCATGCTGAGGCGGTTGTGTTTGGTTGGTGTTCGTGTTTGTCGGATTCGTTGGGGCTGCCGGTGCCGAGTGAGAAGTCGCTTGCTGTGCGAACCAGATGGTTGCGCCTGGAGCTGGAGTCGGTGCGCGTGTGCGAGTGGGCGTCGGATTGTCTTGAGGAGGTGGTGGCGGAGGCGCGCACGATTCGTGATCTCGTTGATCCGCCGCTGTCTAAGAGGTTGCCGTCGCTTGGTTCGGACGAGCCACGGGCTGTAGCTCGGTTTGATCAGCCGTGTTCGGCTCGGCAGGCAGCGCGATTGTGCGAATCCCGGGGCGTACCGGTCAGCGACCGAACCGTTTCGGACTGGGCGAAGCGGGGGATCATCACGGCCGATGTTGGTGAGCTTGGCACGTGGGAGGTCTATCCCAAAGAAGTGTTTGCAGTAGCGCGGGATAGGTATCGTTTGGGCAGGTCAAGGCTAAGAAAATCCCGACCTTCGCACCCCGGTATGCTACGCTCGCTTTAGCGAATTCCTGGGCCTTCCGGCTCGGGAATTTTTGCTTCTCTCGCGTGATCGGCCTGGGCAGTTAGGGCTAAAGCTTGATCGCAGCAGGGTGCTCTCCTCCCTGCGTTATCGACATCTTGCTGCGTGGGCGTTGATCCCGACGATAGGCAGCTAGTGGGACATGGTGCGAGCGTGCCGAGCGCACCGACGTAATCCCTTGTACATGTGGATCCCCTGCTTTCAACTTTCAATGTTCCCCTTGGGGCGTAGCAGGTGGTGCTGGTTCGAACCCGGCCAAGGGAACTACCGAAGGAGGTGGCTCATGGATACGACGCCTGGTGATCTTCGTGGCGAGAAGCTGAAGATCTATTGGACGAAGGGTGAGGGTTTGGCCAGATGGGCCGAGTCTCCGCATCCGTGGACTACTCTTCGCGCATTGCTCTCGAAACACATGAGCCCCGCGCAGGCGGCGGGCTTGGCGTCGGAGTACTTCAAGGCAGTGTTTGGGATCTGGCCCGGCGAGCGCAAGGGAAAGAACCCAGCAGGAAGAGGCTAGCCATGGAACAGATGCTGCACGTTGTGCCGAACAACGACTACATCAAGCACGATCTGAACACGAACCATTGCGTATGCGGTCCGCGTATCGAGCGTGTCGTGGAAGACGATGGCCAAGTGGGTTGGCTGATCGTTCACCACAGCCTCGACGGTCGCGAGTACCGAGAGCGTGGGCACGTCCCACCGATCGAGCCGGCGCTGTCATGACCGACGGCACGAAGTGGAACACTAAGCGCGCCTATTTGCCTTCGTGGCTTCGACTCAAGATTCTGCGGCGTGACCGGTACACGTGTCAGCGGTGTGGAACTAAGGCCGGTCCCTTCGAGGTCGATCACATCACGGCCGTTGCTTTCGGCGGGACTGACGATGAGAGCAACCTCCAGACGCTTTGCTCCAGGTGCCACGCACCAAAGACACAAGCCGAGAAGATCGAGGGGATCAGGCGTCGAAATGAGCGCCGTCGCCTGCCACAGAAACCGCATCCGGGTCTGAAAGTGTGAGCCGGGGTGGGGGAGGACCCTCGCCGACCGAAATCCGAGCCCGAGACCGATAGCGCCTGACATCTTGTACGGGTTTGAGGGTTTTTGCAGGTCAAAGGGTGTTTTTGAAAATCGAACTTGCCTGTCAGGGTGTGTGACCTGGGGTTTTGCAGGTGGCTCCACAGCCTCCTAGCCGGCATGTGGGTTATGGTTTCTCGAAAGTGAATATAGTGCCAGCTAGAAGTATCTAACCCGTAACGTTTTTGATAGGGTGAAGGCATGTCGAGTTGTTGTGAGCAGTGCGGGGAACGCCTGGAGATCAAGGTCTCCGGGCCCTCTGCTCGCTACTGCTCCGGCAAGTGCCGGCAGCGCGCCTACCGACGCCGGTGCAAGCAGCAGCTGCCCGCGCGCATGCGCCAGCTCGACCGCTGGACAGTCGCAGATGGAAAGCGTCCGGTCACGGCCTGCGGCGCTCCTGCCTCTTCGACGGACGCATCAACGTGGGGCTCGTACGAGCAGGTAAGCTCCCGCCCTCACGGCATCATGCTCGGCGGCGGGATCGCCTGCATTGACCTTGACCACTGCATCAACGGGCGTGGCCAGCTTGCTCCGTGGGCGAGTGAGATCATCAACGCCGCGCCAGGAGCTGTCGTGGAGCGCTCGATGAGCGGGCGTGGGCTTCACGTCTTCGGGTTGCTGCCCGAAGCGCCAGGGCGCAGGCGTGGCCACGCGGAGGTCTATTCGCGAGCCCGCTTCATTCGAACCACGGAGAACATCTATCGGCCGGGACGCCTCGTCGACCTGGAGCCGGCAGTAAAGAAACTCAATGCCCTCGCTAGAGCGGGGGACATTCCGACCTAGGAGGTGAGACATGCCCGGTCCGATCCCCAAGCGCAGCGACCAACGACGCCGCAGGAACAAGGACACCGACGGTGTCAGCACCGTCGTCGCATTCGGCAAGCACGTCGCCACACCTCCGACCGAAGACCGCACCTGGCACATCTACGCCAAGAACTGGTTCCGCTCTCTCAAGCGCTCAGGTCAAGCCCAGTTCTATCAGGAGTCCGACTGGCAAGAAGCCAGAATGGTCGCCTTGCTGATCTCGCTGGAGATGAAGCGTGAGCACGGCCCACGGGCCGGCATGATGGACGTGATCTTCTCCAGAGCAGACAACCTCATGACCACCGAAGGAGCACGCAGGCGTCTCCGCGTCGAACTCCACAACACCAAGGAAATCGACGACACCGACAAGTCAGCCACCGTATCCGTCCTCGCTGCCTACCGAGAGGAGTTCCAGGAGGGAGACTAACCCTTGGCGAAACAATCCGCCGCCGACATTCTCGACACCCTCCCACCAGGACTCCCAAAGCTCACACTCGGCTGGGAAGCACTCGCATGGTCAGCCCGCTACCTCATCCACCCCAACGGCCAGCGCGCCGGGCTGCCGTGGAAGTTCCGCAAACGCCAAGCAAGATTCATCCTCTGGTTCTATGCAGTCGACGAAAACGGCAACTGGCTCTTTGGCGAAGCTCACCGACGCCTCGCGAAAGGATCCGGCAAGACACCGTTCGCAGCGGCCCTCGCACTGATCGAGTTCCTGGCACCGGTAAGATTCGCCGGCTTCGACCCAGACCTTCCCGGTGGGTGCTTCGGCAAACCGGTCCCCATGGCCTGGGTACAGATTTCGGCAGTCTCTGAGAGCCAGACCAAGAACACCATGCGCATGATCCGCGCCATGGTCAACAAAAAGAAGAACCCCAGAATCCACCAGGACTACGACCTAGACGTCGGCAAGACTCAAATCAACGCCGACTCCGACCGCAAACTCGAAGTCATCACATCCTCAGCAGCAACCGCTGAAGGCGGCGAAGCAACGTTCATCGTCGCCGACGAGCTCGAACACTGGACACCAGCCAACGGCGGCACAGAGCTCCACGCGACCCTCATGGACAACCTCGCAAAAACCGGCTCCCGCATGCTCGGAACCATGAACGCCTGGAAACCAGGCATGGACACCGTCGCAGAGGAAATTTTCGAGGCATGGGCCGAGCAATACAACGGCCGTTCCAAAGCAGAACGAGAAATCCTCATGGACGCCGTCCAAGCGCCACCTGACACCGACCTCGCCGACCCAGACTCACTGCGCGCCGGGCTCGAGTTCGTGTACGCAGATTGCCCTTGGGTTGATATTGACTCGATCATGTCGCGTATCTGGACGAAGAACGCGCGTCCAGATGATTCGAAGCGCAAGTTCTTGAACTGGCCGACTGCTGATCTCAATGCTTGGGCTGATCCGAAGGACTGGGCTCAGATGGCGCGCTTCGGTCAGCGGCCTGCACCAGGCACGCAGATCGTGATGTTCTTCGATGGCTCGCTCTCGCGAGACACCACAGCGCTGGTTGGTTGTGAGGTCGAGTCGGGTCACGTCTTTCAGATCGGTGTGTGGGATCCGCACAACAGCCACGATGACGATAACCGGATCGATGTCTTGGCCGTGGACGCAGCTGTGCAGGCCGCGTTCGATACGTGGGAGATTCCCGCGTTCTTCGGAGACGTCCGTGAGTGGGAGAGTTTCACGAAGGTCACGTGGCCTGAGCGGTACAAGGACCAGTTGGAGGTGTGGGCTGTGCCGTCTGGAAACCGAATGGAGGCCATCGCGTGGGACATGCGCTCGAAGACGTTCGACTTCACCAGGGCTTGTGAGCTCACCGAGCGGGAGATCCTGGAGCATGCTTTCACCCATGACGGGTCGGTGGAGCTTACAGACCATGTGCGTAATGCCATGCGTGCTCAGAACCGCTATGGGGTCTCGGTGCGTAAGGAGTCTCCGAACTCGGCGAAGAAGATCGACGCGGCAGTGTGCATGATCGGTGCTCGTATGGTGCGCCGGATTTACCTAGAGCAAGCAGAAAAGACTCACAAGTACGACGGAAGGGCGGTGTTTGTATGAACGAGAAGCAGGTTCTCGACGCGGCGCGTATGCTGCTCGACCAGCACGGCTCGGAGCGTGCACGCTTCGACAAGATCGACGCCGCTATGCGTCCGTGGACGGACGAGGACGCCTCGCAGCGCTTCGACATTCAACGCGAAAACGGATCAAATGCAAAGATGACCCGCAGACTGGTTGGACTGGCGAAGGACTCCCAAGCGCTGTTTCTGCCGCTGGTACTGGACACATTCTCGCAGTCGATGAAGGTCGACAACTACTTCTCCGGCAATCAGGAGACAGCGCGGGCGTGGCAGCATTGGCAGCGTAATTCCATGGATGCGGCTCAAACAGGGATCACCCGTGCAGCGATGCAGTATGGCGCTTCTTTTGCAGTCGTGACGTCTTCCGATCCTAAGGGAAACGAGATCTCCCCGGTCATCAGTGGAGTATCCCCGCGACAAATGACGGCAGTCTATGGCGAGGCGCATGCATGGCCAGGCGAGTCGGGTGTCTCGTCGGAGTGGCCGATCATTGCATTGGAGATCAAAGGCAACCGTCTGAAACTCTACGACGAAGAAGCCGTTTACTACCTCGGTGCACACAAGCTTCCCATCGATCCACTTGCCTGGAAAGAAAAGGAATTCTCTGGGCTTTCAAATCTCAAGCTCATTGAACGTCGAGAGCATCGCGCCGGAGCGGCCCCGGTCGTGCGGTTTCGAGACCGCTGGTTGCTGAACGGTGAGTACCACGGTGGCATGATTGAGCCATTGATGGGCTTGCAGGCTCGTATCGATCGCACGGCCTATGAAATGGGAATTACCCAGTATGTCGCAGCATTCAAACAGAGATACGTTGTCGGTTGGGCTCCCGATAGTGATTACGAAGGTCTCAAGATGAAGGCCCAAGATACCTGGTTCATCAACGCAGATGGAGCGAAAACGAAGATCGGCCAGTTCGATGAATCCGACCTGACTCGCTACATTGACTCTCGCCAGGCCAGTGTCCGTGACCTTGCTGCTATTGCCCAGGTACCAGCTCAGTCTTTGGGTGCCAATGCGATCTCGAACATCTCGGCTGATGGCCTCGCTGCCATGGAGTCCGCGAAGGACCGCAAAGCGGCCGAGATTCAGACGTCGTTGGGTGAATCCTACGAGCAGCTCTTGCGCCTGTGTGCGCATGTTTCCGGGGATACGGAGGAAGCCGCCGACTTTGGTGCTGAGGTGAAGTGGCGCGACGCCACTGCACGATCTTTCGCCCAAACGGTCGACGGCCTCGGAAAGCTCGCTACCATGCTCGGAGTCCCACCGGAAGCACTGTGGGAAGACATCCCAGGGTTTACTTCAGAACGCATCGCGCGAATCAAAGAGAAGTACTCGAACCGTCTGGTACCGCCAGCGACTGACCCTGGCGGCGCCGCGCCGGGAATCTTCTAGCAGGCCATAGGGAGGTGAGACACGATGAGCGTTGAACAACACAAATCCGACAACGAAGAAGCGAAAGCAGTTTTGGCGGCGAGCGTGGCAGCGCTCATTAACGAGCACGGCGTGCCGAACTCTTTCGACGCGATGTGGTCGTTTGTTCAAAACCTGTTGCCGGAGATCCTTTCGGCCCGGCAGACGTTCTATGACTCTGCAGTTCGAGCCATGGGACGTTCCATGGTGAGTAAAGGGCTGGAAGTTTCCCCCGCGCCCATCCGGCCCTATGAAGCGAACGCGGCTTGGAAGCTCCTTGCGCGAGCGCTGGGATGGAACAAAAGGCAGAACCCTATCGATGGGCCGATTACCGAGCTCGATGAAGCAACGCAACGTCAACTCACCGAAAAAGTGATTCCGTTTCCGGAGGATCCTTTTGATGAGGAAGTCGTTGAGCAAGTCACCAGGCGGATCACGGCGGCAGCGATTACGCATGCTCAGCAGGCAGGGCGTGATGCGATTGTCGATACTGCGGAGAAAAACGTGGTGCGGACGGCCGGATCGAAATCGGTCGTGTCCAAAGCGAAGGATGAGCTACCTGAGCCGGCATTGGCACCAGAGCCGGCCTTGGCCGAGGAAACACAGGACAGTGAGGCCGTCGATACCTGGCACCCAGAAACACCAAGCGATGACGAGTACATCGCAGACTACGAAGATAGCGATGGCGTCATCCTCGGTTGGGCCCGTGTGCTCACGGGTGAAGAGAGTTGTTCCTTTTGCGCGATGTTGGCCAGCCGCGGCCCTGTCTATGACAAACAAACAGTACTCACCAAAGGCAACGGTGCGAGGTATCACGACAACTGTGATTGCATCGCGGTTCTTGTTGTTAAGGGACAACATTGGGAAGGCCACAATCAATTCCGGGCGCTCCAAAAACTGTGGAACGAATCGTACGAGACACCGGACAGTGACTCGGGTGACGCCCGCGCGGTGTTCTCCGAGCAGTACAAGCAGATCATCGAGTCCGAGCCTGAGAAGTTCGCCCTTGACGTCCACGAATCAGGAGTACCGGGAGTCAAACTCCCTGAACTCGTTGACAACGACGGCAACAAGATCACAAGCCTCGGATACTTCGGTGATGAACCCGAACCGATCCCGTCCCTGCGAACCTTGATCAAGCATTCGACCTGGGGCTGGAATCGCAACGATCCGCCGATTGATCCAACAAGCACCGAGCGCCGCGGTCACCACCACCAATCGATGCGCAGGAAGGGAAGCTTTTACCCCGAAACATGGGACGATCAACAGATCGCAGACGCCATTGCCTCCACTGTGGCAGACCCGGATCTGGTAGGAAAGAAGCAGTCCGCAGGCAACGCGGAACAAAGGATTGCTGTCAAGACTATCGGTGGCGTCACTGTCAAAGTAAAGTGGACATTAAAAGATGGTCGCGCTATCTCAACCACGGCATATCCAATCGGTGGTCCTGGAGTCGAACGATGGCATAGGAAACAAAGTGCGCGAATATCTGCCGAAGAACTTCAGCGCCATGAGACCGCTGGCTTGATAACTAATCCAAGGAGGAAGCGATGATCTCTGACGACAAAGCGACAGAGATCGCTTTGGAGATCGCCAGCTACCTCCAAGGGACAGATTTCTACCCGGAACTCATCAGCGACATTGATGCCGGAGAAGACGAGTCCGCATGCTTTACAGCAATCGGAAACCTCGGACTCACCAAAACACCAATTCCAGCGCAACTCCTCGACAACGCAGTCGACGTAGTCAAACTCCGATGGGAAAGCGACCCCGACGTGATGCAAGCAATTGATGAGTGGAAACCACTCGTCAACACCATCTAGAGACATTCCACCGAAACCCGGCACCGACCAACAGGTCGCGCCGGGTTTCGTCATTTCCATGGAAAGCAACGCCCACGGTGGGCCAGGTTTTACCACCTGATTCGTTGAGGTTCGATTCCTCTGCTTTCCGCTGACCCCGCACCCAGGCTGGTGGCGGGGTTTATCCATATCCACGACAGCAGACCCAGGAGGTCAACAATGTCTACTCCCGCCACCGACCAAATCCCAGTAGAGCAGCCAGGGCAAGAGCAAGCGCAGCAGACTCCAGTGCAGACGCCGCAGGTTCCAGGTGAACAGCAGGCGACGCAGCCGGAAGATCACAAGGGCTTGTCCGCTGAGGACAAGGACGCGGTGATTGAGAAGCTGCGTAAGGAAAACGCACAGCGCCGTGTTGAGTCGAAGGAGCTTAAGGAACGCGCCCAGAAATGGGATGAGTTCGAAGAGTCCCAGAAGACGGAGCTGCAGCGCGCTACCGAAGCTCAGACCAAGCTCGCGGAGGAAAACGCCCGCCTTCAGGCCGCGAATACTCAGCTGACGCTTGCCACTGCCTATGGCATCAAGGCAGAAGATATCGCGCTTCTGGGCACGGGTACGGCAGAGGAAATGGAAGAGCGCGCCAAGCGCATTCAGGAGCTGTACGGCGCTAGCCAGTCAGCTCCAACCCCACCACCATCGCAGCGTCCACACGAGGGATTCATCCCAGGGACTGGTCAGCGTCAGGACATTCCGGACGACACGTACCCAGCCGGGTGGACGCCTAAGCCACTCCGCAAGAACTAGAGATAAGGATCATTCATGAACATCACCAAGGTTCACTACAACCCCGCGGATCAGGTCACCATCAAGGCAGCAGCTGATCTCGTTGCCGGCCAGTTCGTCGTCATCACCGGCGAGATGGACGGCCGGAACCCCGTCGCCGGCGTCGCTGATGCTGGCGTAGTGCCATTCGGCGTCGCTGCTCACGACTGCCCTGCAGGTGAACACGTCATGGTCTACCGCAGCGGACACATCGTTGACGTCACGGCATCCGCTGCTATCAACGCCGGAGCCAACGTCTCCACTGCATCCGGCGGTAAGGCAGTAACTGCAGCGACCGGCCCGGTGGCTGGCATCGCACTCACCAAGGGCACGGCTGGCAACCCAGTCACCGTGGCACTGACCTAAGAAAGGACACTAAAACATGCTTAACTCTGGCTTTTTCCCAGGCGAAGCACCAAAGGTCTCAGACGGTGGCATCACGGTCTCCTTGATGCTCAAGCAGCCTAAGCGCATCGCCCGCTACATCGCCGATATCACGGCGCTCGGCTTGTTCACCGACCGCATTTTCGCGCACGACTCCGCAGAAGGTGGCGCGATTCTGTTCGACGTTGTCACCAAGAACAGCGCGCTGGCCGACGACCACATGGGAATTATCGCCCCTGGCGGCGCTTACCCAATCGTGGACGCCTCCGATGGTGAGCCGAAGGTCAAGCGAACCAAGAAGATCGGTGGCAAGTTCGGCATGACCGACGAAGCCCAGATGCGCAATGACATGGCTACCATGCAGCGCCGCGCGCAGCGTGTCGCCAACACCATGGTCTACGACATCGACGCTCTCGGCCTCGAGACGCTGACCGCAGCGCTCACCGAGTTCGACTCGGATATCGTCAAGGTCCAGTCCGGTGGCTGGGCGACGATCAACAAGACCGCGAAGTCCGCACAGACCGCTGAGAAGTCCATCCGAGCCGACATCAACAAGGCCCTCGCCGAGGGCAAGAAGACGCTCATGGGCTACAACTACGACCTGCTGTTGCTCAACACCGACGATCGCTTCCAGTTCGACACCGCCTTCGACGATGACGGCCAGGCCGCCAGCTTTGCAGCATCAAAGGGCATCGAGATCCTCGACACCCCTCTGCTCGCGCCGGGTGAGGGCTTGCTGATCGCCTCCGGTGCCGTGGGCACCATGGGTGTTGAGTCTCCGATCCAGTCGACCACCTACCGCGATGAGGATCATGACACCACGTGGACGAAGACCCGCGCACTCATGGCTCATGTGGTCACTGATCCGCTGGCCATGATCCGTATTCAGAACATCGCGGCGTAAGCCCATGGCTGGATACGCAACGGCCGATGACCTCAGGACGCGGTGGCGGCAGTATCCAGCTGACCTCAGCGATGAGATGGCCACGGCGTTGCTCGATGACGCGAGTACATGGCTGTCGGTGACGTTTCCCTCGATCCCGGAGGTCGTAACCGGGAAACTCGCCGACGTGCTGAAGATCGTGGTGTGTGCAATGGCGCGTCGCGCGTTGATCGCTGATGTCTCCGATGGAGCTGACCAGATCACCGATGCTGCTGGGCCGTTTTCGACATCGTTGCACTTCCGAAATTCGGAGGGAAACCTCTTCATCACCGGCCAGGAGCGGGAGATGATCGAGGCGGCCCTGGATTCGGGAGCAGACGACTTCAAGTGCATTTCTGCTGAAGGGTGGTAATTCGTGGCCACCGTCATCGTCGAACGACTCACAGGCGGTAAAGACCGTCATGGTGACCCGCTCGGGCAAACAGTCAGCCACAGTGAGCCAGGCGCTCGCGTGGCATGGGCCGGAGCAACCGAGGATCTAGACCACAAGAGTGTGCTGGTCACATCTCCTACGGTCTACTTCAAGCGCCGCTCTCCCGACATTCGGCGCGGTGACACCCTCAAAGTCCTTGGCCGCGAACTCCGGGTCAAAGACATTCAGCCGTGGGAACACCCACGACGGGAGTCGATCATCATGGGCACGGCCGTGATCTGTGAGGAGATCACCTAGTGGAGGAGCTGAAGTGGGAAGAAGGATGGTGGGCGGACTGGCTGCAAGGCCCCGACGCCGAAGCCCTGATGCACGAAGCAGGGCATAAAGCCATAGAGCTCTTCGAAGCGATGGCGCCGGAAGACTCCGGCTTGCTGGTTGCCTCTGCCGCCGTCGACGTAGACATCACCAAGCCCTACCAAGGAAAAGCTAAACCGCGTTACACAGCGACCCTGCGCGTCGTCGCACCGTATGCTGCCGCGTTTGAATTCGGTTACACCGCCAAGAACGGAAAACAGATCCCTGGCAATCACCTCCTCCGCCAGGTCCTGCAAGCCCTGTCCATCTAGGAGCCCCAATGAAACTGCCGACCGACGTCACACCACGGCCAGACATCGAAGACATCCTCTGCGATCTCTTCGAGAAAAAGGCCGTCGAGATCGACCCCACACCAGTGGTCGTGACCGAGCTCCCGCAGGATTACGAGTTCACCATTCAAGATCGCCCGATCATCACCATCCGTAAAACCACCGGATCCGGCACCACCGATCACCAAGTCGACGCCAGCTTCATTGAGCTCGCCGTGGTGTACCGCACGCGCCGGGAAGCGTGGCAGCTGCTCAACTACTTGGCCGCGTGGCTGTGCTCCTTGGAAGGGCGAGCAGACATGGGGCCAGTTCGGCTTGCCGCGATCGAGGAGATCAAGTCTCCGGTGATGCCGAAATGGGTAGACCCAGAGCATCGCCGCGTCCAGGCGGATTTCCGCATGGACATTCGACGCCCACGCTAGGGCACCACAAATAACTCATGACCTCGCTGGTTATTGGCGGGGTCTTTTCTATGCCCGCTCCTGGCGGGAGAAAAGGAAACAAGCTCATGACTTCTCCAACTCCGCAGCTTTCCCCGACCGACTTCTACACCCTCAAAGACAAGAACGATTCCCTGCTGCTCGCAGCACTGAACGTCGCTGTGCTGATGAAGCCCTACGACGGCAATCACCTTGAGCTTGACGACATCATCGCTTCCGATGGCCAGCTCAAGCAGCTCCCACCAGAGTGGTTCACCTTCGGCGAAATTGAGAAGAAGGCCGGCGTCGATCTTGCGCCGGACATGAAGGTGGAAGGCCCAGAAGGCTACGGTTCCCGTGGCCGGCGCCGCGACTTCATCACCGACGAGTCGTTCTCCATCGACTTCACCGCGCAGGAAACCCGCCTGCGCACCATGGAGGCCTACTACGACCTCGACCGCACCGACATGATTGCCGAGCCAGGTCGATTCTTCGCTAAGAAGCGCCGATCTTCGAAGATCCCAGAATGGTCCACGCTGCTCATCGGCTACGACGGTGAGCCGGGCAAGGAAATCTACCCACTGTGGTACTACCCGAAGACCTCCATGGAAAAGAAGGGCAAGCAGTCCCTCTCTGATTCCAACGTGCTCACCTGGCCAATGACCTTCACTGCAAAGGACGACCCTACCTACGAGTCCCTGTTCGGCTTCGGTATCGCAGGCACGGGATTCACCAAGGAAATGGCCGAGGCAATGGGGATCACCCTCACCGGCGGTTCCGGACAAGCCACCAAGACCGTGACCCTCCCCGCCGGCACGACCGGCGGCACCTGGACCCTGACCGTCGACGGCAAGACCACCGCGCCGATCCCTTACAACGCCGACGGCGCAGCCGTGACATCTGCTCTCGCAGCAGCACAGTCCACCGCCACCGCCCAGGGCTCCGCAGGTGGCCCATTCACCCTCTCTGACGCCACCAACGTCTCCGCCAACGGCAACGCCCTCACCGGCGGAGACACCGCCATCGCAATCAACTAGCGCACACCAGCGCGCCGGGCCGGGGGAGTTCTTGGCAGGTCGCCTCCGGCCCACCCCAGCTTTGTTTTTGACCTGCCTCCTTAAGTCTTGAAAGGACCTGCCATGACCAAGAAGATCGAGACCACAGACCAGTTCGAGGAGTTCCTCGGCCGCGCGAAGAAACTCGCGAAGAAGACCGGAAAGAAGCAGACCAGCTCGGTCACGGATGAGCCGTTCGTGCTGGGCGAAGACTATGGCTTCACTCCGGAGATCAGCATTGAGAAGCCTGTCTTCTCTGACCGATTGACGCTCGCGCAGGCGGCGCAGCGCCAGGACACCATCACCTGCCTGCGGGTGTTCTTCAAGGACGATTTCACGCGCTTCCTGATCTGTATGAACGACATGGGTGATGATGCCGAACTGATCACCTTGGGTGTTGTCCAGGCGCTCTTCGAGCACTTCTACGGCATCGGAGTGGACGACGCTGTCGGGGGTTTTCCTATGTTGTCGATCTGATCAATCGTGCTGGACGTCAAATCCGCTTTGACCTCCACCACTATTTGCAGATCGACCTCGATGACTTCTTCCTGGGCTATCGCAGCTGGGAAACACTTGTCGAGCTCGTCCACATGCTGCCACAAGGCAGTGCGTATTGGGCGGCGGTTGCCGACGATGACGAGCTTGCAGAGCTGGTGATCGACAGTCTGAAACCGAACCCACGTCCACCGCTGCATGGGTGGACGTCACTGCATGAGAGCTTGGCGACGATAGCTGAATTTTGCGAGGCGATTCTCGCCGCGGTCACCAATTCTGATCAACCTTTTCGCGGGCAGCCGCGTCCCGAGAAAGCAATTGAGCGCGTTGAGAAGCGGCGCTTGAAATCTAAAGGCGATGCCTTGCTCCGAATGGTGCTGGGTGATCGTCTTTCGTCGTGAAAGGACTAGTCAATGGCCGAGTATTCAGCTGGTACCGCGTCGATCCAGATTCGGCCAAATCTCAAGGATTTCAAGAAGCGCGCAGAGGCAGAGCTCGCTCAGATCAAGATCTCTTATGGCATCGACATTGAGCCGGAGATGGAGAAGTTTCGCGCGGAGCTAGATGCGGAGCTCTCCAAGCTTCAATCATCGGTCGATGTAGATGTAGACGCTGACACCGCTGCAGCAGCGACCAAGATAGAAGCGCTTACTAAGGAGCGACGTGCAGAAATCCGAGCCGAGGCGGATACTCTCAAGGCTCAAACTCAGCTGGACAGTGCTGCTTCTAAAAGGCGTACGGCAAGTATCAACGCAGAAGCTGATGTTCTCGCGGCAGAAACAAAACTGCAGGTAACAGAGAACAAGCGGCGAATCGCGGAAATCAATGCTGATGCCGACACGATGGCGGCTGAGGCAAAGCTCATGGCAGCAGCTCGTCGCCGTAAGGCTGAAATCGACCTTCAACTCGACGCATCCAGCGTTGCGACTGCACAAGCTGGAATCGCAGCTGTCGGTACTTCTGCGCAAATGGCGTCGGGCAGCGTGGCCATGCTGGGCGCTCAGGCAGCGGGCATCGGCATTCTTGGCGTCGCCGCAATGGGAGTAGTGGGCCCGCTCGCAGCACTGGCTTCTACTGCTATGACTGCGGCGGGCGCGCTTCTTATCCTGCCCTCTGCGGCGGGTGCAGCGGCAGCTGGCATCGCAACCCTAGGCATCGGCCTGTCCGGTATCGGCAAGGCGTTCGGCTCTATGGGGCAGGCCGCTGGCGGTGCCGGGGCTGACACCTCCAAGGCCATGAAGGCAGCTCAGCGCGGCGTGGAGGATGCAGAGCGTGGCATCGTCCAGGCACAGCGCCGAGTAGCAGACGCAGAGCGCAGCGTAGCTGATGCCCAAAAGGCGTCGAAGAAGACGCAGGAAGATCTCAACAAGGCCCGCAAGGACGCTGTCGAAGACCTCCGCGACATGAACCAGCAACTCCGCGACGCTGCCATGGACGAAGAGGAAGCCACCCTCGCTGTCGCGCGGGCCCGGCAGAACCTCATGGAAACCAAGGCCGACCCTAAGGCATCTGGCCTGGATCACGCCGAGGCTGACCTTGCTTACCGAAAGGCTGTGAAGAACCTCGAGGACACCCGAGAGAAGAACAACGAGCTTGCCCGCGACGTCGACGAGGCCAATCGCGCCGGGGTAGAAGGCTCCGAAAAGGTCGTTGCGGCGAAGGAGAAAGTCGAGCAGGCTGCGCGCCGGGAAGAGGACGCACAACGTTCTTTGGCTGATGCTCACGAGTCCGTGGCGTTGGCGCAGGAGCGGCTTGCTGACGCGATGGAAAACCTTGCGACCGCTGGTGGTGGGGCTGCAGGTGGCGTCGATAAGTTCGCTGACGCCATGGCAAACCTCTCGCCGAATGCACGGGCGTTTGTGCTCGCGATGCAGGAGCTCGGTGACGAGTGGAAGGATCTGCGCCTGACGGTGCAGGACAACCTCTTCAAGGGCCTGGGTGATTCCGTCACTCAGCTTGCTCATGTTCAGCTCCCGGTACTCAAGACCGGCCTGTCTGGGATCGCAACCGAGATCAATGGCGGCGTGCGTCAGTCGCTTGAAGCGTTGGGCTCTGATTCCACTGTCGAGGGAATGGGCTCGATGCTGGAGAACTCCCGTCTGGGATTTGCCGGGCTGAATCAGGCAGCGACACCAATCACGCAGGCACTCGTGGATATCGGTGCTGCTGGTTCGAGCTACCTTCCGCAATTGGGCAGCTACCTCGGCGAGGCTGGGGAGAAGTTCGGAAGTTTCCTTACCCAGTCCACGCAGAACGGCCAGTTCGATCAGTGGATCCAGAATGGCATGTCTGCACTGGAATCTTTGGGGCAGACCGCTAGCAGTATCGGCGGTATCTTCTCCGGTGTCTTTGGTGCCGCGTCGGCATCTGGACAGGGTGCTATTGGCCCGCTGAATCAAGTACTCGAGATGGTCAACGGGTTTGTGAACTCGTTCGAGGGCCAGCAGGCGTTGCAGAGCTTCTTCGGGTCAATGACCGACGCGCTGTCCGCGTTGTCTCCGATCTTGGGGACGGCGTTGCAATCGATCGGTTCGACGATCATGCCGGCTATTTCGCAGTTCATCCAGTCCGCAGCGCCAGGTACCCAGTCGCTGATTCAAGGGCTGGCCGATGGCCTATCCGCTCTGGCACCCGCGATGGGGCCACTAGGTGAGGCTTTCGGGGCGATCCTCGGTGCTGTCGCTCCTTTGCTGGAGCCGCTGGGTGCGCTGCTCACGGCAGTGATTCAGCCAATAGCGCAGCACATTACAACGATCTATACCGCGATCCAACCTGTGGTTCAATTGCTGGCTGGTCAGTTGATGCAGGTCGTTCAAATGTTGACGCCGATTCTTGGGCAGATTGTCGGGACGCTCACTGACTTGATGATGCAAATCATCACTGGCTTGGCGCCGTATCTACCGATGATTGTTCAAGCGGTCATGCAGGTCCTTGAGGCGGTGCTTCCGCTGGTGCCAATTCTGCTGGACTTGGTGGTGAATATCATCACGCCACTACTTCCTGCAGTGATGGCACTGGTGCCGGCAGTTGTTTCGGTCGTCCAAGTTCTCGCCAACGTTGTGACGGCTGTGATGCCGGTGATCCAGATCCTGGCTCAGCTGATCGGCATTGTCGCCCAGGTGCTGGCTTCGGTCGTTGGGTTCGTGGCCACGGTGATCGCTCAGTTCATCTCGCTCGCCGCTGGAGTGCTGGTCTCGGTGACGAACCTGATGTCGAGTATCACCTCAGGCTTCTCGAACATGATCGCCTCGGTCATCTCTGCTGCCTTGCAATTCCAGTCTGATTTGATCCAGCGGTTCAACGAACTGTGGGCAAACGCCTCACAATCGTTCAGCGAGGGGATCGGACACGTCCTCCGGATTACGGGCGAGATCAAAGACAAGATCCTGAAAGTCTTTGATGGAGCAGGTGATTGGCTTAAGAACATCGGCTCTTCCATCATGTCCGGACTATTGGGCGGTCTAAAAGACAAGTGGAACGACGTCAAGGAATTCTTCTCCAACTCGGTCGGTTCCTTGAGGTCGCCGTTCTCTCGCAGGTCAGAGGGATCCTACGAAGCAAACGCTCTCGGATCCATCAAGTACTTCGCCGGTGGCGGCGAGAACCACGAACCGCAGTTCGCACCAGCAGGCAGCTACCGCGTCTTTGGTGAGGAAGAGACCGGCGGCGAGCTCTACATCCCACTAGCCGATGACTACCGACGCGGACGCGCGGAAGCCCTGCTTGCAGCAGGTGCCCGCTACTTCGGACTCGAAGTCATAGACCCTGAAACCGGCATGCCATTCGCGCCGGGCTATCAGGGGGATTTGGGGCCGAAGTCTGCCACGTTCTTCGCTGAGGGCGGGGCGACGATCCAGGAGATCGACGACTTCGCCATGGGCGTTGACGGGCAGCCGTATGTGCTTGGTGGACCGTTCTGGGGGGACTGCTCACAGACAGTGTCGATCGTCACGCGGTATGCCAAGTTCGGTGAGAAGCTCATGCAGCGCGCCTTCTCCACGGTCAACGAGGGCCAGGTGCTCATCGATGATTGGGGCTTCTACCCAGGGCTGGGTGACCCGGGCGATCTGCAGGTCGGCTGGTGGGATCAAGGCGGTGGCGTCAACGGGCACACGGCAATGACGACGCCATCCGGTGTTGCTGTCGAAATGGGCGGCTACCCGTCACAGGGCCATTTCGGTGGTAGTGGCGTCGGCGCTGATGATTCCCAGTTCACCAATCATGCGCACCTTCCTCGGGATTTCTTCGAGGAGTTCGTCGTGCCTGATATGGGTGATCTTGGCGATATGCCGGGGCTGACCGACCCGAGGACCAAGGCGTCGGCTCAGCCGCTGCAGGACTTCCGGGCGTCGGACGCTGCGGATCCGATGTCCTACGGCACGACTGAGACGGGGCCGACGTCGCTCTCTGGGATCGCGGGCGAGTTCGCTAAGAACTTCATCTCCGGCCAGGTGAAGGGCGCGCTTGATGTGTTCGGAATTTCTGACGAGATCCCGGCTGTTAAGGCGTACAAGATGTGGGAGAAGACCCAGGCTGAGCTTGGTCGGGGAGGGTCGCGCACGTCGGCGGTGAAGGATATCGCCACGGCGAAGTCCGGTGCTGGTGACGCTTTGGCGCTGGATCCGACGTTGCCGACGAAGACCGTGACCGGCGCCCAGATCGTGGGCTTTGGTGAGGGGTTCGATGACATCACGGCTCCGGCTGGTGACGCCAATATTGGCCATGTCTGGGATCCGACGCAGGGTGCCGAGCAGTGGCGGGGCATGATGGCCGCCGCTATGGACAACCAGGGCTACGGCGGAAATCCTGCCGAGCTTGATGCGTGGGTTCGCCAGATTCAATCCGAGTCCAGCGGTAACCCGGGCATCGCCCAGCAGATCGTCGATGTCAACGGCACTGGCGAAGCTGCAGGCGTGGGGCTGGGGCAGATGATTCCTACGACTTGGGCTGCTTACCGCGACCCGACGTTGCCTGATGATCGTCGGGACCCGTGGGCGATGACGAATGCCATGGTGCGGTATGGGCATCAAAAGTATGGGGACGGCCTGCTTGATGTGATCGGCCATGGTCACGGGTATTGGGCAGGCGGTTCGGTCTGGGGTGCTGGTGGCCCAACTGATGATGCGATCCCGGCGTTGCTGTCGAACGGAGAATTTGTGGTCCGTGAGGCGGCAGCACGGTATGCGCGTCCAATGCTGGAGCGCATTAACTCCCAGCCGGGGCTTGCGCGTCAGATCATGCAGGGTTCACCGGTTACAGCGCAGGCCGCTGGTGCCGGCACGTCGGCTGAGTATCACGTCCATATCCAGACCAACAACCTCGATGAAGGTATGCGTCGCGCAGAGATGTATGGCCGTCAGCGCGTGGGCGCCATCGTCGGGGCGAATAGATAGGAGTAGCGATGAAAAGGCCGTCTTGGGATCATTCCGCCCAGATCATCATTAAGGGAGTCAACGGAGCAACCTGGCATGTGTCGGGTCCTGAATGTGGGCGTGAGGGTGTCGAGCTGGCGGAGGATCCGGACGGGCTGCATGACGAAGCCCCGTTCAAGGGCATCTGGCAGTCCGGCGCTTTCCAAGACGGTGCTAGCTTCCTCGGCTACACAGTCGACCCCATCGACCTCGTCCTGGGCTTCGATATCTTCCCCGAGGAGCAATCCTGGGAGTACATCGAGGCGATGTTCTACGCATCGTTTTCTCCGGAGAAACAGTCCGAGATCGTCTTCAACTCGGACGGCGAGCAACGGTCGCTCTTCGTCCAGAAGCTCGAAAAGACCAGGACCACGAGCAAGAAGGATCCGCGCCTGCTGCAGTGGTCCAAGATGCTGCTCACCCTACGAGCCAAGAACCCTTTCTGGCAGGGCGACACCATCACCCGGAACCTGGCGTTCGACTCCACTGGTACGAAGCAGATCATCGTGGAAAACCCCACCGACACCGCGATGTGGCTGCAATGGGTCGTCACCGCGCCGGGCAAGTGGACACTGCCAGACAACGACCTGACCGGTGAGGCCGATCGTTACAGGTACATCCACACCCCGCCGCTGAGCTCGGGGCAGGACCTCACGATCGACACGCACCCGCTCCATGAGTCCTACGTCGCGGCCGACGGCTCCAACGTCGCAGGTCGCTTCAACGGCGTCGAATTCCTTTATCCGATACCGCCGCACACGCCACCGACTGCACTTGACATTGGCTACACGGGCGACCAGCCCGGGGCCTGCCAAGTGCGCATGGTGCAGCAATGGCAACGACCTTGGGGAGGTAGAGTCCAATGACCGCACCAGTCATCGATGAGGTAGCAGTACGCCTCGACGAGATCTGGGCCGATGGGGATAGGCGTCGACAAGCCCGCATTGATGCTCGCCGGAAACCTCCCGTCATCCGCTTGTGGGATGGCAACTGGCACTACGTCGGCCAGGCCGCCAATGCTCTGGAAGGCGAATTCCAATGGAAGCTCAACGACACCGGTGCCGGCCGCCTGCGGCTCCCCGTCGATGACTGGCTCGCAAAGTGGGTCCTCGACTACCGCAAACGAGAAACCAAAAACGTCTACATCACTGTCGACAAAGACGGCGCCCGCTGGGGCGGCTGCATGCAATACCCCGAGCTCATCAAAACCGAGTCAGGGGAGCGCTACGTCGACATCCATTTCCTCCACGACTACGAGAAATTGAAGCATTTGTTGGTGTGGCCGAACCCGCTCACACCCGCGGCCGTGCAATTCCCTCGCACGTTTATCCTCCTGGGCCCTGCACGGTGGGCCCTCAAGACCGCGCTCATGCTCAACCTCTGGCGCATGCAAGGCAGCCTCTGGGCCTTGCCCGACGACCCACTCCACCCAGAATCCTGGTCCGACACCTTCAACCCCTACCAATGGCCCATCCAGGTCGCACCGGGATCCATAGCAGGGGACTCAACACCATTCACGATCCTGAACTCGCGGATGAAGTACTGGCACGACATGGCAGCCCCCAAACTCTCCGAGTATCAGCTCTCCGTCGAATGCCGCCGATGGCTCGAGGGCGACCCGCTCCCATGGCCTGGCGCAATGGTGCGCAACGGCTGCCTGATCGTGGACATCGTCGACAAGTCCAGCTTCTGGGACCCCGAGGGCACGTCGCTGTTCGGCAACATAAAAACCGGATTCATCCGCTCCATCCAGTCACTAGCCGGCAACAACATCGACACCCAACAAACAGTCATCGAAAACCCCAACCACGAATCCGCCTACTCCGACCTCAAAGAATGGCTAGGCACCAAACCCCGCGCCCCCTACGTCCTCTACCGAGACGGACGACTCACCGGCGTCGAATCAGCAAACTACAAACACCAACCAGCAACCGACGTCCAATTCGTCTCCGGCGGACACAGCGCGCCGGGAGTCAATGAGGCGATCTCGTCGATCATCACGCTGATTGGTAATTACGTGGGCATGTTGATCGGTGCGCCGACGATGGGTGTCATCGCTGACACTTTCCTCAAGCCTTTCTATGAGGACACGATTTTGGCGTGGGTGGCGGTGAAGTCCAGTATCCGCGCGTCGGAGAACGAGTACGGGGTCAATGATCGCGCGCTCGGGTGGGATCACTACCTCGAGTATTTCGTGGAGGGAGCCGATCGGGCCTACACGTTGGCGTCGCTGGTGGCGCTGCGGAAAGGCTATTGGGACACGCGAGAGCGCGTTTCTCACCAGATCTCGGTGCGCGACGGCGCGCCGTGGTTCGTGGGGGACGAAGGGCAGGGGCACTTCTTCCTCGGTGACCGGATCGGCTCAACGATCCAGGGGCTGCCAGACGACTTGATCGTCGTCGAGCAGGTCTCCGAGTTGACCTACGCTTTCGCCCGAGATTCCCGCGGCTGGAAGATCACCTGCGGTGACCTCGCCTCGCAGCACTCCCCGCTAGAAACCGTCATTTCACATGTGAAGGAGGGCGCTTCTGCTCTCCATGACCTAGGAGTTCAGTAATGCCAATTCCACTCCAGCACCATTGCAATTCATCGGATCCGGAGGAAGCGGCCCTCTGGGCCCTGGTCGCACTTCCCGGCGTCGGGGATACCGCACCTTTGGCCTTGCCTGTGGAGGTGATGCGCAAGTGGGCAAAGCGCCTGTGGGACTGCGGATTCAGGCACGTTCCGGAGCTGCAAACCATCAAGTATGTGCCACCGGGCGCTGATGCCGACTGGCTGACCGGTGCCGGCGGCCGGTGGGCACCCATCGATGAGGCCGTCGAGCCCCGCGGCCTGGCTCCGGACACCTCCCAGCTATCCATGGTCGAGCGCCAAGCGCTCTACGCGCAGTTGCGCGCGGAGTTTGAGGTTCCGACCCCAGATAGCAAGCACGCCACTGTGGAGGTGAAGGAGCAATGACGCATCCATTCATCGAAAACACCGACCAGCCCCTGAGTCTGACTGGCCAGCGGGATGTGGTGACTGGCGCATCCGTGACGACTCTCCAGCCGTACACACAGCAGGGGGTCAAGGACGTCGCACGGCAGCAGGCCGAGGAGGCGCTTCGAACATCTGGGATGAAAACGGTTCCGCAGATGATTTGGGACGCAGTTGTTGGCCTGATCAAGGTAGTTGTCCATGCGATAACCCACCCGATCAGTACCTTGGTCAACGTCGTCAGAGATGTATTCGGATGGCTGTTTGGTGGTGACGGGGGTGGTCGCGAGCAGGAACTGGCAGACCAGCTCACCGCACAGGAGCAAGCTCGCCAGGAACAGCAGGCGCTGACGTACTCCGGGTTCGAGGATCGAATTGCTGCTGTCGAAGAGGGGCTGACCAAGAAGCAGGATGCGCTGCAACGCGTGGTGGCGTCGGGGACTGGCTGGACCGCAATCCGAAATGCAGGGGTGGTCACGGTTGCGATCGATGCGGCAACTTCCGGGTTCATTCTCCCAGAGCAGGTGCGTCCCTCTGTGAAGCTCGTCTTTCCAATCGTGGTGGGTGCCGCCTCGGCGGCGTCCCGCGTAGAGCTGCTGCCGGATGGCGCAGTGAATTTTGTCAATGCTCAAGGCGCTGTCAGCGCCACGTGCACGTTCGTGCAGTAAGGAAAGTCATGACCAGTATTGAAATCAGTGTCTTGGACTTTGGGATGCAATCCCATGAAGACGACTACGTCAAGATTTACTCTCCGGTATTCCGGCCGACTCTTGATAACGGGGCAGTAGTATCCACCGCGCCGCAGATCGTTAGATTGGTCAACGGCAAGGCGACAATTCCTAATGCACAGCCAGGAATTCTTGCAATTGAATTTTACTGTCGCAACATCGTTAATTCTCGCCCGGTGGTAGTGACGGTGCCTAATCTCCCGTCGGTGCGACTGGTTGACTTGATGCAGTCGACATATACCTGGGACGCTGGGGTGATTTCGGCCATTGACAAGCTCATAACTGATTTGTCCACCGCCTTGAAGCTTGACGGCGCTAAGACCCTTGAGCAGGTTAATAAAATCGTGGCTCCCCTTGACAAGAGGATTACGGCGAATGCGGTTAACGTCGCTTCGGCTGATGTGCGCATTGATGCGCTGGAGTCGATGAGCGGCATGGGGCCTGGCACACCGGCAGATGGCCAAACTGCAGTATTCGTATCACAGGCTGATTCGGTGACCCGTGCAGCACTTGATCTGCTGTATGGCGGATCCGCTACGCGGCAATACACCGCACCTCAGGAATTCGGCTCGGGTCAGATCAACGGAGCAGCGGCGTTCACGGTCGGTCAGCACCTGCGAATCCATGAGGGAGACGGTAACGCCGGCCAACGGTTTGTGCTGACCGGTACGAACCCGGACGTCATGCCCTACTTTGAGGTGGTCGCAAACACGAGGATCGGCACCGATGGTGGCGCAGCTGTCGCTGGCGTCCAGGTGCATCTCGGTCCAGATGTGGGTGCTGGAATTAACAGACAATTCCTCTACATCGAAGCCGTGGGTGAAAAGCATTCAGACGGCCCGCACTTCCGCATTGGCTCTCACGCATCAGGCACTCAAAAGCGACTGATGTGGAAGATCGAAAACGGAACTGCTGCGCTGATTTTCAACCCAGATAAGCTGCGCATCGAGCAGTGCCAGCCGATTGTCTCGATGCTGCAGCAGAATCCCTACACGGCAGAATCGTCGAACGGAAACCTTACAGCTGTTTCGGGAACCGCTTACGGCACCGGCACCGCGCAAATCTTCCTTGGCAAGGCCGGGGGAACGTCCGGCGCTGGCACCGCACCGGCAGCGGGGCAGCCACTTGGACAGCTCATGTTCGGGTCTAAAAATGGTGCGAGCACTGTTATCGGCGGCATGATTCGCCAGCTGACCAACGAAGCCTGGGCATTTGGGACCGCACAAGGCACTAGGACCGAGATCAATATAACCCGTCGTGGGGCAGTCGCGTCGACACCAGCACTCACTATCGATGACCCAGATGTGAACCAGATAGGCCTGTCTGTCTTGGTCAATCGGTCTGGCTCAGTGACCTTTTCCCGCGTGCTGGTGGGCCCAGCAGATTCAGCCGGCACAGGCTATCGCACCCTGAGAATTGCAAACTAAGGAGACCACATGGAAGAACACGCTGTACGCATCATCTCGATCACCATCGCCCCCAATGCTGTCATCGACGATGGCGAAAACCTCACCCAGATGGATGTCCGACCCATCACGATCACTGCCCGGGATTGGGACGCATTCACCGCTGGCGGAATCGCCGGGATCAAGCGGCAGCTTGAGGCAGCCATAGCTCAAGCCTCACAGTCCTAGCCATCCACTAACCCAAGCCCTCACCGCTCGGTGGGGGCTTTTCGCATGAAAGGACAACGCACATGACCCTTATCGACATGTCACAACGCTTCACTTTCGGCGGCCCCCGCGTCCAAGCAATCCGAGGTATCTGCATTCACACCACGGAATCAAGCATGGGAGCTAAAGCCGAAGACGTGGCAGCCTGGCAAGCCAGCTCACGCACAGGCTCCTACCACCGACTCGGCGACGATTACGGCACCGAAGTCCTAGCCAACACCGACGACTGGACGACCTGGTCCACAGGCAACCTCGGCAACGACGTTCTCCTGCACTTCTCCTGCGTCGCGCAGGCAGCATGGTCCCGCGCCGAGTGGCTATCCACACGCCACACAAAGATGTGGGACACGATGGTCAACCGCGTCGCCGAGTGGTGCAAAACCTACGGTATCCCGGTCGATATCCTCGACGCTCCGCACCTCCTACAAGGCCGCAAAGGCCTGTACGGGCACGACGACACCCGCGTCTGGGGCGGCACGGACCACACCGACCCCGGCCCGAATTTCCCGTGGGACGTGCTCCGCGATCGCGTCCTCGCAAAACTCAACCCAACGCCAGCGCAGAAAGGCCCTGACATGACTGTTCCGTTTAACCGAGTCCATGAAGCCGCTATCGACGACACTAAGCACGCAGCGCAGGGGGCGGAAGCTCTCGCCGCGGAGGTAGGTGCGCAGCTCAAGGGGTCTGGCCATCTCGGCGAGCACCCCGGCTGGACGGCGGAAGTGATCCTCCGAAATGTCCGTGCCAAGGGGTACGACGGTCTGACCCTGACGGATATGGTCGGCCTGCAGATTTGGGGCACCGACGCTGACCGCGCAGCAGCGCGGGCAGTCGGGGAGAAGGTGAAGTGATGCGTAGCACCCAATTCTGGCTAGATCTCGCAGAGCGTGCCATCAAGACCCTCGCGCAGACCCTCCTCGCGTGGCTAGTCGTGGATCAGACGATCTGGGAGCTGGACTGGCAGCAAGGCTTAGGCGTCGCAGCGACAGCGACCGTCGCGTCGATCCTCGGGTCCATCGCCTCCGCTGGCGTCGCAGAGCCCGAGACCGCGTCCCTGGTGTCCACGGGCCGTCACGCCGCGGCGGAGCGGTAACCATGCCCATCGATCACCTGCCGCACCGTGTGCGTCCAGGGGCCTACCGCTTGCGGGCGTGGGCGATGGGAGATGGCCCTGCCCTGCTCTTCGCTTCCGTCTTATCGACGTTCCTCGGCCTGTCCTATTTCGGCGTTTTCGGCGGCTATGACGCGCAGATTCACCCGATCGAGCACATCACCGATCAAAAGTTTTGGGCTGGCACATGGCTCGCGGTGGGGGTGTGTGGACTCATTGCCGCCTGTATCCCATGCTCCCGCACCCGGAATGTCGTCTTTACTGTGTGGTCGGCAATGATGCTGCTCTGGGGCACCAGCTATTTCCTCGGGTGGACATTCGGTCATCTCGACCGAGGTGTCGCTCTGTCCATTTTCTACTGCGCGACACCATTCCTGGTGGCATGGACGGTGTGGAGGGGCAGCCGCTCGGAGCTGATTTTGAAGGGAGACGCGGATGGTCTTTCCTACCACTCTGCCCGATAACGCATGGGGCGCACTCTCGATCTTCTTCATCATGATCGCGTCCTTGGCCGCTAATCGGGTATTCACCCACGGCGCCAAAGAGCAGACGAAGCAGAATGACAATGACACCCGCGCCCAGGTCTTGCTGGACACGTTTACCGGGGAGATCGCCAAGCTGAAATCACAGATGGAGGCGGGCTTCGCGGAGCGTGACGCTCGTCTGGACGACTTCGAGAAAAAGTACCATGCGGCGCTCGGGCACATTCGTGATTGGCGTCGGCACTATCCGCTGGCTGCCTTGCCCACCCCGACTGAGATCGAAGCTGACCTCTAAATCTTGACCCCATCACTTAGTATGAGTCTCATTGTTTAGAGTGCCAGCGGGTAAACTTCAATCCGTCAAATGCATAATAGATACCATCGAGGAGTGCTTGTGGCGGATGTGCGGGCTCATCGAGTGGATCCCCCAGGGGCTCGCTCTTGTCGCAGTCATTACATCGAAAAGGGCGAATTACGTGTGAACCAGGAGACTCCGCCTTTCGAGTGGGTGGAAGCGACGAGTTTCAGCAATCGAGTTTTGATCGAAGAGGCTGGCTCGTTGTCCGCGATTACTCTGTTGCAGCGGATGCGGTTGAAGATGGATCAAGCTGCACGAGGCGAGCTTTCGTTCGGAAGGACCCATCGGTTCGATGTCGACTGCATGGTGAGTTGCCGGGATATTCTTGAAATTAAGTACCGGAATCTTCCTCCGGACTGCAATGTGAAGAAGAAGTGGCTACGTCTATATTTCACGGAGCCTGCAGATACACCGGGAAGGTTGCTGGCGTTAACTTTGAAACTCAAGTTTGCCGACGACCCAGAAGGCCAAACGAATGATGCGTTGGACGCATACAATCAATTTCAGTTGCATTTATCTCGCGATTGAGTGAATGGAGAAACAGGATGAGCATCTACGAATCGCTGGCAAATGCATTGAATGTTGATATCGAATCTGAGCAAGCAATGCTCGCTCTGGATCAACTCAACATCGACACAGTTATGCTTGAGCAGCTCATATCTGAGCGTAAGCGACTTTTTCCTTCTCTAAGCGAATTCGCAAAGACTGTGGGAATGGATGAAGAAAGCATCGAGACTTTTGAAGTTGATCCGCTCGACTTCTCGCTAGCATTTGTGCGACTGTATGCCTTGGGAGTGCGGGCAAAGATCGAGCACAATGTGATCATTCAATCCAATCAATGGCATGTGGCAGGAGGGACGAATGGAGTTCCTCCTTCGGATTTCGGCATCAACCGTTCTACGGAACCCAGGATTAAGCAAGATATGGGTCTGCTTTTAGAGAAGAAGGTCCGTCAACGTTTTAGGAATACTCCTAGCACTAATACTTTTCGGATCACTGAGAGGGCCGCATAATGCAATTTTCTGCACTTGAAGAGCAGATGAAGAATGTGCAATTCAGGGTAGGGCGCATCATGGCGGTCAGGAAAGACCTCGACCGCAGATTATCCGATGATGAAGGTCATTCAGGGTGGGACATCGACGCACAGGTTAATGTCGACGTAGGTGTGGATAAGTTTCAGGTAATTATCACGCTTACTCGCGATTCTTTCCATGATGAGATCGCAGTTACGATCGGCGGATATTTTTCATTGCTCAGCGATATTTCAGAGTTTGATTCCTCCCAGTTCGAGGAGTTCGTCGTTCAGTCTGCAATCCCACGGACGCTTAATGTTGCGATGGCGCATCTTGATCAGGCGGCTAAGCAGATTGAAGCTGAACCTACTCCGATCCCATTTGAGTTGGAGCGCAACATTAGGACAACCCCATTCTCGGCATTCTTGATCACGCATTAAAGCAGTTCGATTAGCCACGTGTGTTGCTCTGGCCCAAGTCTCCGGGGATGGCGGGCCAGTGTTCCGAACTAACAAAACCAGCACGGAACACTGAAGGAACATCACCGCTAAACAGAGAGGTAGAGGGCTATTCCAATCTGACTACGGATCAGAAGGTTGGGGGTTCGAGTCCCTCCGGGCGCACCAAATTCCCGTGTTGACACTGTTCAACACGGGTGTTGTGCTTTATCGAGGTGAATAGACTTTGATAAAGGTTCCAGTTCGCGGGCTGTACCATCCTATGGTCCCGTCCCTGGATAAGATCACACCTCTTCCGGTGGGTTTGGTGGGGTCGTCGTCGTTGATCCCATTATGGTACTTGCATAAATGCGCCATATTGTTGATATTGGTCGGTCCGCCGCGGGCCCAGGGCACGATATGGTGCGCTTGACAGTGCTCGGCGCCCTTGTTGCAGCCCGGCCAAATGCATGTCGTTGATTTTGCATGCAGCAACAGTCGCTGTTTGATGCTTGCGAACCGGGAAGTGCGGTACAGGTCAACGGGTCCTTCCTCGCGGTCGATGAGTGCGGCCAATCCTTCTGCCTCAAACTCGGCTTCCAGGAACTCGCGCCCGCTCATCGACGTCCCATCGGTCATGTGCACCACCAGGTCGTCGCCTTCGCTCCGATAGATTCGCGCAAGCTCGGGGAGTGGTACCACTGCATAAATCATTCGGCGCGTTTCTACGCGCTGGGCGTCGTCTGCGCCAGTGATGAGGTTTGCGATCGCCTCAGCGAACTGCTGCTTAGAGAAATCTTCGCCGCTGCGCTGCTTGGCATGAGAAATCGAGACTGCTTGTGCCTCGGCCATTGTGTGCTCATCCAGGGTGAGCGTCAGCCTGGTCATATCGCCGTGGCGAGAGAACCGAGCTCCTGCCTTCGGTGCTAACGACTTGTCTGAGGCTGATTCCAACTCGGCGATCTTTGCTGCGCCTTCTCGTCGAATTTCTTTTGCCCCGGACAAAGTGCATAAATACTCGCGCAACTCCCAGGCGGCCTTGTGCCCGCCCAGGGTTTTCGCTTTGGACGCGAACCCTTCGATGGTCTCTAGATCGGGGAGCGCAAGATGGGCCCCGATGCTTCGGCAACGGGCACGGTGGCGGGAGAACGGGGTCTGAGGGTCGAAATAGACGCTGGATAGGCGTGCGATGCGCCGTGCTGAGCCCAAAGAGATTCCACGTTTGACCAAAGCGAAGGCCGTGAGCCCGGCGGCCTCAGCGAGGAGGTCCATGGCGCGGGCTTCGGCGCTAGCGAATTGGTCGATGCGTGACATGGCTCAGATGGAAACATGCATTATTCATAGTTGTCTAGGTCGAGAATCCAGTGCCTGTGGATAACTAGACTTATCCACAATTATGACGATGACCTGCCAGTTTGTTTTTGCGTAACCTTCGTGTGTAGAGTAATGCTTCGTTGCACAGCGCAAGCGAGCGACAAAGTGCGCGCCCGTAGCTCAACGGATAGAGCATCTGACTACGGATCAGAAGGTTGGGGGTTCGAGTCCCTCCGGGCGCACAAGCAAGGCCCCAGGTAAATCCTGGGGCCTTTTTGCATGCCCGGATCTAGAACACGTCGATGCGGGCGCCGAGGTTTTCGGCTTGTTCGAGCTGGGAGATCCAGTTCTCGGCGCCGGGGTGGAGGCGAAGGACGGGGCGCCCGGAAACACCGGATATGCCAGAGACGCCGGTGCGTGCTTCGAAGCGGATGCGGGAGCGGTAGCCGGTGTCAATGAGCAGGCTGAGGTCGTTCTCTGGGGAGGCGAGGGCTGCGCGCGCATCATGGAGGAGAGTAAGAGCTTCATCGAGGGCTACGAGCAGGGCTTCGCGGTTGTTTTCGCACATGGCTTGGACGAGGGAGGGGTGAGAACCGGCGACGCGGGTGGAGTCGCGGAAAGAGCCCGCGGCCAGCGAAAGTGCCAAGGCACCACCGTTATCGCCGGTGATCGCGAGGGCCTCTGCAAAGATGTGCGGCAGGTGGGAGATGCGGGCGACGGCCTCGTCGTGTTGCGCAACTCGGGTGGGGATCACTTCGGCACCGACAGACAGTGCCATCCGTACGACATCGATCCATAGCGCGACCCAGGAGTCGGATGGGGAGTTGTAAGCGTGGTCGAAGGTGACAACCCAGGCGGCACCCTCGAATAGCCCTTCCAGGGAGGCGGACCAGCCGGAGTCGGCGGTGCCAGCCATGGGGTGGCCGCCGACGTAGCGGTCTTGCATACCGTGGTCGCACACTAATCCGTAGACCTCGGCTTTGACGGAGACTACGTCGGTAATGCCACAGGTAGGGGCGTGCTCGTCGATGGCGTCGAGAAGCGAGCCAATGGCGGGCATTGGGGTGGCGAGGACGATGAGGGCACCGGCGGATTCGGCGCGCTGCAGTACCTCGATCAGGTTGGTGGACACGGAGAAGCCTTCGGAGGTGGCCGCGGTGGCGCCGGAGGGGCTGCGGTTGAAGCCGAAGACGTCGACGCCTTGCGCGGCGAGGTCACGGAGGAGGGAGCCTCCGATGAGGCCGAGGCCGAGGATGCAGACGGGTCGGGAAATCTTGGCGATAGTCACCCTGCAAGTGTGGCACAATTATGTTTCATGAGCACGAATGAGGACCTCAGCTTCTCGGTCGCAGTGACGGCCGTGAATGGCGTGTGGAAAGTCGCTGAGTACGACGACGATTTCCACGACGTCGAGGACGCTGTCAAAGCGGTTCGTGCGTTGCGCGCCGAAGGGCCCGCATTTGCCATGATCTGCGTGGACGACGATTACTTTCTCATCGTGCGCCCAACCCCGGGCCGCGTGAAGCTGCTGCTTTCCGACGCCACCGCCGCCATCGACGATGACTACGCCGAATCCGCCCTCGACCTGATCGGCGCAGAAGCAGAAGACGGCGAGCCATACGCAGAGGGCGACTTCGATGTCCTCGAAGATTTGGGCCTCGCCGAACAAGTCCTCTCCGTGATCACCGACAACACCGAAGCCTGGGCGTCCGAGCAGCTCCAGCAGATCGCCGACGAGCTCGGCTTCGGCGACGAGCTCTCCGACATCTACTAAATGTTCCCCGCTTTCGAAGCCATGATGCGCCGCGCCATCGAGGTCGCGCGAAGCACCCCGGAAGCCGATGTCCCCGTCGGAGCCGTGCTTTTCGACGCCACCGGCCGCGAACTCGCCTCGGCCACCAACCGGCGGGAAACCGACCTCGATCCAACCGCCCACGCCGAAGTCCTCGCGATCCGGGAGGCTGTCAAGGTGCACGGCGACGGCTGGCGACTGACCGGCTGTACCCTGGCCGTCACCCTCGAGCCCTGCGCGATGTGTGCGGGCGCAATCCTTGGCGCCCGGGTCGGCCGCGTTATATTCGGTGCCTGGGAGCCAAAGACAGGTGCCTGCGGCTCCCATATTGAGGTGCTGCGCGCGCCTGGTGAGCTCCACCAAATTGAGGTGCGCGGCGGCGTACTGGAAGAAGAATGCAGCGCTTTGCTCAGTACCTTCTTCCGCAAACATAGGTAGGCTCGGGCTTCCAACCCGCACCACTTCAGGAGGAACAGCAATGTCCGATTTCAAGAACAAGTTCGATGAAGTATCCGGCAAGGCAAAAGAAGCAGCTGGCGAAGCCACCAACAACGAGTCCCTGGCCAACGAGGGTCGCGCTGACCAAGCCAAGGCTGAAATCAAGGACGCAGTAAAGGAAACCGGCGACAAGATTCTCGGCGCCTTCAAAAAAGACAAGTAGAGGCGATTTGGTTTCTCTCTTCGGCGAGCGCTAATCTAATTCGCGGTGGCGTGTCCGAGCGGCCGAAGGTGAACGCCTCGAAAGCGTTTGTTGGGTAACCCCCAACCGCGGGTTCAAATCCCGCCGCCACCGCCAGCTTTTAACAGGTGCCCTGGATTCGTCCGGGGCACTTTTCGTTATAGGCTCGAAGCATGGCGAAGTTCTTGTTCCACGTGGGAAAGTGGTCGTATCAGCGCAAATGGGCGGTGATTGCGATCTGGTTAGTCCTGCTCATCGCAGTGGGTGGCTCGGCGCTGACCCTGCAAAAGGGCTTTGACGATAAGTTCGCCATTCCGGGCACCCCGTCGCAGGATGCCGCGGATCTGCTGATCAAGAACTTCCCGGATCAAAAGAACCCGCTGGATAATGCGGGTGTGAACATCGTGTTCGCAGCCCCTGAGGGGCATCGGCTGTCTGAACCCCAGTATGTGAAAGCGATTGACGAGGTCATCGCGCACATCGATCAGGGGATTCCGGATAAGAAAGACACGATGCGCTTCGGTAATCCCGTGACGCTGAATCCGAAACTCCAACAGGGCATTATCGAGCAGGAAACTGCCCAGGGGCTGCCGGAGGAGACCGCCAGGGCCGACGCTGCAAACCTGACCCTAATGTCCGAGGATGGCCGCATCGGCTTTGCGACCTTCGGTATCGACGTCCCCTCCCCGACGGATGTCACCGACCATCACCGCGCCACCATCCGCGAGGCGCTGGAAATTGGCCGAGCCAAGGGACTCATCGTGGAGGGCGGCGGTGCCGCGTTCGGCGACCCACTCGTGATCAAGACGACCTCCGAGATGATCGGCCTCGGCGTGGCGTTCATCGTATTGATCTTCACCTTCGGTTCGCTCATCGCCGCCGGGCTGCCGCTTCTTACCGCCGTAGTGGGCATCGGCATCGGCTCACTGACCATCGTGCTGGCCACGCGCGTAGCCACGCTGAACAACACCACCCCGGTCCTGGCTGTGATGCTGGGCCTCGCCGTGGGCATCGACTACGCCCTGTTCATCTTGGCGCGCTACCGAGCGGAGTATCGCAAAGCTCCGCGTGACGACGCCGCAGGCATCGCCGTCGGCACCGCCGGCTCGGCCGTCGTGTTCGCTGGCCTCACGGTCATCATCGCGCTGATCGCACTGTCGATCGTTCGCATCCCGTTCCTGACCTACATGGGTCTTGCTGCCGCCTTCACCGTGTTCGTGGCTGTGATGGTCGCCCTCACCCTGGTTCCGGCGCTCCTAGGCGTGATGGGCAAATTCGCCTTCGGTGCGAAAATCCCGTGGCTCGCGGGTAATCCGCGCAGGCCTGGCGAGGAACCACGCCGTGGCACCCGCCGCTCCAAGGGCTACGCCTGGGTGACCTTCGTCCACCGATTCCCGGCGCTCGTGCTGGCGGTGGTCGTGCTGGGGCTCGGAGCGCTCACCATTCCGGCGCTGCAGCTGGAGCTGGCACTGCCTAATGACTCGACGTCGTCGTTAAGCAGCACGCAGCGCAAGTCCGCCGACCTGCTCACGGAAGGCTTCGGCGACGGCCACAATTCCCTGATGCTCGCCGTGGTCGACGCGGGAGAGGTGGATCCGACGGCGCCGGCGCTGCAGCCACTGGTGCGCGCGCAGCGGGACATGAACCCGGAGGGCTTCGATGAGAAGAAAGCCGCCCAGGCTGCCGCGTTTTCCTACGTGGTCGAGCGATTCAACACGAACGCCGACATCAAGCACGTGCAGCTCGTGGGCGTCAATGAGCCGGGCAATGCTGCCCAGCTGATGATCACGCCGTATGCCGGTCCGAATGACCCGATGACCACGAAGCTGCTGCACTCGCTGCGCGCGTCGCAGGCCGAGGCTGAGGCGGCCACGGGCATCAAGATCGGTATCACGGGCCTCACCCCAATCCAGCGCGACGTGACGCAAAAGCTTTCCGACGCCATGCCGCTGTACCTGGCGATCGTCGTGGGGCTGGCCATCGTGCTGCTGCTCATGGTGTTCCGCTCGATCATGGTGCCGATTGTCGCGGGCCTCGGCTTCCTGTTGTCCGTCGGTGCCGCGTTTGGCGTGACCGTCCTGTTCTGGCAGGAGGGTCTGTGGGCCCTGGTCGAAACCCCAGGCCCGCTGATTTCCTTCATGCCGATCTTCCTCATCGGCGTCACCTTCGGCCTGGCTATGGACTACCAGGTGTTCCTAGTCTCCCGCATGCGCGAGTTCTATGCCCACCATGGCGGCGTCCCGACCCCGGGCTCGCGCTACTCGGCGGTCGACGAATCCGTGATCGAGGGCTACACGCTCGGCTCCCGCGTGGTCACGTCCGCGGCGCTCATCATGATCGCCGTGTTCGTCGCGTTCATTGACCAGCCGCTGCCGTTCATTAAGATCTTCGGCTTCGCGCTGGGCGCGGGCGTGCTTTTCGACGCATTCTTCGTCCGCATGGCATTGGTCCCCGCCTCCATGTTCCTCCTCGGCCGCGCTACCTGGTGGATGCCGTCCTGGCTGGACAAGATCTTGCCGCACCTGGACATCGAAGGCGCAGCCCTGGAAAAGGAATGGGAACTGCGTCGCCTCGAAGCCGAACGCTTGGCGGATCTGCAGGTGGAGGAGCTGCGGGCACGGAGCGTCTAGCGTTTTCGGGACACTGTTGGCTCGCCAGGGATCCAGAAGCGGAGCGGGGAATCGGCGTTCTTCGTGATGCCGATTCTGGGTCCGATTGCTATGTGGGGTTGCGTGGTCGGGAGTTGGAGCTGGAAGTCGCCTTGCTCAAAGGTGACCGGTTGTGAATTATCGCTGATCTCCAAACCGAGGGCCTTGCCTAGGTTTCCCGGCCCGCTGGCAAGCCGATGGTGGGGAACTGGGCCACGTCGGTCTGCTGCCTTCGTCTGACCTGCGATAATCTCCCCGGCTCGCAGCAATATTCCGCCCGAACCTCCCTCCGGGTGGCAGACGATGTTACCTGCCTTGTGAATCCCGTAGGAGTGATACACGTACATGCGGCCGGGTGGGCCGAACATCGCCGCGTTGCTGCGGGTAAGCCCTCGGGCGCAGTGCGAGGCAGCGTCATCCACACCCAAATAAGCTTCCACCTCGGTCAGTCGCACTGACACCCCGTCGTGTGTCAGCACAGCGCCGAGCAGTTCAGGGGCGACGAGATTAGCGGATCGGGTAAAGAAGTCCCTTAGACTGTTAGCCATGACTGACACCACCTTCTCGCTGGAAACTCGACTGGACAATACGAAACACGGTCGCACGGGAACGATCCACACCCCACATGGCGACATCCAGACCCCGGCATTCATCCCGGTGGCGACGAAGGCGACCGTCAAGACGCTCACCCCCGAGCAGATCCGCTCGACCGGCGCTCAGGCCATCCTATCCAACGCCTATCACCTGTATTTGCAGCCCGGCCCGGACATCGTCGACGAGGCTGGTGGCGTTTCCGCGTTCGAAAACTGGCACGGCCCGACCTACACCGACTCCGGCGGCTTCCAGGTCATGAGCCTGGGCGTCGGCTTTAAAAAGGTGCTGTCCATGGACGCGAACATCGCCGAGGGCGAGGTGAAGGCGCGCAGCAAGGACCGCATGGCGCATGTCGACGAAGAAGGTGTCGACTTCCGCAGCGTTATCGACGGCTCCAAGCACCGCTTCACCCCAGAAGTGTCGATGCAGATCCAACACCAGCTGGGCGCCGACATCATGTTCGCCTTCGATGAGCTCACCACCATCGTGGACACCAAGCAGTACCAGGAAGAATCCGTGGCCCGCACCCACCGGTGGGCGCAGCGCTGCATCGAGGAACACAACCGCCTGACTGTGGCCCGTGCCGACAAGCCGCTGCAATCCCTGTGGGGTGTCGTGCAAGGCGCCCAGTACGAAGACCTGCGACGCAAGGCGGCCCGCGGCCTGGAGGCCCTTTCTCAGGAAGCGGAAGCCTCCGGCCAGCGAGGATTCGGCGGCTACGGCATCGGCGGCGCACTGGAAAAGGAAAACCTTGGCACGATTGTCGGCTGGGTCAACGACGAACTGCCCGTCGAAAAGCCCAAGCATTTGCTGGGGATTTCCGAGCCGGACGACATCTTCACCGCCGTCGAAGCCGGCGCCGATACCTTCGACTGCGTCGCGCCGACTCGCCTTGGCCGACGCGGCGGTGTGTACACGCTGGATGGGCGCATGACGCTCACGAACGCCCGCTTCAAGCGCGACTTCACCGGCATCGATGAGGAACTCGGCGGGTACGTTTCCGAGAACTACACGCGCGCGTACATCCACCACCTGCTGAAGGCCAAGGAATACCTAGCTGGAACGCTGTGCACTATGCATAATTTGTACTTCATGGTCGGTTTGGTGGATAAAATCCGCGAAACTATGCAGGACGGCACGTACTGGGAGTTCAAGGAAGAGTTCATGGGGCGGTATTACCGGTAACCGGGCGCGAACTCGCCGAGGCGCCTAACTGTCTGCTTCGGTACCGCTAGGGCGGAACAAAACCTGATCGTCGTGCATCCTACTGATAACCGAAAGGGTGCCACGTTGAATACACTTTTCAGACTGCAAAGACGCTTCGTTGAGCATGGCGAGGTCCACTTCAAACTCGGTGTGCGTTGGATGCTGTGGCTTCTGGTGCTGTTCTTCGGTGGCCTCCTATTCTCACCACTTGGGATTAGTTTCTTGTGGTTTCATGAAAGCTGGGGCGAGCTAATTGTCGGAGGCCTACTGACCCTGATGGGCGCGTATGGCCTTATCTATCCGTTTTTTCAGATCTTAAATCCAAAGGTCCGACGGAACCATCGCATGCGTGTTTCTCGTGATGGCATCGAGATGGCGGGGATCCGGATTCCATGGAACGCGATCGAAGAAATCAACGTATTCGTGGAGCGGTATGGCCGTAGGAGGATCTATCACACGATTCTGCAGCTCTCCGCCCAAGCTGCCGCATCTCAAGTGGCCTGGGATGATGGTTCAGAAGGTGGGCGACGTCTCGCAGTCGCGGTAAATCAAGACCGCAGTGTTATCTTCTTCACCGGACGCATGAACGTGTGGGTGGACACACTCCAGAATTTCCTCAAGTGGGCGAAGCTGGAATGCACCCCGAATGCCACTGACCTCCGTTTTGAATCGATGTAGGAGTCCTCATGAACTCACTACCAATTGGGGCACGCAAACACCAGAATCTGCATGTAATGCGGGTGAGCCGGGTAAGCATCGAAATGGGCGGAAAACAGATCCCGTGCACCAAGTTTGCAGGTGTCACGCTGTGCGATGCCAGCGCTTTCAGGGGCCAAGCGTACCGAGTTCAATTAAATCTCCAAGGAGAGGAACATGGCAGCCTCGTGTTGCTCACTGAACGCTTGAAAGTATTTCCACAGACGCTGGTGAAGTTTTTGAAATGGGTCAAGGAGATGAACTCATGAACGACTACCTGAATCAGATTCGCCAGGGTGAGCCGGTGACCATCATCGGCAAGACCCCGAATTTGGGCAGCGCCATTTTTGTCACTCTTGCTTCACTCGTAGCAACGGGGTTGGCAGCTTGGGTGCTCTACCAAGAGCTACCAGTGACGGCCTGGGCTGCTGTGATCTGTGTGCTCCATTTGCCCAGTATATGGCTTCGTAGAAGGCACGATCGCAAGTTTGACGCCATCCACCTGGGGCCTGAGGGGCTGCGTACTCGCGGCGTTTTGGCGTCGTGGAGCAGCGTCGCGCGTATCGACGCCGAATGGACCATTCCCCGCTGCATTGCCTACTTACACCCCGGCTCCACTGTGAAGTTCGCGTCAACGAAGCAAGAGCTGCAGCTTCGTTCTGAAGTCATCCGCTACCACGGGATCCCCCTGGAAACGAAAGACCAATACCTGCGGATGTCCCAGATCGTAGACCTGTGTATGGCCGCGAAGAGACAGTGGGGAGGGGAGAGCTACCAGTAACGAACCAGGACCGGATGCTCCTCACGCACGATGCCGGTCGGCTTGAATCCCACATGACGCTAAAGCTGCAGTGCGCGCTCGTTTGTAGGTGCCACCGATAGCGAAATTCCAGGAGCGCCACTCCACTGCGAGTGCTAGCTCAGGGATTGCTTCGGCAACGCGCCCGCGGCTGCCAGTCGCGCACGTAGTAGTTGTTGTGCCGATCGAATCCAGGAGACACCTCTGCTGCTCGTCACGGAAAAAATCTGTGAGGAAATTCAGGCGGGCGATGTACGTGCGGTCAGCCTCGGTGATCGCAGCGGGAACTTTCGCCTCTTTTCGTGCATCCTATTCATGATGAAAGGAGGCAGGTGAATTCTCTCAAGAACTTGCAGAAGCACTTTGCTGAGCAAGAGGAAGTGGTGTTGACCGGCGGGGTTAGAACAGTGTTCATTGTTGTCTATTTGAGCCTGATGGGCAGTGTAGGCCTCGCTGCAAGCTACCTCGCTATTGACCAGTTCCTTCATTCCGACTGGGTGTTCGGTGTGGGAGAGGGGATATTCTTTGGACTTTTTGGCATCCTCCACCTTGGTGTTTTGGCAAAATTGCTGACTAGGTTACTTCGCCGAACTTACAGCCTGCGCATTTCCCGACAGGGCATCTCCATGAAGGGAATGTTTGTGCCGTGGGAGTCGGTGTATTCGTTTAGCTTGAGAGATGTGACGGGCCCTAAGAGTTTTTCGGTCCACGCCCTCCAGCTCACATTGGTGCCAAAGGACTGGGTGGCACAAGTTGCCTGGGATGACGGCTCCCCACTTGGCCGGAAAACTGCCGCCTCCGTTATTGAAGAACGAGGCATCACTTTGCCTACATACGTGCTCAGCGTTCGCCCAAAGACACTGCTGAAGTTTGTGACTTGGGCGCGCCGGGAATACGCCGGCCCATTCCCGTACGAGACGGATGTCTTTAGCATTTGGGAAAAGGGTCGACAAACAGGGTCGAAGATGTAGGACTACTCAGTCTCAGGAACATTTCCGCGCTCGCGGGCATCCTATGTGCAAAGGAGGAACGCGGACAATGAATTCTCTAAAGAGCATGCAGCGACGGTTTCGCGACATTGGTGAAGTGGTGTTGACCGCTGGGTGGCGTTCCACGGTTTTCGCGTTTTTCGGCTTCGGGCTTGGGCTGGCGGGGCTCTGCTCTAGTGCACTTATTTTTGGGCGATTAGTGGACAGCAACGTGCCCGTTGGCGAGCGAGCGCTCTCAGCTGTGTGGGCGATCTTCCTCGGCTTCAGTGGCCTATTGTTCCTCATTGGTGCGGTAATGATGCTGACGGGTTGGCATCGCAGAGTTCACCGCCTCCGGGTGACGCGTCAGGGGCTTCACATGGCAGGGCTTACTGTTCCCTGGGAGGGGATATACGCAGCTGAACTGCACGATTTTCCGCGTGGTCGATTCAAGAATTGGCGCGTCCTCTACCTGACACTCGCTCCGAAAAACCGGGCGACCCAGGTCGCTTGGGATGATGGATCTAAGAATGGCCAGAAACTTGTTGAGTCGGTTAATGAGTCGCGGGCTGTCACATTTTTTACGCATGTGCTCAATGTTCGCTCCAAAACACTCCTGAAGTTTGTCGTGTGGGCGCGGCGAGAGTGCGCCGGACCGCTACCTCATGAGCGCAGCGACCTCAACTTCGAGCAGTTGTAAAAGCGCGGGAACATTTCCTGGTGCCTGGGCATCACACCTGTGAAGTAATCAACCGAGCAGGAGAGAAACATGAACACCTACATCGATCAGATCCGTACCTGCCAGACCGTGGTTCTCAGGGGCGACATACCGAACCGTCCAATTATCATCAAAATGTACATCATTATGGGCATTGCAACGCTGCTGAGTACCGGAGTGCTGTATGACGAGATGGGACTGATTGGTCTTGTGTTTAGCCTCGGTATCGCACTAGTTGAGGCATTCATCATGGTGCACATTTGGCGCACCGCCGCCCGCAACCGCGATGCTCAGGTGATTCACATTGGTTCTGATGGCTTGTTTACCCGCGGGGTTTTAGTGCCGTGGCGCAGCATCGAGCTTTTCGACGTCACTCCCGCGGCACAACACTTCACTGCGCGGCTTGCCCCTGAAGCGACCGTCAAAATCGCCGATGTCCCTAACGAGGAAGCGATGCGTTTGGAAGTAGCACGTCAGCAAGGATTGATAGTTCATACCGCAGGTCAGGAACTCAGCGCCGCAGAGATCGCGGATCTGTGCCGCAAGGCAATGGAAATGTACCGAACAGTCGAATTTCGCTAGCTAGGACCGCTTTAGCAAGACCTCGTGTCCCTCGCGGACGATACCCGTCGGCTCAAAACCCGCCCTTAGGTACAGCCGGTGGGCTCGTTCGTTCGCCGGGTGTACTGACAGCGACACGGGTGCGGGCACCAGTTCTAGCAGCTGCTTTGCGACGCCCTTCCCCCGATACCTCGGCTCCACCGCAATCGCGAGCTCCGGGATACCTTCCTTCACATGGCCGTAGCCATGCCTTTCGTCGGTACCCCGTACTAGCCAGACTCCGCCTGCGGGAATGTTGCCATCCCACGCGATGAAACCGCCGTCCTCTGGGTGCCAGTCACGCACGTAATAGTCGAAGTCCCGATCAAATCCCGATGAAACTTCCGCGTGCTCGTCGCCGAAAACATCCGTGAGGAAATTCAGGCGCGCAATATACGTGCGATCAGCCTCTGTGGTGGTTGCAAACTGCATAATGCATATCGTAGCGGGAACTTTTATGCGGATTGGTGCATCTTAGGAGCATGAACTCCTTCAGATTTCTGCGACGACGTTTTGAATCCGACGGCGAGGTCATCTTCAAGACTGGAGCCAAGAGCGTCATCTATTTGCTTGTCGCGGCAGCTGTGGTCGCACTGTCTGTACTTGCCAGTGTCGTTCACGTCCACGCTCTGAGCACAGGGGAGTACGAAGCTCCTGACGCCTGGGCTGCCACCATTTGGGTCGCTCTACTGCTGCTAGTTAGCGTTTTTATTGCCCACGGTATTGTGAGGGCGATGCAGCCGTCGATGCGTCGCAACCTGCAGCTGCGCGTTAGTGGTGCAGGAATTGAGATGTCTGGCCTGCGAATTCCGTGGTCGTCGATTGATTCATTTGAAACGCATTATGAGGGCTCGCGTGGCGTCGTCAAGTGGGTCAACGTGAAACTTCATTCCGATGTGGGTGATGATGGAACCCTTGCTGGGCGCACCATCGCGGAATCGGTCAATCGTCAACGATCAGTGCTGCTCACCACCGCTACGCTCAATGTTCGGCATAGGGCTTTGAGGAATTTTCTGCGTTGGGCTCAGGAAGAGAGTGCGCACGGGGGAGCAGGTGCAACTGTAGATTTCGCTCCCAGTAACCGAGAATTTTTGCAGACCTTTGAGCATCCGATGAAGTCTTTGCAACGCCGCTATCTGTCAGCTGGAACGGTAGTCATCAAGCCCGGAGTTAAGGCTGTTGTCTATTTGTTAGTTGGCATCTGCTACGCGGTGCTTTTTGTCGGTGCAGCTATCGCACGTGCCAAAGGTATTCAAGACGGTGATTACGATGACACCGAACGACTGGTGCAATGGTTTTGGGTGCTGTTATCGCTGGTGTGCGCGAGTGCTATCACATTGGCACTTGTGATTGTGGTGCGGAAAAGGGCGGGCAGTAAGGGGCAGCTGTGGGTTAGTCGTAAGGGGATTGAGTTTCACGGGTTGGTGGTGCCGTGGGCGGCCATCGACTATTTTGACTCGGATTCCTCCACGAATCGTAGCGGCACCTTTATTATCGTTGCCTTGCGATCAGACATCGGCCACGACGGCACGAAGAGCGGGTTTAAGAATGCCTCGGCTGCTAATGAGCTGCGCAAGTTCTGGATAAATACCCCAATTTTGAATGTCAGGAATTTTACGCTGTGGTGCTTTTTAAGGTGGGTTCAAGAACAGACAGCCTCGGGCACGCAACAATAAAAGCCCCAGTTCCTAAGAACTGGGGCTTCTCAAATTGCGGAGGATAAGGGATTTGAACCCTTGAGGGGCGTTAACCCCGCACGCGTTCCAGGCGTGTGACATAGGCCGCTAGTCGAATCCTCCAGCGTGACAAACAGCTAGTGTTTGCTACCCGGAAGACTTTACTAAACAACCTGCCAGATAACAAAATCGCAGTTCAACGGGCGCGGTTTGGCTCCATAAGTCATTAACCGATAAGGTATGCAGCAGGATCCCGTGTGGCGATTATCTTGTGAACTCCCCCAGGGCAGGAATGCAGCAAGGGTCAGCGAGCTCTGTCGGGTGCGCGGGGTCCCCTTTATTTCTCATTTAGGGGCAATCTACGGGTTGCCCTTTTTGTGTTTCCGTCCACAGTCTAGAGTGGTAGCCGTAACATTCGATTCCATCCGATGGAAGGCACCGACGTGGCTTTGAAAGATTTGACTGCAGAGCAGTTCGCCGAGCTCAAGACTGACATTCAGGGCAAGTACGACGAGCTGAAGTCTCGCAATCTCAAGCTGAATCTGACCCGTGGCAAGCCTTCCTCCGAGCAGCTGGACATTTGCACCGATCTGCTGAGCCTGCCGGGCGAGAATTTCATCGATAAGGACGGCACCGACTGCCGTAACTACGGCAACCTCGTCGGGCTCACCAGCATCCGCGAGATCTGGGCCGAGGTCCTCGGGGTGGAGGTAAAGAACCTCATCGCTGCGGACTCCTCATCCCTGAACATCATGTTCGACCTGATCAGCTGGTCTTACATCTGGGGCAACAACGATTCCGAGAAGCCCTGGAAGGACGAGGGGCAGGTCAAGTGGATCTGCCCGGTTCCTGGTTACGATCGTCACTTCACCATCACCGAGCATTTCGGCTTTGAGATGATTACTGTCCCAATGACTCCGATCGGCCCGGACATGGACCAGGTCGAGGAACTGGTGAAGGATCCACAGGTCAAGGGCATGTGGGTGGTGCCGATGTTCGGCAACCCGACGGGTGTGACCTTCGATGCGGACACCATCAACCGCCTGGTCACCATGGAGACCGCTGCACCGGATTTCCGCGTTGTGTGGGACAACGCCTACGCCATCCACACCCTGGACGAGAACTTCCCGGAGATCACGGATGTAGTAAAGCTCGGTGGCAACCGATTCTGGTCGATGTCGTCGACAAGCAAAATCACTCAGGCTGGTGCGGGCGTCGCATTCTTTAATTCGAGCGATGAGAACTTGACCTGGTACAACAGCCACGCACTCGTGCGGGGTATTGGTCCGAACAAGATCAATCAGCTGGCCCACGCGCAGTTCTTTGGGGACGCGGAGGGCGTCAAGCAGGTGATGCGCAAGCACGCGCGCTCGTTGGCTCCGAAGTTCGCGAAGGTGCTGGAAATTCTTGAGAGCCGTCTGGGTGAGTATGGCGTGGCCGAGTGGACCAAGCCAACCGGTGGCTACTTCATCTCCCTCGATGTGGTCCCTGGCACCGCGAAGCGTGTGGTTGAACTGGCGAAGGATGCGGGCATCGCGCTGACGGCCGCGGGCGCGAGCTTCCCGTACGGCAATGATCCGGAGAACAAGAACATCCGCCTGGCTCCATCGCTTCCGCCGGTGGAAGAGCTTGAAATCGCGATGGATGGTGTCGCCACCTGTGTGCTCTTGGCGGCGCTGGAGCAGTGAATCTTCAAGAAGTCGCCGTCTGGGTTGATGGGCTCTTCCCTGGTGAAGTGACCATCGATCTGGTCGGCGATTTTCATGTCGCCAATTTCCATGACGACGGCCAGTTCATAGCCAGTACCTTAGATTTCCAGCACGTGGAGACGGGGCTGGAAGCGGAAGACCACGACATCCGCGTCGAGCTTTTCGCCGTAGCCAGTAGTGAAAAAGGTCTGAAGGAGTTGGTCAGCGCCACTGCTGCCATGCTTCGGGACACAGATATCATTCCGCAGCCGGGTGAGGTGGTCCCGGGCGCTGGTGCACTGGTGCCGGGACTCAGCGTCGCGCATAGCCTGCTGGTTGTGCCTTTCCCATGGGGCGGAGATGTCCCGCACTTCAAAGATGCAGGCATCATGACCCTCATGCTGCAAATCTTGCCGCTCACGGATGCGGAACTGGAGTATTTGCAGACCTATGGCTTGGCCGAGCTGCAGCGAGCGTTAGTGGAGCAGCAGATTGATGTCTTCAACCTGCAGCGTTAACGTCACATCAATTTAGGTGGTTTAATGAGTATAGAAATAGACTGTTTTACCGCTTAAAGGAAAATTAAACATGGCCTCTGCGTTTTTGGCGAAGAATGCCTGGTTGGTGCCCGCATCCCTGGCATCCACCGCACTCGTTGCTTCTCTGGGAATGAGCACCATGGGGGCGTACTCGGCATCCCTCACCAACGAAGAAAACACCGCCGGAACGGGCTCCTTGGTCATGACTGAAGTCGCCGAAGGTGGCCGCAGCACCATCTGTACTTCCACCTCCGGCAACAACAACGCCGCGGTCTGTTCCAGTTTGAATAAGTACGGTGGAAACTTGGACATGATGCCGGGCGAGTCACTCACCACCGACTTCGCCATGCGTAACGACGGCTCCGTCACCGCCACCGCCTTCACGCTCGCGGCTGGCGCCTGCACCGAAATCGGCACCGGCACTGCCTGCGACAAGATGCTCATCCAGATTATGGACGGGCACACGCTAATCTTCGAAGGATCTGCTGCGCAGCTGGCACACCAGACCTTCACACTGCAGGCACCGGTGGCTCCAAGTGAGCTCCGTCCGTTCTCTGTTACTGCAACGGTGAATGAAAAGGCCGGAAATGACATTCAGGGTGGTGCCATTAGCCAGCCTCTGACTTGGACATTCACGGCTTAATAACGTGAAACGGCTGATCGCCTCAGCATCCGCTGGGGTCCTCCTGCTCGCCCTACTCGTGGGCGCGCTGCTGGGCTTGCGGATGCACATTCTTTCGACCCCGTCGATGGGAACTGCGCTGCCCGTGGGGGCTTTAGCAGTGACGGCTCCGGCGTCGGCAAGCGAGATACTTGCCGGAGACATCATCACATACGAAGTGGGTTCGGAACTGACGCGCACCCACCGCGTGGTGTCCGTGACATCGGCGGGAGTGATCACAAAGGGCGATCTGAACGGTTCGAACGATCCGTTACCGGTGCATGAATCGGAGATCGTTGGCAAGGTGGTGTGGTCCTGGAGCTGGGGCGGGCACCTGCTGAAGCTGCTGCCGTATGTGCTGGGCGGCTGGCTGCTGATGCATTTCGTGACCACGCCAATGACTGATCCGCGTGCCCGGAGCCGCTACCGTTTTCTTGGCGTGTACTGCGGTTTGGCGCTGGGCTTGGTGGTGCTCAAACCGCTGTTCGGTGTCGATCTGCTGGCGATGCAGCTCAGCGGTACCGGAGGCGGTGCCAGTGCTCAGGCACACGTGGTGTCCACTGGCCTGTTGCCCGTTCAGGTGCACGGGGCCGGTGCGAATGGCACGATGACCGACGAGCTCTTCCCTGCGGGAACGGATGGCTTTGCCGAAGCTCGCGAGCGTAACCAGATGGGTGCGTTCAGTTTCAAGCCACGCATGGCGCTGGACTGGAAGTGGATCACTGGCATCGCCGCGTTCATCCTGTCCCCGTATGTGCTGTTCTTCCTGCAGGATCTCATTGCTGCCCGCCGGAAGCGGGGTGAGCACAATGTCTAAGAACTCACGTTTGGCGCACATCGTGTTCGCTCTTTTTGTGGTGCTGGTGGTGTGCTTTGGCTTGCAGCCGAGTGAAACGATGGGTGCGTTTACCGCGCAGCTGACCTCGGAGAACGCCGCGGGGATCAAATCTGGGCACAGGAGCGTAGGGACTTTGGACGCTGACAGGACCACATGTGAACGTTCGATGGGTGCTTCGGCGGCCGATGGCGCCATCTTCGCCTACCAGGTGCAGGTGCCGTCGACAGGGCGTGAGCTAGAAGACTTGTCGCCCAACGGCAACCTCGGCCTTTTGCATATTCCGGCGATGGAGTCGGTGTTCGCTAGCCCATGCCGTCGCGACGATACCCAAGCCATTTCTATTCCGGCGATGGGTGCGAAGAGCTACATTGCAACCTCGCAGCAGCTGCAGACGCCAGGCGACTACACCTCGGAAATGTGGGTGCGCACCACCGCTGCTGAAGGCACGCTCATGGGCTTCTACTCTTCACAAACGCCGGACGGCGGCAGAGGAGAGGCAACCCTGAAACTCAATATCGACCCGGCGACGGGCGGCCTGGTCTTCTCCACGGCGCAGCGAGGCGGGTACAGCACCGCGGTCTCAGGCACGCCAATTAACGACGGCCAGTGGCACCACATCGTGGCCCGCCGCTCCGCGGACACGTTGAGCATTTTCACGGATGGGATCCTGGTGGCCGAAACTGTGGAAGCCCCGGGCACTGCTGAGTTCTTGGGCTATGTCCGTATCGGATGCGACAACGAGACTGGTTGGCCGTCAGCGGAGCAAGGGGCAGCTTGCTACGAAGGCGATCTGGCGTTCGCGGCCGCTTACTCCCGTGCGCTAGATGACCGGGAGATCACCTCTCACTACTACGCTTCCCAGTAACCGGTAGTCTTTAGTTCGTGGCTCTTTATCGCAAGTATCGCCCGGCCAGCTTTGCTGAGGTCGTGGGCCAGGAACAGGTAACTCGCCCGCTGAGCGTGGCGCTGGATAGTGGACGCATTAATCACGCTTACCTGTTTTCCGGTCCCCGCGGTTGCGGTAAGACTTCTTCTGCGCGCATCTTGGCACGCTCTCTGAACTGCGTTGAGGGGCCGACTTCGACCCCATGCGGTGTCTGCCCGTCCTGTGTGTCGCTCGCGCCGGGTGGCCCTGGCAATTTGGATGTGACCGAGCTTGACGCTGCTTCGCACAACGGTGTGGAGGATATGCGTGAGCTGCGCGATCGCGCTTTTTATGCTCCTGCCGACTCTCGCTACCGCGTTTTCATCATCGACGAAGCGCACATGATCACCAAGGAGGGCTCGAATGCCCTGCTGAAGATCGTGGAGGAGCCGCCAGAGCACCTCATCTTCATCTTCGCCACCACCGAGCCGGAAAAAGTGATCGGTACCATCCGCTCGCGCACGCACCATTACCCGTTCCGGCTGCTCACTCCACCGGACATGCGCGGGCTGCTGCAGCGCACCTGTGACGCTGAAGGCGTCCAGGTGGAGGATTCGGTGTTCCCATTGGTCATCCGTGCCGGTGGTGGTTCGCCCCGCGATTCGCTGTCGATCCTGGACCAGCTGTTGGCCGGCTCCGGGCCTTCCGGACTGACCTACTCGGAGGCCGTCCCTTTGCTCGGGGTCACGGATTCTTCCCTGATCGATGCCGCGATCAATGCCGTTGCCTCCGGCGATCAAGCGGGCCTGTTTACCTGCGTCGATGACGTCATCAACGCAGGCCACGACCCCCGCCGCTTCGCCCACGACCTCCTCGACCGACTCCGCGACCTCATGGTCCTCCAGGCCGTCCCGGATGCCATCTCGCTCGGCCTCGTGGAAGCCCCCGCCGACCACCAACCCGTTTTGCTCGAGCAAGCGCAGCTTTTCGACGCCCGTCGCCTCGCATCCCTGGCTGCCTTGGTCAATGACCAGGTGGAAGACCTCCGTGGCGCAACCTCGCCGCGCCTGCTCCTGGAGATCATGTGCGCCCGGATGATGCTGGCGGTGACGGCTCCTGCTGCTGGTGGAGGCGCTGCACCTTCTGGTGCACCTGCGTCTGCTGGAGCTCCTGCCGCCTCTGCCGCGAGCAATTGGCGTGCCCAGCGGGCGGCAGCGAAGGCGGCTGTTGCGCCAGCTCCCGCTCCAGTACCTACTCCGGAAGCCCCAAAGCCGGAGCCAAAGCCCGAGCCAAAAATGGCGCCTGCGCCGGCCCCCAAGCCTGCCCCAGAATCAAAGCCGGCTCCTGCACCGACTCCTGCCGCCGAGCCAATCGCCGGTGATCCCCTCGAACTTATCCGCTCGAAGTGGCTGGATATCCGCAAGATGGTGGGCAAGCAGAACCAGGTCGCGGAGATCATGCTCACTGAGGCCAAGGTGCTCGGCCTGGAAAATGACGAGCTCATTGTCGGCCACAACACGGGAGCCCTCGCACAGCGACTCAACGCGGCGAACAACAATAAGGCCCTGGTTAGCGCGGTCAAGAGCGTGACTGGGTTGGACTTGCAGGTTCGCGTAGAGGTCGGCACGGTGCCGCTGTCTGGATCCCAAAAGCGCGAGCCACAACAGAAAACGTGGCAGCCCGAGGTAAAGCAGGAAGAGCCGGACCCTGAACCAGAGCCTGAACCCGCTCAGTCAACTGGGTGGGGTGCGCCCGTGGCATTGGGTGGCGCTGCAGCGGAACCGGTGAAGTCGGAAGAGGTGGCGTCGACAAGCGTGCCCGAGCAGCCTGCGCCGAAGAAGCGCTGGCAGGAGCTCGCTGAGCGCGGCCGTGAGGCGATGAAGCACAGCTTTACGGGCGGGGTGCCGTTGCCGCCGGAGCCTGAGGACGAGCCGGAGCCGGAGGAGTGGGCGCCGCCTGCACCTTCAGCCCCAACGTCGGAGCCCGAGCCACAGCCGGAGTCGGAGGAAGAGCAGATGATCGAGGAGGCCACCGGGCCTGCGAATTATGATCATCGAGACGCGAAGACGATCGCGATGGAGATGCTTACCTCGGAGCTCGGGGCTCGCCCGCTGTAGCAATTCGGTAGAATCGCAAGGAACTGACCCCAACGAAAGGTACTCCCGTGTCCCAGCCAGATATGTCCCAGCTCCTCGCCCAGGCTCAGCAGATGCAGGCTCAGCTGCAGCAGGCTCAGAACGAGCTCATCGCTTCCTCCGTTATCGGCAATGCTGGCAATGGCCTGGTCAAGGTGACCCTGCAGGGCTCCGGCGACGTCACCGCCGTGGAGATCGATCCGCAGGTTGTTGACCCTGAGGACGTCGAGACCCTTCAGGACCTCATCCAGGGCGCGTTCATGGATGCGCACCGCCAGATCGGCGAGCTCGCCCAGGAGAAGATGGGCCCATTGTCCCAGGGCATGGGCGGCGGACTGTTCGGCTAAGCTTTACGATGTCCATTCTTTCCACTCTTTAGTTAAGGCGCTGCCCGGTGTTTGAAGGCCCCCTCCAGGATCTGATCGATGAACTTTCTCGGCTCCCGGGGGTTGGGCCCAAATCCGCGCAGCGCATTGCTTTTCACCTGTTGCAGGTGGAATCCGAGGACATCTCGCGATTGCAGTCAGCGCTGGATGCGGTGCGCGAGGGCGTAACCTTTTGCCGAATCTGCTGCAACGTGTCGCGCGAGGATGTGTGTCGCATCTGTGCGGATTCGGGACGCGATACTTCGATGATCTGCGTTGTTGAAGAGCCGAAAGACATTCAAGTTATTGAGCGGACCGGCGAATACCGGGGCCGCTACCACGTGCTCGGGGGAGCACTCGATCCGTTGGCCAACATCGGGCCACGAGATCTGAACATCACGCCGCTACTGCAGCGCATTGCTGGGGTCTTGCCGGACTCCGGTGAGTCGTCGCCTGACATTACTGAGGTAATTCTGGCAACGGACCCGAATACTGAGGGTGAGGCCACAGCTTCGTATTTGGCCCGCTTGCTTCGCGACTTCCCATCTTTGACCGTCTCACGCCTTGCTTCCGGCATGCCATTGGGCGGTGACCTGGAGTTTGTCGATGAGCTGACGCTGTCGAGGGCGTTGAGTGGGCGGTTGAAGCTTTAGTTTGGGTCATTATTTGAGTAGATTAGGCAATTCTCTACGATAACAAAACTATTACAAAATGCTCGCAAAGTTCTCGGCTAGGTTATCATTCACTCCGAGAGTCGTGTGTTCAGTGAAACTTTGCTGTGCGCATACGGGTTAAGTGACCTGCTTCAAAGGTTGCTGCAAGGAAGCGTGCGCTTTTTTCAGAATCTTTTGATGCGGGACGCCATCAGAAGATTGGTAACGCATGTTTCTGGACGGGTCTAAGGTTCGAGTGATTTTACCGCGTGCACTGCTTGGGATTGTTGCAGTGCTATCGCTACTCCTGGCGAGCATCATGGTTCCGTGGGGAGGTGTGTGGCCGGAGGCGAGGGCTGATACGAAGACAATCGCGACGAATTCGCTAAGTATGGAGTCGATCGTAGAGCCGAACCAGGTTCCAGCGGGCGGAGGACAAGTTGCTGTTACGTACAAAGTTACGAACACGCGTACAGACGGTAGGGCTGTTTGGTACTCCGAAGAGCAAAACTCGCTTTGTAATTCTTCTGGAACGTCTGATGGCGTATCCGGCCTTCGTATCTATCCTGGAGATACATTCACTTTTTCCTGTGAGGCATACGTCACTCAGAGCCAGGACGTCTCGATTAGCTTCACTGGTGAGTGGTGGGATGATTCTGCTTGGCGTTTTTTGCCGGAAACTACTGTAAACACTCATCAGGTGACTGTCGATGCGAACAATGGTAATTCGGCAGGTACTTGTGACCGGCAGTGGTATGTGTCTGCTATTGGTCGTCGTGACGGATACACGGACCAAATTGGCTACTTGGACCCAGTAACAAACTCCATGACAGCTCTATATGATATTCCGCGAATAAAGAACAATATTGGATTCTTGATCGGTGATGCTTCTTCTGCCCTCGCTCAGGATCCAAAGAATCCGCGCTATGCGTATTTTACAACGCGTTATGAAACAGCGCTTCGAACAGTATTTACTGATTACTTGATCAAAGTGGATCTGACCACAGGAGATTTCTTTGTAGTTGGTAAAGCGGGTCCAGGTCAACTACAGACAAATAGGCTTTCCATCGCGGCGGATGGCGCGCTGTGGTCCTTTGGTATGGATGGGGTTCTTCGTCGTTTGTCGGATGTAAGTTCGTTGCCAGCTACGAAACTGAGTGTTGATACAAATGGGAATGCCAAGCTTCCTTCGAATGTGGCAACTTTAGCCTTGGAGAATAAAGGCACTCCGAAGTTGCCAGCTGAAATGTCGACCGATGTTGATAGCCTAAATTCCGGAGACATTGTTTTTGACGGCACGGGCACAATGTGGATTCTGGTTGCTGGAGACGTTTCAGCCGCCGGCGCAGGCGATACTTGGCTACTAACCATTGGCCCAGACCAGTTGGCAAGGCCTTCTGCCCCTGAAGCGACCCTAGTGGGTAATATGAGATCCCCAGGAAAGTACTCGTTTTATAACGGAATATCCTTCGATTCTAACGGTACGTTATATGCATCTGCGAATGATAATCAAAAAGGATCATCGAATTACTATTCAGTAAACAAAGATACCGGTGTTGCAACACCACTTAACGAGTTCACTTTCACAGAAAGCCATGGTTTTGCGGACATGGCATCGTGTGCCCTTCCGCAGCCGGATTTAGCTATTGAGAAAACGGCAACTCCAGAATCAGCTAGCGTTGGGGACACTATTACGTTTAGCATTGTGATGAAAAACACGGGCAATCTGTCGGTTTCTGGCGCGACATTCGAGGACCAGGTGCCACATGGTGCGGAGTATATTGAAGGCAGTACCACCCTCAATGGTGATCCCGTGTCTGACGATGCTGGTCCATCTATGCCTTACACAAAGCGAAGGCCAGTCAAGGGCACCCAGACCGAATTTGAGGGTGTGATTCCAGCTGGCGACACAGCTACAGTCACTTTCCAAGTCAGGATGGCACCAGGACAAACTGAAGTCTGTAACCAAGCTAACGTGGTTTGGGTCTCATACCCAGACGGCATATTATCGGACGATCCAAACAAACCAGGTGGGGAAGATCCGACGTGTGTTACTTCGCCTGATTTTGCTGTTCGGAAGGAGTCTTCTGATCTGCCGGTGGTGTTGGAAAAGGATGCTACTGAGGTCACGCGTAATTACTCGGTGATCGTGAAGAATACGGGTAATGATCAGGCGATGTCGAAGGCTGTGATGGATACGCCGTCGGTTCCTGCTGGTTTTGTGATTAAGTCGATCACGGTTGATGGCAATCTGGTCTCGTTGCCGCTGGTTGATGGCAAGTTTGAGGTCACGCCGGGTGATGATTTGGCTGCTGGTGCGGAGAAGCCGCATGTGGTGGTGATGACGTACACGGTGGATCAGTCCAAGGTTGAATGGGCCACTATCGGTGAGTGTAAGACTGATGCAGGTGCGACGGATTCGTCGAAGGGGCTGTACAACGTTGTTGATTTGCCGGGTGATTCTGATGGTGTGGATAACAATGATGTGTGTACGCCGGTGACGCAGCAAGGTGTTCCTGGTATCAATATCGTGAAGAAGATCAATGGTTTTGATGCTGATTCGAAGGATGCGGCTGCTGTGGTGGCTGTTGGTTCGGATATGAGTGTCACGTTTGAGGTCACGAATACTGGTGATGTGCCGTTGACGAATGTGACGGTGACGGATGACAAGATTGCGGCGTCTGAGATTAAGTGTGATGACGACAATGTTGTTGATGTGTTGTTGCCGGGTGCGTGGGTTACGTGTTCGGCGACGATGAAGGCTCCTGCTGCTGATACGCCTCACGTGAATGTGGGTACGGTTTCTGGTGATACGCCGGGGACGACGGTGCCGGGTACGACGGATGCGACGACGACGGTGCCTGGTTCGACGGTTCCGGGTACTGCGGTGACGACGACGAATCCTGCGAATGCTGTGGTTCCTGAGGTGTCGATTAAGAAGTACATCAATGGTGATGATGCTAACGTCACGGCGGTTACTGTTCCTGCTGGTCAGGATATGGATGTTGAGTTCCGTGTGAAGAATACTGGTCAGAAGGATCTGTCGAATGTGACGGTGACGGATGACAAGGTTGCTGCTGAGGAGATTGTGTGTGAGGGTTCCTCGAACAATGTTCTGGGTGTGCTGAAGGTGGGTGAGGAGAAGGTGTGTAAGGCGACCTTCCCGGCTCCTCCTGCGGGTTCTGAGCATGTGAATGTGGGTACGGTTGCTGGTGAGGTTCCGCCGACGTCGATTCCTGGTACGACGGTTCCTGAGTCGACGGTGCCGGGTACGACGGATGCGACGACGACGGTGCCTGGTTCGACGGTGCCGGGTACGACTGATCCGGGGACGTCGGTTCCTGCGACGACGTTGACGACGACGGATCCTGCTACTGCGACGGTGACGACGACGCCGGTGGTGCCGGGTGTTCCTGGTATCAATATCGTGAAGAAGATCAATGGTTTTGATGCTGATTCGAAGGATGCGGCTGCTGTGGTGGCTGTTGGTTCGGATATGAGTGTCACGTTTGAGGTCACGAATACTGGTGATGTGCCGTTGACGAATGTGACGGTGACGGATGACAAGATTGCGGCGTCTGAGATTAAGTGTGATGACGACAATGTTGTTGATGTGTTGTTGCCGGGTGCGTGGGTTACGTGTTCGGCGACGATGAAGGCTCCTGCTGCTGATACGCCTCACGTGAATGTGGGTACGGTTTCTGGTGATACGCCGGGGACGACGGTGCCGGGTACGACGGATGCGACGACGACGGTGCCTGGTTCGACGGTTCCGGGTACTGCGGTGACGACGACGAATCCTGCGAATGCTGTGGTTCCTGAGGTGTCGATTAAGAAGTACATCAATGGTGATGATGCTAACGTCACGGCGGTTACTGTTCCTGCTGGTCAGGATATGGATGTTGAGTTCCGTGTGAAGAATACTGGTCAGAAGGATCTGTCGAATGTGACGGTGACGGATGACAAGGTTGCTGCTGAGGAGATTGTGTGTGAGGGTTCCTCGAACAATGTTCTGGGTGTGCTGAAGGTGGGTGAGGAGAAGGTGTGTAAGGCGACCTTCCCGGCTCCTCCTGCGGGTTCTGAGCATGTGAATGTGGGTACGGTTGCTGGTGAGGTTCCGCCGACGTCGATTCCTGGTACGACGGTTCCTGAGTCGACGGTGCCGGGTACGACGGATGCGACGACGACGGTGCCTGGTTCGACGGTGCCGGGTACGACTGATCCGGGGACGTCGGTTCCTGCGACGACGTTGACGACGACGGATCCTGCTACTGCGACGGTGACGACGACGCCGGTGGTGCCGGGTGTTCCTGGTATCAATATCGTGAAGAAGATCAATGGTTTTGATGCTGATTCGAAGGATGCGGCTGCTGTGGTGGCTGTTGGTTCGGATATGAGTGTCACGTTTGAGGTCACGAATACTGGTGATGTGCCGTTGACGAATGTGACGGTGACGGATGACAAGATTGCGGCGTCTGAGATTAAGTGTGATGACGACAATGTTGTTGATGTGTTGTTGCCGGGTGCGTGGGTTACGTGTTCGGCGACGATGAAGGCTCCTGCTGCTGATACGCCTCACGTGAATGTGGGTACGGTTTCTGGTGATACGCCGGGGACGACGGTGCCGGGTACGACGGATGCGACGACGACGGTGCCTGGTTCGACGGTTCCGGGTACTGCGGTGACGACGACGAATCCTGCGAATGCTGTGGTTCCTGAGGTGTCGATTAAGAAGTACATCAATGGTGATGATGCTAACGTCACGGCGGTTACTGTTCCTGCTGGTCAGGATATGGATGTTGAGTTCCGTGTGAAGAATACTGGTCAGAAGGATCTGTCGAATGTGACGGTGACGGATGACAAGGTTGCTGCTGAGGAGATTGTGTGTGAGGGTTCCTCGAACAATGTTCTGGGTGTGCTGAAGGTGGGTGAGGAGAAGGTGTGTAAGGCGACCTTCCCGGCTCCTCCTGCGGGTTCTGAGCATGTGAATGTGGGTACGGTTGCTGGTGAGGTTCCGCCGACGTCGATTCCTGGTACGACGGTTCCTGAGTCGACGGTGCCGGGTACGACGGATGCGACGACGACGGTGCCTGGTTCGACGGTGCCGGGTACGACTGATCCGGGGACGTCGGTTCCTGCGACGACGTTGACGACGACGGATCCTGCTACTGCGACGGTGACGACGACGCCGGTGGTGCCGGGTGTTCCTGGTATCAATATCGTGAAGAAGATCAATGGTTTTGATGCTGATTCGAAGGATGCGGCTGCTGTGGTGGCTGTTGGTTCGGATATGAGTGTCACGTTTGAGGTCACGAATACTGGTGATGTGCCGTTGACGAATGTGACGGTGACGGATGACAAGATTGCGGCGTCTGAGATTAAGTGTGATGACGACAATGTTGTTGATGTGTTGTTGCCGGGTGCGTGGGTTACGTGTTCGGCGACGATGAAGGCTCCTGCTGCTGATACGCCTCACGTGAATGTGGGTACGGTTTCTGGTGATACGCCGGGGACGACGGTGCCGGGTACGACGGATGCGACGACGACGGTGCCTGGTTCGACGGTTCCGGGTACTGCGGTGACGACGACGAATCCTGCGAATGCTGTGGTTCCTGAGGTGTCGATTAAGAAGTACATCAATGGTGATGATGCTAACGTCACGGCGGTTACTGTTCCTGCTGGTCAGGATATGGATGTTGAGTTCCGTGTGAAGAATACTGGTCAGAAGGATCTGTCGAATGTGACGGTGACGGATGACAAGGTTGCTGCTGAGGAGATTGTGTGTGAGGGTTCCTCGAACAATGTTCTGGGTGTGCTGAAGGTGGGTGAGGAGAAGGTGTGTAAGGCGACCTTCCCGGCTCCTCCTGCGGGTTCTGAGCATGTGAATGTGGGTACGGTTGCTGGTGAGGTTCCGCCGACGTCGATTCCTGGTACGACGGTTCCTGAGTCGACGGTGCCGGGTACGACGGATGCGACGACGACGGTGCCTGGTTCGACGGTGCCGGGTACGACTGATCCGGGGACGTCGGTTCCTGCGACGACGTTGACGACGACGGATCCTGCTACTGCGACGGTGACGACGACGCCGGTGGTGCCGGGTGTTCCTGGTATCAATATCGTGAAGAAGATCAATGGTTTTGATGCTGATTCGAAGGATGCGGCTGCTGTGGTGGCTGTTGGTTCGGATATGAGTGTCACGTTTGAGGTCACGAATACTGGTGATGTGCCGTTGACGAATGTGACGGTGACGGATGACAAGATTGCGGCGTCTGAGATTAAGTGTGATGACGACAATGTTGTTGATGTGTTGTTGCCGGGTGCGTGGGTTACGTGTTCGGCGACGATGAAGGCTCCTGCTGCTGATACGCCTCACGTGAATGTGGGTACGGTTTCTGGTGATACGCCGGGGACGACGGTGCCGGGTACGACGGATGCGACGACGACGGTGCCTGGTTCGACGGTTCCGGGTACTGCGGTGACGACGACGAATCCTGCGAATGCTGTGGTTCCTGAGGTGTCGATTAAGAAGTACATCAATGGTGATGATGCTAACGTCACGGCGGTTACTGTTCCTGCTGGTCAGGATATGGATGTTGAGTTCCGTGTGAAGAATACTGGTCAGAAGGATCTGTCGAATGTGACGGTGACGGATGACAAGGTTGCTGCTGAGGAGATTGTGTGTGAGGGTTCCTCGAACAATGTTCTGGGTGTGCTGAAGGTGGGTGAGGAGAAGGTGTGTAAGGCGACCTTCCCGGCTCCTCCTGCGGGTTCTGAGCATGTGAATGTGGGTACGGTTGCTGGTGAGGTTCCGCCGACGTCGATTCCTGGTACGACGGTTCCTGAGTCGACGGTGCCGGGTACGACGGATGCGACGACGACGGTGCCTGGTTCGACGGTGCCGGGTACGACTGATCCGGGGACGTCGGTTCCTGCGACGACGTTGACGACGACGGATCCTGCTACTGCGACGGTGACGACGACGCCGGTGGTGCCGGGTGTTCCTGGTATCAATATCGTGAAGAAGATCAATGGTTTTGATGCTGATTCGAAGGATGCGGCTGCTGTGGTGGCTGTTGGTTCGGATATGAGTGTCACGTTTGAGGTCACGAATACTGGTGATGTGCCGTTGACGAATGTGACGGTGACGGATGACAAGATTGCGGCGTCTGAGATTAAGTGTGATGACGACAATGTTGTTGATGTGTTGTTGCCGGGTGCGTGGGTTACGTGTTCGGCGACGATGAAGGCTCCTGCTGCTGATACGCCTCACGTGAATGTGGGTACGGTTTCTGGTGATACGCCGGGGACGACGGTGCCGGGTACGACGGATGCGACGACGACGGTGCCTGGTTCGACGGTTCCGGGTACTGCGGTGACGACGACGAATCCTGCGAATGCTGTGGTTCCTGAGGTGTCGATTAAGAAGTACATCAATGGTGATGATGCTAACGTCACGGCGGTTACTGTTCCTGCTGGTCAGGATATGGATGTTGAGTTCCGTGTGAAGAATACTGGTCAGAAGGATCTGTCGAATGTGACGGTGACGGATGACAAGGTTGCTGCTGAGGAGATTGTGTGTGAGGGTTCCTCGAACAATGTTCTGGGTGTGCTGAAGGTGGGTGAGGAGAAGGTGTGTAAGGCGACCTTCCCGGCTCCTCCTGCGGGTTCTGAGCATGTGAATGTGGGTACGGTTGCTGGTGAGGTTCCGCCGACGTCGATTCCTGGTACGACGGTTCCTGAGTCGACGGTGCCGGGTACGACGGATGCGACGACGACGGTGCCTGGTTCGACGGTGCCGGGTACGACTGATCCGGGGACGTCGGTTCCTGCGACGACGTTGACGACGACGGATCCTGCTACTGCGACGGTGACGACGACGCCGGTGGTACCGGGTGTTCCTGGTGAGCCGGGTGTTGATATCAAGAAGTTCATCAATGGTCGGGATGCTGATACTGCCGGTGATGCTGCGGTGGTTAAGGTCGGCGATATGATGCAGGTTGAGTTCCGTGTGGTAAACACGGGTCAGGTTGCTCTTCGTAATGTGACGGTGACGGATGACAAGATTGCGGCGTCTGAGATTAAGTGTGATGACGACAATGTTGTTGACGTGCTAATGCCGGGCGGTGTGGTGATTTGTAAGGCGGAGTTTGCGGCTCCTGCCGATGCGAAGGAACTGCATACTAACGTCGGTTCTGTTGGTGGTGAGGTCCCTGGTACCACGGTTCCGGGGACGACGGTTCCGAGAACGACCGTGTCAACGACGAACCCTGCGAATGCTGGTGTTCCTGCTATTGATGTGTTGAAGCAGATTAAGGATCAGGCCGGTGTGTGGCAGGATGCTGATACTGCTGAGGCTGCAGCTGTGGTGAAGCCGGGTGCTGATCTTGAGGTTCAGTTTTTGGTGACGAATACTGGTCAACAAGCCCTACATGGTGTGACGGTGACGGATGACAAGATTAAGGATGTTGTTGCGCCGTCGGTGAAGGTGCTCAAGGAGGGTTCGACTGCTGCGTGGGATGGCACGTTGGCTCCTGGTGAGTCGGGTGTGTTTACTGCGAAGGTGGTTGCAGCTGATTCTGATGCGGCTTCTGGTCACGTGAATGTGGGTACCGCGTTGGGTACGGTGACGGTGACACCGTCGACGATTCCTGGTACGACGGTTCCTGAGTCGACGGTGCCGGGTACCACGGACGCGACGACAACGGTTCCGGGTACGACTGTTCCGGGTACGACGGTTGGTGAGTCCACCGTTCCGGGTACGACGGTTGTAGTGTCGACGACGAATCCTGCGCATGCGACGGAGTCGACTCCTCCAACGACACCACCAGTTCCTGGCACTCCAAAGCTGGAGATCCAGAAGCTGATCAACGGTGACGACGCTGACAATGCGCCGGGTGTCGAGGTCAAGCCAGGTGCTCCGATGACGATCACCTACGAGATCAAGAACACCGGAGACACCAAGGTGTTTGACATCCATGTCGTCGATAGGGTGCAGGCAGGCGATGACGTCGCCGGCGTGCAGGCAGCGATCGACGCTGAACTCGCTAGGATCGAAAAGTTTGACCTGGCCAAGGGCGAGGCGAAGACAGTCACCATCACGGTTGCCGCGCCGTCCAGTAAGACTGCCGGCCACCTGAATGTGGCCAAGGCTGTCGGTACGCCGGAGAATCCGGAGAAGCCGGGCGAGCCAGGCGATCCGAACAAGCCGGTCGAGTCTCCGGAGGATCCGGGCAATGCTCACAACCCACCGGAGGAGCCGAAGCCTTCGAACCCTGCAATTCATATCGTCAAGATGATTAATGGCACGGACAACAACTCCAAGCCAGGCGTCCGTGTCGAGGCAGGTTCGATGATGGCGATCACCTACAAGGTGACCAACACCGGCGACGTCAACCTGACTGATGTTCAGGTCACTGACACCGTGTACCTCCAGGACGGGGTGGAGCACCCAGTGGTCACCTGTCCTAAGACGGAGCTTGCTCCGGGCGAGGAGATGACCTGTACGTCTCAGATCAAGGCACCGAAGCCGGGCGTCGGACACTACGACCTCGGCCGGGTCGAGGGCACGCCGCCTAGCGACGGCCACAATCCGCCAACCAAGGTCCGGGACGAAGATCCTGAGTTCGCTCACGTGGATTCTCCGGCAGGTGTTCAGGTGATCAAAAAGATCAACGGTGATGATGCCAACAATGCTCCTGGAGTCATCGTCAAGCCTGGCGAGCCGATGAGCGTCACCTTCGAGGTGACCAACACCGGAAAGACCGCTCTGAAGAATGTCACTGTCACCGACGACAAGATCGTATCCAGCGACATCGTCTGTGCTGGTGGACAGGGCAATGTCGTCGCCAAGCTCGAAGCCGGCGCGTCCTTCACTTGCACCGCTACTTTCCCAGCCCCAGCGGCAGGGGAGCAGCACACGAACACCGCCAAGGTCGAGGGCACCCCTGAGGTCGACGTCTTCCCGACGCCAACCCCTACCCCGGGCACCACGGTCCCAGGCACTACGGTTCCGGGCACCACTGTTCCAGGAATGACGATCCCAGGTACCACCATTCCTGAGAGCACCGTCCCTGGTACGACGAACGCGACCACCACCGTTCCAAGCACCACCATTCCTGGTACGACGGTTCCGGAAACCACCGAGCCAGGCACCACGGTCCCAGGCACCACGGTTCCTGGAACCACGGTGCCAGGCGAGCCTGGCCCTACGGAGACCACGACTCCGGGCCCAGACCCAGAGGAGCCTCCGGCAGTGGTAGACCACGATCCGGCAAACGCTGTGGTTCCTGCAGTGCGCATCGTGAAGCTGATCAACGGCGACGACGCCGACACCGCTCCAGGTGTTGCAGTGGAACCAGGCTCTGACATGACAGTGCACTTCCAGGTAACAAACACTGGACTGGCAAAGCTGAAGGACATTAAGGTGACCGACAACGTCATCGCGGCAGACAAGATCTCCTGCCCGAAGACGGAACTCGAGCCAGGTGCCTCCATGACGTGTACCGCCACCTATCCAGCTCCAAAGGAAGGCGAGCAGCACACGAACGTCGGTACGGTCGAAGGTACTCCGGCTAATCCGGATGGCTCGACGGCAGTGGATGAAAAGGGGCACCCAATCCCGCCGGTCAAGGATGACAACCCTGCAAACGCGCACAGCAAGCCGGGTATCCCGCCATGGGTACCGCTGATTCCACTCATCCCGCTGATTCCGCTGGTACCAGGTTCTTCCGGATCCTCTGGCTCCTCTGATCCAGTGCCACCTGCTCCTGCGACCTCTGTTCCACAGCCAGCACCAACGACTAAGCCAAATGACGGTGTTGACAGCATGAACAAGGGTCCACAAAAGGGTGTGCAGCCTAAGGGCGGAGTTCTAGCTAAGACTGGCGCAAACGTTATCGGCATCTCCATTGCCGCCGCGCTAATTGCGCTGCTCGGATTCGCACTGATTCGTCGTCGTAAGGCCGACGAAAACTAAGGTGTAACTCCTTAAAAGCTTGAGCCCCAAACCAGTGAACACAGTGGTTTGGGGCTCAAGCTTTTACAGAACGCAACATTCGCGTTCCAACTCAAGGTGCCATCCGAGACACGTTGAGTAAAATACTCCCACAATCGTCATGTGGAAGCAGCGAGCTCAGCTTCCATTACCCGAAAAGAGACATACAGTTACTGAGAACGGTGACACGTTCCAGAAGATTAAGCAAGTCGAACAAAAGTACGCCCGACAAGCAGTGCTTTGGATGGTTTGCTATTTCTTCGCCGTGGCACTAGGCGTTTTCCTCATGGCAAAAGGGATGCATCCAAAATCAATCCGCGTCATCAGCTCCATTGTCTACCTGGTGGCATTTGCCTACGTGATGGGGATATTTCGACGCCAGCATCCCAAACTGACAGGTGCATTCATCCTGGTCGCGATCATCGCCACTGTCGTCTGCTTTTCTGAGTTCATCAACAGCAGCGAAGCTGTCGTCAATTACGCTGTTGCAGACACACCCTGACGCCGATCCCAGGTCTTGTTCCCAATATCCGTGTTTATCCTCGGCGTCATCGTGATAAGAGATACCCGATTACCCAAGGCATTCGGAATTGGTTTTTCGCAGTGTCCACAATGTGGGCCATGACCGTAGTATTCCACGACCAAATCAACGCACGGTCGTTTTTTGCATTTCTCACCGATGTGACGCAATTTTTCGCCTACGGAGCATTTACAATTTGGATATACACGTATGGATTTGGTGCGCAAAAACTACATGTAAATGACTAGCTCAACCGTTCCTTCCGCAGCTGCTCCACCTCAGGCAACTCCAACGGTTCCAAAGCAAGCCCGGTCGCCCGCGTGAGCAGCAGGTCTGCGAGCTCTGGGTTACGTGCCAGCACAGGGCCGTGCATGTAGGTCGCAATGACGGAGCCCTGGACAGCGCCCTCCGAAGTACCATCGGAGGAGTTGCCAACACCCCTCGTGACTGAGCCCAGTGGAGACGCATCGTCGCCTAGCACGGTGGCGCCCATATGGTTCTCAAAACCGGTCAGAGGCTGCGTCAATCCCTCAATCCGAGGAGTGGTGACCACTTCGCCGATGGCGCGCTGAGTAAGTGGGGCAGTGGTGGCGTCGATAAGGCCGACGCCCTGCACAGTGCGTCCGGAAGCTTGGAAGGATTCGCCAAGCACCTGAAGACCGGCACAGATGGCGAGGATTGGGCGGCCAGCGGAAGCCGCGCGCTGGAGGCCACCGTCGGCAATCAGGTGTTCAGCCGCGAGGATCTGGGCGGTGTCTTCGCCGCCGCCGAGGCAGTACACATCAAAAGTGGACGGCACGGGTTCGCCAAGGCCAATGCGGACGATCTCGGCGTCGAGGCCACGCATGCGGGCGCGCTGGCGCAGGACCAGAGCATTGCCGTCATCGCCGTAGGTGCCCAGGACGTCGGGAAGAATGAGGCCGATAGTGATCATGACAATGCCTTCTTCAGATCGCGGAATGCGGTGTAATTGGCCAGGACTTCCACTCGTCCAGGCGCACAGGCGCGGATGGCGTCCACGGGATCTTGGTGCAGATCATGAGGAATAGACGCATACGTCAGACGCACGGCTAGGTCGGTGCCGCGCTCGCCGGCGGCGTGGACGAAGGAATCCTTGCAGTCTTCAAAGGACACGTCCCACAGCCAAGAGAGATCCTCACCGTCGGCTACCTGGCCGTTGACGGCTATGACGAGCCCGTCGGCGGTGCGATCCACCATGGACAGCGCTTCTTGCCAGCCGGCTGGGTTCTTGGCCAGGATCATGTGCACATCCCACTGCTCAAAGCGGATGGTGGAGTAGCGGCCGGCCACGTTGTCCACCTGCTCGGTCGCGTGCAGCGCATCGGACAGGGGTACTTCCATGGCCACTGCCGCAGCGATCGCTTGGGTGGCGTTGCCGCGGTTTGCGCGTCCGGGGAGTTTCAGGTCCAGCTCGTGCAGCCCCTCGTGGTCAATGCCCTCTGGGGTGATCGACCAGGTCGGGGTTGGGCGGCGGAACTCGCGGCCATCCTGCAATGGCTTCGCCGCGTACCAGTCCTCGCCGTCTCGAATAATGTGGCCGCCGGTGCGTGGGCAGCTGACGGAGTCACCCGTCCATCCGGCACCCGCGGACACCCATACGACGTCCGGGGCGTCAAAGGCTACGGAGGTTACGATGACGTCGTCGCAGTTCGCGATCACCGTCATCTCGGGGTGCTTCTCGACGGCCCCGCGCAGCACTCGTTCGATCTTGTTGATCTCGCCAACGCGGTCCAACTGATCGCGAGTGAGGTTTAGTAGAACCAGCACACTAGGTCGCAGTCGATCGGCGACCGCAGGAACGTGCAGCTCATCGCACTCGAGTGCAATGTGGGTGGCAGACTTGCCCTTCATAAGAGCCGCGATAATGCCGGCATCCATGTTGTCGCCGCCATCATTAGTGGCGACCTTGTACTTAGTGCGAAGCGCGCCGACCAGCATGCGAGTCGTGGTGGACTTACCGTTCGTTCCGGTCACCAGCGCCACCGGGCGGGATGCCCCCAGCTGCTCCATGATGGTCGGGTCAATAGCATTCGCGATCAGGCCTCCGATCATGCCGCCAGCGCCCCGGCCGGTGGCCTGAGATGCCTTGGTAGCAGCGTTAGCAGCGAGCACTGCGAAACCAGTGCGCATACGCGCGAGTGGAGCGGGAAGTTTCATGCAGAAGATTCTAGTCGTATGCCGGGGGATTATTTGCAGAGCGCGAGGAAGTCCGCGTCGGAAACCAATGGGATGCCCTTCCGGTCGGCGTGCATCGCCTTGCCACGGAGTACTGACGTGCGGTTACACACCAGCAAACTTGTCTGACGCGTGATCTTCTCGTTGTAGGTGAGCCCCGCAGCGATGCCGCTGGAAATGACCTCGTCCGGATCAACTGCTATGTCCGGGCTCACCACGAACTCCATGCCGGGCTGCAACGGCTTTCCAGGTGTAAAAGCGCCAGGATTCTCGGTAGCGGCGGATGCCTCCATGGCGTCGACACGCACAGCGGATCGCTGCAGGCCGAAGCGGTCGGCGCGGAGCGACGTCGGATCATAGGTTGCCAGTTCGCCGCGAGCAGCTTCCGCATCATAGATGTCCGCGATAATCTCAGCGGTCTCCCGTGACACGACTTCTGCTGACAGCAGCGCCCGCTCGACGGAGGCGACTGGGGACGGGGACGGGATGCCGAGCTCGCGAGCCACCGCGCGCACGCGCGTGTCCTCCAAAGGCAGGCCTAAGCGACGCGCCGACGCGAGCGTATCGATGAGTGCCACCGGACGTGGCGGACGTCCCACGCGACGACGCCCACGGCGATTCCGGTTGCGACTGCGCTGGCGACGCTGCAAGGCGCGCAGCGCCGATCGCGTCTCACCCAGCACAAAGCCCCAGGTGCGCGGCACATTGTGCATGATCACTGTGCGGCCGTCGAGAAGCGTGTTGATCCTTCTTAGGTAACGCTCGACGGTGTGGGCTTGTTCGAATTCCTCCGCAGTAATGCCGTGCAGATGGCGCGGGCCGGTGTCGCCGCCGGGGTTGAAGATCTCGAAGAATTCATCCACGATCTCTCCCTCGGGGGACAGCGTCATGATCGTCAGGGACACCATCCGCGATGTCGACGGGTGAATGCCGGTGGATTCCACGTGGACAACGGCGAGAGGCGCGGCGGCAATCGCGGCCTCGCGGGCTTCGCGACGCGCCTGCTTCTCAGCCTCGCGATCCTCAGGAGTTTGGGGGTCTTGGTTAGTCATTAGAAAGTGATCTTAGAACCCCGCGCCGGATTTGGTAAGACAGATAGGCTTTTAACCCCTGAAAACGACAGTTTGCTTTGCCAAATCCGGCAGACTGCACTCTCGGCGCTTATCCTGTGTCCATGCTTTCTGGACTTCCTATGCACCCACTCATCGTTCACCTCACCGTTGTCGGCATTCCCGTCGTCGCACTACTAGTCATGTACGCTGCGCTTCGACCTGGTTGGCACGTGAAGCACCCGTGGTTGGTGTCCATCGCAACACTACTGGCTACGATTTCCGCTGCCATTACCAATAGCACCGGCGAAGAATTGTTGGTGCTCAAGGGAGCATCCGAGCATGATCCTGGCATTTATGGGGACCACGCCAACAAGGCGAAGATCGTTATGATCAGTGCTGCTGTGATGCTGGTGCTCATGCTCGTGTACCACTTCTTGCAGGTGAAGAAGCAGATTCCGGCCCTCGCGATCGCGGTACGCGGGCTCACTGTCTTGGCAGCTATTGCTGCCATCGTGGGAGTCGTTCTGGCCGGACACGCAGGCGCACTGCTCGTCTGGACTCAGTAGACCCGCCGGAATCTGCTGCTGCGCCGCTAGGCGCGGTTTACCGCAGAAACGATCGCCTTCAGCGATGCTTCGGTAATGCTGGAATCTACACCAACACCCCAAGACGCAGTGGAGCCGACGCTGGCGTAGACGTAGGCTGCGGCCTCGGCGTCGTCACCGGCGCTGCGGGCGTGCTGGGAGTATTCCTGCACCTCAACGTCGATTCCGAGGGATTCCAGTGCATTCGCAAATGCTGCGACGGGACCGTTTCCGACACCTTCGATGGTGCGGGATTCGCCGTCGTGAAGCACGGTGGCGGTGACCCCGGTATCGGTGAGATGCACGGACTCTAGCGACAGCACATCAGCACGGTCGAGGTACTCGGTGGCGAAGATATCCCACATTGCCTTGGAGTTGATCTCGCCGCCTTCGGCATCGGTGACAGCCTGGACAACCGAGGAGAACTCGACCTGCAGCGCGCGTGGCAGGTCAATGCCGTGGTCGGTCTTGAGGATGTAAGCGACACCGCCCTTGCCGGACTGAGAGTTCACGCGGATCACGGCTTCGTAGGAACGGCCGACGTCCTTCGGGTCGATCGGCAGGTATGGCACCTCCCAGACCGGGGAGTCGGAGGCGCGCATCGCATCCAGACCCTTGTTCACGGCATCCTGGTGGGAGCCGGAGAACGCGGTGAAGACCAAGTCGCCGCCGTATGGGTGGCGCTCAGGCACACGCAGCTGGTTGCAGTATTCGACGGTGCGACGGATGAGGTCGATGTCAGAGAAGTCGAGCTGCGGATCCACGCCCTGGGTCAGCATGTTTAGGCCCAGGGTGACCAGGCAAACGTTGCCGGTGCGCTCGCCGTTGCCGAACAGGCAGCCCTCGATGCGGTCCGCGCCAGCCAGGTAGCCCAGCTCGGCCGTCGCAACGCCCGTGCCACGGTCGTTGTGCGGGTGCAGCGACAGGATGATGGATTCACGGTTGTTCAGGTTGCGGGACATCCATTCGATGGAGTCGGCGTAGACGTTCGGGGTGATCATTTCCACCGTGGACGGCAGGTTGAGGATCATCGGGTTGTCTGGGGTCGGCTGCATGACCGCGGTGACGGCGTTGCACACTTCCAGCGCGTACTCGACCTCGGTGCCGGTGTAGGACTCAGGGGAGTACTCCCAGCGCCACGCGGTGTCCGGGTAGTCCTGCGCGATGGTCTTGATCAGCTCAGCGGCATCGGTGGCCAGCTTCTTGATGGCTTCCTTGTCCTTGCGGAACACCACTTCGCGCTGCAGGATCGACGTGGAGTTGTAGAAGTGCACGATCACATTCTTGGCGCCTGCGCAGGCCTCAAACGTGCGACGGATCAGGTGCTCGCGCGCCTGTACCAGCACCTGGATGGTGACATCGTCCGGGATCATGTTCTTCTCGATGATCTCGCGCACAAAGTCAAAATCCGTCTGGGAGGCGGACGGGAAACCGACCTCAATTTCCTTAAAGCCCATGTCCACCAGCAGGTTAAACATGCGGCGCTTGCGCTCGGGGCTCATCGGGTCTATCAGGGCCTGGTTGCCGTCGCGCAGGTCTACGGCGCACCATGCTGGCGCCTTGGTGATCCGCTTGTTTGGCCAGGTGCGGTCTTCTAATTGGAAGTCCTGAACCTCCACGTCATAAGGCTGGTATCTGGTGGCGGGCATTGCCGAATTGCGCTGCTTATTCCAAGTTGGCTGGTCAGCAGGGATCTCGCCTTGTGGTTTGGTCAGTTGTGCGGGTGCGGAAAATTCCATCGTTCAATCCTTCTTTGGTGGGTTGGCCGGCAATGGGAAACTCCGCGACAGGCGCCGGCCAGTAAAAGACCTAAATCCCGCCGCGGCAAAGAAGGAGAAGTGCCCGCTGCATGTAACGCACGATACCGCATTTTATGCTTCACGTCATGCATTTTGCGGAACTAAGTTAGGCTTATTCACCATGGAATCCGTAACTTCTCGCAGGTTGACCAAAGAATTGTGGTTCTTCGCGGTCGCTATCTTTGCGGGGGTATCCGCCCTCCGACTGTATATTGTTAGCTGGCTTGCCGACGCCAAAGGTCACACCCTCGAGAAGGTGCTGACGCGCTGGGATGCCGTCCACTACATGGGCATTGCCAATGGTGGCTACTTCGAGAACATGGATCCCAACGCCCTCGACGGCTTCCACTCTCGCCTCGCGTTCTTTCCACTCTTTCCCTTCCTCCTGCGCATCCTCCACGAAACGACTGGGCTGGAGTACTTTTGGGCGGGATTCCTGATCAACTGCATTGCTGGTGCGCTGATGGTGGCGGCGGTGATGGCCGTCGTGAAGCACATGGGCTGGGGTAAGTGGGTGCAGGCTGTCGCCGGTGTGGCGGTGGCGGGAGCGCCGATGGCGCTGACTTACAACATGGTCTACACGGAAGCGCTGTTCGGTGCGCTGTCGCTCTGGGCACTGTGGGCGATGCTGGAACGACGCTGGTTCCTGGCCGGCGCGCTCGTGTTCTTCACAGGGCTGACCCGCTTAACTGCCGTTGACTTGTGGGTTGTCTTCCTCGTGGTGGTGGTTGCGTGGGGGTTGCGCAGCTGGAAGGCGTGGGCTGCTTTGGTGTTGTCGCCGCTGGGCATGGTCGCGTACATCATGTTCGTGAATTCGCACACCGCGGATGTCGGCGGGTACTTCGGTATTCAGAAGAAAGGGTGGGGTTCGGCCTTCGACCTCGGGCGCTCGACCTGGGAATATCTCACCTGGATCTTCAACCGAAACAGCGATTCGTGGATCGTGCTCGTGGGCCTGAGTATTGTATTGGCTGTCGTGCTCGTGGTCTTTAGCTTCGGGAAGATGCCTTGGCCAGTGTGGCTGTTCGGCTTCGGCGTGGCGATGAATGTCATCCTTTCCGACGGCACGTTCACCGCGCGGCCCCGGCTGCTGCTACCAGTGACCATCTGCCTGCTGCCGCTGGCGATGGCCTATGCGCGTTCCTTTGATCGTATTAGGGGAGTGGTTGGCATGGCGGTCTGGGTGGTGGTGGGTGCCGTGATTTCCGTGCATCCGCTGATTTCCACGGGGTGGGCGATTTAGGGCTTCTCGGGTAGCCGGGAAACCGGCTATGTGAAACCAGCTATTGGGAGCTGCACCACTTCTACTTCACTCAAAATGGGTGCATTATCGCTAGCTTCGCTCCTAATAGCTGGTTTCACATAGCTGCAATAAGACAGCAGCAGATCCCCTACACGCCCCTGCGCGACAGCATCACCGTGGCGAAGATCATGGCGATCAACGCGAGGAACATCCAGAGCCATTCGAGGTCGGTGGCGGAGAATTTTTCGCCAAGCACCAGGTAGCCCAGGGAAAAGGCGACGACGGGCTCAGCGCTTTTCATGGCGGGCAGCGAGTTACGGAGGGCGCCGGCGTTGAAGGAGGACTGCTGCACGATCGTTCCCAAGGTTGCGGCGATGATCAATGCGTAGAGCTCCCAGTTGGATAGGAGCCCGAGGAAGCCGTGGAGTATGAAAATGTCCGCGACTGCTTTGGAGAATACGGCCACAAATCCGAAGATCGCTCCGGTCACTATGCCAAGGATCAGGGCTTTTTCGCGGCGGATCTGTCGGCTGGCGTAGCGGTCCATGGCGAACAGGACGAGGAATCCGACGCCGACTGGGATGAACCACCGCTCCAAAGGAGGGTGGGTGATGCCGGGGAGTGGTCGGCCCAAGAGTACGAGGACGGTAACGGCGGCTGTCAGCACGGTTGCCCAGGTCATCTCGGAAAAAGTGATGCGTCTGCCGTCGTAGCGGGCAGACAGGGGGAGGGTAAACATGAGCGACATCACAAGAATTGGTTGCACGACCAAGAGTGGGCCGAATCCGAGGGCTACGACCTGCAGAAAGTAGGCGATGATGGCCGTCGACATGCCCGCCCACCACAAGGGCCGTTTCATGGCAGACAAGATGGCCGCGTTGCCTCCGACCGGCGCTGCTTCGGCAATGCGGTGGCGTACCACGGTGCCCCACGCAATGGTGAGGGCAGAGAGTAGTGCGAAAAGCACCGCCAGGAGGTAATTGTGCACGAACCCAGATTACCGGAACATATTTACAGAAAATGAACAAAAGGTTACCCGGCATTAGAGTTGCTTAATTCCTGGTGGGCGGTACTATTAACTCAGCAATCGAGAAAGGTGGCGACGAATGGCACTTATCGTGCAAAAATATGGCGGCTCCTCGCTGGAGACCGCGGAACGTATTCGGGCTGTTGCGGAGCGAATTGTTGCCACTAAGAAGGCGGGCAACGACGTGGTCGTGGTGTGCTCGGCAATGGGTGACACGACCGACGAACTCCTCGACCTCGCAGCGCAGGTCAACCCAGTTCCACCTGCACGAGAGATGGATATGCTTCTCACTGCAGGCGAGCGCATCTCCAACGCTCTGGTAGCAATGGCAATTGCGTCTTTTGGCGCCGAAGCTCAATCCTTCACTGGTTCCCAGGCCGGCGTTATTACTACGGAACGCCACGGCAACGCGCGCATCCTGGAAGTGACTCCAGCTCGCGTGCAGGCAGCTCTCGACGAAGGCAAGATCTGCATCGTCGCCGGATTCCAAGGTGTGAATCGTGAATCTAAGGACGTCACCACGCTCGGTCGTGGTGGCTCGGACACGACCGCCGTGGCACTGGCAGCAGCGCTGAAGGCCGATGTGTGCGAGATTTACTCTGATGTGGACGGTGTCTACACTGCCGACCCACGCATCGTGCCAGATGCACAGAAGCTCAAGCAGCTCAGCTTCGAGGAAATGCTGGAGCTGGCAGCAGTAGGTTCCAAGATTCTTGTCCTGCGCAGCGTTGAATACGCCCGCGCATTTAACGTGCCCATGCGCGTTCGTTCGTCGTACAGCAATGACCCCGGCACCCTCATCGCCGGATCTATGGAGGATATTCCCGTGGAAGAAGCAGTCCTGACCGGTGTAGCCACCGACAGCTCCGAAGCAAAGATCACCGTCCTGGGCATCCCTGACTCGCCGGGTGCCGCCGCCACCATTTTCCGCGCCATTGCGGACGCCGAGATCAATATCGACATGGTGCTCCAGAATGTCTCTTCCCTGGAAGACGGCAAGACCGACATCACCTTCACCTGCCCGCGCGCCGACGGCCCTCGCGCCCTCGAGCTGCTCAAGGCAATCGAAGCTGAACAGGGCTGGGAAGCCATCACGTACGACGACCAGGTAGGCAAGGTCTCCCTCGTTGGTGCCGGAATGAAGTCTCACCCGGGCGTCACCGCGACGTTCTGTGAAGCGCTCCGCGATAAGGGCATCAACATCGAGATGATCTCCACTTCCGAGATCCGCATTTCCGTCCTCATTCGCGAAACCGACCTTCCAGAGGCTGCTCGCGCTATCCATGAAGCCTTCGAACTCGGTGGCGACGCGCCGGCCACGGTATACGCTGGTACCGGTAGATAACCCCTTGTCGGATTTGGTAATGCAGATTGACGTTTTCGCCCGAAAATGTGCTGTTTCCTTTACCAAATCCCGCACCTTATAACTGAAAGGTCCCCTTCTATGACTACTGTCGCAGTTGTCGGCGCAACCGGCCAGGTCGGCCGCGTCATGCGCACGCTCCTTGAAGAGCGTAATTTCCCTGCTGACGAGGTGCGTTTCTTCGCTTCCGCACGTTCCGCCGGTTCCACCCTGCCGTTCCGCGGTCAGGAGATCACTGTTGAGGACCTGGCTCTGGTGACCGAGGAGTCCCTGCGCGGAATCGACATTGCGCTCTTCTCTGCTGGCGGTTCCACGTCCAAGCAGTACGCGCCGATCTTCGCTGCTGCTGGTGCGACCGTGGTGGACAACTCCTCTGCGTGGCGCAAGGACGAAGAGGTTCCGCTCGTCGTGTCCGAGGTGAACCCAGAGGCCGCGAAGGCACCGCAGAAGGGCATCATTGCGAACCCGAACTGCACCACCATGGCTGCGATGCCAGTGCTCAAGCCACTGCACGATCGCGCCGGGTTGGTTCGTCTGCACGTCTCCAGCTATCAGGCGGTATCCGGCTCGGGTGTTGCTGGCGTGGCTGCGCTGGCATCTCAGGTGGCCTCTCTTGAGGATCCAACCGTGCTCGCACACGACGGTTCGGTCCTTAACCCTGCCGACCTCGGCCCATACGTGGCACCGATCGCCTTCAACGCGCTGCCATTTGCCGGCAACCTTGTCGACGACGGTTCCCTCGAAACCGACGAGGAGCAGAAGCTGCGCAACGAATCCCGCAAGATCTTGGGGATTCCGGGCCTGAAGGTCGCCGGCACCTGTGTGCGCGTCCCGGTCTTCACCGGCCACACGCTCACCATCCACGCCGAGTTTGAGCGTGCGATCACCGTTGAGGAAGCAAAGGCATTGCTTGTCGATGCCCCAGGCGTCGAGGTTGTCGATGTTCCAACGCCTCTGATGGCTGCCGGAAAGGATCCATCCTTCGTCGGCCGTATCCGCCAGGATCAGTCCGTTGACGATAACCGAGGCTTGGTTTTGGTCGTTGCTGGCGACAACCTGCGCAAGGGTGCAGCGCTAAACACGATTCAGATTGCAGAGTTGCTTGTGTAGCTTTCAAGGATTCTAAGAACCCGCACTCTTTTGAGGCGGGTTCTTACTATTTATGGGGTACGAAGGGTATTACTTTCCCAGGGGAAACCCTATTTAACTAGCCATAACTCACTCTTTTGCCAGTTTACTTTTACTTTCACTCATGATCCGCTAAGCTTCAAAGTGAACATTATTAGTAGGTATTCAGGCTCTGGCAGATAGAAGTGACAATGAGGAAGATTACGGCAGCTGCGTTTTCGGCGCTGGTACTGTCTCAAACCGTCATCCCTGGTGTGGCGCAAACCATCACCACAACCCCAGTTGTAAGCCCTGCACCTTTCATTGCAGAGGAAACCGTCGAGGGATACGACAAGTACCTCCCGACCATTGAGACTATTCCTACTCCTGAGCCTGCGTTGGTAACTGAAACCGCGACCCCTACCGCAAAGTCGACCTCGACAACAACGGCGACTGCGACGGCGACACCAACCACCACTCCGGCAGTTCCTAAGGACTTCTTGAACACCGACAAGGTGTCCTATGTCTTTAAGGAGCGTACGGATAAGGAAGTCAATGAGCTGACTGTCGGTGAGGAATTCGCTGTTCAGCTCAAGTTTGACATGGAGAAATTCAAGACTGGCGAAGTCATGCACCTTGGTACCGAGGGCATGGCTTTCAAGGACATGGATTTGCCTCAGATGATGATGGCGAACAACCTCGGTTTCCCAATTGCAACCTTCGAAGATATCTCGAAGGACACCGGCGCACCAATGCTCCGTGTGCAAAAGATCGATACTCGCGAAGAGATCACCCCAGACTTTGGTTGGGAAGCCCAGATCATTCTCCCCGTCGAGGTCAGTGCAGACTTCGAGGCTAAGGCAATTGAGAAGAATGAACCGATCGTTCCTCTGATCGGTGTGGTGGAAGAGACTGACAAGCATGAGTTACAGCTGGTGAAGCCGGCTGAGGCCCAGGATCGCCCTCAGCCGAAGATGGAAGCCCCGGCTGAGATTGCTGCCGAGGAGACTCCTGCTGTAGAAACGGTAAAGCCAGCGCCTGTTGACTTTACGGAAGAGGTCCAGTTGATCGAACCGCTGGCGGCCCCTGCACCTGAGATGGTTGTTGAGGACGCCGAGAAGCAAGCCGTGGAGACGAAGGCATCTGGCACTCCGACGACCACCGAGGCTGCAAAGAAGGATGAGCTGCTTGCCGACGCCATGGGCATCGTTAACGCAGTCGAGAAAGTTTCGGGAGATATCGCAAAGGTTAGTGGCGGGGAAGAAAAATTTATTTCTTCCAAGGCTTCGCCAGTTCCTTATGCTGCGCCCGCCGAGCAGCGCTCTCCTGAGACTAGCGCCTCGGCTCCAGTGAACCAGGCAGCTCCGCAGGCTACGCCTGTTGCTCCGGTCGGTGCGACGGCGCAAGCTCCGAAATCTCGTCCGATGCTCGCTATGACGGGTGCTTCCGTTCTCGGTGTGCTCCTTGTCGCGACCGTCCTGTTTATTATTGGCTCGACCTTCCTCGCCCGCCCAAAGGGACGACATTCCTGAAGTATTAAGCACAATCAATTCTGAGAGCCCGCTGACAGAGATGTTGGCGGGCTTTGTCGTGTCCTGCGGTTTCGTTGAACGTGGCAGCGATCACATTTATGCAGGTTAAGGGAGTTTGGTGGATATGTTATCCCCCAAATTGGTGAGGCTCCCCTGCGGGAATGGCGCTAATGGTAATCAAAAATGACGTGTGAACCAGCAATTTTTTCAGGCAATACTACAGGCAAACCCTATTCCTGACAGATAACTACCATATTTCTTAGCAATGTATTAAGATTAATGGTGTGCCGATAAGGATGTCGGTGTGTGGCTGGAATACCGGTCACTAGGCGGAATCCGGCCGACGACCGAGAAGATCTCGGAAGCACAGCCAGGAACGGCCACCAACTGCATATTTAGCCTCCCGGCTGTACGGTTCGGGTGGCCTGTCGTTTCGAAGGAAAAGATTCATGACTAAGAATTCAATCGCTTTGCGCAGCGTCTCCGCTGCCGCAATCGTCGGCCTGACCCTGGGTATGTCCCCAATGGCGCTTGCGCAGGATGTCACTCCATCTACCCCAGTAGTCGTCTCGACCATTGACCGGGCCGAGGGTACCCTCACCATCCACAAGTACGGCAACCCAACCTCGACTGGTACCCCAACCGGCAATATCCAGGATCCTGCTCCGGATGGCACACCGCTCAAGGACGTGGTGTTCACTGCGACCGAAATTGAGCTCCTGGATGCTAATGGCAACGTCATCAAGGCTGGCACTAATGAGTGGCTGGCAGCCGCTCAGGGATTGACTCCAGCGACCGTTCAGAAGTGGATCACCGACAAGAAGGCTCGCCTCGCAGATTCTTCGACCACTATGACCACCCTCGCTAGCGGCGACACGGATCCTGTCACCTTGAAGATCGGTGCATATCTGGTCAAGGAAACTACCCCAGCTCCTGGCTACACCCCAGCAGCGGACTTCATCGCCTTCCTGCCAATGACCAATACCACTGCTGATGACCCTCGTACCAAGGAAGTCGAGACCGCAACTCAGGGCGAAAGCTGGAACTACAACGTTCACGCTTACCCTAAGAACTACTCCAAGACTCAGCCAGTCAAGGAAGTTGAGGATAAGGGCCAGCACACTTCCGGTACTTACAAGTACGACATTACGACCAAGGTTCGTCAGGTAGAAGATGGCAAGAAGCTTTCCTACTACTGGATCGAAGATACCCTGGATGCCAAGAACCTTGACGTGAAGAACGCCATAATCTCGGTTACTGTTGACGATGAGGCGGTCACCAAGGATGTTGACTACACCCTGACCAAGGTTGACGCTACTGGCAACTTCGTTGTCAAGTTCACCGCTGAAGGCCTAAAGAAGCTCAACAACCAGAACACTGTCGTTGTTCACGTTGAAGCTGTCAAGACCACTAACGCCGAGGTTGTGCCTAACGAGGCCCGCGAGTGGGAACCATCCAACCCAACCAACGACATGGACTTTGAGGGTGGCACCCCAGGTAACCCAGATCCAAGCACTGAGTCCTACACCGCCCCTCCTGTGTTCACCTACTCCAGTGGCGTTGAGTTCCTGAAGGTCGATGGCAACCGAAAGGGCCTCGAAGGTGCAGAATTTAAGGTCTTCGAATCCGCGCCGGGCGCAAAGGACTGCTCCGCACTCGACGTCAAGACTGCTAAGGCAATTGACCTGAACGGCGCGGAAGCTGGTGGAGATGTTTTCGTTTCCGGACAGGATGGCAAGGTTTCCATCACCGGTTTGCACGTAAACGACTTTGCGAACAATGGGCCGGTTGCCGAGGATGATCGCACCCGCTACTGCCTTGTGGAGACCAAGGCTCCTAAGGGTAAGGAATTGCTGGCTGAGCCAATCGACTTCCAGCTGCTCGCTTCTGGTGAGACTCAAAATGTGACTCGCGACATCGTCACCCGTTCCTTCACCAAGAACACTGACGGCACGGTGGTTGAAAATCCTCCAACGGTTGAGACGAAGTCCTACACCGTTCCGGTTTACAAACTGGCTTCCGTGAAGGTTGGCGCGAATGACGGTGAGGTCATCAACCTTGATGACACCACCCCTCAGCTCCCACTCACCGGTGGTGCTGGTATCGGTGTTCTGGCTGCGATCGGTGCAGCTCTCGTCGGCGCTGGCGCTTGGTTCGCCCGCCGCAACTCCAAGAAGGCCTAATTACCTAGCCTTCTCGCCAAAGTGAGGCGACCTCTAGCAGGTCGCCTCACCGGCAGTTAAGCCTAAAGATCAGCAAGAGTGATACGCCATGACGGTAGAAACGAAAGCCCCACAGTCGCAGAGGGACCTGAAGTCGGTCCTGATTCCGGTGATCCTGGTTCTCCTCGGAGTCTTGGTGCTGGTGTATCCGGTTGTTGCCACTCAGTGGAACAACATCAGGCAGATCAACGTCGCGAATGAATACGCGAAGTTTGAAAAGCAAGCTGATCCCGAACAACTCAATACCGCGCTGGAGAGTGCGCGCCAGTACAACGACACCCGCAACACAGGTCCGATCCTGGACCCTTGGCTGGCGCAGATCTCCAAGCAAAACAATGACTACCAGGCCTACCTGGGACAACTGCACCAGAACGAGGCCATGGGTCGTTTGATTGTCCCGACGGGCCAAATCAACCTCCCGCTGTACCACGGTACTGACCATGACACCCTGCAAAAAGGCGTCGGCCACCTGTTTGGCTCTGATCTTCCGGTGGGTGGCGAAGGCTCGCACTCGGTGCTCACCGGACACACCGGCCTTCCAAACGCCACTCTTTTTGACAACCTCAAGGATGTCAAGGAAGGCGACGCCATCTACGTCCAGGTCTCCGGTGAGAAACTGAAGTACCAAGTCGACCAGATCAAGGTCGTGCTCCCTAACGAAACCGATGACTTGCGTCCAGTCGATGGCAAGGACTACATCACCCTCGTCACCTGTACGCCATATGGCATCAACTCTCACCGACTCCTTGTCCGCGGACACCGCGTTGAGATGGATGCGAAGGACCACGAAGCCATCGACCAGACGAAGGGTGCTCAGTGGCAGTGGTGGATGTGGGCGCTGCTTATCGGTGCACTCGCAGTGGCGATCGCCCTGGCCGTGTGGATGCGTCGCCAGCTAAAGAAGCTCAAGGAAGCCGAACCTCGGGTTCCCGCCATGGACTTGATTGACAAGTACGAATCGGAAAGTGATGATCATGAATAAGCGCTTCGCCTTGGCTACCGCTGTGACGATTGCAGCGCTCAGCATCGCACCTGCTGCCGCCAATCCGGTTACCGGGCCTATCGACGGCCTTGACATCACACAATCTGATTCCTGCGCTGGCATCAACGTCACCATGGTCGTCAACAAGGTCAAATGGGACGACGAAGTCGAAGGCACTGTATTCACGCTAGAAAAGTTGGCCGGCATCGACCTCACCACGACGGCTGGCTGGGATGCGGTGAAGGGAATGGACGTCGATAAGGCAAGCGCTGCTCCGAAGGACGGCCAGTGGTACGCCACCAGCGACGCCTCGGGAAAGGCCTACTTCAGTGGCCTTCCATCTGGCGCCTACTTGGTAACCGCGACGATTCCGAATGATGGCAAGCACCAAACGCCAGCTCCGTTCGTGATCACGCTGCCCACCGGCGGCACCGATCGCTGGAACTGTGAGCCGACGATCAACGCCAAGTTCAAGCCGGTCGCGCCGACCACCACCCCGACCAAGCCGGAGTACCCGCCTTACGTGCCGGGGGACAACCCGGACCCAACGCCACGTCCGACCGATTCGGTGCAGGGCGTGCGTGACGATCCAACTCCACCGATGCGTGAGGATCGGGTGTTGGGAATTCGTAAAGGATTGGCATCCACCGGCGCGGCCGTCATCGGTGTTGTCGGTGCAGCCGTCGCTTTGATGGCGCTCGGCATCATGCTGGTGCGACGCAGGAAGAATGCAGAGTAGGGAAGAACGATGGGGATGCACACCGTGGTAAGAGAGAAGGAGCCACAGGCGCAGCGCAAACTGTCCAGCGTGCTGGTGCCTGTCCTTCTCGTGCTCGCTGGGCTGTGCGTGCTGCTCTACCCAGTCGTGGCCACCCAGTGGAATAACATTCGGCAGACGAAGGTTGCTGAGGCGTACTCGCAGTACGAGCAGACCGTACCGGCAGAGGTCATTAATAAGGAGCTGGAAGATGCCATCTCCTACAACGACCACCGCGGTGAGTCCGCCGTCACCGACCCCTGGTCCGGCACCCAAGATGAACGCTCTGCCGGATTCCAGGAATACAAGAAACAACTGGACTCCTACGACGCGATGGGGCGCGTAGTCATTCCATCCGCGCAGGTGAACCTGCCGATTTACCACGGCACCAGCCATGAAGTGCTGCAAAAGGGTGTGGGCCACCTCTATGGGACCGACCTTCCAGTGGGAGGCGTCGGCAAGCATGCCGTCATGACTGGCCACACCGGCCTCCAGAACGCCACGCTCTTCGACAATCTTGCCAAGGCCGTAGTCGGCGACGCCATTTACATCCAGTCCGCCGGCCAGAAAATGAAGTACAAGGTGTACCGCATCGACACCGTGCTGCCGACCGAGGTCGAGAGCCTCAAGCGTGTCGACGGCCAGGACCTCATCACCCTCATCACGTGCACGCCATACGGCATCAACAGCCACCGGTTGCTCGTGCATGCTGAACGCGTACCGATGGATCCGTCGGACGAGAAGTTCTTTGAAGAAAGCGGCTTCCACTGGCAATGGTGGATGTGGGCGATCGTTATTGGATCTGCAATTGTCTTGCTCTTGCTGGTCCTCTGGATAAGAAAGATGCTTCGGAGGAATAAACAATGAACAAGCGAAATCCCATCCAACACCACACCATGCTTAAGGAGAATTCGATGAAAGTCACAAAACGACTCACCACGTGTATTTTGGGTATCTTTGGAGCACTGGTGCTAGTGCTGGGTGTTAGTTCTTTCGTGGTCTCTCAGGTACCGGAGGTTCAGGCGCAAACGACGTATCAGACGATTCCGAGCCACATTGATAAGAACAATTCTTCGAAGGCTAAGGGAAACTACCTTTATGTAAATGTGGTAATGGATGGATCGGGCCCCATTCAGAGGGTGGAGATTCCCTTAAATAGCAGCACATCTTTGACAGTAAACACTTGCTCGTTGACAGTGGAAACTGCTGAAATTTCTAATTGCATTTACGACAACGCCGGCAAGAAGATTATTATCGATTTTAAAAGCTCGCTTAATGGGGGTTCAGATTTTATTGGTAACAGTGGCGACGTTCTCAATTTCACTATCGGATTCAAAACTTATATTCAGGGAACCGTTTTTAAATCTGATATGGCCGACGGAGTGTACTTAACTCCAAGTAATTTCCCAGGCGACTCAAAGGTTCTCTCTACCCAATCTGCATCCGCTGCCCCTTCATTCAAAGTTGCCAAAACTGGCTTGACCACCAGTCCTGTGAACGTTGCTGCTAATACTGCCGCAATTTTCAAATACAATATTTCAGTCAGTAATACAACCGGTGGCACTGGGCCAATCCCGAATCCACTTGTTGATACTCCAAAAGTTCCAACGGGATTTACCATCAATTCGGTGACCTTTGCCAACGGAACCTCGGCAGTTTCTGCGTCGCAAAGCGGTGGTAGCTACTCGATTGCGGCGAGTGCTCTTGGAAGTTTTGCTGCGAATGAGACAAAGAACATCACTGTCACTGTTACTGCAACGCCAAACACAACGGTGGAAAAAGATATCGCCACGAGCCCATCGAAATATCAGTGTTCCAGCTTGGCAAATGGTGATGGTGCTTGGAATGAAGCATCGATGAATGGCGAATCCGATTCAGCAGGGACGTCGAACAACTCTGCTTGTATCAAGCTTCAAGCAGCGGCTTCGACAACCACTACCACGACACCGGTTCCGCCAACTACTACAGTGCCAGCTACGCCGACAACGACAACTTCTGTTCCAACGACTCCACAGATCCCGCCATCAGCGACGTATCAAACCGTAGATTCCTACATTGATATGTCGAAGTACCCGGCTTATGCAATTTATGATCAACTGTACCTAGATGTGGTCTCGAACGGCGAGGGCGAAGTAAAGGCTATTACCATCGATTTTCCAGACAACTTGGATTTCACTCTTAAAGATGTCGGTTTGAAAGTTGGCTATGGAGACTTTAATGGATTCGTCGATTCATGGACACGTGATCCAAAAACAGGCTTGATCACAGTCAATTTCAAGCCGGGGCTGCAGACGTATGAAGGCCAGCGGTTCTCATTCAATTTCAATTTTCATCAGTACTTTACCAACGGCACCTCGACAGTAAAGTTTCCGGCGGACTTTACCGATAATTCCACGATTTATCTTACGGCTCCAGTGACGGCGCCAGGTGCCGCATTCCAGCTGGAAAAGCGTGCTAGTACTACTACGCCTGTGGCATTGGAAGGGGCGAAACAAACCACATTGGCTTATGAAATTGAAGTGACAAATGTTGGTGACCTTGGTGGAAAGCTACCTGCAGGTATTTTAGATGGTTTGCAATTGCCGAACGGCATGACCATTGACGGGGCAGCGTTCTCGCTAAATGGCTCAAATATCGCGACGACTATCAACGGTTCCAACTTTGAAATTTCTCCAGCCGCTCTTGGAGAGTTTGCGGCTGGTGAGACTAAAACCATTGCAGTGGAAGTAAAAGCCACTCCGGACGCCAATTTGGCCAAAGATGTAGCGGCAAATCCTAAGAACTACACCTGCGGCGATATAGCTAAGAAAGATGGACTCTGGAACAAAGTGAGTCTCGTAGGAGAGCGCGACACGTCACTGAAGGCTGTTACCAACAATTCGGCTTGCATTCGTCCGTTTTCGACTGCCAACACCGGTCCAGATCTAGAAACAGTTCTAGACGATATTTCCTACCTGCCGGATTCGCTTCAGAATCCTCCGCTCCAGCAACGATGTGGTCAGAACGTTGCAATAATATTTGATGTATCGACTTCTATTGGCAGCACTGGATTAAGCAATGTAAAAAACGCTGGCAATTCGATAGTCGATGCACTTGCGGGAACTAGCGCGAATATCGGATTGTTCAATTTTGCGACAAATGCTCCATATGTTGAAAGTGCAGTTCAAAAAACTCCACTAAGTATGCAGGATGCCACCAATGTCGGCACCTTAAAGGATAAAATTGGAAGCCTTAGCATACCTGGAACTTTTGAAGGTGGCACTAACTGGGAGGGCGGACTTCAACAGGTGCTCAACTCGGGAGTACATTACGATGCGGTCTACTTTGTGACTGACGGCCAACCGACCACCAGCATGTCTCGTACTGATTCACCGGCAAACGGAAAAGGAGATTTGGATTACGGCTTGTATACGCATACCTCAGAAGTTGCCGCTGCAATTGACGTAGCCAATCAACTTAAGCTATCGGGTACACATATTGAAGCTATTACTGTCAACTTGCCCACCAAAACCGAAATTCTTCTTAAAGAATCAGTTTATATCTATGCTCAAGCGGGAACTGATGACAATTGGACTGATGGCAAGTTCTGGGTGGACAATGTGAATTTCTCTGGTCTGCTTTCTAATGCCGTTGATGGAGGATCATCCAAGATTAAACAGTATCCCGGATCGGGGCAGTGGTCGACCAGCACTGACGTAACGAGGGATGAGTCCTTGTGGGCTGACGGGCGAATGTCGCCTGCGGACATGATGAATCATGTAGTGGGGCCAAACCAACTGGACGGTTCAAAGTACGCTGTTTCTCCAGTGGGTGATTTTACCAAGATGGCCGCACAGCTCCGCAACCTTATCGTTGGACCTTGTCTAGCAAACCTGAATATTACCAAGACCATCGTGAATCCAGACGGGTCTACCAAACGTCCCGGTGAAAACTGGTCCTTTAAGGCGGAGGCGCTTCCAAACAACATTGTTTTGACCTACGACTCAAGCGGCACTCCAAGGTCAACTGCACCGAATCAGACCAAACAGACGGATCTATTCGGAAAGACAACTTTCGGTATTGGATCTCAGGAGAATCAACTGGTTTCCGTGCAAGAGCTCATTCCAGCTGACTCACCGTACAAGCTTTACCCACAAAAAGCGAACAAGAACGCAGTTTGTACAATGAAGAAGTTCAACACGTCAACTCAACAGATTGATACGATCGCCGTCCCCGTCACCAATAGTGGCAACACAGGATTCGATCTGAATATGATTTATGAGTCTTCGCTCGGTGCTGTGCGTTCCGTTGATTGTGAGGTTAAAAACGTTGAAGAGCTCGCCGAGATCAGTAAACAACCAACCGTCGGCGCGCCGCAGATCGTAAACCCTGACGGGACAGCCTCTCTCACTTACACGATCGAAGTGAGCAACCCGGCAGTTGGCCCCATTAGTTCTGGGCCAGTGAAAGAAATTTTCCGACTCCCCGCATCTGTAGAGATTAACGGTAACGTGAAACTTGATTTCCCCGAAATAGTCGGCTCGACCGTGACCGGAGATATTCGGACCATCCCAGCGGCAGACATCTCACTTAATAAGGAAGTCGTAATCGCTCAGAAAATCGATCTTGAGCAGGGGGTAAGCCAGAAGATTACAGTGACGATCCCTGTCAAGGTGAAAGACATGGTCGGGGTGAATTGGTATGAGCTAGGTAGGTGTGACGGTAATGGAGGGGCGGTGTCTGCTACCGGCGTACCTAACTCGGTGGCGATGGCTAAGGACGGAGACCCGTCGAATAACAATGCTTGTATTCCTCTAACACCTCCAGAGATGCCACTGCTCAAGATATCTAAAGTTGCATACGATGGTGACAAAGATGAGCTCAATGACGTTGGTCTCGACGGGGCTGAGTTCGGTCTTTACTACGATCTGAACGGGAAACCCGATTTTCAGCGGGGTCAAGTTGTTTCTCTTGGAAGTGGCGTGCCTACAAGGATGAATGTCCAGCCAGGAGAATACTGGTTGGTAGAAACTAAATCTCCAGCCGGTTATGAGCTTCTTGCGCAGCCAGTCAAGCTGCAGTTCACGGGCAGTGCAGACGGTTGGTCCGCTGCAGTCGCTGATGGAAGTGGCCTAGTGTACGTGGATACCTCTAAGGAGAAACCGGCAACCGAAATTTGGATTAAGGTCGCTGACGTGACTTCATCAAAGCTCCCACGCACCGGTGGCTTCGGCATCGGCCTCCCGGCAGGAATCGCAATGCTCCTCATCGCAGCCGGTTTCATGTACGGCCGACGACGCGCATAAGAGCTAGCTTAAAGCAAGCTAGAACGAAAGAAGGAGAGCCTCTCCCGAACAGAGGCGCTTCTCAAGTTGGCAACAGTTTTCTTGATCCAGCCCAAAGGAGCAGTTCAAATGGGAGGGGCCCTCCCGTGTTTCTGGAGACTAAAGACTTCAACAGGGCTCCCCCTTCTCAAGGCTACATCAGCACTTTCGCAGCCCAGTTGTTGTCGACCTGATCATAAGCTAATATTTCCTTATGTCCATCTTAGATTCGTGGGCATTTCAATAGAAGCAAGGGTCTCCTTTGGTAGTCGATGTTAAGAAAAAAACATCCCGTCTCGGGCTCGCGTTGGCCTTTGCTGCGGCCATCCTTGGCCAGTCGCTTTTCGTGCCCGCCTTTTCTGCGACGACAGGGTCGCAAATGCCGACAGACACGGATTCTTCAATCCATGTTGTGGAATTTGAGAAATCATCCCATCCAGATGTTGTCTTAGAGTCAATCGAGATAAATCTCGATGTTGTCCCAAGTGATACTGAAGAATCTGTCACCGAGACGGATGAGCCCATAGCAACGGAAATCCCAATCCCGACCTGTGTCGAGGCGGATCCTTGCGAGTCGGACCCTTTGCCTGGAGACGATGATGCCACCACTTTCGTGCCACACGAAGGACAGATTCCTGTAATAATTGACTATTCTCGGCCCGACGAGCCGACTAGCTACGAAGGGTCGGACGATGATGAACCTGAGGCGATGGAGCCGTTGGCTAGCCCGGAACAGGTGAAGGAAGCGTCCGCAAGATCTAACGTCGGCGATAATCTTGTGCTTGCACTGCGCGGAAATGAACGAGACCCATGGCCAGACATGTCCGTGCTGGACTTGATCAACGGGCTGGCAACGAAGGTGGAAGAGTTCAGTAAAGAGGTCTTTGGATCAGCTGACCTGGAAACCCAGTCGGTAGTCACGCAGAGCCCGGTGCATGTGGAGCAGCTAGAGACCCAGGAACCTGCTCCCCTCATCCCCGTCCTGGTGAGTGATCCTGCCGAGGTGCCAGTGGAGAAACAGCTCGCGCAACCAGTGCTCACAAAAGTTGTCTCACCGAGCCCTGCTCTCGATCATCCGTACAAAAACGTCAGCGAGCCTACCGCACCGACCCCACAAGTGGCGATGGCAACCCTAGTGCTCATCGTTCTCAGCCTTATCACCGGAGTCATCTTCACTATCGGCACCAGCTTCACCAGCCGGAAAAACTAAGCCTGTCGAACAGCTTGGCTCGGTGCCGAGGCTGCAATCATGTCAGCGCGCGCACGTGCCACGCGTGACCGAATCGTGCCCACACGGACACCCGCGATGCGTGCTGCCTCTTCATACGTGTAGCCGAGGACCTGGGTAAGAATTAGGGCCTCACGGCGGTCGGGATCCAGGGCGTCGATAAGCATGCGGGCATCGACCCACTCCGCCCAGCTAGACGGCGCAGCGCCGGCATTGGCATCTTCAATCTCCACCGCAGACTTGCGGGGCCTGGCCATGTCGTGACGAATATTGTCCACCCACACGCGGCGCGCGAGGGAAAGCAGCCACGTCTTTGCCGAGCTGCGTGCGGAGAAGCGGGGGAGGGCGCTGATTACACGCAGGTAGGTTTCCTGGGTGAGGTCATCGGCGATGTCGCGGCCGCCGAGGTGGGCGAGAAGACGCCACACATCACCTTGAGTGAGCTCGATGAACTCGCTAAGCGCACTCTTATCGCCCCGACCAGCCTTGAGGGCCAGGCGGGTGACGTACTCGTCAGAGCGCTCGGGTTTGAAACTCATAAAAACTTACTCTACCAGGAAATTCTATTGAACTAATAGTGCGACTAACCATTGACGTAAACCTGCTACAGGTGTAAGCTATGAAATATCCGTCGCTCAATAGGAGAAGCATATGTCTAAAGCTCATGAGGGTCTTAATCCCACTGAATCCGGCAACACCACTCGTCTAAACGGCTCGCCCGTCGCATCTGAAAACATCTCGGTCACCGTCGGCGCTCAGGGCGCCAACGTCCTCAACGATTTCCACCTGATCGAAAAGCTCGCCCACTTCGACCGCGAACGTATCCCAGAGCGCGTCGTCCACGCCAAGGGCTCCGGCGCATTCGGCGAACTCCACATCACCGAAGACGTCTCCGCCTACACCAAGGCGGGTTTGTTCCAGCCCGGCACCGTCACCCCAATGCTTGCCCGCCACTCCACTGTCGCCGGCGAGCAAGGATCCCCGGACACCTGGCGTGACGTGCGCGGATTCGCGCTGAAGTTCTACACGCAAGAAGGCATCTACGACATCGTCGGCAACAACACCCCAGTGTTCTTCATCCGCGACGGCATCAAATTCCCTGACTTCATCCACTCCCAGAAGCGTCACCCTGGCACTGGCCTGCGCAGCGCCGAGATGCAATGGGACTTCTGGACCCGCAGCCCAGAATCCGCACACCAGGTGACCTACCTCATGGGCGACCGTGGCCGCCCGCGCGGCTTCCGTCACATGGACGGCTTCGGCTCCCACACCTACCAGTGGATCAACGAAGCCGGCGAGGCCTTTTGGGTGAAGTACCACTTCAAGACCCAACAGGGCTGGGACTACTTCACTGACGAGGAAGCCTCCGCAATGGAAGGCAAGGACACCGACTTCGCGCGCCGTGACCTGCGCGAAGCCATCGAACGTGGCGACTTCCCACGCTGGGATGTCAAGGTCCAGATCATGCCAGTGGCCGAAGCCGAAGGCTACCGCTGGAACCCATTCGACCTGACCAAGACCTGGTCGCAGAAGGATTACCCGCTCATCCCGGTCGGTTACTACGAGCTCAACCAAAACCCGCTCAACTTCTTCGCTCAGATCGAGCAAGCCGCGTTCTCCCCATCCAACCTGGTTCCAGGCATCGGATTCTCCCCAGACCGTATGCTCCAGGCTCGTGGCTTTTCTTACCCGGACACCCAGCGCTATCGCCTGGGCGTCAACTTCGAGCAGCTGCCGGTCAACCGTCCGATCTGCCCGGTGAATTCCTACGCCCACGACGGCGCTGGCACCCACTTCTTCAACGCTCCTGACCAGCCGGTGTATTCGCCGAACGGTGTGCGTGGCCAGGGCTACCTGGATGATGGGGCTACTTCCTCCTCCGGCGTCACCCACGGCCCTGCCACCGACCTGTACGTCTACCCGGACGCGCACGGCACCGACCTAACCCGCGCCGCCTACGTGCAGCACCCCGAGGATGACGACTTCATCCAGCCAGGTATTTTGGTGCGCGAGGTGCTTGACGACGCCGCTCGCGAGCGACTCGCAGGCAACATCGTTCGCGCTATGGACGGCATCTCTGCTGAGCTTGCCGAGCGAGTATTCCAGTACTGGACCAACGTTGACCCGTGGCTCGGCGGACGCGTGCGGGAGCTTTTTAGCTAGACTGGGCCACCCGAGTTTCTATAGGAGTATTCATGTCTGAAGCTTTGTACACCGCATCTGTCACCTCTACTGGCGGTGGCCGCGACGGCCGCGTCACCGGCGACTTTGAATCCGACATCCGCCCACCAAAGGAGCTTGGCGGCTCCGGCGAAGGCGCTAACCCAGAGACCCTGTTCGCTGCAGCATGGGCAGCCTGCTTCAACGGCGCACTGCAGAAGACCATGAAGGAAGCTGGCGTATCTGTTTCGGACCACGAGCCTTCCGTGACCGCAGACGTGACCTTGAATAAGGTTTCCGACGGTTTCCGCCTCTCCGGCGAAATCTTGGTTGAGTTCGCAGGCGAGCCACTGGAGAACGCATCCGAATTGGTGGCGAAGGCACACGAGTTCTGCCCGTACTCCCGCGCCGTGCGTGGCGACTTCGATGCGAAGGCCGGCCTGAAGTAGTTCTGGTTTTTGTAGCCCGGACGGATTTGTTCCTTTGAGCAAGTTCGTCCGGGCTTTCGCGTGAAAAGCCCAGGTGGCATTCTTCCAGAACCGGACAAATTAAGGCCAGGCGAGGAAATCGTCCGGCTTCGCCTTTGGCTGTCGAATCATCTGCGAGTCTAAGGTGGCAATCTCAGCTTCAGCCATCGCAAGCAGTTGCAAGAAATGCGCGACTATCCACCTGGGGTCAGAAAGCATGCCCGAGGTTACTCGAAGACACCGCCAACCCATTTGACTCAACAGCGCCCAAACTTTCGAGTCGTAGTCACGTTGTTCCCGGGCGAGATGAGCCTCGCCGTCATAGAAAGCTGCCACTTTTAAGCGTGGGACCGCCAGGTCCGCCGTCGTCAACAACTGACCGGTGGGGCTGTCAATGCGGACCTGGGACTCAATATTGGGAATGTCGCGGAGAATGAGTCGGAGGATCGTCTCTCTCGGCGACTGGGCATGCGGATCACTGAGCTTTCCTAACTCGTAGAGCTTTGAGCGAGAAAACCGGCCCGTCGCGGCATCAACGAGTTGAGTGCCGTCGAGAAGCTTGCGGTGGCGAAGCTCGTCGAGAAGCTGAACTTGGCGAACCTGAACGTCAGTGATCCCGGGGACTTTTGGCACCCGCCACGTGTGGCGTTCCTTTTCGAGCAATTGCAGGCAGTCGACAGCGGCGTGATGAATCTCCGACACGGCTAAGGAACGAAAGTACAGATCAGGATGCCATACCTGCAGTTCGCGCATCGGCCGCAGGAAGTACACGTTTTCCTTGCAACGACGGTGATTACCAGCGGAAATTAGTGTCAAGGGTGCCCTTGTGGTTTCTAACTGCAGACCTGCGTAATGAGCCGCGGCCCAACCGCCAATAATGCAGCGGGAGTATTGCAAGTGCGCGATTTGGGCGCGAGTTTGTAGGTCGTTAGGAAATGGCGGAGGCAAATAGATACCGGGAGCAACTTGACGGCATCCCGGCGTTTTGGTTTTGGATGGGATAATTGGGTTCACATGAAAGTTAGACTGATCGACCCTTGGAAATGGTTCCACTCCCGGACGAATTTATTGGCGATCAGACAAAAGACGCTGGTAGAAGTTCTGCTAGCAGCGGAAATGTTGAACTTACCCGGACGAATTTCTACTGGGAGATATATTCGTTCGGTCCGACGAAACCCCTACACCTCGTGCACACTCCGGGCGATGTAAAACGAAGAAACGGCAGCCACGATCCACAGCCCGGCAATAGCTAGCAGAGCCCTAACAAGGTTGTGCCAGTCGAACGGGTCAGAGAACAGGTGCGCCAAAACCAACAGCGGCAAGGCCACGCCTACGGTCGGCCCCATGAGGTTGATCCTGGTCAGCGCATCGGGGGCGCGCCAGAGGGCGATGGTGGTGCCGAGGATAAAAACGGTGGCACAGATAACGAGAACAGCGGAAATCATCGGCGTCCCTTCGACAGGATGCGGGCGACGGACACGGTCGAGAGCAGGCCCAGCAGGGAACCCAACAGGATGACCTCGTAGACGATCGAGGTGTCCCAGAGCAAGGTCCACACCGCATAGCAGGAGAGCATGAGGTAGAAGACCATGTCGGCGACAACGCCTCGGGTGGCGTCGTCGGAACGCAGGATCAGCACCAAGTTAGCCAGCAGGCAAAGGGCAATGACACCTAGGCATACATACAGAATCATGACTCCGCCTCGAAAGTTGTGTACGGGCCGAACTTGTCATCGGAGTGTCCGACGACGAAGGTCGAGTGCAGCGGGTTGCCCGGCCCCTGGCCTGGCGCGCCCCGGTCAATGTCGCGAACAGCAGGGACGAGGCGTTCCTCCATTTCGGCTAGGCCGGCGAGGACTTCGCCCGGATCCATGCCGTACACAGCGTGCACTAGCAGATGGTCGCCACGCAAGCCCAGAGACAGCGTGCCCGGGGTGATGGTGATGCAGGTGGAGAACCAGAAGATGTCTCGATCAGAGGTCACACGCAGCGGGTAGGAAACGATCACGGGCTTAAAGCCAGTCGAAGGGGAAAACGCAGACTTAACAATCACCAGCGCGCCCACGAAAATCTGGCCGATCAGCCACAACACGAATTTCATTGGACCACTCCAATCGGGTCAGCGCCCAAAATAGCGGACGTGTAGCCAGGGACGTCCAACAACGACGTGGCGGCCGCGGAACAGACGTCGAAAAGCGGGCCCGCAAAGACAAACATGAGCAGGGAGCAGGCGAGCAGCGCGCCACCGGGCAGGGCCTTGATTGGGGCGACGACCAGCGTCGACGGGTAGCGTGTCGGCGGCTTGCCCCAGAAGACGCGGCGCCACACACGCAGCAGTGACAGCAGCGCGCCGATGGACGCCAGGACGATGGCGGCGATGAGCACCCAGGACCTAAACGTCGCAGCTTCCATCACAATTGCGACCTTGCCCCACATGCCGGAAAACGGTGGGAAGCCGACAAGTGAGAAGGCACCGGCGGCCCAGAAAGTGGAGGTCCAGGGATCACGACGCGCAATGCCGGAGAGCTTGGAGAGGGTGCCCGTGCCGTAGGTTTCCTCGATCGCGCCGGTCGTGAGGATCAACGAGCCCACCGTCACCATGTGGTGCACCGCGTAGAAGATACCGGCGGTGAGAGCTCCGGAAGTGGAGAACGCGAGCATGACCAGAATGAACGGCATGCCGTTGACCATTTGGTACGCCAGCACGCGACGGATGGTGGATTCGCCGAGACCCGCGAACCCGCCGACCAGCATCGACACCACCATTACGGCGATGATGAACGCGGCCCAGCGCTCGGAACCATCAAAGATGACAATGTAAATGCGGAACAGCGCGTACACCGCCACCTTCGTGTGCAGGCCCGAAAACAGGCCCATCACCGCAGAACTGGTGGACGGGTACGTGCGCGGCAGCCAGGTGTGCATCGGGAAAACGCCCGCCTTGATGGCCAGAGCCAGTACGACGATGCCCATGGCAATCGCCACCGGCCCCTCGTCGGCGGCCCCGGCCAGCGCCGCGAAGTTGACCGTGCCGGATACGCCGTAGACCACGCCGACACCCATCACGAGCATTGTCGACGCCAATAGGTTCGACAACACGAACATGCGACCCGCAGCCAAGCGGGACCGACCACCCGTCATCGCCAGCAGCGCGTACGACGGCAGAAGCATGATCTCCACCATGACGAACAGGTTGAACAGATCGGCCGTGAGTAGCGCGCCGTACACGCCGCCGAGCAGCATGAGTGCGAGTGACGGGAAGAATCGCGACGTGGTTTCTCCCGCGAACACTGCGAAGAGCAGGGAGAACAGGGCCACCAGGGAGGTAGCGATGATCATGACGGCGGAAAACTCATCGGAGACATAGGGGATGGCCACGCCGCCGACGTACAGGCCGATCGAGTGAGCGATCGTGCCCTGTTGGAACAACCAGATGCCGCCGATCAGACCCGCGGTAGGGATACCCAACATGAGGGCAATTCTGAGGAACCGCCAGGGGCTGACCGCTGCGATAGCTGCCGCGAGCAGTGGGAAGGCTAGGAAGAGAGGGAGGATCATTGGTCGGCCTCCGCTGCCTTGACGCGTTGGACGCGCGCGGAGTCTTCCGGCAATGGGTGGACGTTGCGGGCTGTGGTGATCAGTGGTGCCAGCTCCAAACGAGCAGCTCGCTTGGACCTGGTGTCATCGTTGTAACCTACGGCAGACAGCGCCAACATGTACGTGGTGGTGGCCATGGCGATCACGATGGCCGTCAGCACGAACGCCTGTGGCAGCGGGTCGGCGGCCAGGTCGAGGGGCGAGTTGATCGGCTCCGCGCGCCACCGTGGGACACCCAGCGCCAAGATGGTGAGATTTCCTGCGTGCCCGATTAGGGACATGCCCAGGACCAGCCGGTACATGCCGCGTTGCAGCACCAGGTAGACACCGCCGGCCATGAGGATCGAAATGGTCAGTGCCAAGATCATCAGTGGTCTCCTTTTTTGGAAGGGGCGAGCGGTTCAGGAATCGGGCTATCTGCGGGTCTCTCGTACGGAGTGTGCTCCACGCCAGGGCGTTTTCGTTGGCCCAACTCGTTGATGCCGAGCGTCACCATGCCGAGCACCGCGAGGAACACACCGAGGTCAAAGATCATCGAGGTAGTGACGTGCTCACCCAGAATGTGGCCGTGGATGGCGTAGAGGAAACCACCCTTGAGCAGGCCCAGGAAGCCGGCGAACAGGGCCGTGATCACGCCGAACCCGGACAGCAGAAACGGCACGTTGCGTGAAACCACGGGCTCATCGCGATCAGAAGACAAGTATTTGAGCATGAAGATGCTGGAAGCGACCAGCGCAGCGATGAAGCCGCCACCAGGGGCGTTGTGGCCACGCATGAAAATCAAGAAGGACAACACGGCCAGAACCGGTGTCAGCAGACGAACCAGGTACTGCAACGGAAGCGCATTCCGAGCAGGCTCCGGGAATTCCGCCAACTCTTGAGTCTCCTGGCGAGGCATCGAACCGATCACCGCGGCGATCGCGATGGCGGCCATGCCTAGCACGGTGAGCTCGCCCATCGTATCGAAGCCACGGAACTCGACCAGGATCGTGTTCACCACGTTCGCGCCACCGGAAATCTTTGGTGCTTCCTCCAAGTACCACATCGCCAGCTCCGGGCGTTCGTGGCGGCCCAGCAGGCCGTAGACGATGAAGAAGCTGGATAGGCCAGCGCCCAGGGCGATAGCCCCCGTCCAGAACTTCCGCTTCGGGGACACTGGATAGAAACCACGTGGGTGGTGGCGCAGCACCATCATCATCATGACGATGACCAGCAGCTCCACCATGAACTGCGTCAGCGCGACGTCCGGTGCGCCCAGCACGAGGACCTGGAAGGTCACGCCCACGCCCACCGCAGACAGCAGCAGGGTGGCGGCTAGTCGTGAATTGGTGCGGATGAGCGACGGCACGGCCAGTGCCGCGAGTCCGAGCGGAATCAGGTCCCACGCGCGGTCGATGCCCGGAACACGCGGGGCGAAGCCGGCGCCATCGAGTTGAGAGAAGAACCCGAATGCCATCAGAGTCGAAAGTCCAAGGAACGGCCAAGCCAGGTGGCGCGCAGGGGAGAAGGAATTGGCGATCTCTCCGAATGCGCGTCCCAGGCGGTGGCTGTCCGCGACCAGACGATCTAGCAGGGACGCGCCTGTGAACGGCAGCAGCTGCTTGCCGGCGAGCGGAGCGAGCAACCTAGCTCGGAATACCACGCCGATGACACCCACAGTGAGCACCACAAGGGACACCACGAGTGGCAGGTTGACGCCGTGCCACAGGGCCAGGTGTGCTTCGTACTCAAAGCCGATCGCTTGGACCGCGCTGGAGACCGGGCCGTCCAGCACACCTACTGCCAGCGCCAATGGCACCGAGAGCAACGCAGGAAGGGCGGCTGGGAGCCACAGCGCGACGGGAGCTTCCTTGACATGGTCGAGCTGGCGAGGGCCGTCGATAAACGCGCCAAAAACGATGCGCGCCGAGTAAGTGAAGGTCAGCAGGGCAGCCAACGCCGCCAACACCAGCATGACCGGGTATTCCTCGAAGGCGGCCAGCATGGATTCCTTGGACACGAAACCCAGCAGCGGCGGGATCGAGGCCATCGATGCTGCCGCGATGCACATGGACGCGAAGGTGAACGGCATCTGCTTGTACAGCGGGCCGAGGCGGCGGATATCGCGGGTGCCGGTCTGGTGATCGACCACGCCGATCAGCATGAACAGCGAAGACTTGAACATCGCGTGCGCCAGGGTGTGCACCAGTGCTGCTGCCAGGGCCAGCGGCGTGCCCACGCCAATCACGGCCACAAGCCAGCCGAGGTGGGAGACCGTGGAGTAGGCGGTGAGCTGCTTGAGGTCGGTTTTCTGAATCGCGAAGAGGGCTGCCATGATCGCGGTGGTCATGCCGATGCCCATGAGCCCGAAGCGCCAAATGGCCACGTCCGAAAACAACCCTGAAAAGCGCAGCAATAGGTAAATACCTGCTTTGACCACTGCTGCGGCGTGCAGGAATGCCGACACCGGGGTGGCGGCCGCCATGGCCTCGGGCAGCCAGAAGTGGAAGGGCAACTGCGCGGCCTTGGTAAATGCCGAAATCGCAATGAGCACGGCAATGATCTCGACGTGCTCGTAGGAGCCTTGGGTGATGGCGGACAAAGACGTCGTCCCCGCCTGCGTCACCAGCAGCGCCAACGCGACGAGCAGGGTCAGACCACCAACGAACGTCAGAATTAAGGTGCGCATGGCGCCAGCCTGCCCGCCCGAACCGGACCGAGCGATCAACAGGAAGGAAGCAATAGAGACGAGTTCCCACCCGGCGAACAGGAGGACGATGTCGTCGGCAAGCACCAGCGTGAGCACCGCGAGCATGAACGCGGACATGATCACATAAAAGCTGGTGTTGCCCTTGCGTTTGGGGAGGTACGCCGCTGAATAAATAAAGACGGCGGCGCCGATGAGGAGGGCGAGCATCGCGAAAAAGAACGACAATCCGTCCGCCTCCAGCGCGAACGACGCGCCGAGGGCCCAAGGGACGTTGACGCCCCGAGGATGCTGGGCGAGGACAGCCGCCGCGGCGAGAAAGATTGCAGCCAGGGGCCAGCCTGCCTGTCGATCCAAAACGCGCACCAGCAGCGGAGATGCCGCCACAGCTGCCCCAGTTAACGCAAGTACGAGGAGCAGGGTCATGTGAAAATCACACCTTGCTTGTGTCGTGGTCGTATATCGTCTCTGGCCGGGTGTGGCCTGCCGACTTCCCTCACTTGGTTTGTGAGCAAAGCAACTGTGAAAATCTTACCAGGTGGAACGCCAGGCGAATCGGTGCGCCTAACCACAGTCTTGCTCCCCATTTCCTACCCTTAGGGTTTATGACTGCCCTTCGCCGCTCATTGATGGCCTTCCTCCTGCTGCTTCCGCTCATCGTGGGCACGGTGTACGCCACGGCAACGAAGCTGGAACCGGCGGCATCGTGGTCCGAGGAGCCGGCCGCCGCGCCAGGCGCCACCGAGCTCGTGCCCGCGCGCAGGGCTGCAGGCGAGGCGGCCTCCCAAGCCGGTCTGTTGCACACCGGCACCGGGGAGCTGAGCAAGGGCGCGGGCGAGCTTGCCGACGGCACCGCCAAGCTTTCCGAAGGTGCCGCCAGCGCCTCCACTGGCGCTGGCGAACTGTCGGCCGGGATGGTGCAGCTGCAGGCCGGCACCGGCCAGCTCGGCGATGGCGCCACCAAGGTGGCCGATGGCGTGGCCAAGGCGGTGGACCAGGTGCAGGGCATCGGGCTGGTTCAGGGGCAGATCGTGACCGAGATCGACCGAGTGGACGCGGAGCTGGCCAAGAACAAGGACCCGCAGGCGGCGGAGTTCCGGAAGCAACTGGCTGAATTCAAGAAGCAGGTGGAGACTTTCAAGCTCGACGGCGCGATGGTCGATCAGTTGGCGCAGCTGCGCACCGGCTCCCGCGACATCGCTAACCAGCTCGCGGTGCCGGGCTACGGCTTTCACGACGGCATCTACTCCGCCACTTCCGGGGCAAAGGAGCTGGCCACGGGTCTCGCCGAGCTGGACAAGGGACTCGCAGAAGCCTCCACTGGTGCGGGTGCGCTCAAGGACGGCGCAGGCAAGGTCGACGGGATGGCAAAGAACAACAAGGACAAGATCGGCTCCGTGCAGCGTGCGTTGCCTGCCGACCCTGCCCCCGCTGCCACCGAGGAACCTGCTTCGCAGCTCATCCCGCTGTTCGGCTTCCTGATCGCGTTAACGGTGGTGTTCGGATCGGCGTTCTCCAACCGTTGGCGCTGGCTGATCGCCGTTGGCATTGGCATTCTGCTGGTCCTGGTTCTCGGCACGTCCTTGACTGCTACCTCTGGCCTTGGTCTGGTCGCCATCATTGCGCTCGCGGGCGGCGCATCCGCGCTGCTCAGCAATGCCATCGTGCGACTGTTTGGTGCCCGAGTGGGCAAGCCCATTGTCTACGGCTTCTTGGCAATCCAGGCCGGCGTGGTCGGCTGGGTGTGGAAGCAGGCTTCTGTCTCTGCTGTCTCGCAGGCTTGGTCGGTCTTGTCCGGCCTGCTGCCGCTGAACTACGCCACCTCAGGTATCTCAGCTTTCGGCAACAATGGATCCATGCCGACGATGCTCCTGGCCTGTGGCGTGCTGGCCGCCCTCGCTGCGGCGTCCGCCTACATCCTGAAGGCGGTGCCAGTGGAAGGCGGTGCCGACTCATGACGCATGATCACGGCTACACGCCAGCTAAAGACAACTACCTGGCGCGCCTGCGCCGCATCGAGGGCCAGATCCGGGGCATTCACCGCATGGTGGAAGAAGACGAATATTGCATCGACATCCTCACCCAAATCTCGGCGGCCACCAGCGCTTTGGAAAACGTGGCGCTGGGATTGCTCAGCGACCACATCGAGCACTGCGTCGTCGGGGCGGCGCGCGCGGGCGACCCTTCCGAAAAGATCGCCGAGGTTGAGGCCGCGATCAAACGGATGGTCAAGTAACCACTAATCCAGCGGCACCACTGAGATTGGGTCGGTGGTCCCGGATTCCGTCACTTCAGTGACCGTTACCTGCAGTTCCGGCTCCGACTCCATTCGCATGGACCGGGCTTGCATCCGTGGCTCGAACTGGAAGCTCTCCAGCCCCTTGATGTTGAACTGGGTGGAGTTGTAGCGCCGGTTGGTGCTGGTGTTCCACTGCGACACCACGATGTCCATATTCTCGATCGTCGAGCCCGGCACGATGTACCCGCCGTACAGCTGCGTGAAGTTATTCTCGTTCTGGGTGACGTTCCACCCGTCCCAACCAGCGACAACGTGCGCGGGCTTCAGCTCATTCCAATCGCGGTCGATGCGGTCGGAGATGCGGATTTCAATCGAGGCGGATGCTGCGTTGAACATGGCGAGGACCCAATGGCCGTCGATAAGGCGCAGCGACATCTCACCCGCATCCGCATTCAGGATCTTGCCCAGGTGCTCCCAACGCTCGGGATGCCCGAAATCGGTGGGGCGAAAGCGCGTGAGGTAGACATCGTCGGCGCGCTTAAACTGCGAGCTCACCATGTAGATCCAGCCGTCAGCGCCGCGTTCCCACGAGATGAGGTTGGCCATGCCGCCCATGTAGTTCGCTGGGAGCCTGCTTATCGACGTCCATGTCTTGCCTTGATCCGTGGACTTCCAGATTTCCGTAGACAGGACATTCCCCACGCCCTCGTTCCACATCGCCTGCATGTACAGCGTGCCGTCGACATTGATGACATCGCTCGGCAGGAGCGTCAGGCCACGATCATTGTGCTGGTACTTAATGAGCTGCTCGACCCTTTTGCCATCATTGAGCGGGCGCTTCATGGTGATCTTGCCATTTTTCATCTCCGCGACCGCGCCCACTGGGCTCATCCACTCGCCATCGCCGAGGTACTGGCCGCGGAAAGAGTCCCCGAAGATGATCGCGAACTCCTTGCCCGTCAGGGGTGCCATTTCGCCGAGGTCTCCCGAACGAAAACCGAGGTGATCCGAGATGCCCGGGCCGAGGAGATCGCCGATCATCGTGACATCCAGGCCCTGATCCTTGTCATACTCCGGGGCAACAGGTTTGGATTTTTCACTGCTGCCGCTACTACCGAAGCTGCTTTGGGCATAGGCGGTTGCGGGTGTCGTTGCTAAGACAAGGACAGTGATCATTCCGAGGGCTTTGATGCGCATGGGGCAGATTGTATTGGGGTTGAGACGCGAGCGCAGAGGGGCCGACCTTGTCACCAACCGTCGTGTCTGTTGACACTTGGTGGCGTGGCTGGAGATTCTACTTTGTAGCCGAGTTTTCTCAATGCCTCCGCTGCGTGCTCGGGGTGATCGCGTACGGAGGCGCTTAGTTGGTGATCGAACCAGACGTTTCGAGAGTCTTGTAGTTTTTTCTCCCAGCCGTGGAGGCCGGTGAAACCGCATTCCTCAATCACGAAGTAGAGGAAGTCTTCGAGGGAAGGTCGGAATCTATGCCCACCAACTGGGAAATGAACCGACTGGATTTGTCCGCCCTTCTTTGCTTTCCCCTTCCCCTTATTTCTTCCAGAGAAATTTTTCATGAGGGCTGGAGTCAGAAGGCCACCCATTCCTGAAAAGTGAATGTGGGCAGCTGGGACGTTGTTCTTCTCGCGTTCATACTCGAACCGTACTCCCGGCGAAGTGTGAACCCTAAGCTCGAATTTGCTGTATTGAACTGTGAGATGCTGTCTGTTCCGGTCACTGCCCATCTGATATCGGATGAAGACTTGGAACAAATCGCTGGGGGGTTTCGTCAATTCCCGAAATGATCCAACTGTTCCATAGCCGTGATAGAGCGGTACTTCAAACTCGGCGACGTAAATTCCATTATCGGCATTCAGATCAACGGAAAAATGTACATCTTCATCATTGAAAGGTAGAGCGCTCGAAAGGGTGGCTTCGATCTGATCAAAGAACTTTTCAATCGCCTGATCATCAAAGCTGGCCATTGAAAACTACTCTCCCAGGAGCAAATCAATGCGACGAAGTTCGTCGTACAGAGCGCGCTCTTCGGTGGACAACCTGCCCATCGAAGCTAAATCCCGAAGGTCGCGCTCGGTCAACGCGGATCCTTCAATAGCGGAGTACTCGCTAATGAAGCGACTTAAGATATCTGATTTGCGCTCGCGCAGTTGGGCATTGTTTGTGCGCCGAATCGTGAGTGGCATATCTACTCCTTTAACTTTGTAACACCCATAATAAGTGAGTGTGCGGACATCTTCAGGGAATTGCATGCGGAAATTAGCGCACGCGTTCGATTATTTCGGTATGTGAAGAAGGCCACCTCATCAAGAGGTGGCCTTCCATAGGGTCGGGATAACAGGATTTGAACCTGCGACCCCGTCGTCCCGAACGACGTGCGCTACCAAACTGCGCTATATCCCGAGGGGAGTAATCCCGCTGGAAAACAACGGTACTCCTGCCCCCAAGAGAGACAAAATTACGATCGCTCAACAACCCGAATGAGGGTCGCAGACGGCCGGCTGAAGATACGGAACGGGACATAAGGCGAGGTACCGAGGCCGTTGGAGACGTACATCCACATGCGCCCGAACTTATGCAGCCCGTTGGCGCGCTTGCGGTCGATCTCGCAATTCGTCACGATCGCGCGCTCTCCCGGCAGGCACAATTGCCCACCGTGGGTGTGGCCGGAGAAGGAGATGTCGTAGCCATCAGCTTCGAAGAGGGAGAGAACCCGTGGCTCCGGGGAGTGCGTCAAAGCGATTCGCAGATCTGCGTCTGGGTTGGGCTGGCCTGCGACCAGAGGGTATTCGTCCAAGTGGTAGTGCGGGTCGTCCACGCCAGCGGCGGCGATGCGTACCGGCCCGACCTTGAATTCGTGTCGGGCGTTGGTGGCATCTCGCCAACCGTGCTCGAGGAAAGCCGCGCGCATGCCTTCCCACGGCAGATCGACTTCCTTCACCTTGCGCTTCTTTCCCACCAGGTAGTTCACCGGGTTGACGGGGGTCGGGGAGTAGTAGTCGTTGGAGCCGAAGACAAACAGTCCTGGTCGGGAGAGGAGCGGTCCGAGTGCGCGCAGCACGGCGGGCACCGCGCCAGGCGAGGAGAGGTTGTCGCCGGTGTTGATCACCAAGTCGGGATTAAGAACCGATAGCGCTGCCACCCAATCCTGCTTCACGCGGTGGGAGGGAAGCATGTGCAGGTCGGAGATGTGCAGGATGGTGAATTCCTTGCCTTCGAGAACTCCGGGTTCTACCAGCGGCACTGTGACCTGCTTCAAACGAAAGCGGTTAAGTTCTGAGTAGCCCCAGCCGAGGGTTGCGAGGCCGGCACCAACGAGGGAGAGCAGGATTTTCTTCACGCCTGTCATGGTACCGGTGCGTATGCTGAAAACCATGAAAACGAAGATTCGGGAAGATTTGAAAACATCCATGAAGGCCAAGGACAAGCTGCGCACGAATACGTTGCGCATGCTGCTGTCAGCCATTCAGACAGCGGAAACCGAAGGCACCAAGCATGAGGCGAGCGATGAGGACATCCTCAAGGTCATCGCCCGCGAGATCAAGAAGCGCAAGGAATCCGCCGAGGTCTACGCGCAAAATGATCGCCAGGACTTGGCCGACAACGAGCTCGCCGAGGCCGAAATCCTCCAGGATTACCAGCCACAGCAGCTCACCGACGACGAGCTCGACGCCCTGGTTAAGCAGGTCATCGCCGACCTGGGCGAGGGCGCACAGATGGGCCCGGTCATGCAGGCAGCCACGAAGGCTGCTGCAGGCCGCGTGGATGGCAAGCGCTTGTCGACGGCCGTCCGCGCCGCGCTATAACCCGTTCTGCTCCAGCAAGTCCCACAGCAAATCTTCCAGGTTTGACGCTGGTGGCGCTGCCGGGGCTGCAGGAGGCGGCGCAACTGGCGCCGGAGATTGCTGGCGAGGCGCTGGAGCCGGTGCCGGCGCCACCGGCTGAGAGCCGTCGGATACTAGGAGGGTGACGGCTGGCTTGGCGTCGCGCAGGTTGGCCAATTTGACGTTGATGACCTGCCCCTTCTTATTCGAAGGCCCGCTCACGTTCTCCACGGTCACCGCGTACCCTTGTGCTTCCAGCTGTGACTTCGCTGCGGCCGACGTCTTTCCTACGACCTGATCTGCGATGGCCTGAGTCTTGCCCTTGATCTGTGCTGGATCGGCCTTGGCCACTGTTCCGGCGGCGGCCCCCGGCGTTTTGGACGCCACCGACATCCAAGTGCTGGTTGGTTCCATGCCACCGAAGAGCGTGCCGTCGTAGCACTGGCGCACTGGGCCGGTACATAGGGACATCGTTTCGGTGCCGTCGTTGTAGATGTACGGCACGGCTGCAAAGTTTGAGTTGAATCCCATGAACGCAGCAGACTGGTGGGATTCCGTGGTGCCCGTCTTGCCGGCGGTCGGGGCGCTCCAACCCCAGTTGTTGGCAGCGGGAGCGGCGGTGCCGTTCTTGGTGTCGTCGCTCATGGCGTCGGCAAGCGCGTGTGCAATGGCAGGCTCCACGGCCTGTTCGCAGGGGGTCTTCTTGAGCTTGATTGGCGCGCCGTTGCGGTCGGTGACGGAGTCGATCGGGCTTGGTTCGCACCAGGTGCCGTCGGAGGCGAGGGTCGCTGCGACGTTGGACAGCTGGAGTGGGTTGACCGAGGTAGGGCCGAGCACGAAGGATCCGAGGTTGTTGTCACCGAAGTACTGCGCGATCGAGGATTTGCCGTCGAAACTGCCAGCTTCGGTGTAATCGCGCAGGCCGAGGCGCACTGCCATATCGACGGATTCCTTGACGCCCGTCTGCTCGATGAGCTTGATGAAAGTCGTATTCGGCGACTGGGCGAGCGCTTGCTTCAAAGTCATCTGGGGTTTGAATGCCGCAGCATTTTCCACGCAGTACTTGCCCGGTGGGCAGTTCTTCGCTCCGCCATCGCCCATCCCGGACACCTCGACGCGTTTGGGCACGTCCAGCACCGTTTCGATGCCCATGCCCTGCTCAATGGCAGCGCCTGCGGTGAAAATCTTGAAGATGGAACCCGCGCCGTTGCCCACGCGACTTGCGGTCTGGGGCAGCATCGTCTCGTTCTTTTCGACATTCAAGCCGTAATCGCGGGAGGACGTCATCGCCAGAATGCGACGCGATTCCTTGCCCGGTTCCACCACGTTGAGCACCTCTGCGACGCCTTGGGCCTGCGGATTAGTGTGCGCGACCACCGCGTTGTGGGCTGCGTCCTGAACTGCAGGATCCAGAGTCGTTTTCACGGTCAACCCCTCGCGTTGCAAGCGCGCGGGATCCAGGCCGTTGCCTTCGAGGTACTTCAGGGCGTAATCGCAGAAGAAGCCTCGATCACCAGCGCCAATGCAACCATTGGGTAAGCGCTTCGGCTGGTCCAGGATGCCGAGCGGGGCGGCCTTGAGCTGGCCCGCTTCCTCAGCGGAGAGGTCACCCGTGGAGACCAGCGCGTCCAACACCTGGTTGCGGCGCTCCGTCATGCCCTCCGGGTTCGTATACGGATTGAGCGCCGACGAGGACTGAACGATGCCCGCAAGCAGTGCGGACTCGGTGACGGATAGCTCCGCAGCGTGCTTGCCAAAGTAAGTTTGGGCTGCCGCCTCGATTCCGAAGGCACCATTGCCATATGGCACCACGTTGAGATATCGGGTGAGGATTTCATCCTTGGACAACTTCTTTTCCAGGTCGGAAGCCATGCGCATTTCGCGCAGCTTGCGGGCGTAACTCGTCTCAGTTGCGGCTGCCTGCTCGGCTTCGGATTCTGCGTCCACCAGCAACAGATAGTTCTTGACGTACTGCTGATTCAGCGTGGAAGCGCCCTGCTCCACCGAACCGGAGGTCAGGTTGGTCACCATCGCGCGTGCCGTGCCACGCCAATCGACGCCATCGTGCTCGTAGAAACGCCGGTCTTCAATCGCGACGATCGCCTTCTTCATAGTCGGGGCAATCTGCTCCGATGGGACATCGACGCGATACTGATCGTAGATCCAGGCGATGGGAGCGCCGTTGGCGTCTGTGATCGTCGAAACGCCTGGTGCGGTGCCATCGGTGAGGTCCGACAGATTCGACTGCATTGTTTCGTTTGTTCGGGCAATGGCGACGCTGGAAAGGCTTGCAGCGGGGGTGAGCGCTGCTGCGCTGACTACACCAGCGGTAATGATCGCGCCGAGGGCTGTTAACAATGACTTCATACTGGACACCCCTATTACCCTACGCAAAAAGTTCCCGCGTGTAGACCCCCGTTTGTGTGACACATTCGACATTAACTTTGGGCTGTGAATACACTTACATACGTCGAATAGTGTTGAAGGAGGCCGAGAGAATGACTGCATCGCTGGTTAATGAGCAGCAGCTGATCGACCGAGGGGAATGGGTGACGCTGGCAAAGTGCCGTGACGGAGACCCAGATGCACTGTTTGTTCGGGGTGCCGCGCAGCGCCGAGCTGCCGCAATTTGCCGCCACTGCCCAGTACTTTTGCAGTGTCGCGCAGATGCTTTGGACAACCGAGTCGAGTTCGGCGTGTGGGGCGGGCTGACTGAGCGCCAGCGTCGTGCCCTGCTCCGCAAGAACCCCCACATCACTAGTTGGGCGGAGTACCTCGCGTCCGGCGGGGAACTGGTAGGAATATAGGCATGACTACTTGGGAATACGCCACCGTTCCGCTTCTTACTCACGCCACCAAGCAGATTCTCGATACCTGGGGCGAAGATGGCTGGGAGCTCGTCTCCGTCGTGCCAGGGCCAAACCCAGAAAATGTTGTTGCCTACATGAAGCGCGAGAAACAATGATCAGTGATCGTCTGAAGGAACTGGGCATTTCCCTCCCACCCGTGGCCGCTCCTGTCGCGGCCTATGTGCCTGCCATTCAGGTAGGCAATCAGGTGTGGACCTCTGGCCAGCTCCCATTCGTGGACGGCGTGCTCCCTGCCACCGGCAAGGTGGGCTGGGACGTTACCCCAGAGCAGGCCGAGAGCCTGGCGCGTACCGCCACCCTCAACGCTCTAGCCGCGATCGATGACCTCGTAGGCATCGACAATGTGGCCCGCGTACTGAAGGTGACCGGCTTCGTAGCCTCCGCTGAAGACTTCCAGCGCCAGCCTGGCGTAGTCAACGGCGCGTCCAACGTGCTTGGTGAAATTTTTGGTGAGGCCGGCAAGCATGCCCGTTCGGCTGTCGGTGTCTATGAGTTGCCACTCGGCTCCCCAGTCGAAATTGAACTCGTAGTTGAATTAGTCGGTTAACATTTCACCAAAAGAGGATAAGCTAGTGAGTATGGAGCACCCTGCTTACAGTCAACTACGTCCTGTCACCGAATCTGTCGGTGTCGTCCTGTGCCCGAATCCGAGCTATAGCTCGCTCGAAGGCACCAACTCCTGGGTCATCCGTGGCCCAGAAGACACCACTAGCGTGGTCATCGATCCAGGCCCGGAAGACGAAGGCCACCTCAACGTCCTCCAGCAAAAGGCCGGCGAGATCGCCCTAACCTTGATCACTCACCGTCACCACGATCATGCGGATTCTATCGATCGATTCCGCCAGCTCACTGGAGTGCCGGTCCGTGGCTTTGAGGCCACCTACTGTCGTGGTGCACAGCCACTTGTTGACGGTGAAATCATCACTCTGCCAGGTCTGACCCCACAGATCGAGGTCGTCCACACCCCAGGCCACACCCAAGACTCCGTGTGCTTCTTCATCTGGAGCGGTGAAGCAGGAAAGTCCACCCTCGAAGGCATCGTCACCGGCGACACCATCGCGGGACGTCACACCACCATGATCTCCGAGACCGACGGCGAACTCGGCGCTTACTTGGTCACTCTTCGCATGCTGGAGGAACGTGGCCAGGATGTCACCTTGCTCCCAGCCCACGGCCCAGAGCACCCCAACACCGCGGAGCTCGCTCGCAAGTACCTTGATCGTCGTGAGCAGCGCCTCCAGCAGGTCAAGGACGCACGCGCAAAGCTTGGCGACGACGCCTCGATCGAGCAACTCGTTGACGAAATCTACACCGATGTCGACCCAGTGCTGCGTGGCGCAGCGGCGCAGTCCACTCGTGTGGCCGTGCGCTACCTCGACTCGCTTTAAGCAAAACTTAGCCCCCGACCCGAATTTTCCTCAGTGGAAAATTCCCGGTTGGGGGCTATTTTTATGCGAACGGGTTGTTACCTGGCGCGCTTGGCTAGGTGCTCTGCGTCGGTAATGAGCACGGACTTGCCTTCGAGGCGGATCCAGCCACGCTGTGCGAAAGTAGCGAGCGCCTTGTTTACGGTCTCACGGGAAGCGCCAACGAGCTGGGCGATCTCTTCCTGGGTGAGGTCGTGGTTGACGCGCAGAGCATTGCCTTCCTGGGCGCCGAAGCGGTTGGCCAGCTGCAGGAGGGTCTTGGCCACGCGACCAGGGACATCGGTGAAGATGAGGTCTGCAAGAGAAGCGTTGGTGCGTCGCAGGCGACGAGCCAGTACGCGCAGTAGCTGCTCGGAGATCTCTGGGTACTGAGCAATCCAGCTACGTAGCATCTCCGAGTTCATGGTTGCAGCCTGAACTTCAGTGACGCACACGGCGGAAGAAGTACGTGGGCCTGGGTCGAAGATGGAGAGTTCGCCGAACATGTCGGATGGGCCCATCACAGTAAGGAGGTTCTCGCGTCCGTCATTAGCGTGACGAGCGAGCTTCACTTTGCCGGTGGTGATGATGTAAAGGCGGTCGCCGGGCTCGCCCTCTTCGAAGATGGTGGTGCCTCGCGGGAATCGAACGGTTTCGAGGTCGCGAATGAGGCTGCCAACTGCGATTGGGTCTACGCCTTGGAAAATGCCAGCTCGTGACAGGATGTCCTGTACGCCTTCCAACTCACTTCTCCTTTTTGTGAATGTCACATGCTACCTAGGTGGTTCTAGAGGCTGCGCAAGTGTTGTTACTGATAAAACCTTACCCGTTATTCGCGAGCGTGTGCACTTTTGGTTGTGACAAAATCAACATTACCTGATCAATGTGAAAATTTAGTCAGAAGTGGTGTTGGTTCGGGTGGAAAAGGACTCAAATTTCTCCATCTGGATGGCGAATACCGCGATGACGATCGGGGTAGCGACGGCGAAAAGAATACTCATAGTGCCCGACTATACTTTGCCCTATGTCCGAAACTCCTCTCGCCACCAAGAGACGTGCGCGGAAAATCAACCGGATGCTGGCGTTGTGTTATCCGGACGCGCGTGCCGAACTGGACTTTAGGAATCCCTTCGAGTTATTGGTGGCCACGATCCTGTCGGCGCAGACCACCGATGTGCGGGTCAATCAAGTAACTCCCGCGCTGTTCCTCAAGTACCCCGCTGCCGAGGATCTCGCCCACGCGAATCTGGAAGAAGTGGAGTCCCTAGTCAAACCGACCGGTTTCTACCGCAATAAAGCGAAGGCTTTGGTGAAACTGGGGCAGGAGCTGTGCGAAAAGCACGGTGGCCAGGTGCCGAGCACCCTGGAAGAGTTGGTACAGCTGCCAGGCGTAGGCCGCAAAACCGCGAACGTGGTGTTGGGTAACGCCTTTGGTATTCCGGGACTGACGGTGGACACGCACTTCGGGCGACTGGTGCGCCGGCTGGGGCTCACTGAGGAGACGGATCCTGTGGTCGTCGAAAAGCGCATTGCCGAGCTGATAGAGCGCAGCGAATGGACCATGGTCTCGCACCGGCTCATCTTCCACGGTCGCAGGGTGTGCCACAGCCGCCGGGCCGCGTGCGGGGCCTGCTTTGTGGCTAAGCTGTGCCCTAGTTTTGGGGTCGCGGGCCCGGCAGACTTTGCCGAAGCGGAGAAATTGGTCAAGGGCCCGGAGCGCGAGCATTTGTTGAGGATGGTGGAGAAGTGACGAACACAGCGAAGTGGTCCATCCTGACCAGCGTGCTGATCCTAGTTGCCCTGGTCTTCGCCGTGCCTCGGTTGCTCGCAGGCCCGGAGGCTCACGAAGAGGCCACGGCTCCGGTAGCCACACGCCCCGACTGCCCTGTCAGCGATATCGGCCACGTCAGCCTGCCGTGCCTCGGCGGCGACGCAGCCGGCAGCAGCCCTAAGCCGACGGTGGTCAATGTGTGGGCGTGGTGGTGCAAGCCGTGCCGTGAAGAGCTCCCGCTTTTCGACGCCCTCGCCGCGCAGCACCCAGAGTGGAACGTCATCGGGGTCCATGCGGACACGAACGCAGCCAATGGTGCGGCACTTCTGAATGAACTGGGATTGCAGCTGCCGAGCTTGCAAGACGATGGCAACCAGTTCGCCGGAACATTTGGACTGCCGGGCGTCGTGCCGATCACTGTCGTGTTTGACGAGCAAGGAAAGCTGGTCCAAAGCTTTCCGGCAGTGTTCGGATCGCAGGAAGAACTCGACAAGGCTGTGACAGAGGCACTGAATAGGCACTGAGGTAGTAATGAATTTCAACGGGATCAACACCGCACTACGACCGAACGATTCGCCCGAGTGGCTGCGCCCACTGGTCGCCAGCGCGAAGAATGGCAGCTTGCTCGGTGGCTTGGGGCTAGAAGACTTCCCATCCACCAAGCGTGCGGCGGTGCTGATCCTGCTCGAGGGCGCCGGGCTTGACGATGCTGCAGTACTACTCACGCACCGCACCCCGACGATGCGCTCGCATTCCGGCCAGGTGGCCTTCCCAGGTGGGCGCATGGACCCCGAAGACCGTGGGCCGGTCGATTGCGCGCTGCGGGAAGCCTGGGAGGAAACCGGGCTGGACCGACGCACTGTCATTCCGCTCGCCGAGCTCGATCCGGTGGGGATCCGCGCCACCGGCAATCCGGTGATCCCGATTCTCGGATATTGGCAGGAGCCACGCGACCTGGACGTGGTCAGCCCGCTCGAAAACGACGACATCTTCCGCGCCCCGCTCACTGACTTGGTCAACCCGGACAATCGGTTCATCGTGCGGAAAGGTAGCTGGAGTGGGCCCGCTTTCTGGCACCGCGGCTACGTTATCTGGGGATTCACCGGGGGCCTCCTGACTGCGATGATCCGCCATGCCGGATGGGAAGAGCCATGGTCCCCGCTGGAGGTTGACCTAGAAACCGCGTTGCGAGGTTCACGCAACGGGGAAATGTGAGAACGTAGAATGGTTTAACCCCACTATTCAAGGAGCGACGTGCAAGGCGCAGACAACCCGGGCTTGATGGTCGATATCGTCCTGGCCGTCATCATCATCGGCGCACTCTTTGGAGGTTGGCGCCAGGGTGCCTTCGCGTCCGTACTTTCCACCATTGGCGTCATCGGCGGCGTCATCGCCGGTGCCGCACTAGCTCCCTGGGTGATGAGCTACACCGACAGCACGGCCTTCCGATTCCTCCTCGCCATCGCGACAGTGCTGCTACTCATCGGAATCGGCAACATGATCGGCGCCATGATTGGCGGAGCGATGCGCCAAAACATGCGCACGATTTCCGCACAGCGTGTCGACTCCGCGATCGGTGCCGTCTTCCAGGCCGCCGCCACCCTCATCGTCGCGTGGCTCATCGCGATTCCGCTGGTCACCGCCGCCCCGGGAGGACTTGCCAAAGGATTAAAGTCCTCCCAGATCCTGCAGAACATCGACCGTATTGCTCCGGAACCGCTGCGCCAGCTCCCCACCCAAATCTCGGCAATGCTGAATGAATCCGGCCTGCCGCCGCTGCTTTCCCCGTTTGAGGAGGCCTCCCGGGTTGAGGTTGCCGCGCCGCGGATCGAGGTGGAGCGGCCTGAGGTCGTCGAGAAGCTTCGCCCTGCGGTGGTACACGTGACCGGCCAGGCCGACAAGTGCCGGCACCTGCTCTCCGGCACGGGCTTCGTCTTTGACGAGGACTTCGTGCTCACCAACGCGCATGTCGTGGCGGGCACCGAGACCGTCAAGCTGGACACGATGCTGGGCGTACAGCAGGCCAAGGTGGTCTACTACAACCCTGACGTGGACATCGCCGTTATTCACGCCCCTGACCTCGGGATCACCCCGATGGGATGGGCGGAGCAGCCGGCTGAGCCGGGATCGGATGCCATCGTCATGGGCTACCCAGGGTCCGGTCCGTTCACTGCCACCCCGGCGCGCGTCCGGGAAATCATCACCATCAATGGCCCGGATATTTACGCAAAGAACCGTCTTGACCGCGAGGCCTACACGATTCGCGGCTCGGTCCGGCAGGGTAACTCTGGCGGTCCGCTCACCACTACCGATGGTGAGGTGCTCGGCATGATCTTCGGCGCGGCAGCCGACAACACTGACACCGGCTACGCTCTCACCAAGAAGCAGGTGCTGGATACCATTGGTGACTACCGCCAGCTGGTCAGCCCAGTGAATACCCAGGAGTGCGTGCTTAAGTAGCCAGCTGGACCTGCTCGGCGAAAGCGACTGGATCCGCCACATAAGGCATTCCGGAGGCGTAGCGCACTGGGACCTCGATCCGGGACGTCCACTTCACGGGCAGTGGCGTGCCGGGCAGCTTCGCGTGCTTAACGCGGGCGTGCTGGGTGCCACCGATTTGATAAGAAAGGGCGCGCAACTCAAGCGTGCGCTCAGTACGCAATGCAGGAGGCAAGGATCGACCGGCGACAAAGTCGGGCAGGTTAGTGGCGGCGCGCGCCAAGAGGAGAGTACGCGGGCTCAGTCGGGTGCGGGCGTCGGTGAGAATGAGGGAGCGGACGCGCTCGGGGTAATTCGCGGCGAGGGACGTCGCTAAGCGCGCTGCAGTGCCCGCCGCGACGATGGTCGCCTTCCCGTGCCCCAGCGCCCGGATCATCCCGGAGATGTCGCCGACGCCCTCCCGGAGCGAATAGCCCATCGGCGGTTTGTCGGACTGGGCGAAGCCACGGGCGGACATGGCTACGACGTGGAAATCGGCTGACAGCGGCTCAAAAAGGTGGCGAAAATCGAACCAGCCACCTAGGCAATCATGCAAAAACAACACGAGTGGTGCCTGCGGGGCCCCGGCCACCGCTGCGTGCAGCCGGGTGCCTCGGGTGTGCACCAACTCGTGTTCAAAAGGCCCCGGGATCGCGAGCACCGCGGGGGATAACGCAGTCACCTGATTTAGGAGTACAGGCCGCGATTCTTGGCTGCCAGCTTCTTCTGAGCCTGGCCAGGAACCAGGTTCTTCATCTCCTGGACGGACTCGATGGTCTTCTCAGGCTTCTTCACCTGCTTGACCTTCTTCAGGCCAACGAAGGCCAGGATGCCAGCGAGGGCGAGCATGATGAGGAAGACGATGAGGAACGCGGCCCAGCTATCGAGCCACAGGGTGAGCAGCTCTGCCAGGAAGAAGAAAAAGAAAAAAGAGCTGTAGAGAGCGATGGTTCCGGCTGCGCCGAACAGGCCACCGCCGATGGCGCCCTTCTTGGCGCTGTCCGCGAGCTCGGTCTTGGCCAGTTCCACTTCGGCGCGGAACAGGCTCGACATCTGGGCGGTGGCGTCGCTCACCAGATCACCGATGGAGCCCTGGCCTGCGGCTCGGGTATCGACGTCAGAAAGCGGGATAGCGTTCACCCGTGGGGCGAACTGGTCGTCGCCTGCGGTGTAGAGCCCCTTGGCATTGCTCACGGTGTTCCTCCTGTTTTAGCGTTCTCGTTGCCACAATCGTGCCACGAAAATTACTTCGGTGCTAACAGTTGGCCATTGTATCGCGCGTAAGCTTGGGAGCCATGTCATTGTTCGACCCCGCGCTGATGGACGAAGCAACGCGCGCCATTGCCGCCGTGCATCGTCGCCCGATTAGCCTGCGTCGCTCCGAGGTCACCTCTTCGGAAGGGGTGCTGCGCGGTGCCAAGCTCTCCGCGCTTATCGACGGCCTACCTGCGGAAACCGCTATTTCTGTCGCCACGCTGCTTGCTCCGGATGCGGTAGAAACCTCGGCCAGAACTTTCCTTCGTGCGCCGTTGCAAATCTTTGCTCGGATGGACGTACTCGCGGGCGGTGACGGTAAGCCGGACTCCAATGTTGCAGCTTTGCAACAACTCTCGCGGGTAATTGTTTCCGGTACCGATTTCCTGCCAGGCGTTGTGCATGTTTCGGTGCTGAGCTCCGGGAGTTTCGGCCCGCGGACTGGCATCATCGCGCGGGCTGCCTCCCGTCTTGCAGCCGTGGCAACTGGTTTTGACCCTCGAGGGTTGACAGTGCCGGAGGTGTATCTGCACCGGCATCGTGCCGAGTACCTGGCCCTTGGCGCTGATTCCTTGAATTTTCAGCTCCGCGCCTTTATCGCCGGCGCAGCCGAGGCAGAATCAATTGCCCGGCTTGCCACCTAGGTTCTTGTTGTACAGCCACACGCCACCAGCTGTGAGCGCCGCTACTGCCGCCACAACTCCCGTGCCGATGGACATCTCCTTGGTGGTTGGCACCGTGAACAGCGGGATTGGGTTCTTGAAGGTCTTGATTTCCCAGTCATTGGCCAGCGCGGCTCGTCTAAGTGTCCGGTCCGGGTTAACCGCCACAGCATTGCCCACGCACTCCAGCATCGGCAGGTCAGTCGCGGAATCTGAGTAAGCGAAGCTGCGATCGAGGTCGTAGCCCTTTTCCTGCGCCAGTCGCTTGATTTCCTCCGCTTTCGCCGGACCCTTGGCATAGAACAGTACTTCGCCGGTGAGCACGCCATCCTTCGTGGCCATCTCCGTGGCTACGATCTGATCGACACCCAGTTCTTTGGCGATCGGCGTCACCAGCTCTGTGGCCGAAGCTGAAATAATGATGACGTCATGGCCGAGATTCTGGTGGAAGCGGATGAGGTCTCGGGCTTCCTCGTAGATAGCGGGGGAGACCACATTCTTCATGGTTTCCTCGGCGATCTGGCGTATCTGTTCGATCTCCCACCCCGCGATCATCGCGGTGAGCTGATCGCGCGTGCGATCCATCTGCTCGCTCGTGTGACCTGCCAGAATATAGGTGGCCTGCGCCAGGCTCATCTGCAGGGCGGACTTCGGGGAAATCAGGCCATTGCTAATGAATTCCTTGCCAAACGCGTAGGCCGAGCTCGTGGCAATAATCGTTTTGTCGAGGTCAAAAAAGGCAGCGACACGAGGCAGTTGCAACTGCCCCTCGAATTCTTGACCATGCGCGTTCACGGCTCCCTAGTGTAGACGAAAAAGACCATTGTCTTCGGGGCGTAGGTGTGTATAATTGGCAGTGCAAGGCCCCGATATACCGAGTGGCCAGCCCCGGCACGACCCCCCTTGTTGTCGGGTAAGAAAATAGGCGGTCCGCGCACACCCCCCCCGAGGCGCGGGCCGCCGTTTCTTTTCTTACTGCGCGGTAACACACTCAGGTGAACTGTCGGACGAACAGCCCGGAGTTATCCACAAAAGTTGTTGAAACCTGAACAAAAACAGGGGTTATCCACAGAGGTTAGCTGTGGCCCCTTTTCTAATTCGGCGCATCCGGCGATCCTAAGCGCATGAAAACAAGCATCATCGTGGCGGTTGGGGATCCGCTCGTACACCCGGAGGCCATGCATATCGCAGCGGCTACGGGCCACACGGTCATCGATGTCCGTAGCGCCGAGGAGCTCAGACGAGTCGCCGGGCGTGGGGAGGCGGTGGTCGTCGATAAGCACATGGCCAGTGACATCGGAGGCGCGCTCGGGCACCCGCGGGTGCTGTTTGTCGCGGCGGATCCGGGGCCGATCGACTGGCAACGGGCATTCAAGGTCGGTGCGTCGGAGGGCTTCGTCATTCCGGCGCAGGCCCCGGAACTGCTGCGTTGCCTCGGTCGGGCGGAAGTGTTGCGGGAGGGCCCTTCGGTGAGCGTTGGGGTTATCGGCGCGGTCGGAGGATGCGGGGCCAGTACCTTTGCGGTTGCACTTGCCCGCGAACTCGGGGAGGGCGCAACGCTTATCGACGCCGATCCCACTTCCGGTGGCCTCGATCTGCTGCTCGGTGCCGAGCACGCTTTGGGGGCGCGGTGGAACGACCTACATCTGACTGCTGGCGAGATCGACCCCGGCGACCTACTTTCCGCATTGCCCCTGGACAACGGGCTTGCGTTTCTGACCGTGCCCCGGGACCAAGGAGCGCTACTTCAGCTCACAGCAGCTGATGTGCGTGCGGCGATAACCACACTGCAGCACAAACCGCTGGTGGTGGATTTATCGATGCGGTTGTCAGACTGGCAGGAGGTCGTCTCGGCATTGTCCGCCGTGGTCGTCATTGTTCCGGCGGAAATTCGGGCTGTTTCAGCGGCGCGACCGTTGGTGGACTACCTGGCAGTCCACATGCAAGGGGCAGATGTTCTTCCCGTTGTGCGCCATCGTGCCTGGTCCGGCCTCAGTAAGGCAGAAGTCGAGCGGCTGGCAAATTGTGAGATTATCGCGGAAATTCCGCAAGCGAATTCGCTGGTCAAACAGGCGGAAATGCATGGTTTTACTTCGTGTCCGCGTCCGCTGCGCAGATCCGTGCAGGCAGTGCTGGGAGCGGGGTAAAAGATGGACTTGATCGGTAGGGTGCAGCTGCAGCTGGCAACAAAGTTTGGGGATCCCGCCACAGTTCCCGCTGCGGATATCGCCGAAGTAGTGCGCGCAGAGGCTGGAGTCATCAGCGACCTGGAGTTGCTCGACATTATGCGGCGGCTGCGCCAGGAATCCAGCGGAGCAGGCCCACTGGATAGGTTGCTCGCGATCCCCGGGGTGACGGATGTGCTGGTTAACGGGCCGGAAGATGTGTGGTTCGATCGCGGCAGGGGCCTCGAACGAGCCGACCTTGCATTCGATTCCGATGCCGCGGTGCGTCAGCTAGCAGTGCGGCTCGCGGTGGCGTGTGGGCGCAGGCTTGACGACGCCCAGCCCTATGCCGACGGTCGCCTCATGCGAGCAGACGGCTCCAGTATTCGCATTCACGCGATAATTCCGCCACTCTCAGACGCGGGCACTTGCATTTCACTGCGGGTCCTCCGCCAGGCGGCGATGACGCTGGATAGCCTCGTAGCCAGTGGCTGTGTCTCGCAAGAGGGGCGTGAGGTTCTCAGCTCGATTGTGAGTGAGCGGCATTCCTTCCTGATTGCGGGTGGCACAGGTTCGGGGAAGACCACGATGCTCTCGGCCATGCTGGCGGAAGTTCCGGAAGACCAACGGATCATCTGCATTGAGGACACAGCTGAGCTTCGTCCGCCGCATCCCCATGTGGTCTCGCTGGTGGCGCGTGGCCGCAACGTGGAAGGCGCGGGCGCGGTGACGATGGCAGACCTATTGAAACAGGCGCTGCGCATGCGGCCCGACCGAATCATCCTGGGGGAGATTCGTGGAGCCGAAGTGGTCGACCTTTTGGCAGCGCTGAATACCGGTCACGAGGGCGGGGCGGGCACGGTGCATGCCAACTCGGTGCACGAGGTGCCCGCCCGGTTGGAAGCTCTAGGGCAATTGGGCGGACTTCCCGCGTCGGCATTGCGCTCGCAGCTGGCGGCCGCGGTGCGCTACGTGGTGATGATGGGACGCACCCCGTCCGGTAGACAAGTACGCGAGATTGCGGCACTGACAAAATCTCTGGAACTAAAGACGGTATGGGCTAACAGTAATGGAGTAGACCCATGCTCGGCATAATTCCATTAATTTTCGTGTGTGTTGTCTGCTCGACCTCCGGCCCCGCTTCCCGGCTCAACTCCAGTCGGCTCTCAATGTTGGTTCTTCTTCCCATACCCGTCCTGATCGTTACTTTTGTAGTCATTCGTGGTCCAGGCCTGGCAATTGCGTTGGCAATGATTCTTACGCTCAGTGGATGGAAAATCGTTCGCTCTCGCAAAAACCGCGCCGGCACCGCGGCCGCCGAAGCGACATCGAAAATGCTCGGCAGCATCGTCGGAGACGTGCGCGCCGGGGCTACCCCTCACGAGGCCATCGTCCACCTGACGCACGATGCGCCCGTGGCTCTGGCAGAGCTGTGCACCCTCGCAGCCCATCGCTGCGCCTCTGGCGTAACACCCGCCGCAGCATTCGTTGACGCTCCGGAGCCCTACCGCGATCTACGTGCCGCAGCGCGGCTGTGGTTGATAGCGGATCAGCGGGGTATCGCCCTAGCCGGACTTCTCGAGCACATGCAGCACCGGATTGAGGCGCGCTTGCGACATGCCCGAGCGACCTCGGCCGCCCTGCAGGGAGCGCAAGCAACCGCGCTGATTCTGTCGGCGCTTCCGCTAGCTGGTCTGGCGATGGGCACTGCCATGGGTGCTCGCCCCTGGCAATTCCTTACCGGATCTATGCTCGGCCAGTCGATGCTGGTCATTGGGGTGTTTCTCGCCTGTTCGGGAGTTGTGTGGGTGGACTGGATCGTCGCCGGTGCTGCCAGGGAACGAGGCGCCAAATGATCAGTCTGAGCATCGCATCGCTAGCTCTGTGGCTTCATCCAAGCCCGCAGATAACCGGGAGAATTGAGGACCTCACAGAGCCTCACGTGCGGGCCCGCGACGGTCCGCACAGCTCACTGGACTGCGCGGCTGACATCGAACTCTACGCTGCTTGCTTGGCTTCGGGCGTGACCCCGGCGCTGGCAGCTAGCACCGCTGCCGAAGTCAGCGTCGTCGCACCCACACAGTGGTCAAGTGTCGCAGCCATGCTCACGCTTGGGTCGCCCGCTGCCACGGCGTGGAGTCCAATGGTGGGCCTTCCACATCTGGAAGAGCTCGCACGCGTTGCTAAGTTCTCGCAGTACACCGGCAGTTCCCTGGTCAGATCGTGCGAAGACATCGCCACCGACCTGCGCGCTCGCAGCGCCGAGGAAGCGACAGCCGCCGCCGAGCGTGCCGGGGTGTTCATCGCACTGCCGCTTGCCTTGTGTTTCTTGCCCGCGTTTCTTGTCCTGGGCCTTTTGCCCATCGTCATCAATCTTGCAACCCAACACTTCACTTAAGGAGAGACATGTTTCACCAGTTCACCGCACGCCTTCGTAACGACGAAGGTATGTCCACAATCGAATACGCCATGGGAAGTTTGGGTGCCGCCGCCCTCGCCGGTGCCCTGTACTTGGTGGTCAAAAGCCAACAGGTTTCCCAAGCGCTCCAGGGCATCTTGAGCAGTGCGCTGTCCAGCGTCCCTGCGTAACCGGCTGGCCAGCGACGACGGTTCCGTGACCATTGAGGCCGCCTTTGGCTTGGCAGGAATTGTCGTGGTCGCCGGAACCCTGCTGTCCGCCATGGTCGCGCTCGCCCTGTACATCTCGGCGGTCGACATGGCGGGCGCAGCCGCCCGCGCGCACGCCCTCGGGGAAACCTTCACCCCTGCGCGAGGCACCGCGCAGCTGACCGACGACGGCACCTGGGCCACTGCAACCGTGACCATTCCTTCGCCACTGATGGAGCTCACGGCCACGGCCACCTATCCACTGGAGATTGTCCATGCGCCAGCACTGCCTTAGCGACGATTCCGGCAACGTTACAATCACCGCCGCCGGCACCATCGCCGCGCTCATTTCCTTAGTGCTCCTGGTCGCTGTGCTGGCCAAAGGCATGATCCATACGCATAGGGCTCAAGTCGCGGCCGAGCTGTCGGCTGTGGCCGCGGCGCATGCGCTGTATCGCGGGGAGGACCCCTGCGCGGTGGCTGACCAGGTGGCCCGGCGCAATGCTGGCGAACGCGCGAGTTGTGATGTCGTTGATGAGGACGTATTGGTGGCAGTGCGCGTCGGAGGGAAGGAGGTTATTGCTCGGGCAGGCCCGCTAGGCTGACCAACGCGCCGAGTAGCTTGATGGCGCCGGCCTTGTCTAGGGGTTGGTTGCCGTTTCCGCACTTCGGGGACTGGATGCACGATGGGCAGCCGCTCTCGCAGGAGCAGCTGCGCACGGTATCGAAGGTGGCGGTGATCCACTCTCCGAAGCGGTGGAAACCACTGTCGGCAAATCCCGCCCCACCGGGGTGTCCGTCGTAGACGAAGACGGTAGGCAGGCCCGTGTCGGGGTGCTGGGCTGTCGATACGCCACCGATGTCCCACCTGTCGCAGGTGGCAAGCAACGGCAGCATGCCGATCGCCGCGTGCTCCGCTGCGTGAAGCGTGCCAGGGACATCGGCATCCGTGATTCCCATGGCGCGCAGTGCCAGCGGGTCAACGGTGTAGGCGACGGCGCGGGTGACCAACGACTGCTTGGGCATGTCCAGGGCGACAGAGTCGAGGACAGTGCCGTCGGCAAGCTTGGTGATGTACGAGGTGACCTGGGTGGTAACTTCCACGTCCACCGCGGCGACCCACACGCCGCCGCCAAGGTCTCGCAGCTGCTCAGAGCCGGGATCGCCGACAATCCGGATATCCGTGGTCGAACGGGAGAACGTAGTCCACTCCGGGGTTTCTGGGCGTGCCAGCGCTAGGCGATCTTCCAGATCGAGCTCCTCGATCACATAGGTTTCGCCTTGATGCATGTACAGCGCGCCGGGATGCACTTGGGAGGGGGCGCGCTCTGAGTCGATTGTGCCTAACAGTCGTCCGGTGGTGGACTCGACGATTACGATCTCCCGCTCCGAAGAGCCGCGCAGCCCAACGGCCTGATGCGCCGTGTCCGGCGTAAGTTGGCCAGCCTCAGGCGGTTCCACAGCGAACCAACCTTGCGGGCGCCGGCGCAAGAGTCCTTCGGCTACTAGCTGTTCCACCACGCGCTCTGCATCCCATTGGGCAACATCGGCAGGAGAAAGCGCCTTCTCCACCGCGGCGCAGTACAAGTGACCGCGCAGTACGAAGGGGTTGGTCGGGTCAAAGACGATCCGCTCGATGGGCTTGCGGAGCAACGCATCCGGGTGGTGCAGCAGGTAGTTATCCATGGGCTCGTCGCGCGCCACGAACACCACGAGCGAGCCTTGGCCACGGCGTCCTGCGCGACCGGCTTGCTGCCAAAAAGAGGCAATCGTTCCGGGAAAACCAGCGGTCACCACGGCATCCAGGCCACCGACATCAATGCCCAACTCCAGCGCATTGGTGGTGGCCACGCCGAGCAAGGAGCCGTCGTCAAGCATGCGCTCGAGCCTGCGGCGATCCTCGGGCAGATATCCCGCGCGGTAGGAGGCAACGCGGCGCGCGAAGTCCGGGCGCCCCATGAGCGTAAGTTCCTCGGCGGTGCGCAGTGCGACCACCTCCGCGCTCCGCCGTGAGCGTACAAAGGTCAGTGCGCGGGCACCTTCGCTGATAGCGCAGGCCATGATGCCCGCGGCCTCGGTGGTGGCGGCGCGGCGCACCGGAGCGCCGTGTTCGCCTTCGGCGCCCTCGATGAACCCGGGCTCCCACAGCATGACGGTGCGCGCGCCGGTAGGTGCGCCATCCTCAGTTACCGCGACTACGGGAACGCCGGTCAGTCGTTCGGCATGTTCCGCAGGGTCGGTGGCTGTGGCTGAGGCGAGGATAAACACCGGGTCGCTGCCGTAGTGGGCCGCTAGTCGACGCAACCGGCGGATCACTAGGGCCACGTGGGCACCGAAGACCCCGCGATACGTATGGCATTCATCGATGACCACGTATTTCAGGTGGCGGAGGAATCGGCCCCACCGGATGTGGTGTGCGAGAAGTGAGGCGTGAACCATGTCCGGGTTGCTGAAAATGAACCGGGATTCGTCGCGGATACTGGCGCGGGCGTCGGAGGGAGTATCGCCATCGTAAGGGGCGGGGCCGATCGACCTCAGCGCCGGGACTTCGCGGGTGAGCCGCAATACCGAGGAGAGTTGATCGCTACCCAGGGCTTTTGTCGGAGTCAGATACAAGGCGCAGGCAGTAGGGTCTTTCTGCAAAGTGCTGAGGATCGGCAGCAGATAGCCCAGCGATTTACCACTCGAGGTGCCGGTGGATACCACCACATTGCGATCGTTGACGGCGTGATTAGCCACCTCCCCTTGGTGCGAATACAGCTGCTTGATGCCGCTGTCCTGAAGATGAGCGCGCAACGGTGGGTAAACCCACTCGGGCCACGGGGCATACGTCGCGGGTTTAGGCGGGATCGTCTCCAGGTGGGTGCACGTGGATTGCGGGTATCGCTTTTGTACAAACTCTGCGATCTCAGTGCCGATCGTGGAAAGCGAGGGACTCGGCAACTTTGTCATGCTTCGACCATACAATTACGCTTAAGAATAAAAAATCTTTTACGCCCTGACCTGCGCTTTTAAAATATTTTCAGTTAGGGACTATCGCTTCAGGAGAATTCGTGACACACTAGGACTCGGTCGCAGCTTTTCCCAGTGCAGTGTTACATAGCGCTCGCAGAGGATTTTGTTTGATTGCGAGCGCTCGAGTCTTTTTACAAAGGCCGAGAGTTCCAAACGGCCCCGTACCTCCAGAAAATATTGGAAGTACTGCATTCGTTTCAAAAGAAATAAGGTTTTATTATGGCACAGGGTACTGTGAAGTGGTTCAACGCTGAAAAGGGCTTTGGTTTCATTGCTCCAGCTGACGGATCCGCAGATGTTTTCGTTCACTACTCCGAGATTCAGGGCAACGGCTTCCGCACCCTCGAAGAGAACCAGCAGGTTGAATTCGAGATCGGCGAAGGCGCCAAGGGCCCACAGGCACAGAACGTTCACGCTCTGTAAGTCTTCCTTAAAAGCCCGGTCGCTCCCTTTTTAAAGGGGTGGCCGGGTTTTTGCTTTTTCTAAGGCTTGAAAGTCTGGCTGCGTTAAAAACTGAAAAATAGCCCCGTTTTCGCGCATTCTGCCAAGAAAAACCGACATTAGTTGCCCCGGTGCGTAGTAGAGCCATATATAACTGTGTACGGTAGTCAATTAAACGCAAACCAGACATGACAGAAAGTTGGCGTAAGTGGCAGATTCGAGTGCTGGCGTGAAGCGATTGGTGATCGTGGAGTCCGCGACGAAGGCGAAGAAGATCCAGCCTTACCTGGGCAAGGATTACATCGTCGAAGCGTCTGTTGGACATATTCGTGATCTCCCACGCGGCGCTGCGGATGTTCCGGCCAAGTACAAGAAGGAGCCATGGGCTCGTCTTGGCGTGGATACTGACCACGGCTTTGCCCCGCTGTATGTGGTGAGCGCTGACAAGAAAAAGAAGGTCGCAGACCTCAAGGCGAAGCTCAAAGATGTTGATGAGCTGCTGCTCGCAACAGACCCCGACCGCGAGGGCGAGGCTATCGCCTGGCACCTGCTCGAGGTGCTCAAGCCGAAGGTGCCGGTCAAGCGCATGGTGTTCAACGAGATCACCAAGCCAGCCATCATCGCCGCAGCAGAAAACACCCGTGAGCTGGACGATAACCTCGTCGATGCGCAGGAAACCCGACGCATCCTCGACCGTCTCTACGGTTACGAGGTTTCTCCAGTGCTGTGGAAAAAGGTCATGCCACGCCTGTCTGCGGGCCGCGTCCAGTCTGTGGCTACCCGTGTGATCGTTGAGCGTGAGCGCGAACGCATGGCGTTCAAGTCCGCCAGCTACTGGGATCTCACGGCCGAGCTGTTGACGAACAAGCAGTCCACCCCTGAGAACCCGAATGAGTTTGTCGCACGGCTGGTGACCGTCGATAAGCAGCGTGTTGCGCAGGGTCGCGACTTTAACGACCGCGGCGAGCTCAAGGGCAAGGACGTTGTCGTCCTCGATGAGGCGCGCGCCAAGCAGCTTGCCGACGCCCTGACTGGGCAGGCAATGGCCGTCACCAATGTGGAAGAAAAGCCGTACACCCGCCGCCCGTACCCGCCGTTTATGACGTCGACGCTGCAGCAGGAAGCCGGTCGCAAGCTCCACTACACCTCCGAGCGCACCATGCGCATCGCGCAGCGACTGTACGAGAATGGCCACATCACCTATATGCGTACCGACTCGACCACGCTGTCGGCATCCGGCATTGAGGCCGCGCGCCAGCAGGCCCGCGAGCTTTATGGCGCGCAATTCGTCGCTGATCAGCCTCGCCAGTACACCCGCAAGGTGAAGAACTCGCAGGAAGCTCACGAAGCAATCCGTCCTGCCGGCGAGACCTTTGCGACCCCTGGGCAGCTGCACGCTCAGCTGGACGCCGAGGAATTCAAGCTGTACGAACTCATCTGGCAGCGCACCGTCGCCTCACAGATGGCCGACGCGCGTGGCACCTCTATGAAGGTCACCATCGCCGGTGAAGCGAAGACTGGCGAGCACACAGAGTTCGCTGCCACCGGCCGCACCATCACCTTCCCGGGCTTCCTGAAGGCCTATGTGGAGACCTCCCAGATGGAGGACGGACGCAACGTGGCCGACAACGCTGAAAAGCGCCTGCCAGTGCTCGCTGCGGGCGACGCGCTCAGCGCCAAGGACATCACCGCTGAGGGCCACGCCACGAATCCTCCAGCGCGCTACACAGAGGCGTCGCTGGTGAAGAAGATGGAAGACCTCGGCATTGGTCGTCCTTCCACCTACGCGTCGATCATCAAGACCATCCAGGATCGCGGTTACGTCTTCTCCCGCGGCAACGCTCTGGTCCCTTCCTGGGTCGCATTCGCCGTGGTCGGATTGCTGGAACAAAACTTCGCCTCTCTCGTCGACTATGACTTCACCTCCTCCATGGAGGACGAACTCGATGAGATTGCTGCGGGCAACGAAGATCGCACCCAGTGGCTGAATGGCTTCTACTTCGGCAACGCCGAGGCTCGCGACAACATGGCTGATTCTGTGGCCCGCCTCGGTGGTCTGAAATCGCTGGTCGGCGACAACCTTGAGCACATTGACGCTCGCGAGGTCAACTCCCTCAAGTTGTTTGTCGATTCCGAGGGCCGCGACATCGTCGTCCGCGTCGGCCGCTACGGCCCCTACCTCGAGCGCATCGTGGGCACGCTTGCCGACGGCACTCCCGAGTACCAACGCGCGAACCTGCCCGAATCCACCACGCCGGACGAACTTTCCCTCGAGGCGGCAGAGAAGCTCTTCGCCATCCCACAGGGTGGTCGTGAACTGGGAGTCAACCCGGCCAATGGCCGCATGATTGTGGCCAAGGACGGTCGCTACGGCCCGTACATCACCGAAATGGTGACCGAGGACGAGAAGTCCGCTGTGCAGTCTAAGGCGGAAGAAATCGTGGCGCAGGAGCGCGCCGCTGAAGACGAGCAGCGCAAAGCCGAAGGCAAGCGGGCCAAGAACTGGGATACCAAGACTGCCGCTAGCCAGAAAGAAAAGCGGATCGCGCAGATCATCGAGGAAACCCTCAAGCCGGGCACTGCCTCGCTGTTTTCCACGATGGAGCCATCCACCGTCACTCTGGATGACGCGCTGCGCTTGCTGTCCCTGCCACGCGAAGTGGGCATCGATCCGTCCGACGGTGTGATGATCACTGCGCAGAACGGTCGCTATGGCCCGTATCTGCGTAAGGGCGAGGATTCTCGCACTCTGGCGAATGAAGAGCAGATCTTCACCGTGACCTTGGACGAGGCACGTCGAATCTACTCCGAACCAAAGCGTCGCGGCCGGGCCGCCACCCCTGCGGCACCACTGAAGGTTCTCGGTGACAACGACGTTTCCGGTAAGCCAATGCAGGTCAAGGACGGCCGTTTCGGCCCATACGTCACTGACGGCGTCACCAACGCCTCGCTGCGCAAGGGCGATAGTCCGGAGACCATGACGGACACTCGTGCTAACGAGCTGCTGTCCGAGCGTCGTGCCAAGGAAGCAGCTAATCCTGCTCCGGCGAAGAAGACCACGCGTAAGGCTGGCGCGAAGAAGGCAACGAAGAAGGCCGTGAAGCAGACCACCAAGCGTGTGGTGAAAGCCGGGAGCCGGGCTAAGTAGCCGATCATAATGGCCACAAATGAACAAGGACTTTTAAAGACTGTGAGAACTTCAAGTCCTTAAAAGTCCTTGTGGCTATTGCCGCTTTAGTCCCACGCGATGGGGCGGGCTGGAGATGCCGTTTCGTTGCGGAACCAGGTAGATAGCGGCATGAACGGTATACGGAAGAATGCGCTGATAGCTGGCATAAGACCGTATTCGAAGGAGAGATTCGCGAATGCGATCTGGTAGTCCTTCTTAATTTCAGAGGACATGTGGAGTGTGCCGTCCCATTGTTCCGCCGCAGATACCGCAGGAGCAGTAGAAAACAGAGTCGCCGCAGTGATGGCAGCAACGAGTGCCTTACGCATGTGATGAGAGCCTTACTGCGGAAATGTAGGTTACTGGGCGAGCATCCGGGCAATGGTTCCGGAAATCGCGGTGATCCAGTGGTAAATGGAAATATAGAACCCTTGGACGCTCATGGGCATGCTGGCGGTCAGCCAACCAATAGGAGAATGATCTGCCATACCGTTTTCTTGCATCCACTGGACGCGTTCCGGGATGGAGGCGAAGCTCTCGGATGAGAAGGCAGCTGCTTCCGAAGAGTTCTGGGCTGAGATTCCGGCAGAGGCAGTGGGAGCGAGGATGAGGGAAAGTGCGATGGTGATTGCGCTAGCGAACTTCTTCATGAAGGTGGTTCCAATCGCTGGTGGACGTGGTGTGCATTTGTATCATCGCAGCGCACTTCGAGCGACGTTACCCGCTAGAGAGAGTCGTTATCACCTAGTAACTTAAGAGCGATCCGCCAAGGTAGGGCGAATTGGGCGGGCAAGCTGGGTCAATTCGCCACGTCCGCGCAGCTCAACCGACTTGAGCACAGTCCAACGCGCTTGCTCGGCTTCGTTAGCACCACGCAGGGTAGACACCGAGGTCAGCACCCGGCCAGGAGCGTCCTTGGCCAGTTCTGTCAGGCGAGCAGCCTGGTTCACAGCGTCGCCAATCACGGTGTATTCAAAACGATCGTGTCCGCCAATGTGACCTGCAACGACGTGGCCGGAAGCCACTCCGATTCCGCAGGCCAGTGGCATATCTTTGAGCTCCGTGCGTAGTTCGCGTGCTGCGGCGAGCGCGAGGCCAGGGGCGTCGGCAAGCGGCAGGGGAGCGCCGAAGATCGCAAGCGCAGCGTCGCCCTGGAACTTGTTGATCACGCCCTTGTTGTTGTGCACCACCGTGACCACCTTTTCAAAGAACTGGTTCAGCGCGGCGACGACTTCTTCCGGGGTGTGGTTCACGGCAAAGGTGGTGGAACCGATGACGTCGACAAAAAGCACAGCTACCATGCGGTCTTCGCCACCAAGCTCCGGTCGCTCCTCCATGGCGCGCCGGGCGACTTCGGTGCCGACGTAGCGGCCGAAGAGATCACGGACGCGCTGGCGCTCGCGCAGCCCGCGCATCATCTCATTGAATCCTGCTTGCAGGACGCCGATTTCGGAGCCGTCGTAGATGTCCACGGCGACGTCAGTCTCCCCGCGACGGACGCGATTGATAGCGTGCTGCAGCTCGTGGATTGGGTCAACCACGCTCATAATCACCAGGGTCTGGGCGGCAAAGCCTGCTAGTAGAGCAGTGACACCAAGGGCGAGGATGGCAGGGAAAAGGTCCACAGCGCTGTCGGTGAAGTACCCGTAGTGATGCCCCAACACTAGGAGGCAAATACCTAGCAAAGGTACTGCTGAGGTCACCAGCCACGTGGCGCGAAGTCGCAGGGTAACCGGGGGTTCCAGGGTCGAATCTTCGAAGCGTTTTGCCAGCGCCTCGGCAGCGGTCGGGCGCACGATTCGCTCCGCCTCGAGGTAGGTAAGCAGCACGATCACAGAGCCACCGAGTAGCGATACCAACCCCAGAACTAGGGCGAGCCGGGAATCGTGTGAAGCGGCCATCGACGTCACGATCACAATGCCAATGAGCCACAGTGTGGCGCACAGCAACGCCTGATACACCGGGATGCGCATCACCAAGTTTCGCACCATATTGGGATCGTGATCCTCCGGGCGATGCTGCCACGCGAGCACCGGCCGGAACAGGACAAACGTGAGGATCGCGCCTACGATCGAACCGACCACCAGGTATCCGATGCCCACCACTGGAAGCGGACCGCTGAAGTCCATGAACGCGTCTTTAGCTGGCATCGGGATCAACCAGTTGAAGAACAACATGGTGGCGATCGCGCCGAGCACGTTCGAAAGGAAAATGGTGGCAGCGTACAGTGGCCACGACGTATGCCATAGCCACTTCACGATCTGCGCAAAACGAGTCATAGTCATTACTTTAACCGCACGCAATATAGGGTGGGTGGGGTGAGCGAAAATTCTGTGTTTGATCGGCTAGCCGGAGCCGGACAACTGCGACGCACGCTTATCGACGCCGCGACCGCCGCGCGCCATATCGCCGCTGGGGCGGGTGCAGAAACCGGGGCAGAGGCCGCGGCTATGACTCACTCCTGGCTTTTTACCGGCCCTCCCGGGTCAGGTCGATCCAATGCGGCCGTCGCCTTCGCCGCAGCGCTCATGTGTACGGCGGAGACCGTGGGGTGCGGTGAGTGTGAGAACTGTAAAGCTGTCCTCGCTGGATCACACCCGGATCTCGTTCATGTGGTGCCCACAGAATTGTCCATCGGTGTGGATCTCATGCGTGACAAGGTCGTAGGTCCCGCGCTCGCGCTTCCCACGCACTCCGAATGGCGGGTGATCATCATCGAAGATGCCGATCGCCTCTCCGATGGTGCGGCGAATGCGTTGCTGAAGACCGTGGAGGAACCCTCACCTCGAACTGTGATCATGTTGTGTGCCCCGTCGACTGATCGCCGGGACATTTCCATCACCCTGCGTTCTCGCTGCCGCCACGTGTATGTGCCCACTCCTACGCTGGAGGAGACGACTCGGATTTTGATGGCAGAAGGCGAGGTTTCTGAGGACGTCGCAAAGCTTGCTGCTGCCGCAACCTCTGGACACATTGGCCGGGCGCGGCACCTTGCGCGCTCCGAGGCCGCTCAGAAGCGGCGTGCACAGGTGCTGCATCTGGCGGAGCTGATCTACCACAAGGAGGCGGCATTTCAGGAGGTCGCTACGCTGGTGAAAACCGTGGAGGACGAGGTTAAAGCGGAGTTTGCGCCGATCGAAGAAGCGGAAATTGATAAGCTGCGCAACACCTTCGGAGCGGGTGTGAAGGGTAAAGGTGCGGCTCGCATGACCAAGGGAATGGAAACCGAGGTCAAGGCTCTGGAAGCTGTGCACAAGAAGCGGCAAACCCGTGCGAAGCGCGACAGCTATGATCTTGCGCTGATTGATCTCGCGGGTCTGTATCGGGATGCATTGATCAAAGCATCGGGGTCAAAGGTCCAAGTCACGCATCCGGATTTTGAGGGGCTGTCGGAGGATTTGGCAGCTAAGAACGATGCTGCCGGGCTCACCGACTGCCTGGAAGCAATCAACAAATGTCGCGAATCCCTGGGGCATAATGTTCGTCCAGTGGTCGCGCTTTCCGGGTTGGTTGGTCGGCTTCGCAAGGCCTGTAAAGTCCAATAACCTGCGATTTCATTTTTCTTTTGCGGGTGCGGTAAGCTTTCCTACCGATGCTCTTATGCGCATCGTGCCGCCTTAGCTCAGTCGGTAGAGCATTTCACTCGTAATGAAAAGGTCAAGAGTTCGATTCTCTTAGGCGGCTCAAACGAATACAGCCCCGTAATCAGATCCATTGGTTGCGGGGCTTTGTGTTTGTGACCGGTGGTTTTTGAGATTTGAGGTGGCTTTGAAAAGCTGGCCAAAAGCGGTAGTGGCCACGATTAACTTATGTGTTGAACAATCCACCCGCAATAATCTAAAGTATCCATTAAGGGACTATTTACCGAAGACTAAGTCTTATATAACGGTTCTCAATATATTATCTATTATTGTAAGACTCATGGAGACCGCAAACGTGGTGCATGCACGTCGCCTCAATGGCAGCCTTCTGGCACTGGCAATCGCCTTCGACTTGCTCTGCGCTGCGATCTTGTGGTTCCTGGGCTTGTACGACCACTCGAAGTTCATTTTCTTCTTCGCCACAGTAGTGCCACTCATTTTGGTCACCCAGTTGAAAGCCACCACGACTCTCTCCGATAGTTCGGTAACGATCGCCGTCAAGTTGATGAGCAGCGAGGAAATCAGTTACTCCCGGATCACTGATGTCCGCGTGGGACCAAGAACTGGGGCTGTGCAAGGCGCGGGAGTACACCTTATTGACGGTGCCTTTGCCTATCTTGTTGGAGGTCGGACCCTTGAGATCCAAACTTTGGCGGGAAGCTATCTGGTTTCGGTAAAGGACCCTGAACGAGTTGCCGTGACGTTGCTGGAGCGGGTGGCGGCTTATCAAAAAGATCATGCACATCGCGCCGCAGAAAAGCCAGTTACGGCGTATCGCAAATCAGGTTTCTAGTCCTTAACCACTAAGGTGGAACCTATGCGTGCATTAGTTACCGGCGGTTCCGGCTTCATTGGTTCACACCTGACCGACTTGCTCATTGAGAAAGGGCACGAGGTCGTTGTCGTGGACAACCTCTCCCGTGGGCGAGTAGCGAACCTGGAACAAGCCCTGGCCACAGGCAAGTGCACCTTTGTTGAAGCGGATATCCTTGAGCTCGACTTCGATGCTTTTCTCGCTGAACACCGCCCTGAGGTGATTTTCCACCTCGCGGCGCAGATCGATGTGCGTCATTCCGTGGAGGATCCGATCCACGACGCCACCACGAACATCATTTCCACTATCCGGATTGCTGAGGCAGCCCGCAAGAACAGTGTCCGCAAGATTGTGTTCACCTCTTCCGGTGGCTCCATTTACGGCACACCGGAGACTTTCCCGGTTGATGAGTCTTTCCCGATTGACCCGCATTCGCCTTATGCTGCGTCCAAGAGTGCGGGCGAGCTGTATCTCAATACTTTCCGTCACCTATATGGCCTGGATTGTTCTCACATCGCGCCGGCGAACGTCTATGGTCCGCGTCAGGATCCGCACGGCGAGGCCGGGGTGGTTGCGATCTTCTCTCAGCGGTTATTGGCAGGGGAGCCAACGCGCGTATTTGGCGATGGTGGAAACACCCGAGACTATGTGTTTGTCGGTGATGTTGTCCGCGCGTTTTACCTGGCTTCGGGATCTGTTGGGGGCGGGATGCGCTTTAATATCGGTACCTCTGTGGAGACCTCGGATCGCCAGTTGCATAAATTGGTAGCGCAGGCTGCTGGTGCCAAGGATGATCCTGAGTTTGCTCCGGCACGGCTGGGTGATGTGCCGCGTTCGGCGCTGGCCTACCAGCGTGCGAAGGACGTGCTTGGGTGGCAGCCCGAAGTCACCATTGAAGAAGGCGTACGCCGCACCGTGGACTACTTCCGCGGATAGTTTCGCCGGAGTCTACGTCCGGCAGCTTTCTTGGCTGCCGGTGAGTTGTTTTCCGCCATTCCAGCGTGGTCTGACCAGCGACAACCTCGCTGGTCTTTTGCATGTGGGGACCGGATCGGTCATCGCGGTTCATTCTGTGGTGTTTGCGACACATAAGGGCGAGGTTGTCCAGGGCGGTGATTTTGCATTGTGACCACGGGATGACGTGGTGGCCTTCGCACTGACCGGCGGATACATCGCAGCCCGGGTACTGGCACACTAACTGCTCGGCGAGCAAAGCGATGCGCTGCTCAAAGGAAGCACTGCGCTGGCCGGTGATCAACTTCTTTACTGTGCCGGAGCGGGAATGGACGACAATGTAGTCGGTGATGTTGTCTCCCCCAAGTGCTGCAATCTCGAACCAGCTGAGGTGGAAACGGGTAGTGGTGGGGAAGCGGGTGGTCGGATCAAAATCATCGATTTCGGTGATGGACACCGCCAGTGATGCGTGACCGGTGCTGTTCACACGATTACTGCTTGCCCATTGGATCACTTCGGCGAAGGCATCGTGTTGGCGTTGGGTGACGGTGCGGTAATCCCCGTCTTCATTAGTGGTGGTGCTGAAGGCTTGATTCATCAGCGCCTCGAGCAGCGCCCCAGTTTCTGGAGTGGTGTAGCCCGAGAACTTGGCGCCACCGTGCTCGTCAGGTGCGCCGAGCGTGAAGCGTCGTTGCACACGAGCCTGCAGCGGATCAGTGGCCAAGCGTTGGTTTTCTTGCACAACGAGCTCGCGAGCGTACTTCCAGGTCTGCTCAGGTGAGGTGGGCCGGTTGTAGCCGAGAACTTCGGTAGCTGCCTGTTGGTAGATCTCTTCGCGGCGTTCGGAGGCTGGGGAAAGTTGGGTCAGGGCGCGAAGAATCTCATCCTGATGGTCGGCGGTAATGTCTTCTTCCCACTGCGCGTCGGCGCGCCTGAGTAGCGCGCGAACATGGCGGGGATTGAGGCCCGCGCGAGTGAGCGCCTGTAGATCCATGTGGCTGGCAAACTCTGTTTCGAGTCGAGCGAGGGTCTCGCGAATAGCATTCAGCTCGCTCATGGCGGCTTCCAATTCGAATGGTTTTGTGGTGTCGATTGTGACGCCTGCATAGGAAAGCCGGCTATGTATTTCGCGGAGTAGTTGCATGGTTCACCCCCTTGAACTGCTTTAATGCTTTTCTTGGCTTCACCATAGCAACAAGGGTGGACCTGAAACCTGCAAAACAGAACACATGTTCGAATAATGGTTTAAAGAAAACCCCAGCAACTACGCCAGGGGTACAAGAAAGTAAAACTACTGAACGGTAGCTGCCAGCTGTTCCGCGATAGCTGCCTCAAAGGTTTCCCACGGTTGTGCGCCGGAGAGGAACTTCGTGCCGATCAGGAACGCCGGGGTGCCGGAGATACCGATGCCGCTGCCATATTGCTGGGCTTGGGCGATTGCTCCGTCGTACTTGGTCGACTGCGAATCAGCCTTGAATTTCTCCATATCGGGTACTCCCGCGGAAGCCGCAAAGCGCTCGAAATCTGCTTGAACAAAACCAGGATGGCCGTTCTTGGTGGCGGCTTCTGCGAACAATGCAGTCTTGAACTCGTGGAACTTGCCTTGCTCTGCGGCTGCGCGTCCGGCCTTGGCACCGGCCATCGCGTTGGCACCGTTGATAGGGAGGTCGTTCCATTCGATGCGGACCAAGCCCTTGTCCACGTATTCCTTCATGATGGACGGCTCAGTTTGGGTATTGTACCGGGCGCAGAATGGGCATTCGAAGTCGGAGAATTCCGAGATCACCAGGGGAGCGTCGACGGCGCCGATGGCGAACGGGTCCTCGGGATTTCGGCGGTGAATCTTCTCGATATCTTCCTGGGACTTCAGCTCGCCCCTGGGGCCCTGGATCAAGGAATCGTAGGTGCCGTCAGGGCGGGCAGTAGCGGCACGCGCACCGGTGCCCGGCTTCACCTTGGCCAAGTTGGCCTTGATTGCGGTAGCAGAGGATGGGTTGTCAGCGATGAACTGATCCTCCGCCTTATTAAAGCCGATCATGTAGCCCGAGAGGCCAGAAATGGCCACAAGCAGGACAGCAATAACGGCGATCAAACCAATGCGGGAACGCGACACTTAACTCAACTCTTCTTCTGGCTTAACAGCATTTTTCAGTGCGATGGCGCGAGCTAGGCGTGCGTAACGCAGTTCTTGCTCACGGAAACGCACGTAGGACGACAGCGTTGTGAACATGAACGCGACCACCAGGGCGTAAAGCAGCAGATCGGTGCCACGATTGACACCCATCCAGTTGGCGACAACGGTCAGGTCGTCGGGACGCAGCACCGCCCAAATGCAGGCGATAACGAACACCATGAAGCCGAGCTTGACGCCAGCTTTGGCGCGGGCCTTGCGACGGTTTCCCAGGAAGTACACGACGAGGAACGCCGTCGCGAGCAGCAGGATGATCTGGATAACTGTGGTCATGGAAGCTTCCTCGCGAGTAGGCCGTCGGCGAGGATGTTCACGCCGTTAATCAGGGACTGGCCCTTGGACATGGAGTATTCGGTGTAAAGAATATCCACGGACTGCTCGGCTACGCGCCAACCCTTTTCGTCCATGATGGAGACAAATTCGGAGGCGTGGCTCATGCCGTTCATGCGGAGGTTCAAATCCATGGCGGCCTTCTTGTTGAAGACGCGTAGACCGTTGTGGGCGTCGGTAAGCCCGAGGCGGCGGGTGCGTGGGGAGAGCATAACCACGGTCTTGAGCACGATGCGCTTGATCAATGGCACCTGGTCGTCCTCTTTGCGAGGGCGGCCGAAGCGGGTGCCCACGATGATGTCGACCGGCTCGGTGCGCAGGCGCTCGAGCATCGCCACGACGTCTTTGACCTGGTGCTGGCCGTCGGCATCGAAGGTGACGAAGTATTCGGCGCCGGGCTGCATGCGGGCATATTCGACGCCGGTTTGGATGGCAGCGCCTTGGCCAAGGTTGACCGGGTGGTTCACCAAATGAGCCCCGGCGGCGTGGATGCGCTCGGCGGAGTCGTCTGCAGATCCGTCGTTGACGGCCACGATGTTCGGAAAGGTTTTGCGCGCGTTTTCGATGACGTCCTGGATCACGGAGCCCTCGTTATAGCACGGAATAACCAGCCAAGTGTCATTGTTTTCCATGATGGCTAGTAGCCTAACGCATCGTGCTACTGACGGTGGAACAACGCTCCGTAGGCCCGCTTCAACGCGGCAGCTGGGAGCACACGGTACGCAGTGCGCGCCCCCAGATTAAATAGCGCGCGCGGCTTGGAAATGAGCCCGTAAGACACCAGATTCCGCTGCATCTGCTTTTCCGCAGCGAACATGCCTTTGCCTGTGCGTCGCTCGAAAACGTCATCGCTGGAGCGGAAATACGTGAGCGGCTCCGGCAGATTATGGAAGCGCGACCCACCCGCCAGCATTCGCGCGTACAGGTCGTAGTCCTCCATATGGTGGACATTTCGGTACCCACCCGCGTCCTTCACCGCAGAGGTGCGCATCATCACGCTCGGGTTGTTGATCGGCGAGTTGATGAGCGCGTATTTTGCCAGCTCGGCGTGGGTTTCAGGAAGCACGCGCTTGCCGACGACCGTCTCCGGCGTACCGTGAAACTCCGCCAGCGCGGTCCCCAGTACATCGATCCCAGGGTTGGCCTCGAAGTACGCCAGCTGCTTTTCAAAACGCTCCGGGAACGCAATGTCATCGGCATCGAGTCGGGCGATGAAATCGGAGTCGATGGCCGTCAAACCTGCTTGGGAGGCAGGGCCGGAACCCATGTTCCGGGCCAACACTATGGTGCGGGCCTCCGGGGTGGCGGCGACGAAGGCGTCGATAAGCGCGCGTAGTTCGTCTCCGATGGGGCCGTCTTCGACGATGACGATGTCGTCCGCACGGCGAGTCTGAGCGAGCAGCGAATCGAGGGTTTGCTGCAGCTCATCGGGCACGATGCGGTGGTAGACGGTGACAAGTACGGAAAGCGTCGGCATGATTCGTATCCTAGTCACGCACTAGGGCCAGCACATGGACAACACTACCGGCCAGCGGGCCGAAGAGCAACGCCGCGCACACGTTTGTGGCCAGAGTAAACGGCAGCAGCAGCATTCCGAACGCCACCGCAGACGCCACCACCCAGCCAAGGACATAGGCGCGGTGCTGCTCGATAGCTAGCGTCGCGGTACCCGTGATCATGAGTGCGCCAGTGCAGGCACTCGCGATGGTGAGCAGCGCCAAGACCAGGCCAGGCACCGCGTAGTCGGAGCCCCACAGCGATTCCATGATCCATGGGCCGAGCAGCCACGCCAGGGCCGCGCCTACAACGCCCAGGCCGAACACCGCTGCGACTGGCTTCATCAAGGTCCCCAGGATCGCATTGCGGTTGGTCACGAAATTGACGATCAGTGCTGACTGAAAACGCTGCAACGGCACCAGGATGGGGGCGCGGGTGAGTGTTACCGCATACATGACGGCGGCCATGGTCACGCCGCCGACCGGGGTGGGATCCTGCGTTGCCTTGATGAAGGTGGGAAAACCCGTGATGAGCAGCGCCGTCGCACCCGTAGCGAGCATCGCAGAAAAGGTGTTTCGCCGGAAGACGTCTTGGGCACAGTCAGTGGCTGCCCGCAGCACGTCCTTGGCCATGAAAAGCACAAGCGACCAGCTCAGCGCGCCAATGACGGTGACCACCAGGAACGCCGGCAAACCCCATCCTGCCCACCATGCAACCAACACCAGCACCAGGCGAATGCCCGAATCCAGCGTCAGTAGCAGGGCAAAGGCCGGCCACTTCTCGGAGCCACTGAGCAGCCCAGACAGCAGAGCCTGGAATACATAGGACACCAAGCCGATGGCTAGCAGAGCAACCGCCAGCGACATGTGCTGGGTAAGCAGCATCGTCCATAGTGGCGAGGAAACTAGCGCGAGGGCGCCCAGAATAATTGCCAACCCGGAAGCGGTACGCCAAGGGTTGGCAGACTGCTCACGAGTTGGCCGTTGCCTAGCGGCAGATACCGACCTGGTGGTTTCTTGCATTAGGCCGTCGATAAGGCCAGTCACTGCGAAGAACAGCCCCCAAAACGCCATGAATTCCTCTACCTCGCCACGCGGCATCGCGTGTGGGGCAATGAAAATGATGGCAAAGCCCGCGAGAGCCGCGAAAATGGTGGCCAGGGAGAGGGATTTCATGTTGAGTTACCTTAGGCGAGAGGGAAGCTGCTACCCAGGAAATGGGGGCAGCTCGCGGGAATCAAGCCAACTGGTCCACAGCTGGTCCACTGCGTGTGCGTCGGCGCAGACGCGAAGTACCTCGCCTCGCAGGTCGTGGGGCTCGACCACGCTATGCCTGCCGAATTCGACATAGTGGTGCACCATGCCGAAGAAGGCGTCATCGCCGAGCAAGGTGCGCAGCGCATGCACCATCAGCGCGCCCCGCTTGTAGACGCGATCGTCGAACATGTCCTTGGGGCCGGGGTCGGCCAGCAGCAAATCTTGCGGCTTGTCCGCCAGAATCTTGTAGTGCTCCGCTGCGGAGGAAGCAGCTGGCCGTCCGGTTGAGTGCTCGAACCAAAGCCATTCTGCGTAGCAGGCAAAACCTTCGTTCAGCCAGATGTCATTCCACTGTGCGAGCCCCATCGAGTTGCCAAACCACTGGTGGGACAACTCGTGCGCGATGAGGCGTTCCCAGCGTGCTTCGCGGGCGTGGTTCGCTCCGAAGATGGAAAGCCCGGCCGCTTCGAGCGGAATCTCCAGGTCATCGGCGGTGACGACGACGGTATAGGAAGAAAACGGGTACTCGCCAAAGAGCTGAACGTAGAGCTCAAGCATCTCAACCTGGTCGCGGAAGGCATTCTCGAACGATGCCTTCACATTCGCAGGCACGTAGCCGATCACTGGAATCGGCCCATCGGAGAGGGTGACCTGGGTGTACTCGCCGATCATGACGGTGGCCAAATAAGTGGCCACCGGGTGTCCGGCATGCCAGTGGAACGTGGTGCGTGAGCCAGAGCGAGAAGTGCCGCGCAGCTCGCCGTTACAGACGGCGGTGAAGGGGTTATCGACGGTGACGTGGAAGTCGTAGGTGGCCTTTTCGTCTGGTGTGTCGTCGCAAGGGAACCAGCTCGGTGCGCCGCAGGGTTGTGAGGCAACCAGGGAGCCAGAGGAAGTCTCCTCCCAACCGATCTCGCCCCACGTAGATTTCAGGGGCTTCGGCGAGCCCGCATACCTAATAACCAGCGTGAATTCCGTGTCGGCGGGGACCTCTTTGGCAAAGGTCAGCCGCAGTTTGTTGCCTGACTGCTTGAAGCGCGCAATGTTAAGTTCGGCGCAGTTCACCTTTGCCACACGCATCGAGTCCACAAGGTCGAGCGTCATCCCGGTCAGTGGCGTGTAATTTTCGACGGCAATGGTCGCGACGGCTGAAAGCCGGTTCGGGATCACGCGATAGTCGAGATCAAGGTCGTAGTGGCTGATGTGGAAGCCGAGATTGAAGTCAACACCCGTGTAGCTATCACGAGTGCCGGGAATTGGGGTTGAGCGAAGGCGATGCGTTGTCATTGTGTTTTTAGATTACTCCACAGCCAGTTGTAGATGAGAGCCTCCACGAAGGCGGTCTGTTCGTTGTCGGCGGCGCCAGCATGTCCGCCCTCGATGTTTTCGTAATAGTCCACCGGCTGTCCCGCGTCCTCCAGGGCGGCGGCGAACAACCGCGCGTGGGCGGGGTGGACGCGGTCGTCTCTGGTGGAGGTAGTCACGAGACAAGGTGGGTAGGGCACGCGCTTATCGACGCCCTCCAGTGGCGACCACTCTTTGATCGAAGAGTCTTCTTCCGGGTTGCCATACTCGGCCATCCACGAGGCTCCGGCACTCATCGTGTGGTAGTTCAGCATGTCGGTGAGCGGAACTTGACTGACCACCGCTCCGAGTAAATGAGGGTATTGCACTAACGCCCCGGCTGTCAGGAGTCCGCCGTTGGATCCGCCACGGATGGCCAGGGATTCCTTGGTGGCGTAGCCCCTTAATACAATGTCCTCAATAACGGCCCTGTGGTCTTCCCACACCTTGTGTCGATTCCCCTTCACCACCTGTGAATGCCACTGCGGGCCGAACTCGCCGCCACCACGTAAATTCGCCTCAACGAACAGGCCGCCCTGTTCCAGCCAGCCGATCCCGCGGAGAGCCGAATAGTAGGGGCGGAGTGAGACTTCGAAACCGCCATAGGCATGCACCAGGCACGGTGCCGGCTGATCCGTGAAGCGGCCAGTGATGAAATAGGGAATCCGGGTGCCGTCGGCTGAGGTGGCCCAGTGCTGGCGCGTTGCCATGTCATCGCTTCGGAACAATTCGGGTGAGTGTTTCACTTCGTGGAGTAACTCGCCGATGTGCCCATGGAGGAGTGTGGTCGGTTGATCGAAGCTAGTGGTGGTCAGCCAGATTTCGTTATCCCGAAGCGGGCTGGTGCCGGTGACCGCGATGGAGGCCAGACCGTCTAGTACGGTGCTGTGCTCGGACCAGCGACCGAGCGGTACGCTGACGATCCGGCTAGCCACGTTGTCCAACAAACTCAGCACTGCGAAGTCCTTGGTAAACGCCAGGCCCTGCAACGACGTTGAATCAGTAGGCAAAAACACCGGTGTGACCGTACGTGAACCGGCCAGGAACTCCTCAAACCCTATGACACCCAGGCCACCAGCCGGGATCCCTGCGAATTCGGTGCGCGGGGCAAGGAACATCCACTCACGGAATGAGGAAAAACCGCAGTCTTCGGGGATATCAATCAGCTGCAGCCCATCCCTATCCAGGTAGGTCTGCGAGCGGTAGAAATCCAGAGAGCGGGTCACAAATGTGCGTTCAAAGCCAGGCATCGAGTCGTGCCAGCCACCGACTGCCACATCGCTGCGCTCGCCCTGAAAATATAAGCTCGCTTCTGCCAGCGACTCGCCACGTCGCCACATGTACACCTGCGCCGGATACCCCGATTCTGTCAGCGAACCCTCGCCCATGTCCGTACCGATCAGCAACGTGTCCCGATCCAGCCAGCTCACATCTGTCTTCGCCTCAGGAATGCGGAATCCACCAGGCACAAACTCGCCAGTGACCAGGTCGAACTCACGGATCTCAGTGGCATCCGCCCCGCCACGAGACAGCTTGATCAACGCGCGATCGTAGAACGGGGAGCGCACATGAGCGCCCTTCCACACCCAATTTTCCTGCTCTGAGGCTGCCAGGGAATCGACGTCGATAAGCGTGCGCCATTTCGTTTCGCCCAAGTAGCTCTCGAGCGTGGTGGTGCGCCACACGCCACGCGGGTGTTCGGCGTCGCGCCAGAAGTTAAACAGCAGCTCGCCACGGCGACGCGGGAGGGGAATGCGATCGTCGGTGTTCAGCGCCGCCAGCATGCGTTCTTGCAATGGCTTATCGACGAACCTTGCAACGGTTACCTCCGAGCGTTTCCGCGCCCAGTCGAGGGCGGCAGGGGATTGGATGCTGCGGAGGTAGTCGTGGGTGGCCATCATGCGCCTAGTCTACCGAGGGCCTAGTTGGCGCTCGGCTCTGGGCAACAGGTCCTACATGCCAAAGGCAACGCGGAAGGTTTCCCACGAGCCGCGCAGGTCTTCCTGCCAGTAGGGCCAAGAGTGGGTGCCTACCGGGCGGAATGCCCAGTCTGCGCCGATGCCTTCGCTATCTAGCTTGGCCTTGAGGTCGTGGGTGCATTTGTTGGTAACAGCTTCGATGCCGCCACCCTCCACTACCAGGATGCCGACGTTGGCGGAGTTGCCCTGGACGCGCTCGCCGGACCACAGGTCATCTTCGCCTGCAAGGCCGGTGGCAGTAGAGATGTACATCGGCGTACCGCGTAGCTTGGAGGCATTTTCGAGGGCGTCGTTGTAGTGCCAGGTTGGGCCACCAAGTGGGCCCCACATGTTTTCCATGAGGATCCCGGCCCGTGCCATGGTGGCGAAAACGCCGACGAATCCGGCATCCTTGCTGGTCTGAGCACAGCCAGAAAAGGAACCTACGGCGTCGTAGAAGCCCGGCTGGTGTTGGGCGTAATTGAGCACGGTGGTCGCGGACATGGACATGCCGAAGATAGCGCGCTGACCATTGGCTCCGAGGTGGGATTCGATGCCCTGTGGCAGTTCCTTGGTCACGAAGGTTTCCCACATTTGCTTGCCACCGAGTCGAGGCTCCTCGGCAACCCAATCAGAGTAGTAGGAGAATGCTCCGGCCATCGGGATGACCAGGTTGACATCTTTTTCGGCGTAGAAATCGAGAATGTCGGTTTGCCCAACCCAGTGGAGCCTGCCCTCGCCGCCGTCGCCACCATTGAGCGCGTAGACAGTAGGGCGGTTCGGGTTTTGCGCTGGGAGTACAACCAGCGGGACCCAGCGATCCATTGACGGCGAGTATGCCCACATTTCTTTGGCGCGTGGGTGTGCGTCAACGGCGGCACGCCAGCGCGGGATTGCCTCGCCCATCGGACCTTCGTGGATCTGGGCTGGGGTAATGCCTGCGGCTACTTCGGCAACAGGGGTGCCGGCTACGGCTGCCGGGGTCAACATGCAGGCAGCTGCACTAATGGTCAATGCAGCAAATAATTTGCGATAAGTCATATTGACTTACGTTAAACGAAAAGCCGCCCGCTACCAACAGGTAGGGGCGACTGATTTTAGATCAGGTGTTACATACCAAAAGCAACGCGGAAGGTCTCCCAAGAGCCACGCAGGTCTTCCTGCCAGTAAGCCCAAGAGTGGGTGCCTACCGGGCGGAATGCCCAGTCTGCGCCGATGCCGTCGCGGTCAAGCTTGGCCTTCAGATCGTGGGTGCACTTGTTGGTAGCGGCTTCGATAACGCCACCTTCAACGACCAGGACGCCGACGTTGGCGGAGTTGCCCTGTACGCGCTCGCCGGACCAGAGGTCGTTCTCGCCAGCCAGGCCGGAAGCGTTAGAGATGTACATGGCCGTGCCACGCAGCTTGGACGCGTTGATCAGGGCATCGTTGTAGTGCCAGTTGCCAGTGCCCAATGGGCCCCACATCTGCTCCTTGGTGACGCCGCCGCGCTGCAGGGTGAGATCGATTGCGGTCAGGCCGACGCCACCGGAAGTCTGGGCACAGCCGGAGAAGGAGCCGATGGCATCGTAGAAGCCTGGCTGGTGCTGGGCGTAGAGCAGGGTGGTGGTGGCGGTCATGGACATGCCGAAGATAGCGCGCTGGGAGTTAGCGCCCAGGTGGGATTCGATGCCCTGTGGCAATTCCTTGGTCATGAAGGTTTCCCACATCTGCTTGCCGCCGAGAGCAGGGGCTTCCTGCTGCCAGTCGGTGTAGTAGGAGAACTTACCTGCCATTGGGATGACCAGGTTGACGTCCTTGTCGGCGTAGAAATCAAGGATGTCGGTCTGCATGACCCAGTTCGCACGACCTTCGCCGCCGTCGCCACCATTAAGCGCGTAGACGGTAGGGCGATTCGGGTTGGACGCAGGCTTGACGACGAGCGGTACCCAGCGATCCATGGACGGGGAGTATGCCCACATTTCCTTGACGTTGCCACCGGAGGCTTCGACCACGGAGCGCCACTTAGGAATGGTGTCCCCCATCGGACCTTCCTGGATCTGAGCAGGCGCAACACCGGCTGCTACGTTAGCGACTGGGGTGCCGGCGATGGCTGCCGGTGCACCTGCCAAGAGGGTTGCGGTTGCGGCCACACAGGCGGCGATTCGACGGAGATTCTTCATTTATCCAGCTTTCCTTGTGACGGTGGGCAAATAAGGCTTCACGAAGTTTGTCGGAGGAACCTGCCCATTCGTTAACAAACGACTATCTTTCCCTGGAAGTTATCGATTTTCAATAGAAATGGGACGATTCCAACTTCGACTTTGAAAATACCAGGAAATGTGTGGCGAATGTTACTGAAGTGAACTATTGTTATAAATGTTGTTTGCGTGATGGCTGTGACCACTGTGTAACGCCCTCGAGCTTTGGCACGCTTACATTAAGTGAAACTGACAAATCTACTTCCTAAGGAACACAATGCAGATTTTCGAACAGATCATCCTTGCCTTCAACTACGCCGTCGGCCCACTGCTCCACGCCACCTCTTCCGGTTCCAGCCAGCTGTCCCTGACTCTCGGCTGGATCTAGTCAGTACCGGCCTAAGACGTCGAAAAGCGAAATTGCACGCTTTTCGACGTCTTTTTTGTCCCAACCCACGACATAAAAACTACGGCTAGGTATCCTTGAGGGCGTGACTGAACATTATGACGTAGTAGTTCTCGGCGCTGGCCCTGGTGGCTATGTGTCCGCCATCCGAGCAGCCCAGCTTGGCCTGAAGGTTGCTGTTATTGAGAAGCAGTACTGGGGTGGTGTCTGCCTCAACGTTGGCTGCATCCCTTCCAAGGCGCTGCTGAAGAATGCGGAAGTTGCGCATATCTTCAACCACGAAGCCAAGACCTTCGGCATTTCCGGCGACGTTTCCTTCGACTTCGGCATCGCGCACGCGCGTTCCCGCAAGGTATCTGAGGGCATCGTCAAGGGTGTGCACTACCTGATGAAGAAGAACTCCATCACGGAGATCGACGGCTGGGGCACCTTCAAGGATGCCAAGACCATCGAGGTCGACGGCAAGACCATCACCTTCGACAACTGCATCATCGCTACCGGTTCCGTCGTGCGCTCCCTGCCTGGCGTAGAAATCGGTGGCAACATCGTCTCCTACGAGGAACAGATCCTCGATTCCAACAAGCCAAACTCCATGGTCATCGTTGGTGCCGGCGCTATCGGCATGGAATTTGCTTACGTGCTCTCCAACTACGGCGTGGACATCACGATCGTTGAGTTCATGGACCGCGTCCTGCCAAACGAAGATGCTGACGTTTCCAAGGTCATCACCAAGGAATACAAGAAGCTCGGCGTTAAGCTCCTGACCGGCCACAAGACCACTGCCATCCGCGACCTCGGCGAGGGCAAGGGTGTTGAGGTTGACGTTGAGTCCAAGGATGGCTCGAAGTCCGAGACCATCAAGGCTGACCGCGTCATGGTCTCCATCGGCTTCGCACCACGTACTGAAGGCTTCGGCCTGGAGAACACCGGCGTTAAGCTCACCGAGCGTGGCGCTATCGACATCGACGATCACATGCGTACCAACGTCGATGGCATCTACGCCATCGGCGACGTCACTGCTAAGTTGCAGCTGGCACACGTTGCGGAAGCTCAGGGCGTTGTCGCAGCTGAGGTCATTGCTGGCGCTGAGACCATGGAGCTCGGCGACTACATGATGATGCCACGCGCAACCTTCTGTAACCCACAGGTTGCATCCTTCGGCTACACCGAAGAGCAGGCCAAGCAGAAGTTCGAAGGCCGCGAGATCAAGACCGCCATGTTCCCATTCTCCGCAAACGGCAAGGCCCAGGGCCTGGCTGAGACCGCTGGCTTCGTCAAGCTCGTGGCTGACGCTGAGTTTGGTGAACTCCTCGGCGCCCACATGGTTGGCGCTGGTGTTTCCGAGATGCTCCCAGAGCTCACCCTCGCGCAGAAGTTCGACCTCACCGCAGAGGAAATCGGACGCAACGTCCACACCCACCCAACCCTGTCTGAGGCAATGAAGGAAGCCGCAGAAGGTTTGATGGGTCACATGATTAACCTGTAGTTTCCCGGGCACGGGATGTGGCCCCTTCTTCGGACGAAAGCAAAGCAGAAGTCTGAAGGAGGGGCTTTTTCGTCACTCCACAAAGGGTGTAAACTATAGACATGATTAAGGATCGGGTTCCGAAACATCACAACCCCAACCCCAAGTGCCCGATCCGCTTCGGTGAACCCTGTACAGCTTGTCAGCCAGGCACCTCCGGCCCGAATGACTGTCAGTTGGTGCAGCTTGTTCGCGAGGATCCGGACCTCAAAGAACTCATGGTTGAAATGATCAAAGCTAAGAAAGGCTCCTGAATCAGTACGGCGCGATAGTTGACTCGTGGGCGTCGATGTGAATATTGCGGTGTACCGGCGGGAACGCGCGTTGTGCGCAATTGTCACGCGTACAAACTCGGCAACCCGCTCCAATTGGGGTGGCAGCAGACATGTCCTCGAGGTCAAGGCCCTCGGCGTAGACAGTGCGGTCTGCGTGGCGAGCCTCGCAGCCAAGTCCGATAGCGAAGAGTTTTCCTGGTTCGCCGTAGCGTCCGCGGTGGTGTCGCACCGTTCGGGAGATCCATAAGTAGTTGCGACCGTCAGGCATCTGGGCGAGTTGTCGCATGATGGTGCCGGGACTGGTGAACGTGTCGTACACGTTCCACAGTGGGCAGGTGCCGCCCGAGTGGGTGAAGTGAAATCCGGTAGCGGATTGGCGTTTGCTCATGTTGCCAGCGCGGTCGACTCGGACGAAAGTGAAGGGGATTCCGCGCAGGTTCGGGCGCTGAAGTGTGGAAAGTCGGTGGCAGGTAGTTTCGTAGCCGACACCGTACAGCTGGCAGAGGTACTCGATATCGTATCGGGATTTTTCCGCATCACTATGAAAGCTGCGGTACGGCAGCATGAGGGCGGCGGCGAAGTATTGCGCAACGCCACGAAGTGCGAGTTCGTAGGATTCTGGTGATGTGAAGTGACCGTCATCAACGTAGGAGCGGATCATCTCGGCAGCTTCCAACTGGCCGAGTTCGGAGGCCATGCGGAAAGCCCGCTGGCCAGGATCGAGCCTGGTGGAGAGGGTAAGTGCCCGGGTTTCGGGATTAAAGCGGTGGAGCAGGCCCTCAAATTCACCTTCAGGCAGGATCTCAACACCGTGCATGCTGGTGAGTCGACGTGCGATCGCGTCCTCCGTGGCGCGGATGTTGTTAGGTCCGATGCCGAGGTCGCTAGCAATTCGTTCTGCCTGGGTATCCACGCCGTCGAGGTAGTTTTGGCGCGCATAGAAGAAGTCACGCACTTCCTCGTGTGGCATGGATAACGCGGCCTGGGCGCCCGACGTCGGCGCGTCCGGTGTGGGGGAGTGGCGCGTATCGACGGCCAGGTTCAGCTTATCGCGCACGTTTCGGTAGCGACGGTGCATGTCCACCATCGTGCGGGCAAGCGTCGGATGGTTGTATACCATTTCCGAGATCTCTTGAAGTTCGATCGAGGTTGGGCAGATTTCCTTATCTAGGACCACATCTTGGACCTCGGCCAGTAATCGGGAGTCATCATCGCGGGAAAAGAAAGTTGCGTCAACGCCGAAAGTTTCAGTGATGCGAAGAAGGACCGGCACTGTAAGGGGGCGCACGTCGTGTTCGATCTGATTGACGTAGCTCGCCGAAAGGCCGAGGGTGGCGGCGAGGGACGCCTGGCTGAGGTCGCGCTCGCGACGCAATTGGCGAAGTCGTGAACCCACATATGTCTTTCCCATAGCGCCACTCTATCGTGATGGGGGTCACGTTTGCAGGAAAACTTCGCAAAGTTTTACAAAGCTAATTTTGCAATTCGCTAACATAACAAAGCTCCTGCTAGAAAAGGGAATTAGCGAGTGAAAATGTTGCAAAAATCGCACCCGCAGAACTCATCCTTTCGGTTGAGTTAGTTTGGGGGGTGGTTAATGTCCGAAACTGATCACTGTGACGAAGCGCACACTTTGAAATGTGTGTAATCCCAAAACTCCAGCATGGTTGCTGTTGTTACAGGTGAGAAAAGGTAAAAGTAGGCGCACATTCTGCTGTGGGTGCGGCGGTGGCGTCGAAAAGCGTTGTGCCGGAACTCACATAGCAACCTAATGAGTGGTTGTTTCATCTCTGGAAGCCTTAAAGTAGTAACGACACTGGAGGTGCCATGACTGTTAAATTTGATGACCGTGACGCAGTAGCTCACGGCAAGATTACTGAAAAGCCGCTGCGTGAGCGGCCAACTTTCCCATCCTGGGCGCTCAAGCTGACCATGGCGGTCACGGGCGTTATCTTCGGTCTTTTCGTGCTGGTCCATATGATCGGTAACTTGAAGATCTACCTGCCAGACGTGGACGGCAAGAAGGATCTTGACGTTTACGCGGCATTCCTGCGCGAGCTGCTCGTGCCATTGCTTCCACATGGCTGGTTCCTGTGGATCTTCCGCATTGTGCTGCTTATCTGCTTGGTGCTGCACGTCTACGGCGCTTTCGCGCTGGTCGGCCGAGCTCACCAATCCCGAGGCAAGTTCAAGCGCAAGGGCATGGTGGGAAGCCTCAATACTTTCACCGCCCGCTCGATGATCGTCACCGGCATCGTGCTGCTGTGCTTCATCATCTTCCACATCCTCGACCTGACCGCAGGCGTTACCCCAGCTGCCCCTGACACCTTCGCGCACGGTGCGGCCTACGCCAACGTTGTGGCATCGTTTAGCCGACCAGGCGTGGCAATCTTCTACGTCATTGCCATGGTTGTCCTGTTCCTGCACCTGTCCCACGGCCTGTGGACCGCAGTGAGTGATCTGGGTATCACCGGCAAGCGCTGGCGCGCCATCCTGCTTTTCGTGGCTTACCTCGTCCCAGCATTGGTGATGATCGGTAACAGCACGATTCCGTTGGGTGTCATGTTCGGCTTGATCGGTTAAGGGAAGGAAACGAAACTAATGAGCACTAATTCTCAAACTGCTATCAAGCCAGAGTTCAACGCACCTGCATCCATCGTTGCTGGCGTTTCCATCGGCTCCGTTCTGGAGTCCGCACTGCCAGAAGGCGTTTCCTACAAGGACGCTTGGGAGTACCAGAAGGATCACTACAACCTGGTTTCCCCGCTGAACCGTCGTAAGTTCCGCATTCTTGTTGTCGGCACCGGCCTGTCCGGTGGTGGCGCAGCTGCAGCTCTCGGCGAGCTGGGCTACGACGTCAAGGCATTCACCTACCACGATGCACCACGTCGCGCGCACTCCATTGCTGCGCAGGGTGGCGTTAACTCCGCTCGAGGCAAGAAGGTCGACAACGATGGCGCATACCGCCACGTTAAGGACACCGTCAAGGGTGGCGACTACCGCTCCCGCGAAGCTGACTGTTGGCGTCTGGCTGTCGAATCCGTTCGCGTCATCGACCACATGAACGCTATCGGCGCTCCTTTCGCTCGCGAGTACGGTGGCGCTCTGGCTACCCGTTCCTTCGGTGGTGTACAGGTTTCCCGCACCTACTACACGCGTGGCCAAACCGGCCAGCAGCTGCAGCTGTCTTGTGCCGCAGCTCTGCAGCGTCAGATCCACAAGAAGACCGTGGAAATCTTCACCCACAACGAGATGGTCGACCTGATCATCAACGAAGTTAATGGCGAGAAGATCTGCCAGGGTGTCATCATGCGTAACCTGATCACTGGCGAGCTCACGGCCCACACTGGCCACGCTGTGATCCTGGCTACCGGTGGCTACGGCAACGTGTACTACATGTCCACGCTGGCTAAGAACTCCAACGCTTCCGCCATTATGCGTGCGTACGAGCGCGGTGCTTACCTCGCTTCGCCTTCCTTCATTCAGTTCCACCCAACCGGCCTGCCGGTGAACGCTGAATGGCAGTCGAAGACGATTCTGATGTCTGAGTCCCTGCGTAACGACGGCCGCATCTGGTCCCCACTCAAGCCAAAGGACGACCGTCCAGGCAACGACATCCCTGAGGAAGAGCGCGACTACTTCCTGGAGCGTCGTTACCCTGCATTCGGTAACCTCGTGCCTCGCGACGTTGCTTCCCGCGGTATTTCCCAGCAGATCAACGCCGGTCTCGGTGTTGGCCCACTGCACAACTCCGTGTACCTGGACTTCCGTGACGCTATCCAGCGCCTCGGTGAGGACGTCATCCGCGAGCGTTACTCCAACCTCTTCGAAATGTACGAAGATGCCATTGGTGAGAACCCATACAAGGAGCCAATGCGTATCGCTCCTACTTGCCACTTCACCATGGGTGGCCTGTGGACCGACTTCGACGAGATGACCTCCATCCCTGGCCTGTTCGCAGCCGGCGAGTGCTCTTGGACCTACCACGGCGCAAACCGTCTGGGTGCAAACTCCCTGCTGTCCGCATCTGTCGATGGCTGGTTCACCTTGCCATTCTCCGTGCCTAACTACTTGGCTAAGCACCTCAACGAGCCACGTCTCGCCGAGGACAGCCCAGCAGCAGTTAAGGCTCTGCAGGAGGCTCAGGCTCGCATCGACAAGCTGATGAGCATCAATGGTGAGCACGGCCCAGAGTTCTTCCACCGCCAGCTCGGCGATATCCTCTACTTCTCCTGTGGCGTTTCTCGTAACGTCGAGGACCTGAAGAAGGGCATCGAAGACATTCGCAAGCTGCGCAAGGAATTCTGGTCCAACCTGCGCATCACCGGTAACCCAGCGGAGATGAACCAGGTTCTGGAGTACGCTAACCGCGTTGCTGACTACATCGACCTCGGTGAGCTCATGTGCGTCGACGCTCTCGATCGCGACGAGTCTTGTGGCGCTCACTTCCGTGATGACCACCTTTCTGAAGAAGGCGAAGCAGAGCGCGATGACGCCAACTGGTGCTTCGTTTCCGCTTGGGAACCAGCCGGCGAAGACAAGTTCGTTCGCCACGCTGAGCCGCTCTACTTCGAAGCCGTCCCGCTGATGACAAGGAATTACAAGTAATGAAACTGACTCTTGAAATTTGGCGTCAGGCTGGACCAAACACCGAAGGTCACTTCGAGACTGTCCAGGTCCCTGACGCAGTCGAGCAGATGTCCATCCTCGAGCTTCTTGACCACGTCAACGAAGGCATGATCGAGGCTGGCAAGGAGCCATTCGCGTTCGCTTCTGACTGCCGCGAAGGCATCTGTGGTACCTGTGGCCTGAACGTAAACGGTCGTCCACACGGTGCAGACAAGAACAAGCCTGCCTGCCAGCAGCGCATGTACAACTACAAGGATGGCGAAACCCTCAAGATCGAGCCACTGCGCTCTGCCGCCTTCCCTGTGATCAAGGACATGATCGTTGACCGTTCCGCTCTGGACCGCGTTATGCAGCAGGGTGGCTACGTCTCCGTCGATGCTGGTACTGCTCCAGATGCAGACACCCTGCACATGAACCACCAGACTGCAGAGCTGGCTCTTGACCACGCTGCTTGCATTGGTTGTGGCGCATGTGTCGCTGCCTGCCCTAACGGTGCGGCTCACCTGTTCACCGGCGCCAAGCTGGTTCACCTCTCCCTCATGCCAATGGGCAAGGATGAGCGTGGCAAGCGTGCTCGCCAGATGGTCGACCAGGTTGAAACCACCTTCGGTCCATGTTCCCTCTACGGTGAATGTGCCGATGTCTGCCCTGCAGGTATCCCACTGACCGCAGTTGCTGCGATCAACAAGGAGAGGGCTCGTGCTTTCTTCTCCGCAAAGGACAACTAAGCTGTAAGTAATTGCAGCTTGTATGAAAGGCGACTAGCACTAATGAACGACAGCAAAGAACTCCAGGACTTCCCTGTTTACGAGGGCACCATTGAGTCCACCTACGTGGACGGCTACATCCCAGTGAGCTACGAGGCACCGCACTCGTCGCTGCTGAAGTCATCCACCTGGATTGGTATGGGTATGGTCCTGGCTTCCTTGGCAGGCTTCGGTATCCTCATCTTCGCAATGGGTGCGAAGTCGGTCGGCTCTCAGGAGAACTGGGACATGTACGCCATCATCGGTGGCGTCGTCGGCACCATTTTCCTGCTTGGCGGCTTCGGTGCTATCGCTGCGGGTCGTAAGGACCTCAAGGCTTGGCGGGCACGTACCGGTCGCAACGACTAGTAACGCCTGATTTTCTGTAGCCCTGCTGTATTTGTCACAGTGGGGCTACAGTTGTTCCTATGAACAGTAGAAACCTAATTATCCTGCTCATCACCTTGATTACGTTGCTGTCGGTGTATCAAGTGGTGACTACATACGGCGGGTAGCGCGCCTGTGGGCGTCGATAAGCGATAATGGCTGTTATGTCTATGCCTAGTCCTATCGATGAGCAGGAGCGCCGCGTCGCCCTCAAGCGACACAAGTTCTTCGCCACAGCGCTGCTCGGTGTTGCGGCGGTCATCTTTCTCACCTGCCGCTATGTGGAGTCCACGCTGGGGCTTGACGACGCCTGGATCGGCTACGTACGCGCGGCCGCTGAAGCCGGAATGATTGGTGGTCTGGCTGACTGGTTCGCGGTGACCGCCTTGTTCAAGCATCCGATGGGGCTCAAGATTCCGCACACGGCGATCGTGAAGCGGAAGAAGGACCAGGTCGGCGTGGCCATGAGCGAGTTCATTAGCGAGAACTTCCTCAATGCGGAACTGATCACGCAGAAGGTGCGGGAATTTGGCATCCCGGAAAAATTGGCCAATTGGCTGGTCGAGCCGGAGAATGCCACGAAGGTGTCCGCAGAGACTGGTCGGCTGACCGCCAATGTGGTGCGTGCGATGGATCCCGCAGACGCGGAGCAATTGATTCAGCGCGCCTTAATCGATAGGGCGGCAGAGCCGGAGTGGGGTCCGCCGATTGGGCGCCTCCTCGAGCAACTCATCGCTGATGGCAAGACCGAGCCTCTTGTGGAAGAAGTGGCTCAGTGGATGCATCGGAAGGCTTTGGGCGCAGAGGCACTCGTGGTCGAAGTGATCGACGAGCGCATGCCTACCTGGGCGCCTCGCTTTGTACAAGACTTGGTGGGGGACAAGGTATACCGCGAGTTGGTCTCCTGGACTGCGTCGGTCGCAGCAACCCCCGACCACGAGGCCCGCAAGGCGATTCGTCGCTTCATCAAACAACTCGCAGATGACCTCCAGTATGACAAGGTACTCAAGGGCCGAGTGGAGGAGTGGAAGCAGGACTTGCTGGGCTCCGAGCCACTTCAGGCGGCACCGGCGACACTGTGGGCCGCTACGTCTAAAGGCATCATCGCCGCTGCCGAAGACCCAGATTCGTTGCTGCGCACCAAGGTGGCAGACCTAGCTGTGACCTGGGGCGGCAACCTGCGTGACGACTCCGAACTGCGCGACTCCCTGGACCATCGCATCACTGGAGCCACCCGGTTCTTGGCTGACAACTATGCTCCTGCCGTGGCAGAAATCATTTCCGAGACCGTCGAGCGTTGGGATGCGGATGAAGCTTCAGACAAGATTGAGCTCATGGTGGGCAAGGACTTGCAGTACATCCGTCTGAACGGCACGATTGTGGGTGCGTTGGCAGGCCTCGTCATTTACACGGTCTCCCAGGTGCTCTTTGGCAGCTAGCTGCTACCATGAGCTGTCAATAGCGTTTCTACACCTACACAGAAGGACAGTTTAACGATGGTTGTTACTCCGGAACTCGTTCTTGGCATCATCCGGGCAACGATCTATGTTCTCATCGCCATCTGTGGACTTGTCGGCGCGGCCCAAGTGGCCACCACTCGCGAGGACGCTTTCGAGGCCGCGGGCCGACAGCAAAAGTGGATGTGGTGTGCGATCTTGGCAGGCTCCGCCGCCGCCATCATGTTCCGTTTCCCGCTGCTTGACTGGATCGGCATCGTTGCCATCGGCGTCTACTTCTTCGACGTGCGTCCCCAGATCAAGGACATTCTGGCGGGCAATTACCGCTGGTAGTTACCCAGCTGGTAACTACACCAACACCACGGTGTGATTGCCGTGGATAAGCACGCGGTCTTCCAGATGGAAGCGCAGTCCGCGGGCAAGAACCTGTTGTTCGGCGTCGCGACCCTTGCGCTGCATGTCCGCTGGCGTGTCTTTGTGCGAGATACGGATGACGTCCTGCTCGATGATCGGGCCGTCATCGAGATCAGAGGTGGCGTAGTGACAGGTTGCGCCGATCAGCTTCACACCGCGCTGGTACGCCTGGTGATATGGCCGGGCACCCATGAACGACGGCAGGAAGCTGTGGTGGATATTGATCGCGCGGCCAGCCCACATTTCACACAGATCGGCGGGCAGAATCTGCATGAAGCGCGCCAGGACAATCGCATCTGGCTCGTGCGCGTTCACGAGCTCGGCGACCTCATCAAAAGACTTGCGCTTGCCCACTGCATCCTTCGGGAACGGAACATAGTGGTACTCGATGCCGTGCGCTTCGGCAATCGGACGCAGGTTCTCGTGGTTGCCGATCACCGCGACCACATCCATCGGGTAGTCATTCTGTGCCACACGACCGAGGAGGTCGTGCAAGCAGTGGCCTTCTTTCGACACCAGGATTACAGCCTTCTTGCGCAGCGAATTGTCGTACAACCGCCACTGCACGTTCGCGGCGATGGAATCCGCCACCTCCTCAAAACGTGCCTTGAATTCCGCAAAGGACACGCTTATCGACGACGCTCGCACCGCCTGCCGAGTGAAGAACCAACCAGACTGCGCATCGGTGAAGTAGTCGGCCTCAACGATCCAGCCACCCATCTCCTCAATGAACGCGGAGATGCGAGCCACAATGCCAGTGGTGTCCTGGCAACTGAGGGTCAGGATGTATTGGTGTTCGTCAGATTCAGGGAGCGCTACTGGGGTCATAGCGGAACATTATAGTGAAGGCATGACCCAGGAGATAACGTCCCTATTGGAATACGCGGTGCTGGACCCGTTGGCGGTGGCTGCGGACGTCGTAAAGCGGGCGCAAGAAGCTGAAGAACAGGGCGTCCCCGCGGTGTGCGTGGCTCCGCACTTGCTGGCCGCGCTGCCGGAAACGCAGCTGCGAGTGGGCAGTGTGTGTGGTTTCCCGCATGGCACGCACCACCCGCTGATCAAGGCGACGGAGGCGCGCTTTGCGGTGCAAAACGGAGCGGTGGAGATTGCGCTGGTGCCCAATCTCGGTGCGATCGCGAGCGGCGACATGAATGCGCTGCTGGGGGAGATCGTGGCGGTGCGGGAGGCAATCACGGAGCACATCAAGCTCACGGTGATCCTGGAGACCGCTGCTTTTGCTACCGGGCAGATTCAGGCTGCTGCGGAGACCGCGGCCCGGGCCGGAGCGGATTTCCTGCAAACCTCCACCGGGTTCCATCCGGCCGGAGGAACGACGGCGCAGGCAGTGCAGCAGCTGAAAGGCGTGCTACCGGTGAAAGCCACCGGCTCTGCGGATCAGGCGGCAGAATGTCTCGCGGCGGGCGCGAGCCGAATCGTCGTGCTTTAGTTGCGCGGGCGCTGTGGCTCGCCGGTGCCTTGCAACTCATTGAGAGGCACATTATCGCCGACAAGGCGGAGCGAAATCTTGGTGTCCTCCACCTGCAGTTGATCGACCTTGAGCAGGCCGGATAATTCTGTCGCCTGCTTTTCCATGGCGGTGGTGAGGGTGTCGGTGACCTGGGACGGCAGGTTCATACCCAGCAGGCTGGCATCCTCGGCCTTGAACTTCAGCGCGCCATTTTCCAGCGTCGGGCGGAGGGTGAGGGTGGCAGCGCCATCCGTAAATTCCACCTTGACGGCCTGCTCTGCAGCGAGGGCATCGACCTTGGTGATCTTCACTAGACCCCTAATCAACTGGGAAGCGAAGTCGCCGCCCTGCTGCTTTGCGGTTTGCGCCGCCATCGATGCCTGCGCCTGCGCGAGCAGGAAGTCCTCGGGCAACTCGGTATTTACTTCCAGGTGCCCTGCGGTCGGGTTGGCATTGTCCTTGATGTTGAGGTTATCGATGGAAATTTTGGTGGCAGGAGCGCCATCGACGCGGGGAGCGCCGTCCGACCCTTCAGAAATCTGGACCGTGGAGGGCGTTTCCACATCAACCTGCGGGATCATGCCCGTGATCTGGGAGAGCAGAATCGGGGTCGGCCCGAAGGAGATGCTTGGCTCGGCCGAAGTCGTGGTGCCTTGAGCTGCGAAGTCCTTCTTCATTTGGTCACTGATCATCCAACGCAGACCGAACTCGGCTGCAATGACGAGCAGGACGGCGACAAGCGCGAGGCTGATGAAGACTTTCCAGATTTTAGTAGTCACGGTTAACCAGTGTGGCAAAAGTAGCCGGGCTTTGCCAAGGTTTGCCTACACCACATACTCCCAGGGCACCGTAATTACGTTGTCCCGGATTCGCCGACGAATCGGTTCCATGGGCATATCCAGTAGCGAGCGGGCTTCCCGCCATCTGACCCGTGGCCCGTAGGTCGCCCACCCGGCGGCGCGTTCCCACGCATCGTCGAGGGAGCGCAGAAAAGAGTAGACCGGGGTGCCCGGCACGTTCTGGTGGATCAGCTTCTTGGGCAGGCGTTCTGCCAAGTCGCTGGGCTTTTCCACGTCGAAAGGGTCCCACGCGAGGGTCAGTGACATCGGGCCCAAGGGGGAAAGCAACACCCAGCAGGAGCGCCTGCCCAGTTCGTCGCAGGTTCCCTCGACAAACAACCCATTCGGCGCCAGCCTGGAGCACACCTCGGCCCAGGCGTCCTCCACTTGGGAGACGTCGTATTGGCGCAGCACATTGAACGCGCGGACGAGATGAGGGGTATAGCCGCCGAGCTCGAAGCCGCCAAGTTCGAAGGTGACGCCATCACGGGGCGGCAGGACGCGCTCGGGATTGATCTCGAGGCCTTTGACCTGGACTGACGGGTTTACTTGTCGCAGCCAGCCCGCCCATTCGACGGTGGTGGTGTGCGAGGCGCCGTAGCCCACATCCAGGGCGAGTGGCTCTGGCCCAGACAGCGCCGACCCAACGAGCGGGGTGTATCGCAGCCACCTGTCGCAGCGGCGCAGCCTATTTACGTTCGTGGTGCCGCGGGTAATAACGCCGATAGGCCGACCACGCGACGCGCTAAAGCGCAGGTTATGTGCGTGATCGGCCATGGAAAAGAGTAAAGCTTAGAGGTTTTCGGAGATCCACTTTTCGGTCAGGGCTGCCTCGTTGTTGAAGAAATCGCCCAAGAACTCGGCGATCTTTGGCTCGATGGCTGGGCCCATGAACGGGATGTTGACGGTGACTTCGTTGGCATAAGCCAGGGTGGTGGTGTCCTCACCGGTGATGGTGATGTCGCCCTTGAAATCGACCGGGGTGCCCTTAACATCAGCGTTGTAAGAGCCGCCGGTGGAGGACAGGGTGATGGTGCGCTTGACCTTCAGAGCCTGGGTGATCATGGCGCGGGCTGCCTCTGGCATGAGTTCCTGCGGGAGGACTTCGTAAAGGACAACCTCAACGCCGTCATCAGTCTTGGTGAACTGGTTTACTTCGCCTGGTTCGGTGGAGAAGTTCGCCACGTTGTACGCCCAGTAGTCGGCGTTGGAGTAGGCCTCGAGGACCTTTGCCGGTGGAAAATTGATTACTGCGGTGTTCTCGCTACGCTTAGCCATGGATACAGACTACCGTTAGAAGTGTGCATGACCTACTGCTGACCCAGAAAATCGCTGAGATTCGTCCAGAAATCGACAAAATCGCGGAGCTCGAGCTCGCAGATGTCCCGCTCAGCCAGCTCACCACGCTGCGTCTTGGCGGCCAGCCACTGCTCACTGCTCGCTGTATGTCGCAGGCCGCAGCAATCAAGCTCGTCACGCTTCTCGACGCCCATTCCGTCCCCCTCCTCGTCGTAGGAGGCGGGTCGAATCTTGTTGTCGCTGACGGCGATCTAGATATTGTGGCGGTCGTCCTCGACTTCGATGCCATTTCCATCAATCCGGGTACTGGTCTGCTGCGCGCGGAAGCCGGTGCCGAGTGGGATGACGTTGTGGCGCTCTCGCTGGATGCCGGTTTGGGCGGTATCGAGTGCTTGTCTGGCATTCCTGGTTCTGCCGGCGCAGTGCCCGTACAAAACGTTGGCGCATACGGCGCGGAAATCTCGAGCGTGCTCACGCAAGTCCGCATCCTCGACCGCGCCACCGGTGACGTGTCGTGGCAGCCAGCTACTTCTTTGGAGTTGGCTTACCGATACTCCAATCTGAAGTTCACTGCCCGCGCTGTCGTGCTCGCCATTGAGCTGCAGCTCACGCTAGATGGGCTTTCTGCTCCGCTGCGCTTTGGTGAGCTCGCCCGCAGGCTCGGCGCCACCGAGCCCGGCGAGCGTCGGCCTGCGGGCGAGGTCCGTGAAAAAGTCTTGGAGCTGCGTCGTGGCAAGGGCATGGTCCTGGATCCGGAGGACCACGATACTTGGTCAGCGGGCTCTTTCTTCACCAACCCGACCGTCGATAATCGCGTGGCCGACTACGTGCGGCGCGTAACCGGCGAGGACAACATGCCGTGCTACCCGGTCGCGGGCACCGACCAATCTAAGCTCTCCGCGGCGTGGCTCATCGAGCGCGCCGGGTTCCCGAAGGGCTACCCGGGTAAGGGACGCGCGACCTTGTCCACCAAGCACACCCTGGCGCTCACTAACCGTGGCGAGGCCACCACGGATGACTTGGTGGCCTTAGCTCGCGACGTCGTGGCCGGCGTGGACGACAAGTTCGGCGTGCAGCTCGTGCCGGAACCGGTATGGGTCGGGGTCGAGCTTTAGCTAGCTACTTCACGTACCGCTCGATCAGCTGCTCGCGAACTTCGCGACGGCGGATCTTACCCATCTGGTCCTGCGGCAGCGCCTCGAAGTGGTAGAAGGTGCGCGGGACCTTGTATCGGGTGAGCTGCTCGCGGCAGTAGGACTTGAGGCCCTCCGGATCCATGGCGGCGCCTTCGACGAGAGTGACAGCGGCGCAGACGTTTTCAGAGCCGTCGGGCCGTGGCAAGCCGACTACAGCGCACGCAAGCACGTCAGGGTGGCCCTTGAGCACATCCTCTACCTCGACCGGGTAGACGTTGAAGCCGCCCGTGATGATGACTTCCTTGATGCGGGCAACCAACTTGATGAAGCCATCCGGTTCCATGAAACCGACATCTCCGGTGCGGTACCAGCCGTCGTGGAAGGATTCCGCGGTGGCTGCTGGCTGGTTGAGGTAGCCCTGGAACACCTGTGGGCCTTTGAGCAGGACTTCGCCTTCTTTGCCGTCCGGCAGGGTCTCGTCCAGGTTGTCCGGGTTAGCAATGCGCACGATGGTGTCAGGGAACGGCAGGCCAATGTATCCGGGGCGACGTCCACCGTCCATCGGGTTACCGACCACGATCGGGGAGCACTCGGTCAGGCCGTAGCCTTCCACGAGACGGCCACCGGTGAGATTCTCCCAGCGCTCGACAATCGCAGCTGGGAGGGCAGAAGCGCCTGAGAAGGAGTTGCGCACGCCCGTAATGTCCACGTTGGCATCTTCAGCTGCCTCAGCGATCTTTTCGTACAGGGTCGGCACACCAGGCAGGAAGGTAGGGGTGTCCTTGCGCATGATCTTCATGATCAGCTTCATGTCCGGCGCAGGCAGCAGCATCAGTTCGGCGCCACAGGATATGCCGATGAGCACGTTGGTGGTCAGGCCGTAGGCGTGGAACATTGGCAAACAAGCGAGGAATCGTTCCTTGGAATCGCCAAGACCCGGGACCCAAGCCATAGATTGGGCGACGTTCGCCATGAGGTTTCCGTGGGAAAGCTGAGCGCCCTTCGGAGTACCTGTCGTGCCCGAGGTGTACAGGATCAGGGCGATGGAATCCTTTGTGGTCTCCTGTGGAGCGTCCAGGGTTGCGCCGCTGCCGCCGATGGCGTCGCCGATGAGCAGCTCCCATGGCACCGCGTTCGGGGCATCGCCGGAGAGCTTGTCGCGCATCTTTCGCAGCTGCGGAACAGGTAGGCGCAGGGCAAAGCGTTGTGCACTTGGCATCGCCTCGATCATGTTCACCGACACGATCGTCTCCAGCGACGTGGAGTTACGCAGCTTCTCCAGGGTTGGAGCAGCCTTGTCCCAGCAGATTGCGATGCGGGCACCGTGGTCGTGGAATGGGTGCTCGAGTTCATGGGAGGTGTACAGCGGGTTGTGCTCCACCACGGTCGCGCCGAGCTTCAAGACGGCAAAGAATGCGGCAACGTGTTGCGGGCAGTTCGGCAGCAGGATCGCGACCCGATCGCCAGGTCGGACACCGAACGCCTTGAGACCTGCGGCGGCCCGGCGAACCGTGCGATCAAGCTCCGCGTAAGTCTGGGTTCGGCCAAAGAAGTTCGTGGCGACGCGATCCGCGTGTTCCTTGACGGTCGCGTCGTAGGCGTCGAGAAGCGTGCCCTCACCGTACTCGAGGGTGTGCGGGGTCCAATCCGCGTAAAGGTCCAGCCAGGCCTTGGTTTCGTAAGCAGACACGGTGAGTCACCTTTCCGTTGCAGTTTCCTGCTAGAAAGTATAGTCTCACGAGCGGTAACGGGCGATGAGCTGCTCTTGCACTTCTCGACGCCGGATCTTGCCCAACTGGTCCGCTGGCAGCTCCTCGAAGTGATAAAAGGCCCGGGGAACCTTGTACCTGGTGAGCTGCTGACGGCAGTATTCCTTGAGTCCTTCTGGGTCCATGGCAGCGCCTTCTGCCAGCGTGATGGCGGCGCAGACCGTTTCGGAACCGTCGTCGCGTGGCATTCCCACCACGGCGCACTGTTCCACATCTGGGTGCTCGAGGAGGACCTCTTCGACCTCGCCGGGGTACACGTTAAAGCCACCTGTGATGATGATCTCTTTAATGCGGGCGACGAGGCGGACGAAGCCGTCTTCTTCCATCACTCCGACGTCTCCGGTGCGGTACCAGCCGTCGTGGAAGGACTCGGCGGTGGCTTCAGGTTGGTTGAGGTAACCGTGGAACACCTGCGGGCCCTTGACTAGGACTTCACCTTCCGTGCCGTCAGGCATCGTATCGTCGAGGTTGTCCGGGTTCGCGATCCGCACCAGCGTGTCCGGGAACGGGACGCCGATGTAGCCGGGGCGCCGATTGGCGGTCATCGGGTTGCCGGTGACGATGGGCGAGCATTCGGTGAGGCCGTAGCCTTCTACCAGTCGGCCACCGGTGAGCGTTTCCCACTTTTCCACCGTGCTGACCGGCAGGGAGGAGGCACCGGAAAAGGCAGCGCGGACGCAGGAGATATCCACATTGTGCTCGAGTGCTGCCTCGATGATCTTTTCGTAGAGCGTTGGTACCCCAGGAATCCACGTCGGCTGGTACTTCTTCATCACCTTCATGATCAGCTTCATGTCCGGTGACGGCAGCATCACGATCTCCGCGCCTACATACACGCCCTCGAGTACCAGGAAGGTCATGCCATAGGCATGGAAGAACGGCAGCGCAGCCAGGAAGACTTCCTTTTGCTCGCCGAGGTTCGGAACCCAATACTTGCCTTGGATCACGTTCGCCATCAGGTTGCCGTGCGAGAGCTGCGCGCCCTTCGGGGCGCCCGTGGTTCCGGACGTATAAAGAATGAGCGCGATCGACTCCGTGGTGATGTCTGCAGGAGAGACGATGTCGTTGCCGTCGCCACCGATGGCCGAACCGACCAGGGCCTCCCACGGCACCGTGTTAGGTGCTTCCGCCGTGATTTTGTTACGGAGCTTCCGCAGCTTTGGCACGGGCAGCTTGAGCGCCGCGCGCTGCACAGCGGGCATCGCCTGCGTCATATCCACCGAAATGATTGTCTCCAGCGGGGTCGAGGAACGTAGCTGCTCCAGCATGCCCGCGGCCTTGTCCCAGCAGATCGCGATCCGCGCGCCGTGATCTTGGAACGGGTGCTCCAGCTCGTGCGCGGTGTAGAGCGGATTGTGTTCCACCACGATCGCTCCGAGCTTGACCACTGCGTAGAAGGCGATCAGGTGTTGCGGGCAGTTCGGCAGCAGGATAGCTACCCGATCGCCCGGGCGGACACCGAATGCCTTAAGACCTGCCGCCGCTCGGCGTACCTGTCGATCCACCTCGGCATAGGTCTGGGTGCGTCCGAAAAAGTTCGTGGCGGTCTTGTCTGGGTTCTTTGCCAGGTTGTTGTCGTAGCAATCCAGGATCGTGGTGTCTGCATAATCCAGGCGGTGCGGTACCCACTCCGGGAAATACTTGAGCCAAGTTTCGGATTGGAGGGCAGACATGACAAGACCTTTCATCGGTTCGTAGGTTGGAGCCAGTATAGGTCTTTCCTGTCAGCCGGTAGACACCCGTGGATAATTCAGGAGGGAATATCCAGGGGGCGAAAATCTGCCTACACTATTTCCTATGCGCATTGCGATGATCTCCATGCACACCTCTCCGCTCCAGCAGCCAGGGCAAGGTGATGCCGGCGGAATGAACGTCTACATCTTGAACTCGGCCCGCGAGCTGGCCAAGCAGGGGATTGACGTGGACGTCTATACCCGTGCGACTCGCCCGAGCCAGGGCGAAGTCGTGCAGGTGGCCGAGCACCTTCGAGTAATCAATATTGTCGCTGGCCCTTATGAGGGACTTTCGAAGGAGGAACTGCCGACCCAACTCGCAGCTTTCGCCGGCGGAATCCTGGTTTTCACGCGCTGCCACGATCTCACTTATGACCTTGTGCATTCGCACTATTGGCTTTCGGGTCAAGTGGGCTGGCTGCTTCGCGACGTCTGGCGCGTTCCCCTCGTCCACACCTCCCACACGCTCGCCGCGGTGAAGAACGCGCACCGCACCGCTCACGACACAGTGGAGTCCGAGGCGCGTCGCATTTGCGAACAACAGATCGCTGACAACGCCGACTGTCTGGTGGTGAACACTCCCGAGGAGTCGAAGGATCTGGCGATGCACTATGACACCGAGGAAGACAAGGTTGCTGTGGTCGCGCCGGGCGTGGACATTGAACTTTTCAACCCCGGCAATGATCGCGCCACCGAGCGTTCCCGCCGCTACCTGGGCATTCCGCTGCACACCAAGGTCATCGCCTTCGTCGGACGCCTACAGGTATTTAAGGGACCCGACGTCCTGATTCAGGCCGTGGCTGAGCTCGTGCGCCGCGACCCGAACCGCGACTTTTCAGTCGTCATCTGTGGTGGCCCTTCCGGCAATGCGACTCACTCGACCACCTACCAGGATCTCGCCGCCGCACTCGGTGTTTCCCGCTTCATTCGCTTCCTCCCGCCGCGCCCGCCGGAGGAACTGGTCAGTGTCTACCGCGCGGCCGATGTCATCGCCATGCCGAGTTATAACGAATCCTTCGGCCTCGTCGCCATGGAAGCTCAGGCTACTGGCACCCCGGTCGTCGCCGCCCGCGTCGGCGGCCTGCCGATGGCTGTCGCGGAAGGGGAAACGGGCGTGCTTGTCGACGGCCACGACCCCGCCGACTGGGCCGACGCGCTCGCAGCACTTCTCGATGACGATGACACCCGCATCCGCATGGCCGAAGAAGCTGTGGAACACGCCTCGCAGTTTTCCTGGACCACCACTGCCGAACGCCTGGCCTCGGTGTATAACGACGTCCTTACCGAATCTGTGGGTGGTTGTTTTGATCGGCAGCCGGAGGGTCTTAGATAAGACTCAATTGGCCAAAGTGCCCAGGAACCTCCGCGTTCGACAGAACTCGGGTTGCGCTGAATCCCCATAGCAGTTTGCCGGCTACTTCACCGAGATGGCTGGTGTGCGTGCCCAGTTCGGTGACCTGCTCGTCCTCGTGAGCCACGAGAATTCTTGAGGTTTTGAGGTACGCGGATTTTTGACATCGCCCGAGATAGGCGTTGTGTGTTGCGCAGTCCGTCAAATTTTGCGGTGGCGGCAACGCATCGAATTCCGGATAGATGATCCATCCGAATGCGCACAAAAGTGTGTATTCGGGGCCTTTGTCCGTGAATCCTAGAATTTCCCCAGTTCCAGATTCTCGGTGGAAAGGTGCTGGCGATTCTGGATTAACGGGCGAGTGAGCAAGGCTCACTTTTGGTGGAATGAGGCTGTTGTGGTGCGGATCCATGTGGTCTAGCCACCTGCATGGATAGGTGAGAGCGACATCAGTGGGGAGTGTGTCGTAGAACGAAGGTCGGAAGACTCGTGTCAGCATAGGGGTGCTATCTAGATAGTGCAGGGAAGACTAATTTCGGCCGACACCCCTGCAAGAAGCAAAGTCCTAAACAATTTTCACTCCAATTGATATGCGGGTTACTCGCCGTAAAGTGTAGTGGGTTATGGCAACCGGCAACGTGAGATCCAAGCTTTCCAAATCCTGCTTTTCTCAGGTTGTTCCCCGATAGGGGCAATCCCCGGCGCGCTCACCCAAACACTGGCAAAATAGAACGTATGACTACTGGAAAGCTGATTTTGCTGCGTCACGGCCAGTCTGAGTGGAATGCCTCCAATCAGTTCACTGGCTGGGTTGACGTAAACCTGACCGAAAAGGGCGAGGCCGAGGCTAAGCGCGGTGGCCAGATGCTCAAGGAGCAGGGCATTCTCCCTGACGTGCTCTACACCTCTTTGCTGCGTCGTGCGATCCGCACCGCGAACATCGCTCTCAACGAGGCTGACCGCCACTGGATCCCAGTCGTGCGCGACTGGCGTCTCAACGAGCGTCACTACGGCGCTCTGCAGGGCCTGAACAAGGCTGAGACCAAGGACAAGTACGGCGAAGAGCAGTTCATGGCGTGGCGTCGTTCTTATGACACCCCACCACCGGAGCTTGCTGAGGATTCCGAGTACTCTCAGGCTGGCGATGTTCGTTACGCAAACCTGGATAAGGTTCCAAACACTGAGTGCCTGCTGGACGTCGTGAAGCGCTTTGTGCCTTACTTCGAGGAAGAGATCCTGCCTCGCGCGCTCAAGGGCGAGAACGTCATGATCGCAGCGCACGGCAACTCCCTGCGTGCGCTGGTCAAGCACCTCGACGGAATTTCTGACGAAGATATCGCTGGTCTGAACATCCCAACCGGTATTCCACTCGTTTACGAGATTGATGAAAACGGCAAGGTCCTCAACCCAGGTGGCACGTACCTCGATCCTGAGGCTGCTGCTGCCGGTGCTGCTGCTGTTGCAGCCCAGGGTGGCAAGTAACCCACCCTAGATGTCGGCCCTTCTCGGATTTATAGCGGGCGTAGCTGTTGCTGCGCTCGCTTTTCCGGCTGCCGACTTTCTGAAGAAGCGCTACCGGCGCGCCAAGGTGGCCAGCACGTTGTCCACCAACCAGGTGACCACGGTGAGTCAGGTGCTGCACCTAGCAGTGCAGGGCGCGCCCACCGGCATCGTGGTGGTGGACCGCACCGGCGATGTGATCTTGTCTAATGGCAAGGCCCACGACATGGGTATCGTGCACGAGCGCACCGTCAATGAGCAGGTGTGGTCGGTGACCCAGGAGGTCTTCGACGATCAGGAAACGCGCACGCTGGACTTACAGATCCCGAAGCGTCGGACCGGCTCGCGTGTGACCGCGGTGCAGGCGCTCATTCAGCCTCTTACCCTGGTTGACCTGCGCTACAACGTGATTTACTCCACGGACGAATCCGAAAACGTGCGTATGGAAGCCGCGCGTCGCGACTTCGTGGCCAACGTCTCCCATGAGCTGAAAACCCCGGTCGGCGGCATGGCCTTGCTCGCTGAGGCGCTCCTCGAATCCAGCGACGACCCCGAATCCGTCGAGTACTTCGGCACCCGCCTGCACAAAGAAGCGCACCGCATGGCGGATATGATCAATGAGCTCATTTCCTTGTCCAAGCTCCAAGGTGCGGAGGCGTTGCCGGACATGGAGCCTGTGCTTGTCGACGACGTGGTCACCGATGCCATCTCCCGCACGCAGCTAGCAGCCGACAACGCGAACATTCGGATCTCCTCAGGCCGACCGTCCGGTGTCTTCGTCAACGGTGATCACAGTCTGCTGGTGACCGCGGTAGCAAACCTCATTAGCAATGCAATTAACTACTCGCCGCAGTCGACGCCAGTGACCGTGTCCCAGAAAGTCACTGGTGACGGCACGATTCTCATTCGCGTGACCGACCGTGGCATCGGCATCAGCGCGGAGGATCAGGTGCGAGTGTTTGAGCGTTTCTTCCGCGTCGATAAGGCGCGCTCCCGAAGCACCGGCGGAACTGGCCTCGGACTAGCTATTGTCAAACATGTGGCTCACAACCACGGTGGCACAATTAAATTGTGGTCGCGGCCCGGCACCGGGTCCACGTTCACTCTTGAATTACCAATTTACGATCCTGATTCAGAGGCTCAGCAGGCCCCAGAATTGGCTCCAGAAATTACTGCTGCTCGGCGTAGTCGCGTACTTCCGCGACGAAAGGACGAAAGCTTAAATGACTAGCATTCTGATCGTTGAAGACGAAGAGTCTTTGGCTGACCCACTTGCGTTCTTGCTGCGCAAGGAAGGTTTTGAAACAACGTGGGCCCCAGATGGGCAGGCGGCGCTAGTTGAGTTTGAGCGCGGTGAATTCGATATCGTGCTCCTGGACCTCATGCTGCCTGGTATGTCAGGTACCGACGTGTGCAAGCAGATCCGAAATGTTTCTTCCGTTCCGATCATCATGGTCACGGCCCGCGATTCGGAGATCGACAAGGTGGTCGGGCTTGAGCTCGGAGCCGACGACTACGTCACCAAGCCGTACTCCTCCCGCGAACTCATCGCCCGGATCCGTGCTGTCCTGCGCCGAGGCGGCGAACCGGAATACATGGAAGACGTCGACGACCAGATTCTGGAAGGCGGCCGAGTCCGCATGGATGTCGAACGCCACATCGTCACCGTCGCCGGCGAGCAAGTCCCGATGCCACTGAAAGAGTTTGACCTGCTGGAATACCTGCTGCGCAACGCAGGTCGCGTCCTCACCCGTGGCCAACTCATCGACCGCGTCTGGGGAGCCGATTACGTCGGAGACACCAAGACCCTCGATGTCCACGTCAAGCGCCTACGCTCCAAGATCGAGGAAGAGCCATCCCGTCCGCGCTACCTAGTGACCGTTCGTGGGTTGGGCTACAAGTTCGAGGCTTAGCGCGCCCGAGTTGCGTTAGCGGCCACGGTTGCCGGATGCGGTGCTGCCACCACGCCGGCTTCGGCCCGGCGGGCGCAGTGCTCGGCGAGCTTAGCGTAGGCCTCTGCGCCGATCAGGGCGGTTAGTTCTGCGGCGTGGGATTTCCAGATTGGTTCCGATGCCGTGTGGCACCCAGGTGCGGTGGTGCAATACCAGTCGAAATCTTCGCCACCATTGCCCCAGCCCCGACGGTTGTATTCGGTGATCGTCGTGCGGAGGATCTCCACCCCGTCTGGCCGATCTTCGTAGGCCTCGAGTCGGCGCAATGGCAGCTGCCAGCACACCTCTGGTTTCACCACGGTGAGGTCTTCGCCGGTGGCTACCGCCCACTGGTGGAGGGCACAGCCGGCTCCGGTTCCCCAGCCCGGACGATTGGCAAAGATACAAGCACCGTCGACGATGACCGTCTTGAGGGTGGGCTCGGGATTGCCGTCTTCGTCGTCGAGTTCGTCCCATTCCAGCCACGGCTCCAGGTCGCCTTCGTCAAGTGATGCAGGTTTGAGCTGCCAGAACTTGTCGGGCATGCGGTGGACTGCGTCGACGAGTTGGGCGCGGTCGGTGTCGTCGACAAGGAATGCGCCGTGACCGCAACAACCCACGGCGGGGTTCTGTGCGTCGATGCCTTTGCAGGCGGAGGTGCCGAAACCGCAGTGCCAGTGGGATTCGACCCACGTGAGGTCGATGTTGATCTGATGCAAAGGGTCGGCGGGATTGCTGAATTCAAACCATTCCCGGTCGAAATCTGGGGGGAGCTCATCGCCACGATTTATCGACGCGGCTGCATACGAGTCCGACGGAAAACCAAGAAAGACTGGGGCATTCACACTTTGACAGGGTAGACCGTCTAATCTGGAGGGGTGCGATTAGGTGTATTAGATGTGGGAAGTAACACGGTCCATTTGGTGGCAGTTGATGCCCGCTCTGGCGGACACCCGACCCCAATGTCGGACTGGAAGACGACGATGAAGCTGGTCGAGCATCTCGACGCTGAAGGAAACATCGACGAAAAGGGCGTTCGTAAGCTGATCCGAGCCGTCGGTGAGGCCGTTGAACTGGCGGATACTCTGGGTTGCTCCGAGATGATCCCATTCGCTACCTCCGCGGTTCGCTCAGCCACCAACGGCGAAGAACTGCTGGATCTGGTGGAGAAGGAAACCGGCGTTCGCCTGGAAGTACTTTCCGGTGCTGACGAAGCCCGCTTGACCTTCCTCGCGGTACGCCGCTGGTACGGCTGGTCCGCTGGCCGCATTATCAACCTCGACATCGGCGGCGGTTCACTGGAACTGTCCACAGGTACCGACGAAGAGCCAGACGTGGCATTTTCCCTGGACCTCGGTGCAGGCCGACTGACCCACAACTGGTTCGACACGGACCCACCTGAGCGCAAGAAGGTCAACATTTTGCGCGACTACATCGACGCCGAGTTGGCTGAGCCGGCCCGTATTCTCCGCGCATCCGGAAGCGCCGACCTGGCAGTGGCAACTTCGAAGACGTTCCGCACCCTCGCACGCCTCACCGGCGCGGCTCCGTCTTCCGCTGGCCCTCGCGTCACCCGCACTCTAACTGCGCCTGGTCTGCGTCAGCTGATCGCGTTTATTTCTCGCATGACCGCTGCCGACCGTGCGGAACTCGAAGGCATCAGCTCCGATCGTTCACATCAGATCGTTGCCGGTGCGTTGGTCGCAGAAGCGAGCATGCGTGCGTTAGGTTTGGAACAGCTCCAGATTTGCCCCTGGGCCCTGCGAGAAGGCGTGATTCTGCGCCGCATTGACAAAGGTTTGGAATAAGGATCATGTCTGAGAAACAGCTCACCGTTGCCGAATTGATGGCGCGCGCGGCCGCAGAAGGTCGCTCTGACGCCCCGAAGCGCCGTCGTCGCCGTAGCCTCGAAGACGGTGGCGTCTCTGTTGCGGAACTGACCGGAAACCTGCCAAAAGTTGAAGCCAAGCCGGAGGAGCCACGGCACACCAGCGAGCCAATCGACGCGCCGGAGGAAGCCCCAGTTCAGGCCCCAGCGCCCGTTAAGGCACCTGCCCCAGCTAAGGCTCCAGTTGCAGAGCCAGTCAAGCAGGAACCGGTCAAGGTAGAAGCGCCGAAGCCTGTAGCGCCAAAGCCTGAGGCTCCTGCCAAGCCTGAATCTCCCAAGTCTGTAGCTCCTGCAAAGCAGGTCCCACTCGTGAGCGTGGTCCACGACGAAGACCCAATCAAGCTCACTACTGACTCTTTCCCAGCTCAAGCAGCTGCGACGAAGACTGAAAAACCAGCTGCACCTGCTCCAAAGCCAAAAACGCAGGATGCCGAGGAAACCAACGTCATCCCAGTTGTTACCGAGACGCCGGAACCGAAGGCTCCGGAGCTCGAGTCCGCCGAGGACACGGGCGAGATGCCTTTGGTCGTCGATAAGCCTGCAGAGCTTGAGACGGTGGAGGAAGACGGCGAGGAGACGGGCCGCGTGTCCGTCGCGAGCGTCTTGCTCATGGTGGTGGCTGGCGTCGCTATTGGCGCGGCTATTTTCCTTGGTTTCAAGGAACTGTGGTCGAACCTGGGCAACGTGCTGGTCGGTGTGCTGGCGGTCGCAATGACCCTGGGTATCGTGGGTATTGTGCACGCGCTGCGCACCGAGCGCGATGGCATGTCCATGGTGTTGGCTGCCGTGACCGGCCTGGCCCTGACTTTCGGCCCGCTGCTGATCGTCGGTCTGTAATCGCCTTAGCGAACCATTGGCGTTACAGTGGTTCGCATGACAAAAATTGCGGTAATTGGCGGCGGAAAGATCGGCGAGGCCCTGATTTCGGGACTCGTCGCGGGCGGTCACAGCCCGAAGGACATCCACGTTGCTAATCGACGCCCAGAGCGCGGCAAAGAGCTGGTAGAAACCTACGCGATCACCGACTACACCGACGTCAATCAGTGCATCGAAGACGTCGATGTTGTGTTCATGTGCGTGAAGCCCAAGGACACTCTTTCGATTCTGGCATCCATGTCCGACACCCTGGACAACAACGCCGAGGACACCACGGTGATCTCCATGGCTGCTGGTGTGACCTTGAAGTCTCTGGAGGAAGTGGTATCGGCAGGCACCCCGATCGTGCGTGTGATGCCCAATACCCCGATGCTGGTGCGTCGAGGCACCTCTGTGATGAGCCCAGGGCGTTTCGTGGGTGAAGAGCAGCTCGAACAGATTAAGGGGCTGCTTGGGACAGTCGGCGACGTCTTTGTGGTGGATGAATCCCACATGGACGCAGTAGTGGCAATGTCCGGATCTTCCCCCGCCTACTTCTTCCTATTTGTAGAGGCCATGATCGACGCTGGCATCAACCTCGGTTTGCCACGGGCAGTAGCGAAAGAACTGGCGGTGAGCTCCCTCGTAGGCTCCGGACACCTCATGCAGGAATCGTGCGAAGAACCAGCCGTGCTGCGGGCAAACGTGAGTTCTCCAGGAGGTACCACGATCCGCGCGATTCGGGAGCTGGAGCAGTCCGGTCTGCGGGGCATGGTCTACCGTGCCACCGAGAAGTGCGCACAGCGATCTAACGAACTGGGAGCAGTCAAGGCCTCCGCTGTCGAAGACGAGGCTGAATAACTTTCTGGCTGTGGAACATGTGACAATTTTTATATCCTGCGCACTAGCTGGGCAAATGGGTTAAAACCATGCGTGTAATTCAGAATCGTTAGAAGATTTTTAACACTCATGTCGCAATAGTCACATGCTTCACGGTAAGCTGACACAAGCACGTGCGTGACCGTACTGCGGGAGGGGAAGCCTGCAGCGCGCGACGTGTGTGAAGGGTTAATAAAATTATGGCTAATGAAGACAATGGCACGTTCCTGACAGTCGCCGAGGTCGCGGAGATCATGCGCGTATCTAAGATGACCGTTTACCGCCTGGTTCACTCCGGTGAGCTTCCTGCCGTTCGCGTGGGTCGTTCCTTCCGTGTGCACCAGAGTGCTGTTAACGAATACCTCGACTCCTCCTTCTACAACGCTGGCTAAGAGTTCGAGGCGCTCCTTACGAAGATTTCCACCTGCTCGTGACGTAGGTGGGTGTTCGTAAGGAGCGTTTTCGTTTTGGTGTAGGTGATTTTTAAACTTGCAACCCTGCGCGGTAGGATGAAACGCATTCGTGTCAGCGAGCCGGTTCGGTGTGCTCATTTCTATTCTTTGGAATCGGGCATTTCGACGGGCGAAGTGCACTCGGTCGTCGGCAATTTTAGTGTTAGCCGAATTGCACGCTGGCAGGTTTTGTACGTACAACTTCTACAAAAGCGAGGTAAACCCTATGGGTTCCGTTATCAAGAAGCGCCGCAAGCGCATGTCCAAGAAGAAGCACCGCAAGATGCTGCGCCGTACCCGCGTTCAGCGTCGTAAACTCGGCAAGTAAGCCTTCTTTAGTTGCGCGCCCCAGGATCTCCGTAATGGAGGTGCTGGGGCGTTTGGCTTTTGGACCAGTGTGGAGATGGGTAAACCTGACTGGAGTAACGAGGTTTACCCATCATTTGAGGGTTCCCGCCGTCGGATCGGTGGGTAAACGTGTGCTGAGGTCCGAGGTTTACACACGGAGGCTGCTTGGGCCATTGGGATGATGGGTAAACCTGTCCGGGGCCACTAGGTTTACCCATCGTTTGGACGCGTGAGTCACCGGATCGGTGGGTAAACCTCTCCAAGCCCACCAGGTTTACCCACAGCTTAACTAGACTGCCTGCTTACCCTTCCACCAGCGGAATAGTCCGAAGGCAGCAGTTGCTAGCGCTGGCAGGCCAAAGGTGCGTACGGCTTTACGGACTGAACGGTAGTCGCGGATTTCCCAGCTCTGTAACCGAGCTACCCGCAACAGGTCTCTGTCTGGATTGATGGCGACAGCGGTGCCGACCATGGAGAGCATGGGAACGTCATTAATGGAGTCGGAGTAAGCCGTGCAGCGGGCCAAATCGAGCCCCTCCACTGAAGCCAAGGCGGCTACGGCGTGCTTCTTGCCCGGGCCGTGCAGGATGTCGCCCACGAGGCGTCCTGTGAACTTGCCGTCCACGACTTCGGCAACGGTTCCCAAGGCACCGGTAAATCCGAAGCGCTGGGCGAGGATCTGGGCCAGCTGCACTGGCGTTGCCGAGACGAGCCAGACTTGTTGGCCGGCGTTAATGTGCATCTGAGCCAGGGCCTGGGTGCCGGGCCAGATCTTCTCCAGCATGTTGGTATCGACGATGTCTTCGCAAAGCTCAACCAGCTCCGCAACGGTGCGACCCTTGATAAATTCCAGCGCCTGCTGGCGGCCTTCGGCGACATCGGTGGCATTTTCGGATCCCGTGACGCGGAATTTGATTTGTTTCCAGGCCACGGGGGCGATGTCGCGCAGGGTGAAGTACTTGCGGCGGTACAGTCCAATGGCGAACATGATGATGGAAGCGCCTTGGATCAGGGTGTTGTCTACGTCGAAGAAGGCGGCGGCTCCGGTGTCCTGAGGGATGTCCGGGTCGGGAACAGTCACGATCCTCCCGCCAGCAGCCTCAAAGGCACCACCGACAGAATCCACGCCGGCGGTGAAATCGGAGAGATCGATGTCGTAGACGGAGCGCACAGCGGAGGCGACGGCGGCCTCGCCGGCCACCTTCTGGCTGGCTTCGTTGACGGGGGGTAGTGCGCGGTCTTCGAGGAAGCGGCGCAGGTTGCCACGTGATGCGCTCCAGCTGGCGAGGAACTCCTCGGGTGTGAGCGCGAATCCATCCATCAGTGAACCTTTCGAACGTGGCGTAAGTACGATAGTCAATCGTAAGCACAATGGGAGATACATACAATGCTTGTAGAACTAATGGTCCGCGCTACCTGTGGCTCGTGCAGTCGAGTACGGGAGCAGATCGAGCCAATCGTCCGCCAAGCGGGCGCCACCTTCGATGTCATCGACGTCGATGAAACAGGTATGGCCGCAGAGTTTGGGGATAGGGTGCCCGTAGTTGTTGTCGACGGGGAAGAATTCGCATGTTGGGAGGTCGACAGCGACGAACTGGGGGAGAGACTTGGCCTGCCGCCGGCATTAGGGCTACTCTGAAAGATCGAATATTGAGCCGGTTGGGGTCAATCAAAGGTTTGATGAGAAAGCGGTGAGTGTCGAGCGTGAGCGTACTGGTTGTCGGTATGTCCCACCGGTCCGCACCTGTGAAGGTGTTGGAACAAGTAAGCATGGACGACGCTGTCCGCGATGAGACCGCGATGGCGCTCGTCGATCAGCCCTCACTTTCGGAGGCGATGATCGTCTCCACCTGCAACAGGGTGGAGGTGTACGCCGTTACGAATAGCTTCCACTCCGGGGTCAACGAAGTGGTGGAGGTGCTGCACAAGCGCTCCGGCGTCGATATCGACACCCTCCGCGATCATCTCTATGTGCGCTACGCCGACGCTGCTGCCGAACACATGCTCGCCGTCACCTCTGGTCTGGATTCGATGGTGGTGGGCGAGCAGCAGATCATCGGCCAGGTCCGCACTGCTTATCAGCGCGCCGGGGAGATCGGAACCGTGGGTCAGGCGCTCCACGCTCTCACCCAGGTTGCCCTGCATACCGGCAAGCGTGTCCACTCCGAGACTGATATTGATGATGCCGGTGCCTCCATGGTCAGCCTCGCGACGTCCCGCGCCCTCCAACTCATGGGCCTGCCGGAAACCGAGAAGCCGCTGGAAGGCAAGCGTGCTCTGGTGCTCGGCGCTGGCGTGATGTCCTCGCTCGCTGCTTCTCACCTTGGTCGCTTGGGTATCTCCGAGCTGGTCTTTGCTAACCGCACTCGGTCCCGCGCGGAGGTGCTGGCGGAGCGCTCGCGCGACCTCGGCATCGAGTCCCACGCCGTGGACTTTGCCGAGCGGGCCAGCGCGATCGAGCACGTGGATTTGGTGGTTTCCGCCACCGGCGCCGACGTGTTCACCATCGAGCCACACCACATTCCGCGCACCGGTATGCCGCTGATGCTCGTTGACCTGTCCATGCCACGCGACATCGAAGATGAGGTTGCCGCGATCCCGGGCGTCCAGCTGGTCAACATCGAGCGCCTCCATGAGGAGCGCGATACCAACCCCAATTCGGTGCAGAAAGAGGCGCGCGCCATTGTCGACGCCGAGCTGCAGGATTACATCTCGGAGCAGCGCGTGCGCAACGTAGTCCCCGCCGTCGCTGCTTTGCGACGCCATGCCAACGACATCGTGACGGTCGAGCTCGAACGCCTGTTGACCCGCACCCCGACGATGGGGGATGAGGAACGCGTGGAGGTTGAGCGTGCGGTGCGAAGGGTCGTCGATAAGCTCTTGCACCAACCTACGGTCCGGGTGAAGGCACTCGCGGTGACTTCTGGCAGCGTCTCCTACGAGACTGCGCTGCAGGAGCTGTTTGGCCTGGAGCCGACCAGGTCTGCGCACGTTGATGCCAAGGACCTGCCCAAGGACAACATTCCAAAGTCCGCTACCACTGTGAACGAAACGCAAGGGGAAAAGTGATGCTGAAGATCGGTACTCGAGGTTCGAAGCTGGCCACCACCCAGGCCGGGCACATGCGTGACGCGCTGATCGCCGCTGGTTATCCGGCTGAACTGACCATCATCACCACCCCCGGTGATGTCAACATGTCTCCGGTCGAGCGGATCGGTGTGGGCGTGTTTACCCAGGCGCTGCGCGATGCCATGGAAGCTGGCGAATGTGACATTGCGGTGCACTCCTTTAAGGACCTGCCGACCGCGCCTGATGAGCGTTTCCACCTGGTGGTGCCGAAGCGCGCGGTAGCTTTCGACTGCCTAATCTCCCGCGACGGCCTCACGCTGCAGGAGCTGCCCGAAGGCGCAAAGGTCGGTACCTCGGCGCCTCGCCGCGTATCGCAGTTGCGACTGCAGCGCCCGGACCTGGACATTCAGCCGCTGCGCGGAAACATCGATACCCGCATGGGCAAAGTGACTTCCGGCGAACTTGACGCGGTGATTCTCGCAGCTGCGGGCCTTGATCGCATTGGTGTGCTCGAGCGCGCCTCGCAGGTGTTTGATGCCGACGTGCTGCTTCCCGCCCCTGCCCAGGGTGCCTTGGCCGTGGAATGTCGCGCCGTCGATGCTGACATCGTCGCCGCCATCAACACGCTGGCGGATCCACAGGCTGCCGCTGAGGCTGCCGCGGAACGCCAGGTGCTGCGCACCCTCGAGGCTGGTTGCACTGCACCGGTTGCTGCACACGCGACCGTGACCGATGGCCAGCTAGAGCTCATCGCAGGAGTGTTTGCCGTTGACGGTTCCGCTCATCTGCGCGAAACCCTGACTGGTCCCATGGACCAGGGGCGCGCCCTTGGTGAGCAGCTTGCCCAACGCTTGCTGGAGCAGGGCGCCGCAGCCCTCATGAGCAAATAAGGGTTTTCCTAAAACTCGCCCCATGCTTTAGGGTTGACCTAGCATACGGCGACCTGGTGCTTACGCACCGGGTCCGCTTTTAACAGGTTCTTGTCCGGTTGATTTACGACGCCAAAAGTTTAGAAAAGACATTCATGAGCAAGGCCCCACAGGCTGAAAAGCACAAAGAACTCGGCACCGTCATTTTTGTCGGTGCCGGTCCTGGCAACCCCGACCTGCTGACTGTCCGCGCCCGAGAGGTGCTCGGCGGCGCAAGTCTTGCCGTTGTCGATGCCGCTGTTTTGAACGGGGTGCGCGCAATCGTCGGCGCCGACCTCCCGGTTCCGGAAGCCAAGCAGAAAGCCTTCGACGAAGAGTACGAGCGCATCTGCGCTGAGGCGAAGGCGAATGGTGCGCGTCGCCGTCCGCCGAAGCCGCCGGGGCCGTCAGCAGCTGACATCGTTGAGGTTTGTGAAGGCAGTGCGACGGACGTCGCAACGCAGCTCGCCGATCTCGTCGCAGACGGCACCAACGTTGTGCGACTGGTCACCGGCAACCCGCTGTCCAGCAACGCCGTGCTCGCCGAGGTTAACGCCGTGGCTGCCGCAGGCCTTGAATTCAACGTGGTTCCAGGAATGTCCCTGCCAGCAACCGTCCCGACGTTTGCCGGTATCGCGCTGGGCTCCACCTACACGGAAACCGATGTTTCCCAGGACGAAGTCGATTGGGATTCCTTGGCTGTTGCGCCGCAGCCACTCGTGCTGCAGGCCGAGGCTGGAGACCTGCCGACCATTTCCGCCGAGCTCATGGAACGGGGCTTGCTCGCGGACCTGCCTGCGACCGTGACCGTCAATGGTACGACCCGCCTGCAGCGCACCTATGACACGACTCTGGGCACGCTCGGCAAGATTGATGGCGAGCTGCCAGGCCGCATTGTGGTGACCCTGGGTAAGGGCGTGGACAACCGCTCTAAGTACTCCTGGTGGGAAAACCGCAGCCTGTACGGCTGGCGCGTCCTCGTGCCACGCTCCAAGGAACAGGCCGGACCAATGTCCACCCGCCTGGCTTCTCATGGCGCGATTCCGCAAGAGGTTCCGACCATTTCGGTGGAGCCGCCACGCAACCCCGCGCAGATGGAACGCGCGATCAAGGGAATCGTGGAGGGCCGCTACCAGTGGATTGCCCTGACTAGCGTCAACGCCGTCAATGCGCTCTGGGAGAAAGTCACTGAATTCGGGCTTGATTCCCGTTCCTTCGCGGGTGTCCACATCGCCTGCGTTGGCCACAAGACCGCCGAGGCCGTCAGTGCTCTGGGCATTACCCCGGAGCTGCTGCCGAAGCCGACCGCGCAGAACGCGCAAGGCTTGGTCGATGTCTTCCCTGAGTACGACGAAGAGCTTGATCCGGTGGGGCGCGTGTTGTTGCCGCGCGCGGACATTGCCACGGACGTGCTTGTCGACGGCCTGATCGAACTCGGCTGGGAAGTCGATGACATCGTCGCCTATCGCACGGTTCGTGCTGCTCCGCCGTCGGCGGAGATCCGCGACATGATCAAATCCGGTGGCTTCGATGCCGTCTGTTTCACTTCGTCCTCCACGGTGGCGAATTTGGTGGGTATTGCGGGTAAGCCGCATCAACGCACCATCATTGCGTGCATTGGGCCGATGGCCGCCGCCACTGCAAAGGAACTTGGCCTTAGAGTGGATGTAGTTCCGGAGGTCGCTGGCGTCAACGAACTCGTCGACGCACTGGCCGAGCACGTTGCTGGTCTGCGCGCCGCAGGGCAGCTGCCACCGCCCCGGAAGAAGCGACGCGCGCGTCGAAAAGCTGCAGAATAGGAGAGCACATCATGTCACAGAACATCTCACGCCGTCCCCGTCGGCTTCGGACCACCCCGGCGATGCGAGCGTTCGTGGCGGAGACCTCCCTGCGTCCGGCGGATCTGATTCTGCCGATGTTCATCGCCGATGGCATCACCGAGCCGAACCCGATCGTCTCGATGCCTGGCGTCGTCCAGCACACCATGGACTCCCTGCTGGAAGCAGTAGCGGAGGCTCAGGAAGTGGGCATCAAGTGCATCGACCTGTTCGGTGTACCATTGGATGCCAATAAGGATGCTGAGGGCAGCCAGGCATGGTCAGCTGATGGCGTTCTGAACCGCGCGATTAAGGCGGTTCGCGAGCGCTTCGGCGATGACATCCTGGTTATGGCCGACACTTGCCTCGACGAATTTACTTCCCATGGTCACTGTGGCGTGCTAGCCACCGATGCCCATGGCAATACTGTGGTCGATAATGACCAGACCGTCGAGCGCTACCAGAAGATGGCTGTGTCCCAGGCCAAGGCCGGCGCGCACATCGTATCTCCGTCCGGCATGATGGACGGCCAGATCGACGCGATCCGCGAGGCTCTGGACGAAGCCGGCTACCAGGACGTGGCCATCATGGCCTACTCCGCCAAGTATGCGTCCGCGTTCTATGGCCCATTCCGCGACGCCGTCGGCTCCTCCCTCGAGGGCGATCGCCGCACCTACCAGCAGGATCCCGCGAACGTGCGCGAATCCCTGCTTGAGGTGGAACTCGACATCGCCGAAGGCGCGGACTTCGTGATGGTCAAGCCAGGCCTGCCATACCTGGACGTGCTGCGCGCCGTGGCCGAGCTGTCCCCGGTTCCAGTTGCTGCCTACCAGGTCTCCGGCGAGTACGCGATGATCAAAGCAGCTGCCGCCAACGGCTGGCTCGATGGCGACGCATGCATGATGGAGGCCCTGATCTCCCTCAAGCGCGCCGGTGCGAACCAGATCCTGACCTACTTCGCTGTTGAGGCTGCGCGGATTCTCCGCGCCCAGTACTAACCGTTGGGAGCTTTGATGACGGACGTGCGCGAGCGCCCAGAGACCGTGAGCCTGACTCTCACGTTGTGGCTGTGGGTGGTGGCCGGTGAGATGCTGCACCAGGTCTTCAACATCATCGGCGGCCTGCTCAATACAGGAGAGCTGCGGTCGGTGGCGCGGGAAACCATGAGCGAAGAGCAGCTAAAAATGCTCTCCGAGCAGCAGCTGACCATCATTGCGGGCGCCTCCGTGGTGTTCGCCGGATTCATCGCAATGGCCGTGATGGGCATCGTGGCCTGGACTGCCCGTTCCTTTTGGAAGGGACAAAAAGGCGCCGAGAATTCCCGCCGCTTCCTGACTTTCTTCGCCGCCTTCTTTGCCATGCGCGGCCTGTTCGTCTTCGAGCTCGCCACCACCGGCTCCGTGCCGCTCGCCCTCGCGCTTGTCGACGGCATCACGCAGCTACTCGTCGCCGTACTCGCAGTGCTCGCCGCCCTGTTCGGTGGTAAGAAAGAATCCGTTGAGTGGGCACGCACGACGCCTTCCGAATCACCCTAAAGGACGCCAGCCATGCCAAATATGTTTCCCACGATGTACCGCGGAGAAGGGCAGCGCCAACCCATCGGCGACCCGACCGTTGAACCCCAGGCGCTGAAAGTGGGCTATTGGTGGCTGGTGATTTCCGCCGCGATCACCATCTTCTTCGGTTTAGTAGTGGCGACCACCGGCTACACCGGAGATCCGAATGTTACTCCCGATTTGATCGCTGCAGTTGAGCTGAATCAGCAGGTTGTCGGTATTTACAACATTGTGGCCGGCTTTCTCATCGCCGTCCTCATGACGCAAGTGCGACGCGCCGTGAAATACGCCCGTCGCTGGGTTGTCGGCATCGTCATGTTGACGGTGATCGTTGACCTTATTGCGTTCACCGTGAAGGCTGCCGGTGCCGGTATCGCCATTATCCCGCTGCTGCTCGCTACCGGAGCTCTCATCATTTACCGTCCGGCGGTGAACACCTACGTCGCCTATCGAAACGACGAACTCTACTATGACTAGCCCGCAGGACACCCCAGCGCACCTGCGCTCCTCAGAAAAACAGATGGACGTGGCCATCGCCGAGGCTAAGAAAGCCGCGGTAGAAGCCGGCGTCCCCGCTTCCGTGGGATCCGACGAATCCGCCCACGTACGCCTAGCGCGTCGCCAGGCTTCGGCCCACACCTCTTTCGCGCTAGAACTCGAAGGACTCGAGTCCGCTCTTCACGTGGCCGACATCGAGGAACGGCTTGATCAGCACCGTGGTATTCGGGCCACCATCGTCTACGAATCCGCAACCGCGTGGATCACCGCCCCCGACGACGTTGCACCAGATGAAATCATCGCCATCTTCGCCGACTTCGGTGTCAAAGCCTCCCTCACCAACGCCTCCCTGCGTCGCCGCGCGGAGCGCCTCACCCAGGTCTCCCGCCGACATGTGCCAATGCGGAGCCGAAAGGCGAGCCTTGCCGTGCGCGCCGGGAGGTTGCAGCGGAAGCGGCGTCGAGTAGCAGAGCAGCAGAGCGATCTGGCCGCGCGCCGGGCGGGCAGGCTTCGCGACGTCCACGTCGTCCGCCACCACGACCAAGAACCTACCGAGGTCCTGTTCACCGCCAAGGAGCTGCTGACGCGCAGTCGCCTGATTCTCAGTGCGCTGCTCAGCCTCCCGATTTTCATTCTGTCCTATGTCCCTGAGCTGCAGTTCGATTACTGGCAGTGGCTCTGCCTGGCGGCCGCGACCCCTGTGGTGTCCTATGGCGCGTGGCCCTTCCACCGGGCAACTGCCGCAGGTCTGCGCCGAGGCATGTCCGCCCTGGATGCTGCGAGTTCTGCTGCCGTCATCTCTGCTTACCTATGGTCAGTATTCCTGCTGGTGTTCACCACCGCGGGCAACCCGGATTGGCGCTTCCAGCCACAGTGGATGGCGCAGAACTTCAACCGCGTGGCCCAAGGTGAGTTCTTCCTCGACGTGGCCTGCGGCGTGACAGTGTTCATGCTGCTCGGTAGCTTGTTGACCCGCCGCTCCCGACCAGACCTGATGGACGAGTACAACGCGAACTTGCGCGGCGAGCTTAAACAGGTCACAGTCGTGCGCAAGGACGCGGCGACCTCGAAGTCCGTGCACGTGGAGATTCCGTTGCAGGAAATCCGCGTGGGCGATGACATCATTGTCCCCGGTGGCGCCACCATTCCGGTGGATGGGCGCGTCATCGGTGGCGCTGCCGAAGTCCAACCGGGGATGTTCTCTGATTACACCGGCATCACCGAAAAGGTGAAGGTCAACTCTACAGTTCACGCTGGCGGGTTCCTGCTCAGCGGGCCGTTGAAGATACGCGTGCACAAGACCGGTTCCCAGACCCGTATCGCTGCGATTCACCGATGGGTCAAGGAAGCCTCCTACCAGCAGAACCGCTCCGCGCAGCTAGCAACTAAGACCGCGTCGTTGCTGGTGCCATGGGCGCTTGGCATAGCAGCCCTCGACTTCTTCATGTGGTGGCTGATCGGCGGCAATATTAATGCGGCCGTAGCCTCCGCCTTGGCTATTTTGGCTGGCGTGGCACCGGTAGCACTCGCGTTATCTACCAACCTGGCCATCAAGCTGGGCATCGAGCAATCCGCCCGACATGGCATTCTCGTGCGCAACGCCGAGACTATTCGTGAGCTCGATGAAATCACTGCCGTCATCTTTAACCGGGTGGGCACCCTGACTGAGCGAGAGATGTTCGTGGAGACCATTTCCGTGGCCGACGGGGAGAATCCCGAGCTCGTGCTGCGCGTGGCTGGCGCCCTTGCCATGGAGAGCGAGCATCCTGCTTCTAAGGCGCTCGTTCGCGCTGCCCGTGAAGCCCGTGATGCTGGTACCGGCGGCGAAGACATTCCACACTGGATCGAAGTCAGCCACCCGCAGGTCTTGGACAACGGCGGGCTGACCGGTGGCATCGAAATCCCGATGAAGAACTCTGATGGAGTGGTAGAGCTGCGCCAGGTGGAAGCGACTTTGGTGCGCCCGCTCGACCTATCGGGGCTGTCCGCGCGACTGTCCAACAAGGCGGTTTCTGGCGGCATCCCAATTGTGGTCAGCTGGAAGGGCCAAGCCCGTGGCGTGATCACGTTGCGCCAGGACAACAAGCCGGATGCGTTCGATGCCGTCGCTTCCCTGGAAGACATGGGCATCGAGACCGTCATGATCACCCGCGACATGTACCCAGTTGCTCGCCGATTCGCAGACAACCTCGGTATGAGTCGCGTCTTGGCCGGTATTGCGCTGAAGAAGAAAGTCCTCGCAGTGCGCAGCTTGCACACTCAAGGCGACCAAGTGGCCATGGTTGGTGACCTGGGCGTGCGCGAGTGTCTGAACGTGGCCGATGTGGGCATCCTGATGCAGGATCAGGTCAGCTTGGACGTTCCGGAGGCAGACGTGGTGTTGCTGCGTTCTGACGTCGGTGTGGTTCCCGAAGCGATGGGGCTGGCTCGCCGGATCTCTGCCCTAGTAGACCGGAATATCCTGCTCGCCTGGGGTTATAACGCTGTGGTTATGCTTCTCGCTGTTGCAGGCCTACTGCACCCGATGGCGGCCACTTTGTTGACAATTGCCGTGACCTTGGTTATTGAGGCGCGGTCGAATAACGTGCGTCGGTTCTAGGGGTTTGCTGTTGTGCATATGTAAAACACAATATTGCGAGCTCTAAGTGAACTACCTGGACTGTTTGGAGCCTAGTAGCACTAGTGATACTCGCTGTATTGTGTTTTATGTATAGGGAATTGTGGCTGGTCTAGCTCTATTGTTGCCTCTTGTTATTGAGGCATTGTCGAGCGGCGAGGGTTTCGCTATTTGCACCGGGATTTCCAGCTATGTGGAACCAGCTATTCGGCGCTTCACTTATGCTATTTCCGTCTCGGTGCCCAAAGTAGCAGAACCTCTACCCCCAATAGCTGGTTTCACATAGCTGATTTCCGAAAGGCACCCCACCGGGTTCCAGGTTTCCTGTCCAGGTAGGGCACAATGGAGATCATGACTGCCAAGAACGCCCCGCTTCTCGACGCCATTGCCGGCAAGACCCCTTCCCGTACCCCTGTCTGGTTCATGCGCCAAGCAGGACGATCTTTGCCGGAGTATCGCCAGGTTCGCGAGGGGATCCCGATGCTGGATTCCTGCTTCATGCCTGAGCTGCTTGCAGAGATCACGCTGCAGCCGGTTCGTCGCCATGACGTAGACGCTGCCATTTTGTTCTCTGACATCGTGGTTCCGCTGAAAGCAGCGGGCCTGGATATTGACATCGTCCCAGGCAAGGGGCCAGTTCTGGCTGATCCGATCCGCACGGCTGCCGACGTGGCAAACTTGCCAATCCTGGATCACGAGGTCACAGAGGTCCAAGAGGGCATCAAGATCATCAATGAAGAGCTGACCGACCAGCAGACGCTGATTGGTTTTGCGGGCGCGCCGTTTACCCTGGCCAGCTACTTGATTGAGGGCGGCCCCTCCAAGAACCACGAGAAGACCAAAGCCATGATGCACGGCGAGCCAGAGCTCTGGCACGCTTTGATGCAGCGTCTGACCCCGACGATCATCCACTGGCTCCGCGGCCAGATCAATGCTGGTATCGAGGCGATGCAGCTGTTCGATTCTTGGGCTGGCTACCTTACTGAGAAGGATTACCGCGAGTTCGTGCTGCCGTACTCCACGGAGATCCTCGAGTCCGTGAAGGACATCCCTCGCATCCACTTCGGCGTGGGTACGGGCGAGATTCTGGCCGCAATGGGATCTGCTGGCTCTGAGGTTATGGGCGTCGATTGGCGCGTGCCTCTCGACGTTGCTGCTGAGCGTATCCGCCGCGAAAACGGCGCGAAGGTGCTGCAGGGCAACCTCGATCCCGCGATCCTTTTCGCTGGGACTAAGGCGCTGACGAAGGAAATTCAGCGTATCAAGGACGAAGCTAACCGCGCGATTGCGGTCGGCGACGCGACCGGCCACATCTTCAATCTGGGCCACGGCGTCATGCCGAACACCGCCCCGGACGCTATCACTGAAGCAGTATCCATCATTCACTCTTAGGAGAATTCCCCATGAAGTACGCAATCATCGGCGCCGGTCTGGCCGGCCTCACCGCGGCCTACGAGCTGCGCCAGCTGCAGCCGGACGCCGAGATTGATGTATTCGAAGCCGACGAGCGCATCGGTGGCAAGCTCTACACCGTGCCATTCGAGTCGGGCCGTACCGACATGGGTGCCGAGGGCTTCCTCGCCTTTCGCAAGGATGCGACCGATTTCTTCGAGACCCTTGGACTCAAAGACACCATCGTCGCACCCTCCGGCCTGAAATCCCTCTTCTATTGCGGCGGTAACCTGCACGCCATTCCGATGGGCGGGGCGATGGGAATTCCAGCATCATCTAAGGGGTTGGAAGGTCTCATCTCGGAAGAGACTGCGTCGCGAATTGAGGCGGAAAAAGACCAGCCGGGCATCGATTGGCAGCCAGGCAAGGACATGTCGGTGGGTAAGCTCGTGCGCGAGCGCTACGGCGACGATGTGGTCGATCACGTCGTGTCTTCGTTGCTGGGTGGCGTGTACTCCTCTTCTGCGGATGACCTTGGTATTCGGGCGACCATTCCGCAGCTTGCTGCCGTGTTCGACAAGATGGTGGCGGAAGGGGAGAAGGTGACGCTGGCTGGGGCCGTCGAAAAGCTTGACGCGGCGCGGGCGAAGATGCGTGAGGCTGCGGGGGACGCGAAGCCGAAGCCGGTGTTCGGGGCGTTCAAGGATGGCTACGCGCAGCTGTACGAGGAGCTCGCTGAGCAGTCCGGCGCGCAGATTCACCTGGACAGCTTCATTTCTGGCATCAAGCGCGGTCCGGGCGGTTTCCGCTTGGAGAAGGCCGAGGGCGTGTTTGATCGCGTTCTGGTGACTACCCCAGCGCCGACCGCGGCTGCTCAGTTGCGCACTGTTTCGCCAGAGGCATCCGCTGCGCTGAAGAACGTGAAGCTCGCGTCCTCCGTGGTCGTGGGTCTGAAATTCGATTCCGCGGAGGGGCTGCCGGACAACTCCGGAATCCTGGTCGCAGCGGACGAACCAGGCGTGCGTGCCAAGGCCTTCACCCTGGCCTCCAAGAAGTGGCCGCACCTGGCTGAACGAGGCGGCGCGTTGGTGCGTGCCTCCTTCGGGCGCTTCGGCGACGATTCCCTCGTGCGCGCCAACGAGGACGACCTGGTGGACTACGCTTTGGATGACTTGCAGAAGATCACCGGTTTCGACGGTCGCGCTGCGGGACTTTCCGAGATCTTCGTGCAGCGCTGGTTCGGTGGTCTGCCGTGCTACAACGACACTCACCTGGAAACCGTGGCCGCGGTACGAGCTGCACTTGAGTCAGTCCCAGGCATTGACGTCGCCGGCGCCTGGGCCGATGGTGTTGGCATTCCGAATGTGATCGCTGGGGCCCGGGCAGCGGCGGCGCGGTTGGTTAAGTAGGCCGGACTCGTATTCGAGTCCGAATTCTCGAACCGAGGAAGTACGCATGATGCTCGGCCGTCGACAAGCCCCCGCGCGTTTGCCCGCGTCTACAACTTTTGGATAGGGTAGGGCTCGTTACGCTGCGCGAACTTTGAAGGACGTCATGCCCTGGCTCATTCTGATTCTCTCCGGCTGCTTCGAGGCAGTGTGGGCTGTGGCGTTGTCGCGTTCCGAGGGGTTTACGCGGTTGCTTCCGAGCATCGTGTTTGTGCTGGCCTGCACCATTTCGATGGGTGGGTTGGCATGGTCGATGAAGTATCTTCCGGTCGGCACTTCTTATGCGGTGTGGGTCGGAATGGGTGCCACGCTCACCGTCGTCTACGCCTTCGTTACCGGCGAGGAGACGGTGTCCGCGCTCAAGGTATTGTTTATTGCAATGATTCTCGGTGGCGTCATCGGGCTGAAATTTTCACATTAAGGAATAGATATGTCTGTGCCTACCTCTGCAAATACCGCCCAATCGGCCGCGTGGTTTGACCGCGCGCGCCTGCTCACCCCGGGTGGCGTGAACTCGCCGGTGCGTGCGTTCGGCTCAGTGGGGGGCCAGGCCCGCTTCATCAAGGAAGCAAAGGGCAGCACGCTTATCGACGTCGATGGCAACGAATACGTGGACCTCTTCTGTTCTTGGGGCCCGATGCTCATGGGCAACGCGCACCCTGAGATCGTGAAGGCCGTGCAAGATGCCGCTACGCGCGGCTTGTCTTATGGCGCCCCGACTACCGCAGAAGTCGAACTTGCGGACATGGTCGTTGAGCGCACCAGCGTGGAGGCAGTGCGTTTCGTCAACTCCGGTACCGAGGCCACGATGTCCGCGGTACGCCTGGCCCGCGGTTTTACGGGTCGCCCGAAGATCATCAAGTTCGATGGCTGCTACCACGGACACGTCGACGCGCTGCTCGCTTCCGCTGGCTCCGGCGTCGCCACCTTCGGCCTGCCGGATTCCCCAGGTGTCACCGGCGCTGCCGCTGGCGACACCATCGTGGTGGAGTACAACAACCTGGACGCCGTCCGCGAAGCTTTCGCGCAGCACCCGGGCGAAATCGCTGCCGTAATCACCGAGGCCGCCGCGGGCAACATGGGTACCGTCGCGCCGCTTCCTGGCTTCAACCAGGGTCTGAAGGACATTGCGCACGAAAACGGCGCACTGCTCATCATGGATGAGGTTATGACCGGTTTCCGCACCTCTTACTCCGGTTGGTATGGCGTCGAGGGTGTGGCGGGCGACCTCACCACCTTCGGCAAGGTCATCTCCGGTGGTCTGCCAGCCGCTGCTTTCGGTGGCCGCAAGGACATCATGGAATACCTCGCACCGAATGGACCGGTCTACCAGGCAGGCACACTCTCCGGAAACCCGGTGGCGATGGCTTCTGGCATGAAGTCCCTGGAGCTGGCGACCCCTGAGGTCTACGACACTGTGAACAAGAACGCCGACCTTTTGGCGCGCCTGTTCACCGAGGCTCTCACCAAGGAAGGCGTGGCGCACCACATCCAGCGCGCCTCCAACATGCTGTCCATCCGCTTCGCAGAAGGGGAAGGGCACAACTTCGCCGACATGAAGGCTGCGGACACTTTCCGATTCCCAGGCTTCTTCCACGCCCTGCTGGACAACGGCGTGTTTGGTTCTCCAAGTGCTTTCGAGACGTGGTTTGTCTCCTCCGCGCTGACGGCAAATGACTTTGAAAAGATTGAAGCCGCCCTTATTCCAGCAGCTCAGGCCGCTGCCGCAGCAAAGAAAGAAGCTTAGTATATGAGCACCACTATCGTGCACTTGCTGCGCCACGGCGAAGTTCACAACCCGGACAAGATCCTGTACGGTCGCCTGCCGGGCTATCACCTGAGCAACCGCGGCTACGCCATGGCGGATAAGGTCGCAGAGGTTCTGAAGGACCACGACATTACTTATCTGGCGGCCTCCCCGCTGCAGCGTGCCCAGGAAACCGCGCTGCCACTGGCGAAGGAACTCGGCCTGGATGTGGACATCGATCAAGGTCTGCTCGAAGCCGGAAACCGCTACGAAGGCTTGCGAGTTAAGTCCTGGAACTCGCAGTTGTGGAACCCAGTCCGCTGGCCGCTGATGTCGAACCCGTCCTTGCCGAGCTGGGGCGAGCACTACGATGTCATCGCTGCCCGCATGATGGACGCTGTCGAACGCGGTCGTGTGGCGGCAGAGGGCCACGAAGCCGTCCTGGTCACGCACCAGTTGCCGATTGTTATGGTGCAGCGCACCGTTCAAGGCAAGCCGCTGGCGCACAACCCTTCGATGCGCCAGTGCGAGCTTGCCTCCCTGACCTCTCTGGTGTTCCAGGACGATCAGATCACTGACATGTACTACTCCGAGCCGGCCCAAGGAATCTAATGCGTCGAGCCATTATCGCTGCCTGCGCAGCCCTCACCCTGGCTGCCTGCTCTGCTGAAGACACCGCAGGCCAGGACGCCGTCGCAACTGGCGGTACCTGGACCTTCGTGGCACCTGGTGGACAAACGGACATCACTTACCCGGCCTCGGAGCGAAAGCCAATCCGGGAGTTTTCCGGCGAATCGCTCCAAGGCGGCACCATCAACTTGTCGGACTACAAAGACCAGGTCGTGGTGATCAACGCTTGGGGTCAGTGGTGTGGTCCGTGTCGATCCGAGTCGGACGACATGCAGGAAGTCCACGAAAAGCTCCAAGAAACCGGCCACGGCACAGTTTTGGGCGTCAACGTGAAGGACTACCAAGCGGAGATTGCTCGCGACTTCGTGAAAGACAACGGCCTGACCTACCCGTCGCTCTACGATCCACCATTCAAGACGGCCGCGGCGATGGGCGGCCTCCCAGCCTCCGTCATTCCGACCACCATTGTCCTCGATCGTCAGCATCGCCCAGCAGCGGTTTTCCTGCGAGAAGTGACTGCCAAGGACATCCTTGAGGTGGCCATGCCACTGACCAACGAGGCGTAAATGGGGCATCAGATCGCCGAGATGGCCGCTAGTGGCCCTCTTCTACTAGGCATGCTCGCGGCTGCGCTCGCGGGACTGGTGAGCTTTGCTAGCCCGTGCGTCGTCCCGCTCGTGCCTGGCTATATGTCCTATCTCGCAGGTGTGGTGGGCTCTGAGGTGGAGATGAAGAACGGCGAGGTCGTTGCCACCAAACGCTGGCGGGTCGCCGGTGCCGCGTTGCTTTTCATCGCAGGCTTCACGGTGATCTTCATGTTGGCCACCGCTACGGTATTCGGCGCGATCTCTACTCTCACGCTCAACCAAGAGCTGCTACAGAAAATCGGTGGCGTGGTCACGATCATCATGGGGCTGGTTTTCATGGGATTGGTTCCGGCGCTTGATCGGGACACCCGCCTGCAGCCTCGTCGGCTCAGCACCTGGATCGGCGCGCCACTGCTCGGCGGCGTGTTCGCCCTCGGCTGGACCCCGTGTCTAGGCCCCACCCTCGCCGCGATCATCTCCGTGTCTGCGGGCACCGAGGGCATGACGGCGCTGCGTGGTGTCATCCTCATCGTCGCGTATTGTATCGGCCTCGGGCTGCCGTTCCTGGTGGTTGCCCTCGGGTCTGCGAAGGCGATGCGCGGCGTCGGTTTCCTACGTCGCCACTCCCGCACGATTCAGATCATCGGTGGCGTAGCCCTGATCCTCGTGGGCCTAGCCCTGGTGACGGGACAGTGGGCCCTGTTTATTAATGTGGTCCGTCAATGGACCGTGAACTACGGAACCACCCTTATTTAGGAGAAGAGACATGTTGAAACTTGCTTGGCGCTGGCTGACCAGCATGCGCACTGCCCTCATGCTGCTCTTCCTGCTCGCCTTGGGTGCGATCCCGGGCGCGCTCCTGCCGCAGCGCTCGCTCAACGAGTCCAAAGTGGACGAGTACATCAAGAACAATGGCGAACTCGCGCAGTGGTACGACAAGCTCCAGCTTTTCGACGTCTTCTCCTCCCACTGGTTCACCGCCATCTACGTTCTCCTTTTCGTCTCCCTTATCGGCTGTATTCTGCCGCGCTCCTGGGAGCACTACAAAGCGTGGAAGGCCGACCCGGTGAAGGCACCAAAGAACTTGGAACGCCTGCCACATCACGGTTCTGGGAGCGTCGATAAGCCGCTTGAGCAGGTAGAAGAGGAGGTGCGGGAGGCCCTGAAGGGTTGGCGCGTTGCCTCTTACACAGCCGAGGAGGACCGCGACGGCAAGCGTTCCTTCGCTGCAGAGCGCGGCTACTCCCGCGAGCTGTTCAACTTGATCTTCCACATCGGCCTTGTCGGCATCTTGGCAACCGTTGGTGCGGGAAAAATGGTGTACTACGAAGGCCAAGTCATCGTGGTCGCGGGCGCGGAGAACTCCGAGTTCTGCAATACGGCCGTGGCCAACTTCGACAGCTTCCGCGCGGGCTCGCTTGTCGACGGCACCAAACTCACGCCTTTCTGCGTCAACGTCAAGGACTTCTCCGCCGAATATCTTCCGAACGGGCAGGCCAAGATGTTCACCTCGAACGTGGACTACGCCACTGGCGAGACGATGTTCCTGCCTCATGAGGCGTGGGATAAGTACCAACTGAAGGTCAATCATCCGCTGCGCATCGAGGGCGACCGCATTTACCTTCAGGGGCATGGCTTTGCGCCGAAGTTCACTGTGAAGTGGCCGAACGGCGAGACCCGCACCCAGATGGTGCAGTTCCGTCCCGATGATCCGACGTTTTTTCTTTCTTCTGGCGTGATGCGTTTTGATCCGCCGGCTGGCATGTACCCGGATTTGCAAGAACGTCGCACCAAGGGCCTGGCGATCCAGGGACTGTTTGCCCCGACCGCACAGTGGACCGGTGAAACTGGTGCTCTGTTGCAGTCGGCCTACCCGGCGATGAAGGATCCGGCAGTCGCCATCGACATCTACCGCGGTGACGCAGGCCTTGACTCCGGTCGCGGCCAGTCGATCTTCTCGCTCGACCCGTCCCTGATGCACACAGGCGCCCTGCAAAAACTGGAGCGCGTGAACCTCACGGTGGGCGAGTCGATCACGCTTGACGACGGCACAGTCGTGACCTTCGATGGCGCTAACGAATTCGCTAACCTGCAGATTTCCCACGACCCGACTCAGTTCTGGGTCCTGGTGACGACCCTGATTTCACTTGGTGGTTTGGTGGGCTCGCTGTTTGTAAAGCGTCGCCGCGTGTGGGTGCGCCTGTCTGAGGTTCCAGGCGGCACTTTGATTGAGACCGCCGGCCTCGCCCGCACCGACCGTGCCGGCTGGGGCGAGGAATACGATGCGATCCACCGCACGCTGCTGGGGCTGCCGGAGCCGGAGGAGGATTAAGGCTCCTCAGTTTCTGTTGGCCATATTGAATAGCCCCCGACGAACTATGTCGGAAGTGGCCGCAATCAAAAGACCCATACCTAGTATGATCCCGATTGCTTTTCCGAAATCTGGATCGCCTTTGGGTGCCAAGACGACCGACAGAGAAAAAATCGCTCCTAGACCAAGTGCGCACAGGCTTGGGACATAATTCTTGGCTCCAACGCATGCCAAGATCGGTGCGATCAAAACCGCGAGAGCGGATGCAGGAATCAAGAAGAAGACCCAGAAATTGATGTCGGGCCGTTGTGAAAGCCCGATCAGGGAGCTGCCGAAGAGAACGACGAGTTCTGGTAGTGGGATCTTCCACCAATGTGAATCTTTATTGACTGGCATTGTGGCTGCGTGGGGTTAGTCTTTCAGTGCAAAGGGATTTATTCGGCAATTGTGGCATGTTTTCTACTGCTTCGCTCATTGACCCTGAGCATGTGCGGGAAATGGTTTAGAAATGCGGAACTGTTCGCCCTTGAAGAGAGGGGTGGAATTCCAACTTGAATCCCCAGGCCATGCCCCGCTAAGGTATCCGTATCCATCGAAAGTTTGATTTCGTCTCCAGGAAGGCGCCATGCCGGTCAATCACACGCTCTCCAACTACTCTGACCTCAGCTTCAAGACAGCTTTCGTTATCTATGTCCTCGGTCTGATCTTGTCGATCGTCTACTACGTCAAGCAGTCGCAGGTTCTCGCTGAACCGGCAAAGGAACTGGTAGGGGCGGGCGGGCCTGCGGTCGTCGAAAAGCCTGAGGCTACGGATAACAGCGAGAAGTGGGCGGGCATGACCCAGTCCATGATCTGGCTGGCCATCATCTTCCACGGGGTGTCCGTCGTGCTGCGTGGTATGTCCGCGTCGCGCTTCCCGTTCGGCAACCTTTATGAGTACGTCGCGATGGTGACACTCGTGGCGATGGCGATCGCAGCGTGGGTGATTCAGCGCCGCGAGCTGCGCGCTATGTGGCCATGGGTGCTCACCCCAGTGATCGTCCTGCTGTTTTACGGTGGCATGAAGCTGTACGCCGCGTCCGCGCCTGTCGTGCCGGCGCTGCAGTCCTTCTGGTTCCCGATCCACGTCTCCACCGTCTCCATCGGTGCTGGTGTTGGCATGATTTCCGGTATGGCATCGCTGCTCTACGTACTGCGCATGAACCAGCCGAAGGGCTCTGAGCACGGCATCATGGGCGCTATCCTACGCCCACTGCCTTCCGCCAAAACCCTCGATGGCCTCGCCTACAAGGCAGCGGTCTGGGCGCTCCCGATCTTCGGTATTGGTGTTGCTTTGGGAGCTATCTGGGCGGAATCCGCTTGGGGTCGCTTCTGGGGCTGGGACCCGAAGGAAACCATTTCGCTGGTCACCTGGGTTCTCTACGCCGCCTACCTGCACGCCCGCGCCACCTCCGGCTGGAAGAACACCGCCGCTGCGTGGATCAACATTGTTGCCTTCGGCATGATGGTCTTCAATCTCTTCTTCATCAACATGGTCGTATCTGGCCTGCACTCCTACGCAGGGCTCAACTAGCTGAATCAGCTCACCACACTTACTTCCGGCCCTCGAAATATTCGTTTCGGGGGCTGTTTCCGTGTTCCATGCACATAGCTACACTTGAACCCATGAAAATCCTGGTCACCGGCGGCGCCGGCTTCATCGGTTCGAACTTCGTGCACCGCACGCTGGAAACGCACCCGCAACACAACATCACGGTGCTAGATAGCTTCACCTACGCAGCAAACGAAGCCAATCTGCCCGCCGGGATCGAAGTCGTCCGCCAGGACATTTGCCAGCCGCTCACCGGCAGCTTCGACCTCATCGTCCACTTCGCCGCCGAGAGCCACAACGACAACTCCCTCCGCGACCCGCTGCGCTTCATCAAGACCAATATCGAGGGCACCGCGCAGCTGCTCGAGTATGCACGCCTTAACGACGCCCGGTTCCACCACATCTCCACGGACGAAGTCTTCGGGGACCTCGCCCTCGATGACCCAGCTCGCTTCACCCCTTCGACTCCGTATAATCCGAGCAGCCCGTACTCCGCCTCCAAAGCGGCGAGTGATCACCTGGTGCGCGCCTACGTGCGTTCCTTCGGCGTGCAGGCCACCATTTCGAACTGTTCCAATAACTATGGTCCGCGCCAGCACCCGGAGAAGTTCATCCCGCGTCAGATCATCAACCTGCTGCACGATGAAAAACCACGTTTGTATGGCGATGGCCTCAACGTGCGCGACTGGATCCATGTGGACGACCACAACGATGCCGTGTGGACCATCATCGAGCAAGGCGAAGTAGGGGAGACCTACCTCATCGGCGCGAACGGGGAACGCTCGAACAAGCAGGTGGTCGAGGGCCTGAATGTAGCTTTCGACCGCGATCCCAAGGACTTCGTGCACGTGACTGACCGCCCGGGCCATGACCGTCGATACGCCATCGATCCGTCCTCGACCGAGGCGCTTGGGTGGCGCCCGCAGTACACCTTTGCACGGGGGCTGAAGGAAACGATCGAGTGGTATCGTGCGAACCCGCAGTGGTGGGCTGATTCTCGAGAGGTGGCGGAGGAGACCTATTTGCAGGTCGAGAAAGAGCTCGGGTAGTGCCCGGAGGCGATTCCAGCTATGTAAATCCAGCTATTGGGAGTAGTAAACCGGATACTAGGTCGATAAGGGTCCATGTAGCACAAGTGAAGCTCCGAATAGCTGGTTCCAAGTAGCTGGATTTCGAACCGGTCAGCTGTTGCTCACCCCAAACACCATTAGACTGGACGGCATGCTGAAGCCCGTCGATGAAGTAGCAGGCGTTTTCCTAGCCGAGCCGAAGATCATCCCCGACAACCGGGGCGCGTTTAATGAGTGGTTTAAGGCCACCGAGTTTGAAAAAGCGGTCGGCTACCCATTTGACCTGCAACAATCGAACGTGTCTCTTTCCAAGAAGGGCGTGCTGCGCGGACTGCATTTCGCCGATGTGCCACCGGGCCAGGCCAAGTTTGTCACCTGCATGTCGGGTGCGATTTGGGATGTCGTGTTCGACTGTCGCGTGGGATCGCCTACCTACGGAAAGTGGTTTGCCGTCGAACTCAACCAAGAGAATCGCAAGAGCCTGTACCTCCCGATCGGCGTTGCGCACGGCTTCCTGGCGCTGGAAGATTCCACTGTCGCCTACCTCGTGTCTTCAGAGTATGAGCCAGCCCTTGAGCATGGCATTGACCCGTTCTGCGCAGGAATCGACTGGCCGGAAGCCGACTACATCCTGTCTGAAAAGGACAAGGAAGCGCCGAAAATCGACGACGTGCAGCTGCCCCTCTACGAGGACTGCGCCGGATTTGAGAAGATGCTGCGCGAAGGCTGGGCCGAGTGAAAGGCATCATCCTCGCAGGTGGCACGGGTTCGCGCCTGCGCCCCATCACCCTCGGCGTCTCCAAGCAGCTGGTTCCGGTCTATGACAAGCCGATGATCTACTACCCGCTGAGCACCCTCATGCTCGCGGGCATCACCGACATCCTCATCATCACCACCCCGGAGGATCGCGGTCAGTTTGAGCGACTGCTTGGCGACGGCTCCCAGTTCGGAATCTCGCTCACCTTCAAAACCCAAGACGCCCCGCGCGGCCTGGCAGAGGCGTTCATTCTCGGCGCCGAGCACATCGGGGAGGATTCAGTGGCGTTGGTGCTCGGTGACAACATCTTCTATGGTCCAGGCTTGGGCACGCAGCTACGCCGCTTCGAAAACATTGACGGTGGCGCCATCTTTGCCTACTGGGTGGCCGAGCCGTCCGCGTACGGTGTCGTCTCTTTCGACGACGACGGCAAAGCCACGGGCCTCGAAGAAAAACCCGCCAACCCGAAGTCGAACTATGCAGTTCCGGGCCTGTACTTCTACGACAATGACGTTGTGTCCATCGCACGTGGGCTAGAACCCAGCGCACGAGGCGAACTTGAAATCACGGACATCAACAACGCCTACCTAGAGCGCGGAAAACTCCAGGTAGAGGTGCTGCCCCGTGGAACCGCGTGGCTGGATACCGGTACCATCGACACCCTCATGGCCGCCGGCGACTACGTCCGCACGATCGAGCAGCGTCAGGGTCTAAAGATCGGTTCCCCGGAAGAAGTCGCTTGGCGGATGGGGTACATCAGCGCCGACGATCTCGCGCAGCGCGCCGAAGAACTCAAAGCGTCCGGGTACGGGGAATATCTGTTGCAGGTGCTTCGGCGGGGCTAGGCCTGCCCCTACTTAATAATGTCGGACGCGAGCGTCTCGATGCAGGTAAACAGCCGCTCGTTGACGGAGTAGTAGGCCCACTTGCCACGCTGCTCGCGCTTGACCAGGTTCATCGCGATGAGCTTCTTCATGTGGTGCGTGACGGTTGGCGCAGAAACGCCCAGAGCTTCAGCGAGTTCGAGTCCGCAGACATCCTCGCAACCCTTTTGTGCCACGAGGTGGAGCAGGCGCAGGCGGGTTGGGTCAGCAAGTGCTTTGAACACGCCGACGATGTGGTCGAAGTCGGGGTTGTCTGACACTGGTCGCCAAGGGCCGGGGTTTTGGGCCACGTCGAGTGGACTAGTAGTAGGTGCCAGTGAAGTCATAATTCGATAATACGCCGTGCGTCAAGTGGCGACGCAATGCTGCTATTCCTGCTCTTTTCGACGCTCCTCTTCGCGCCGTTTCTTAAACCGTTCCTTTTCCAGTTGCCAAAGAAAGTCTTCGTCGTCGTCAGGCCCCTTGATCATCGGTGGCTGCTGGCGCTGAGGGCGCGGAGCTCCGCCAAGCGATTGTGGGGCGAATGCCTTCCACAGCAGGACGATCGCCGCGATGATCAGCAGAAGTAGTAACAGTCGTCCCATCGGATAACTCCCTCGTGTGCCTCTAGTATGGTCAAGGTTGTGAATCAAGAACCGATCCTCGATAAGTCCCTGCGAAACAGGGCGTGGCGAGACATCGCACTTTACGGGCTTGCGCGACTCGCTATCTTTGTCGTGCTCACCATTATTATTCAGTCTGCTGCAATCCTCATCGGAGCGCCAGTTCCCCTGCTCATTTCCTCGCTTCTGGCACTGTTGGTCGCGTTCCCGCTATCGATGTTCCTGTTCAAGGGACTGCGACTGAAGGTGAACGAAGAGCTGGCCGAATGGGATGCTCAGCGCAAGGCTCACAAGGAATGGGTAAAGAAGGAACTAGCCGAACGCTAGCGCGCCAGCAGTAAGCACCGCCCACGCCAGCATCGCCCGACCGGTAAGACCCAGGACGGGGATCAACGCAGGTCCGACAGCGCCCGAGGTGATTGGTCGGGAAGCGGGGAGCAGCAACACGACTGCCAACAATCCCAGCAACGCCCATGGCGTGCAGAAAAAGGCCAGCAAGACAGACACGACGAGCGGCACGCTCGTCAAAAGCAGCCACAACGTGCGGGTCCCAGAGTCGCCCAACCGCACTGCCAGTGTGATCTTCCCAGCCTCAGTATCTGAGGGAATGTCGCGGAGATTATTCGCCAAGTTGACGGCAGCGGAGACGGACCCGACAGCGACGGCCGTCGCAAAGCCCGCCCAGGAAAACCTGCCGGTTTGGGTCAGCTCCGTGCCGCACACCGCGACCAAGCCAAAGAAGGTGAAGACAGCGACTTCGCCGAGCCCACGGTAGCCATAGGGGTTTGATCCGCCGGTGTAGAACCAGGCGGCCAGGATGCAGACGATGCCGACCAGGATCAGCCACCAGTAAGAGGCCAAAGACAGGGCGATGCCGAATACTCCAGCAACCCCGAAGGCAATGAACGCCGCGCGCTTCACAGCCGCAGGTGCCGCGAGCCCGGAGCCAGTCAAACGCAGCGGGCCGGTACGATCGGCGTCGGTGCCTTTGACGCCGTCAGAGTAATCGTTGGCGTAGTTCACGCCGATGATCAGCGCCCATGCCACTCCGGCTGCCAGGAGAGCACGCCACCAACTGAAGCCCGAATGGAACGCGGCAACGCCGGAACCAGCAATAACGGGAGCGAAGGCATTTGCCCAGGTGTGGGGGCGGGCTGCTTCCCACCAATCAGCGACAGTAGCTTGAGACATAGCTACTATTGTGCACTCTGGCCTCACGCCTCGCTCACAGGGGCGGTAGTGTGTGTAGAAATCCCTAAAACCTATGGAAGCGAGAGTGAACGTTAGCGATGATGTGGATCGGGTATGTCCTCGGGCAGATCGCCAGCTTCTTTCTCACCTGCTTTCGCATTATTCCGCTGTGGATCGCCAACCGGGTCTCCCGCACGGGTATCCCCGCTGACGGCGATGTGATCATCTCGCTGACCACGCATGGCCGTCGCCTGACCAAGGTGTACCTGACCCTCGAGTCCATCGCGCGTGGCTACGTGAAGGCGCCGATCGTGCTGTGGCTCGACGAGCCCGACTTCAACTCCGAGTACCCGGACACCCTCAAACGCCTCATCAAGCGCGGCCTGCAAGTGCGCTGCTCCGATGGCCGCTACGGCCCGCACACGAAATACTGGGGTCAATTCCGCGAGCTCGCGGGCACCAGCAAGCGTGTCGCCACCATCGATGATGACATGATCTACCCCGAGTGGTTCCTCCAGAACCTGCTGTTTATCGGCGATCTGCGTAGCGATGTCGTCATCGCATACCGCGCGCACCGAATCGAGCTTCGCGACGGCAAAATGCTCTCCTACGCCAAATGGACCGCCGCCGACACCTGCCAAGCTTCCTATTTGCACTTCGCCACCGGTGTCTCGGGTGTGCTGTATCCACCCGGATTCATCGAGTACGTGGTCTCCCAAGGCGACATCTTTATGCAGCTCACCCCACGCGCCGATGACGTGTGGCTCCATGCCTGTGCGCTACGTTCCCAGCATCCGATTCGTCAGGTGTACTCGCAGCCGCGCCACTTCGCCGTCATCCCATCGACGCAGGTCGGCGCCCTCGTTGTGGGCAATACCCTGATGGGTGGCAACGACGAGCAGATCCGCAAGGTGTATACGGAAGAGGATCTGCAGCTGTTGCTCGAGTCCTCCCGAGTTGAGGACTAGCGGCGTCCGGAGCTACCGGGATTTCAAGCAAAACCCCAGATAGCAGTGGTGCTTTTGGTTGAAAAGTTTCCAGCAATGTAAAAAAGCTACCGAGGGAGCCCGCACCCCTCTACTGAAATAGCTTCGAGACCTTCACCCGGTCCACTTTCCCTGGTCCAGTGAGTGGCAGCGCCTCCACGTGCCGCAGTTCCTTCGGCAGTTGCCAACGCGCGAGGTCGTCGAGTCCTTCAACGACCTCGCCTGGTGAAACTGACCCCGTATATGCTGCGACGATGCGCTGCCCCAGGCGAGGATCGGAAACACCGACCACGCATGCGCCCGTCACACCGGAAACATTCAGCAGCGCTTGTTCGACCACTTCGGGCTGGATTTTAAGCCCGCCAGTGATGATCACGTTGTCGAGCCGACCCCTCACCTGCAAGACCCCATCGGTCAACGATCCCGCGTCGGAGGTGGCAAACCAACCAGGCTCGGCAAACGCCTCATGATCAGGCATATTGCGATATCCAGCTGCAATCATCGGCCCGCCGAGGTGGATCCGCTCGCCAACAACCCGCACGCGCGCGCCGGGGATCGCCCGACCGTTGTAGACGCAACCACCAGCGGTTTCGGAGGAACCATAAGTAGTGACTACGTTGATCCCAAGTTCACGCGCGGCCCGTAGGGTGTCTCGCGTCAGGGGCGCGCCACCGACGAGGATGGCGTCGAAAAGCCGCAGTGCTTCGATGCCTTGGAGGGTTTCCATCGCCTTGATCAGCTGGTTGGGCACCAGGGAGGTGTAGGTGCGGTCGCCGGTGGTGGCGAGCTCCGTGGCGGCAGTGGCGAAGTCGGCCACGGAAAATCCGCCGCTCACGTCCTGGAAGGTCGGGTCGATTCCCGCGAGGAGGCTGCGCACCAGCACCTGGATTCCGGCAATGTGGTGCGCGGGCAGCGCGAGGTGCCATTGGCCAGGCCCGCCGAGGAATTGGTGCGTGGCATCCGCGGAACTGACGAGGTTGACGGGAGTGAGGAGCGCGCCTTTGGGTGTACCGGTGCTGCCGGAGGTTGCCATGACCAGTGCGGCGTCGCACGGTTCACCCACGCTTTGCGACGCCCGAAGGGTGGCCGCCCGGGACTGATCCTTTTCAGGCAGCGGGAGTAGCGATCGGGTGCCAGAGATGGCTGCCTCGAGGTCGTCGAGAATGCTGACGGGGTCGCCGGAGGGTACGACGAGTGGTTCGAGAATCAGGTTGCTCACGGCTTACCAGTGTAGTGTGCCCCGAATTGTCGGTCACTATTTGATAACAGTTCCGAAATTAACCTATAAGTGCATACGGATCGCAGGTTTGCAGCCCATGGTATTCCTTTCTATGTCGTAGGAAAGCCCAGGTGCGCGACCAAATCGTTACAAAGCAAAACTTATGAATAGCTTAATCTGGACTTACTTACAAGCAAAGGATTCGTTGTGTTAAAAAAGTCCATAAATATTGCTATGGCATTTGTCGGCGTCGTGGTCGGCGCCGGTTTCGCTTCGGGCCAGGAGGCTCTGCAGTTCTTTGTCGCTTTTGGTCCGTGGGGAATCTTGGGCGCTGCTCTGACTGGCATTACCTTTGGTATTACCGGCATGATTGTGCTTCGATTCGGGTCGTACTTCCTGGCCAACGAGCACACCGCTGTGTTCAACAAGGTCTCTCATCCGATCGTTGCCCGGGTCATTGACTACGGCATCATGGCAACGTTGTTTGCCGTTGGTTTTGTCATGTTTGCGGGTGCTGGTGCCAACTTGGAGCAGCAGTTCGGCTTGCCGACATGGATCGGTGCGCTCATCATGCTGGTCCTCGTGATCGCCACGGGTTTCCTCGACATAGATAAGGTCAGCACAGTGATCGGCGCGGCCACCCCAGTGATTGCTGTGTTCCTCATCATGGCGATGGTCATCGCGGTTCGCCAGGCGCCCTCGGACCTTGGCAACCTTCAGCCATACGCTGAGCAAGTGCAGACCGGCCTGCCGAACTGGTGGATCTCCAGCCTGAACTACCTGGGATTCAATGTGATCGTTGCGGCATCGATGAGTATCGTGATCGGCGGTTCGCACCACGACACCCGCGCCGCCGGTTGGGGCGGACTGATCGGCGGCATCCTTTTCGGATTCCTACTGGTGGGCCTGGTCGTTTCTCTGTGGGTGGCACTGCCGGTAGTGGGAGAGCAAGACATGCCGACTCTTGCACTGGTGAATGAGGCTAATCCTGTGCTCGGAAACTTGATGGCAGTGGTCATTTTCATGATGATCTACAACACCGCGATCGGTATGTTCTACTCGATGTCGCGCCGAATGACCGTCGACAAGCCCGCGCGCTTCCGCACCGTGTACGTGGCGATGTGCCTGGTTGGATTCGTCCTCAGCTTCGTCGGATTCAAGGCACTGGTGTCTGTGCTGTATCCGCTGCTCGGCTATGTCGGGCTGATTCTGATCGTCGCATTGCTCAGCGCATACGCCCGCGGTCGTTCGCGCATCACCGCCGAAATCGAACGCCGCGAGACCATTCGCGAGCTGCTCGTGCGCAAGTTGCACCCTAGGGCCGTGTTCACCAAGCGTCACGAGCGCAAACTGCGGGCAGAGGTGGCGGCTTCCCCGGCATCGGACACTCAGCTTGAGGAGTCCATCGCCAGCGAGGTCACGCAGGAGCTTATCGACGACGGGCACCTCGAACTCGAGCAGATCGAGCCCGCCGACCAGATCCCGCGCGACCTGGTCGGGAAGGGCTAGTAGTAATACGGGAATTCGGACCAGTCTGGGTCGCGCTTTTCCAGGAAGCTGTTCTTGCCTTCTACGGCCTCATCGGTCATGTAAGCCAAGCGGGTGGCTTCACCTGCGAACACTTGCTGGCCCATGAGGCCGTCGTCGGTCAGGTTGAAGGCGAACTTGAGCATGCGCTGGGCGGTTGGGGACTTGCCGTTGATCTCGCGGCCAACCTGGATCGCTTCATCTTCTAGGTCTGCGTGGTCGGCGACGATGTTCACCGCGCCCATGCGCTGCATGGTCTCCGCGTCGTAGGTGCGACCGAGGAAAAAGATCTCGCGGGCAAACTTTTGGCCCACCATCTTCGCCAGGTAAGCGGAGCCATAGCCGGCGTCGAAGGATCCGACATCGGCATCAGTTTGCTTGAACTTGGCGTACTCGCGGGATGCGATGGTGAGGTCGCAGACCACGTGCAGTGAGTGTCCGCCGCCGGCAGCCCAACCGTTCACTACGGCGATGACGACCTTCGGCATGGTGCGGATGAGGCGCTGGACCTCCAGGATGTGCAGGCGTCCGCCTTCCACCTTTTCACGGGCAGTGTCGACGGTTTCTGCAGTCTCGCCGTCTGCATATCGGTAACCTGAACGGCCACGGATACGCTGGTCGCCGCCCGAGCAGAATGCCCAGCCGCCGTCTTTCTCGGATGGACCGTTGCCGGTGAGTAGCACAGTGCCCACGTCTGGGGTGCGGCGCGCGTGATCGAGTGTTCGATAGAGTTCGTCTACCGTATGCGGGCGGAACGCGTTGCGTACTTCAGGGCGATCGAAGGCGATGCGCACGATGCCATCGGCTCGGGTTTCCCCAATGAGGCGGTGGTAGGTGATGTCGGTGAGGTCTTCGAAGCCGGGGACCGGCTGCCACAATTCTGGTTTAAAAGGATTCATGTGTTCCACTCTAGGGCCCTCCCCGTCCCTCGCCGCGGAAGCCTCATCACCCCCTGGAGGCTTCCGCGGCCGTCTGTGCTCCTACCTGCAGGGACGCCCCCTAAGCTTCCCCGTAGCTCGCCCACCGCCGGTAGAGCTGGCAACCTTTTCTTTCGGTGGCATCTTCCTTCCCCCTAGGCGTTGCCGTGATGCCCATAACAATTATGACCGCGGGGTCACGCGCACATTGATGGAGAATAGGAAATTCCATAAGTGTCATTCCTCTTATGGTTTACTTACTGGAATTTAAGTTATTGATTCTGGCTATTGTTCAACGTTTGTCGCTTGGGGCTCCCAACTTTGGGGCGTAAAGGCGCACTTGAGGGTTTCACCCCTAAACTTGATGACATGACACAGCACCCTGCGGATACCCACGACATCATCAAAGTTCGTGGCGCGCGAGTAAACAACCTGAAAAACGTGGATCTTGACATCCCCAAACGGCGTCTCAACGTGTTTACAGGTGTGTCCGGATCCGGCAAATCGAGCTTGGTTTTCGGAACTGTCGCTGCGGAATCGCGCAGGTTGATCGACGAGACTTACTCCACCTTCATTCAAGGTTTCATGCCCACCCTTCCTCGTCCTGAGGTGGAATCTTTAGAAAACCTCAGTCCGGCGATCATTATTGATCAAGAGCGGATGGGGGCTAACTCCCGCTCCACCGTCGGCACGGCTACTGATGCCCATGCCATCTTGCGCTTGCTGTTCTCCCGACTGAGCGAGCCTCATGTGGGCACCTCCAGCGCCTTTTCATTCAATCTTCCCGACGGGTGGTGCCCAACTTGTGAAGGTTCCGGCCAGGCAGCCACGCTGAACGAGAAGAAGATCATCGATGAAACCAAGTCTCTGAATGACGGTGCGATCACTGCGCCGGGCCACAACGTGGGGGAGTGGTACTGGAAGACCTACGGTGAAACCGGTCTCTTCGACCTAGGCAAGCCCATCAAGGACTTTTCCAAGCAGGACCGCGACATGCTCATGTACGCGGAGCCCCAAAAGATCAAGGTGGACGGCAAGAACACCTCGTACGAAGGTTTGATCACTCGCGTGCGACGACTCTGGATCGACCGGGCGGAGCCGCCGAAGGCGAAGCAGATTGTGAATTTCGTTGCTGACATTGCCACCACCAGCACGTGTCCGGACTGTCAGGGTGCCCGTTTGAAAGAAGCTGCACGTACCGCAACCGTCAACGGCAAAACGATCGGCGAGCTAGCTTCCATGCAGGTGGGTGACTTGGTGGGGTTCGTCGAAAAGCTCGGGGCTGATGTGGGGCCCGCGCGGGACAATCTGCTCGGCATTCTGACCTCCATGGTGGATATCGGACTCGGGTATCTCTCCCTCGACCGCGAGGCAGGCACACTTTCTGGCGGCGAGGCGCAGCGCGTGAAGATGATCCGACACCTGGGCAGTCCGCTGTCCGACGTCACCTATGTCTTCGACGAGCCCACCATTGGTCTGCATCCCCACGACATCGCGCGGATGAATTCGCTGCTCCATGACATTCGCGACAAAGGCAACACCGTTCTGGTAGTCGAACACAAGCCAGAAGTCATTCTGGCTGCCGACAACATCATCGACATCGGGCCCGGTTCTGGCAGTGACGGTGGCGAGGTCGTATTCATGGGTACCCCGGAGGAATTGAAGGGCGAGGACTCACTGACCGCGAAGTATCTGCACACCAAGTTGGAGCTGCGTGAACCGCGCACCCCAACCGGCGAGCTCACCATCGAAGGCGTCAGCCGCAACAATGTTTGCGATGTCACTGTGACATTCCCGCTGGGCGTACTCACCACAGTGACAGGTGTAGCTGGATCGGGCAAGTCATCACTGGTGGCGGCGGCCCTGGAAGATCGTGATGATGTCCTCGTGGTTGACCAAACCGCGATCCGTGGTTCTCGCCGGTCCAATCCGGCCACCTACACGGGTATCCTGGATAAGATCCGCAGTAAGTTTGCCAAGGAAAACGGGGTGAAGCCTGCCCTGTTTTCTTCCAATTCCGACGGTGCGTGCCCGACGTGTAAGGGGCTCGGCGTTGTCTACGTGGACCTCAGTTTCACGGCGGGAGTGGCCACCACCTGTGAGGAGTGTGGTGGCAAGCGCTTCAAGGATGAGGTGCTGCAATACAAGGTGGAGGGCAAGGACATTTCCGAAGTGCTCGACATGTCCGTCGGTCAGGCGGTGAAGGTATTTAAGACCGGTGAGATCAACAAGGTCTTGAAGCGCCTCATAAATGTGGGTCTGCCCTACATTAAGCTCGGTCAACCATTGACAACCCTGTCTGGTGGAGAACGTCAACGACTCAAACTCGCAGCTCGGATGACGGAAAAGGCTCCAATCATCGTCTTGGACGAGCCCACCTCTGGCCTGCACCTCGCAGACACTCAAACGCTCATCAATATGATGCACGACTTGGTGGACGACGGCCGAACCGTCATCGCCATCGAGCACAACCTGGCCGTCATGGCAGCGGCAGACCACATCATTGATATTGGCCCGAGCGCTGGCCACGATGGTGGTCGCATCGTCTTCGAAGGCGCACCAAAGGATATGGTGAACACAGACACAACCACCGCGACATACCTAAAGAAGGCCACCTAAATGCTCCCCAGCCTGGACGAACTCATTGAGCGCTCTCATGTGGTGGCACTTCCCATGCGGGTGCCCTTCCGGGGCATCACCACCAGGGAAGCCCTGCTCATCGAGGGGCCTGCGGGCTGGGGCGAATTCAGCCCCTTCAAAGAATATGGCGCTGCTGAAGCCGCTAACTGGTTGGCCTGCGGCCTGGAAATGGCCTACCAAGGCCCGCCCGAGCTGCAGCGAGACAAAGTAGAGGTCAACGGAACCATTCCGGCCATTCGGCCGGAACGCGTGCCGGAGCTGCTGGAACGCTATCCAGGCTGCATGACAGTGAAGGTAAAGGTGGCCGAAAAAGGCCACACCCTGGCACAAGACCGTACACGAGTGGAAGCCGTTCGCGTGGCCCGCCCGGGCGTGAAGATCCGCATCGACGCCAACATGGGGTGGACGATCGACCAAGCAGAGGAAGCCGCCAAGACCTTCGGCCCGCTCGACTACCTAGAACAACCGTGCGCCACCCTCGAGGAACTGAAGGAACTCCGGACACGCCTGCAACGCCAGGGTATCTTCCAGCGCGTTGCCGCTGATGAGTCCATCCGGAAGGCGGAGGACCCGTATCGGGTGGTGGAGATGAGGGCCGCGGATGTGGGCGTCGTTAAGGCGGCGCCGCTAGGCGGTGTCCGTAGGCTGCTGGCCGTCGCCAAGCACCTGCGCTCCCATGGCATGGACGTGACGGTCTCGAGCGCGCTGGACACCGCGGTGGGTTTGAACGCCGGGATTGCCGCGGTCGCCGCGCTACCCACGCACGATGACGACGAGCTTCTCGACGTCCCTCCCGCCCCTGCGGGTCTCGGCACGGGCAGCTTGTTCCTGGCAGACGTCGCAGAGCCGCGAGCTCTCGTCGAGGGGTTCCTGTCGGCAGCTCCGGTTACTCCGGATCCGGCGCGACTTGCCGAACTGAAGGCAGATGCCGCCACGACGCAGTGGTGGATCGACCGGCTGCGAGCCACGCATGAGGAGCTTGCCCGCCGCACCCACTAAGCTGGGGTGCCATGACTGCTGTGGATGTTGCTTCCGCCATCGTTGCCGAACTCGTAGCTGCCGGCGTGACCGACGTTGTTGGGTGCCCGGGTTCGCGTAACGCCCCGCTCCTCATGGAGCTTGCTCGCTCTGACTTGCGCCTACACATGCGTATCGACGAGCGCAGCGCCGCTTTCTTAGCCCTGGGAATCGCGCGCGTGCAGCGCCGGCCGGTGCCCGTGGTGATGACCTCCGGGACCGCTGTGGCCAACACGCTCCCCGCCGTTATTGAGGCCCGGCTATCCGGTGTCCCCCTGATGATCCTGTCGGCGGACCGGCCACGTCACTTTGTGGGCACCGGGGCAAGCCAGACCATTGAGCAGTTTGGTTTGTTCGAGCCGTACGCCACCACCTTCGGCATCGATGTGGGAACCCGCCCAGATGTTGCAGCGTCCACTGTGCGCCGCGCCTTGGCGTACTCACAATCGCATGTCAACGTGGCGTTCCGGAATCCGCTGGTGGGCGAGTCCAGCGACGTGGACTCGCAACATCGTGACATCAAGCTGCAGCGCACCGACTGGGGCGTGGCCGACGTAGACCTGTCCAAGAACACCCTGGTCATCGCAGGCGATGGCGCCTGGGAAGTGCCTGGTTTGGAAGATGTTCCCACGATTGCCGAGCCCACCGCGCCCGCGCCACACCATCCGATCCACCCGCTGGCCGCAGCGGTATTTCGCAAAACCCAGGTCTCTGGTGAGGGATACGTCGTGGAGACAAAACCCGAACAGCTCGTTATTGTCGGCCACCCGACCCTGCACCGCGACGTCCTCGCCCTGGCCCAGGATGCGAGCATCGATATCACGGTCCTGACCCGGACTGCGGATTACCACGACCCAACCGGGGTCGCGCGCCGGGTTGCCTCGAGCGTGCGGGTGACTGGCGAGCCGACGGGGCAGTGGCTCAAAATCGCGTCCGCAGCCTCGGAGCTGGCGGCCGATGCTGTGCGAGAAGGCTTGGATAAGGCCCAGGAATTCACCGGCCTGCATGTCGCAGCTGCTGTTGCGGACACCTTGGGCACGGGAGATACCGTCGTCATCGGAGCTTCCAATCCGATCCGTGATCTCTCCTGGATCGGAATGCCATTCGACGGCGTCAGCGCCTACGCCCCGCGCGGTGCCGCTGGCATCGACGGAACGGTGAGCCAAGCGATCGGCGTCGCCCTGGCCATCCAATCCCAGCACCCCACCGAGATTCGCGCACCCCGCACTGTGGCGCTGCTGGGAGACGTCACCTTCCTCCATGACATTGGCGGCCTGCTCATCGGGCTTGACGAACCTCGCCCAGAAAACCTCACCATCGTCGTCGCCAACGACAACGGCTGCGGCATCTTCGAAACCCTCGAGCAGGGCGCTGAGGAATACCGTGATCGATTCGAGCGCGTCTTCGGCACCCCGCACGACGCGAACATCGAAGATCTCTGCGCCGGTTACGCAGTGTCTTACTCGCGCGCGGACAACCTCGCCGACCTCGTCACGCAGCTTGTCGACGCCATCGACGGCCCTCCCGAATTCCGCGTCATTGAGGCCGTGACTGACCGTTCTACCAGGCGTGATGTGCACGCTGCTATCCAGCAAGCCGTGGCCTGGTAGGCACCGATGCTGAGATTCCATCGTCGACTCACCCAGCTGGTGCTGACCCTCTATGTGTGTGCAGTCGTGGGCAGCGCTGCGATGGTGATCGGTCCCGTGCTCAATGATCGAGAGATTAACCAGCACCAGGGCAGAGCACTGGCACGGGTTACCTCGGTTTCTGCATCCCGCACGACGATTGATTATCAGGATGAAGCCGGGCTGTACCATTCCCCGCGCTCGGGTGTGCTGTACCCAGGCGGTCTTGGTGAAGATCAGCGGGTATGGGTGGAGTATTCGAAGCAAAACCCAGAGTTGGTGAAGGTGGAGGGGCGCACCTGGAAGTTGGCCCTGCTCCCTGCCGCCAGTGTGTTTCTCGTCTCTTCTGCCGTGTTAGCGCTGCTCCTGGTGCTGCTAGGGTGGTGGCATCGACGTATTGAGCGTGGGATGGAGCTTGTCGGCGCGGGTTAAGGGCTAGGATTGCTCACCGAAAAGAGTCCAGAAGGTTTTCCCAAATGTTGCCTGGACTTAACCTGCCGACAAGGTGTTGGTGGTTTTCAAAGGAGAGTATGACTTCCATGCGTGTTGCCATTGTTGCTGAGTCATTCCTGCCGAATGTCAATGGAGTGACCAACTCCGTTCTGAGAGTCCTCGAGCACCTCCACGCGCAAGGGCATGAGGCCCTCGTGATTGCCCCGGGTGCCCGCGACTTCGAGGAAGAGATCCCCGACTACCTCGGGTTTGAAATCTTCCGAGTTCCGACCATCATGGTCCCACTCATTAACTCTCTGCCAGTTGGCGTGCCTATTCCTGCCGTCACCCAAGCGCTGCGCAACTTTAATCCGGACATTATTCACCTGGCTTCGCCTTATGTTCTCGGCGGTGCTGGCGCTCTGGCGGCGCGACAGCTGCGCATTCCGGCGATCGCGATCTACCAAACTGACGTTGCCGGTTTTGCCACGAAGTACAAGCTCACCCTGCTCGCGGCTGCTTCCTGGGAGTGGACCCGCACCTTGCACAACATGTGCCAGCGCACCCTTGCCCCATCATCGGTGACCATCGCCGAACTCGAGGCCCATGGCATCAACGAGATCTACCACTGGGGTCGCGGCGTAGACACCGTCCGATTCCACCCGTCAAAGCGCTCCGAGGAGCTGCGCACTGTCTGGGACCCGACCCGCTCCAAGCGCATCGTTGGTTTTGTGGGTCGTCTGGCTGCGGAGAAGGGCGTCGATAGGCTTGTTTCCCTCGCGCATCGCAATGACCTGCAGCTAGTTATTGTCGGCGATGGCCCGGAGCGCCAGCGCCTCGAGCGTCTGCTGCCCACCGCCGTGTTCATGGGCGCGCTCGGGGGCGAAGAGCTCTCCCGCGCATACGCCAGCTTGGATTTGTTCGTCCACACCGGCGAGTTCGAGACCTTCTGCCAGGCGATTCAGGAAGCACACGCGTCGGGCGTTCCGACCATCGGCCCGCGCGCCGGTGGCCCTATCGACCTCATTACCCCGGGCGTCGATGGTGACCTGCTTGACGTAGAGACGTTCTCCGAAGAACTGCCACACGCAGTGGATCAGATCCTCGATCCGCGCCGCTACGACCGCTACGCCGCAGCCTCCCGGAACACCGTGCGCACCAAGACGTGGCAAAGCCTGTGCGAGCAACTTCTCAAGCACTACGACGCCGTGATCGCCGAATCCAAGCGTGTGCCACTGACGATCTTTGGTCCACTTCCGGAATTGCCACTGTGGGCAGCCAAGGCACTCGGCGCGCGCGTGGACTAGTACGCTTAGGGCGTGGCTAACAAAGGTATTAAGGCAACGCTGGACAAGCAGCCCATCGACGTCGCTCGGATGTTTGACCAGGTAGGCAAGAAGTACGACATCACCAATACGGTGCTCACGCTCGGAATCGATGCCCACTGGCGTCGACGCACCCGCGAACGGTTGGCGCTAAAGCCCGGTGAATTAGTGCTTGACCTCGCCGCTGGCACCGCTGTCTCCACCACCGAGCTGGCCAAATCCGGCGCCACCTGCATCGCCTGCGATTTCTCGCTTGGCATGCTTGCCGCCGGAAAGCACAGAGACGTGCCCAAGGTCGCCGGCGATGGCATGCAACTGCCGTTCCCAGACAACACCTTTGACGCCGTGACGATCTCCTACGGACTGCGCAACATCCACGACCATGAATCCGCCATCCGCGAGCTCGCTCGCGTGACCAAGCCAGGCGGACGCCTCTGCATCGCAGAATTCTCCACACCAATCGTGCCGATCTTCGCGCAGGCCTATTCTTTGGTGTTGCGAGCGCTGCCCGCTATTGCCCGGGCCGTGAGCTCCAATCCTACTGCTTACGAGTACCTCGCCGATTCCATTCGTGCCTGGCCGGACCAGGAAGAACTAGCCCGACGCATCAATAGAAATGGCTGGGAGGGCGCCGGCTGGCAGAACCTCACCTTCGGTATCGTCGCTTTGCACTCGGCTGTTAAACCGTCCTAACGGCAGGACGCTAGGACCACAGTGGCGACTCGGACCTGGCTCCCACCATGAGCCGTCCGGCAGATTGCCACACGCGAGAGACCATATCGCGGTCCTCTTCGGTGACCAGGTTTCCCATCAGTCGCGCCGCGGAACGCATCAGGATGGGCACTCGCAAGCCAACTGGTCCGAACACCGGCAGGAACTGCGGATAGGTCAGAGCCCGGGCCAGAGTGCGGGCGAGCATGAATGCCTCGCCGTAGTGCTCCCGCAGGACAAAAGGCCAGACCAAGGTAAAGTCTTTGGACGCGGTGCACAGGTCAATGGCCAGCTCAGCTGTTTCCAGCGCGTAGTCAATTCCTTCACCGTTCAGTGGGTTGACGCAAGCAGCGGCGTCGCCGATGAGCATCCAATTTGGCCCCGCCACACCTGTGACAGCGCCACCCATCGGGAGCAAAGCCGAAGCTACCTCGGAAGGGGCTCCGAAGGACCACTCGACAGCCAACGAATCAGCGTAGTGGTGCAGCAGCTTCTTCGTGTTCACCCGCGCAGGTCGCTTGTCGGTGGACAGTGCGCCGCAGCCGACGTTGGCGAAGCCATTGCCGAGCGGAAAGATCCAGCCGTATCCGGGTTGGGCCACGCCATCCGGTGAGCGGAGCTCCAAGTGGGAATGGATCCAGGGTTCGTCGGAAAGCGGGGTGGCGCAATAGGACCGTGCGGCGATGCCGTACACCTCGCCGCGGTGCCACTCGCGCCCCAGCTGCTTGCCAAACGTGGATCGCACCCCATCTGCCACAATCACGTGCCGTGGCCGCACCTGCTTATCGACGCCCTCGTGCGTCACCACCACCTCCGCAACGCGGCCACCCTGCAAAGTCGGGGAGTGGACGGTAGCGCCGAGCCACGTCGTGACCTCAGGCTGCGCGCTGGCGTGCTGGACCAGCAGGTGGTCAAATTCGGTGCGCCTGCAGGCGGAGCCGACTTCTCCGAATGGGGAGTCGGGCCAAGGGGCAGTGACGGATCCGCCGAAGCCGTGGAGTTTGAGCCCGTTTGAGCGATAAGTGGCGGTGAGCTGCCCGGCCAGACCCATCTTTTCCAACATGCGCATGGCTCGCGGCGTGAGTCCGTCGCCGCACGTTTTGTCGCGCGGGAACTGCTCGGCGTCGACAAGCAAGGCGGAAAGACCCTGCTTGGAGGCGAAAAATGCGGCGGCGGCACCAGCTGGTCCCGCACCGACGATGAGAACATCAAAGTGGAAGGTTTGGCTCACACCTTCCATTGTGGCAAGGATTCGCGCGAAACACTTACCCGGGGTGTGTATGGAGGAATTGTTTAGGCTACCGTAGATACCTAACCAGTACATCCGTTTGACCCCTTGACATGCGAGGGGTTGCAGCAAAGATCGAGGGCAACGACGAATGAGCAACGGCCAGGCCGGTTTGCCGACCACTGGCGAGCAGCCAGCAGAGCTTGTCACCCAGGTGACCGCAGCAGAAGGAAACGCTCCGCAGTTTACTCTCGGCGACCCAGACCTCACCGACTCGATCAACAAGGGGTTAGCGCAGGTAGAAGAATACTTGCTCTCTGAGCTCTCCCGCGGTGAAAGCTTTGTTACGGACAAAGTGCTTCATCTGGCTCAGGCCGGTGGAAAGCGTTTCCGTCCGATGTTCGCGCTGATCGCTTCCCAGTATGGCTCCAAGCCGGGCTGCCAAGAAGTTATCGCTGCGGCCACCGTGGTGGAGATGACGCACCTGGCCACGCTGTACCACGACGATGTCATGGACGAGGCTGAAAAGCGTCGTGGCGTCGATTCTGCTAACGCTCGCTGGAACAACTCAGTGGCAATTCTTGCTGGCGACATCTTGCTTGCCAATGTGTCCCGAATTATGGCGGACCTCGGCGTCGAAACGGTTGCGCACTTTGCGGAGACTTTCCATGACCTGGTGACCGGGCAGATGCGGGAAACCGTGGGCGCTGAGGGGCGCGACGAGATCGCGCACTACATGGATGTGATCAAGGAGAAGACCGGCGTCCTCATTGCCTCTGCCGGCTACCTCGGCGCACTGCATTCGGGAGCCTCTCCTGAGGCCAGGGGAGCCTTGCGCAATTTCGGCTATGACATCGGCATGGTGTTCCAGATCGTGGATGACATCATCGACATCTTCTCTGACTACTCCCAGTCCGGAAAGAATCCGGGCACCGATCTGCGCGAAGGCGTCTTCACCCTCCCGGTGCTCTATGCTCTCGCCGAGGACACCCCTGTGGGCGCCCAGCTGCGCGACAAGCTCACTGGCCCTGTGGGGGATGACGACGCCCTCCTCGCCGAAGTTCTGGACCTCCTCGGGCGCTCCACCGGCCGTGAGCGCGCGCTTGCCGACGTCCATTCCCTCCTTGCCCAAGCCGAAGCTGAACTCGCCAAGCTGCCGTCCGGTCCAGCCACTGATGCGTTGATCACTTTGGCTCGACTGACGGTCTCCCGAGTAGGCTAATTTTGCCACTTGACCTGGCGATTTGCTTCGCCGTGGGTGGTTCGTAGTAGAGTGTTTAACGCACCTAGGTGCACGCCAGATTGCCCGAGCGGCCAAAGGGAGCGGATTGTAAATCCGTCGGCATTGCCTACGTTGGTTCGAATCCATCATCTGGCACAGCGCAGCCCGTCTTACTTCTTTAATGGAAGTGAGGCGGGTTTTTGTTTTGGTTGGGTTTGGTGTGGGTAAACCTGGTTGAAGTTCGCAGGTTTACCCAGAAATCGGTCATGAGTGATGTCGGATTGGTGTGTAAACCTTGCCGGATGAGACAGATTTACCTACGCCGTAGCCTTGAACCGCCCCAGGTGGTGCTGGTGTTGTTAGAAACCCGGCATAAACCTCGGTTTTGAGACCCTGGCCCGGGGCGCGGCAGATTGCTGACACGCTTTTGTTGCTTAAACCAGATACCGTGGCAGCGTCCCAGCTCGGCTACACCGCTAGCTTGTTCAAAACACTGCTTAAAAACGCGTCCTGACCACCTGATTTGTAAACATGTGCAAAGTACGGTTATTCTACTCAAGGCTTCAACAGAGCGGGCAGGTCTAACTTGCCAGGCGCACAAGAAGCTGTGCCCCCTTAGCTCAGTCGGCAGAGCGTTTCCATGGTAAGGAAAAGGTCGACAGTTCGATTCTGTCAGGGGGCTCTGTTCTTTTTCCGGTGTAAAAATCGGCAAAATGAACGTGGCGGTGTAGCTCAGTGGTAGAGCAAACGACTCATAATCGTTGTGTCGCGAGTTCAATTCTCGCCATCGCTACTGAAGCTAGCAAGATTGTCCCTGGTGCCTTAAGGCTTGGGGACTCTTTTTGCACAAGCTTCAAGCCAAAGTCACCTTGGTTGCTGTGCGTGTTTGTTTGAAATGCGGACGGTTTGTGGCTAAAGTGGTTCCGTACTGCTCAATTCTGGGTGGTTCATGAAGGGGCGTAGCTCAATTGGCAGAGCAACGGTCTCCAAAACCGTAGGTTGCAGGTTCGATTCCTGTCGCCCCTGCAAGGTAACCTTCATCAGTTGTAATCAAGGAGCTTTAGGTGTCTGAAGATCGTCAACCAGAAAACGCGGCGGCTGCTGCTCGCCCTGCTGGTAAGCGTCAGCTCACTGGAGCTTCTACCACTTCTGCTGCCCAACTTGAGGCAAAGAAGCAGGTCGCTCGTAACGCTGGTGAAGAGAAAGTCGGCGGCGGAGTCGCCGCGTTCCTGCCAGAAGTTGGCTCTGAGCTCAAGAAGGTTATTTGGCCAACGGCCAAGCAGATGGTTACGTACACCATCGTTGTGTTCATCTTCTTGATTCTGTTGACTGCCCTGGTGTCCGGTGTGGACTTCCTCGCAGGACTCGGAGTTGAAAAGATCTTCGTTCAATAACTAGTATTAAGCGCAAACATCCCGCCGAATGCCCCCAGGGTACGGCGGGATAATTTATTGCCCTGTTCCCCAAGGGTAGACTTAAGAACAAACCGGCTTCGAAAAGAAAGTACACAATGAGCGACGAATTCACGCCTGAAACTGATCTGGATACTGATCTGACTGACGCTGCCCAGGCAGCGGAGGCAAAGGAGCAGGCTAACGACGCTGAACTCGCGGAGGCTGCGGAAGCTCTCGGCGATACGGAGCTCAGCGCTGAGGATGCCGCTCTGGCAGAGTACAAGACGCGTCTGCGCGGCTACATTCGTGAGCTCAAGAAGCTCCCTGGTCAGTGGTACATCATCCAGTGCTACTCCGGCTACGAAAACAAGGTGAAGACCAACCTGGATATGCGTGCCCAGACCCTCGAGGTTGAGGACTCCATCTACGATGTTGTCGTTCCCATCGAGGAAGTAACCGAGATTCGCGATGGCAAGCGCAAGCTGGTCAAGCGTAAGCTGCTTCCGGGTTACGTCCTCGTCCGCATGGATGTCAATGATCGTTCTTGGTCTGTTGTGCGCGACACCCCAGGCGTGACGTCCTTCGTTGGTAACGAGGGCAACGCCACCCCGGTCAAGCACCGCGACGTTGCAAAGTTCCTGATGCCGCAGACCGCTCCAGCTGAGGGTGAGGCTGACTCCACCAACGCCGAGGGCGAGAAGCTGATTGCTCAGCCAATGACTGAGTCAAAGAAGGCTCCAAAGGTCGACTTCGAGGTCGGAGAGGCTGTCACCATCCTTACCGGTGCGTTGGCATCCGTGTCCGCCACGATTTCCGAGATCGATGTCGAGTCCGGAAAGCTCCAGGCGCTCGTATCCATCTTTGGTCGCGAAACCCCAGTCGAGCTCACGTTTGACCAGGTAGAGAAGATCTCCTAAATCAGTAAGCACAGCGCCCGTCGTCGAGAAGCCAGCGATTTGGTTCGACGGCGGGCGCTGGCGTAGGGTAGTACCTCGCGTGTCCATTCGGCGCGCTCATAATCATCCCCGGTGGCTCACTTGAACATGGGCATCCGGTCGTGCTTGCTGACAGTCATCGAAGGTCAGTGGGTGCGGTACCACGGAAAGTAGGTAAGTTCGATGGCTCCTAAGAAGAAGATCACCGGTCTCATCAAGCTCCAGATCCAGGCAGGCGCTGCTAACCCAGCTCCTCCAGTTGGCCCAGCACTCGGTGCTCACGGCGTCAACATCATGGAGTTCTGCAAGGCTTACAACGCTGCGACTGAATCCCAGCGCGGCAACGTTGTGCCAGTAGAAATCACCGTCTACGAAGACCGCTCCTTCACCTTCAAGCTGAAGACCCCTCCTGCTGCCAAGCTGCTGCTCAAGGCTGCTGGCCTGCAAAAGGGTTCTGGCGTTCCTCACACCCAGAAGGTCGGCAAGGTCACCATGGACCAGTGCCGTGAGATCGCTACCACCAAGAAGGAAGACCTCAACGCTAACGACGTCGAGGCAGGCGCAAAGATCATCGCCGGCACCGCTCGCTCCATGGGCATCACCGTCGAGGGCAACTAAGCTTTTCGACGCCCCTAGGGCATCAATCTGTACGTGGAAGGGCCGGCTCGGCCCGACACACCACAATTTTCGTAAAGGAAACCCCAAATGAGCAAGACTTCTAAGGCATTCCGCGCAGCCGCTGAACTGGTTGACGCTGGCCGCATCTACACTCCAATCGAGGCTGCAAAGCTCGTCAAGGAGACCTCCTCCAAGAACTACGACGCTTCCGTCGACGTTGCTATCCGCCTGGGCGTTGACCCACGTAAGGCTGACCAGCTCGTTCGCGGCACCGTTAACCTGCCACACGGCACCGGTAAGACCGTCCGCGTTGCAGTGTTCGCTGAAGGCGAGAAGGCTACCGAGGCTCAGGCTGCAGGCGCTGACGTCGTTGGCACCACTGAGCTGATCGAGCAGATCACCGCTGGCACCATCGACTTCGACGTTGCAATCGCTACCCCTGACCAGATGGCCAAGGTTGGCCGCGTTGCCCGCGTCCTCGGCCCACGTGGTCTCATGCCTAACCCTAAGACCGGTACCGTAACCAACGACGTTGCTAAGGCAATCGAAGAGGTTAAGGGCGGCAAGATCTCCTTCCGCGTGGACAAGGCTTCCAACCTGCACGCTCTGATCGGTAAGGCATCCTTCGATGCTGAGAAGCTGGCCGAGAACTACGGTGCGCTCATCGACGAGCTCATGCGTCTCAAGCCATCTTCCGCAAAGGGCATCTACCTGAAGAAGATCACCATGTCTTCCACCACGGGCCCAGGCCTGCCAGTAGATCCTTCCGTTCTGAAGAACTACGCTGGTTAATCTTTAGCTTTTCGAGATCCCGTTCACTTCGTGTGAGCGGGATTTTTCGTTATTCAACCTTGTTCTCTGCAAACCTGGATAGCGATCAGTTATGCGGAGTGGTCGCTTCCAGCCCAACTTAGACATTTGGGAACAAAAGTCGTTCCACTGGACTCCTATTACCGAAAGGAGCCCAATCATGTACCAACAGCCTCGCTACTTGCCCCCACAGCCTCAGTCCTGGCTGATCCCCAACATCCTGCTCACTATCTTTTGCTGCAATATTTTAGGTGTCTTCGGAATTATCTTCAGTGCGTTTTCCCGCAGTTCGTGGACGAGGGGAGACGTGCACGGCGCGCGCAACTGGGCGCGAGTGGCCGCACTCACCTTTTGGCTATGTCTGATAGCGACTGTCATCTTCATTGCAGCGACGATTGAATTCGAAGACGGCACGGTCAGTTGGGGATTTAACGTTGGTCAAACCGAGGAGGTCAGGCTCAAATAGTAGCTATCTAATTGATTTCAATTCCAAATTCTGCCGCTTTTCGCACTGCCCAATGCCCGGAAGATTGTTACGGTTGGGTGGTCTAATTATCGGAACAATACCTAAATAAGAGAGGTTAACCTTTTAATGACTACTCCTAGTAACCCATATGGCAACGACGGCCAGAATAACAACGACAACTTTGGACAAGGCAATAACGACAACTTTGGCCAGGGAAGCGCGTATCCATATGGTGGTGCCTCCGATAACACCGGCTTTGACGCGACGGCTGGTTCCAACGCTGGTGGTTACCCAGGCGGTGGCTACCCGGGTGGTATGAATGCCGGCATGCCAATGGGCGGCGAGCAGCCTAACAATCTGATGCCGTGGTCCATCATCAACACGATCTTGTCCATTTGCGCGTGCTGCCTCCCGATCGGCTTGATCGGTGTTTACTTCTCCTCCCAGGTAAAGAAGAAGTGGGAAATGGGCGATCAGGCAGGTGCTCTTCAGACTGCCAAGACCACTCGCACCACCAACATCGTCATTTCCTGCATTGTCGTCGCAATGTTCTTGCTCAGCATTCTTGGCCAAGTGATGGGTTGGGCCCCAGACTACGAGCAGCTCATGAATGAGTACCAGTAAAATTTCGCACCTGGTGGAGCATCCCGCTCTGCCGCTGATAGCAGGGGCAACCGCTTTGTGCGGTTGCTTTGCTGTTGCAGCGGCTGATCCCACGACGCCGGGTGGCATGATTCCCGAATGTCCTACCAAAGCAATCCTCGGTATTAACTGTCCCGGTTGTGGCACGGCCCGCATGATCTACTCAGTCATGAACCTCCACTTTCTCGATGCGATTCGCTATAACGTGGTAGCTCTGGTCCTCTTCGCCCTCGTAGGCTGGAGTTGGTTTGCGTGGCTGGCGCGAACGTTTGGCAAGCACGTCCCAGATTGGATGAACTGGCGCTATGCGGGAGAGTGGGTAGTGGGAGTTTTCATCGCCTGGTTCATTATTAGGCTCCTGCCGTTCGAACCGTTTGTTTCCCTGCAGGTGTAGGGCAGGGAAGTGGCGTCGATAAGCGTGCTGCCAGGCGATTTGGTTAATCGCCCGTATAAAGGTTAGGGTTAACCCCGAAGTTTGAAGCGTCGTTAAGACGCAACTCAAGTTTCACCGAAGACCGTCGGTCACTCCGTTTAAGGAGTTGAAAGAGTTCCACATCAGGAACCGGCCCACGCAGGAGTAACGCGAGTCCATCCTCACGGTATGTGAGTTTGTACCCCTGTGCTCTTGCACGGGGTTTTTTGTTTGCACAAAAGGCCTCGGCGGACAACGTACATATACATGAGGAAGGAGGCGAAGTAATGGCAAACGCAAAGAACACCGCTGCTCTGGCAGAGCTGAAGGAGAAGTTCGAGGCTGCTAACTCGATCGTATTGACCGAGTACCGCGGTCTGACCGTGGCGCAGACCACCGAACTGCGTCGTGCTCTGGGCTCTGAGGTCCAGTACTCCGTCGCCAAGAACACCATGATCAAGCTGGCAGCTAAGGATGCCGGCATTGAAGGTCTTGATGATCTCCTTACCGGTCCTACCGCTGTTGCCTTCATTCAGGGCGAAGCTGTAGATGCTGCTAAGGCACTGAAGAAGTTCAGTGGCGACAACAAGGCATTCGTGGTCAAGGGTGGCTACATGGATGGCAACGCCCTGAGCGCAGCTCAGGTTGATGCTATTGCCGAGCTGGACAACCGCGAGACCACTCTCGCAAAGCTGGCTGGTGCCATGAAGGGCAACTTGGCAAAGGCTGCAGGCCTGTTCAACGCTCCTGCTTCCCAGGTCGCACGCCTCGGCGCTGCACTCCAGGAAAAGAAGCAAGGCGAATAATTTCCCATCGCCGGGAAAACACACCATTTACTTCCCTGACTCGATTGAGTCAAACAAACGAAAGGACTTGCCATCATGGCTAAGCTCACCAAGGACGAGCTCATTGAAGCTTTCAAGGAAATGACCCTCATCGAGCTCTCTGAGTTCGTTAAGGAATTCGAAGAGGTCTTCGAAGTTACCGCTGCTGCTCCAGTTGCAGTTGCTGCTGCTGGCGGCGCTGCTGCAGGTGCTCCTGCTGAAGAAGAGAAGACTGAATTCGACGTCGTTCTCGAGGACGCAGGCGCTAAGAAGATCGGCGTTATTAAGGCTGTTCGCGAGATCGTTTCCGGTCTCGGCCTGAAGGAAGCTAAGGAGCTCGTTGAGTCCGCTCCTAAGGCTATCCTCGAGGGTGCTAACAAGGACGACGCTGAGGCTGCTAAGGCTAAGCTCGAAGAGGCTGGCGCAAAGGTTACCCTCAAGTAATCTCGCTTACTCTTGTAAACCCCGTGTGCTTCTTGCACGCGGGGTTTTCCTGTTGGTGGGACATTTGAGCTAGCAAGCCCCCTCGTTGCTGACCTTTTCGGCCACAACTTTGCCGAAGCCTCCGCCAAGGAGTGACACCGACTACAGGTAAAGTAAGTGCCATGCTTCCAAAGTCCCGCATCTTTTCTGCACTGATCATTGGCCTAGGCATCATGCTGTTGGCCTGGGGACTGCTCTCTCCCTATTTCCTGCACTTTGACGGCCGCATGCCGCTTGATCTGCGCAACACTACGTTCACGTTGACAGATGACAAGGCCAAGGCACGGATTCCGCAGCAGGACAAGGTGGTGACGGTTCCAGTTTCGCGCCAGTACCACGCGCAATTCATGGACCCTGTAGACACGAATTCAGTGACAGCCCGCATTGGCGTCACCACCATGCGCGTGAGCAACCAAGATGAACTTGATCGCCTTATCGATGCCACGGTCTGGAGCTACCGTCTGGATCGCTTCACAGGGCAGGCGCTGACTGAAGCGACGATGACTGACCAGCCGGCCAGTTCAGCGAAGCAAGTACCCATCGATGCGCTCTGGGTGAAGTTTCCGGTAAACGCGGCTCAGTCCACCTATCAGGTCTTTGATGTGACCCTGCGTAAGGCCGTTCCTGCGACGTTCCAGGAAGAGCTGGAGATTAATGGCCGGAAGGTCTATCGCTACCGTCAGGACATTGAACCGACGAACGTGGCGATGAGCTACGCGGGCCCATTCAATACGAAGAAGCTGGAGGGGGAGGAGACTGGCTACCTCTTCCATTCTGGAACGCGCGACTACTACGTTGATCAGAAATCGGGCCTCGTAGTCGACATTCACGAGCAAATCGATGACTTCTACGGCACCAAAACCGGCGAGAAGAAAGAACAGGCTTTGCTTTTCGACGGCCAATTGTCCGAAGAATCACGCTCTGACATGCTTACCCAAGCCGCCCAGATCGATGACGGTTCGCTGATACGTCAGCTCAATTGGGTTGCGATTGGACTCGGATCGCTGCTCACGATTGCCGGCCTGGCAGGTGTATTCGGGCTCTTCGCCCGCAAGCCCTAAGGCGTGTCGGCGGTGAGTCTGCTCATCCTGTGTTACAGTGCCCGCAAAGACAAAGACTGAAGTTCTTTACTTTGAGCAGAATTTGATATAGGCTGTTTCGTTGCACTGGAATCTGTACCCAGTTTTTTGAAAGACCTTGGCAGTTGGTTTGAAAAAACCGATTTGACAAGGTCATTCCGTGCTATTCGGACTAAGGTCCGAGTGGTGCAAGTGGGACAGATCCTAAAGCAGACCGAATGCTCAAAGTAAGTGAATGGCACCCTTTACCCACTTTTAGGGGTGTCAATCACGTGAGGTGCTGGAAGGACGCATCTTGGCAGTCTCCCGCCAGACCAAGTCTATGGCCGAAATCCCTGGAGCTCCGAAGCGATACTCGTTCGCTAAAGTTACGGAGCCAATCGAGGTCCCTGGTCTTTTGGACCTTCAGCTCGAATCTTTTGCTTGGCTGATCGGCACGCCTGAATGGCGTGAGCGTATGCAAGCAGAGGTCGGTGAAGGTCAACGTGTGACCAGCGGTCTCGAGGACATTCTGGATGAATTGTCCCCAATTCAGGACTACTCCGGAAATATGTCCCTGTCCCTGTCTGAGCCTCGCTTCGAAGAAGTGAAGCACACTATTGACGAGTCCAAAGACAAGGACATCAACTATTCTGCGCCGCTGTACGTCACCGCGGAATTCGTAAACAATGAGACCGGCGAAATCAAGTCGCAGACGGTCTTCATTGGCGATTTCCCAATGATGACGAACAAGGGCACGTTCATTGTCAACGGCACCGAGCGTGTCGTTGTCTCCCAGCTCGTGCGCTCCCCAGGTGTGTACTTCGATCAGTCGATCGATAAGTCCACCGAGCGTCCACTGCATGCCGTGAAGGTGATTCCTTCACGCGGTGCATGGCTGGAATTTGACGTCGATAAGCGCGACACCGTTGGTGTCCGCATCGACCGCAAGCGTCGCCAGCCGGTGACCGTCCTGCTGAAGGCTTTCGGCTGGACCACCGAGCAGATCAAGGAGCGCTTCGGCTTCTCCGAGATCATGATGTCCACCCTCGAGTCCGACGGTGTTGCAAACACTGACGAAGCACTCTTGGAGATCTACCGCAAGCAGCGTCCAGGCGAGCAGCCTACCCGCGACCTTGCTCAGTCTCTGCTGGACAATTCCTTCTTCAAGGCCAAGCGCTACGATCTGGCTAAGGTCGGCCGTTACAAGGTCAACCGCAAGCTGGGTCTTGGTGGCGATCACGAGGGTCTGATGACCCTGACCGAAGAAGACATCGCAACCACCATTGAGTACCTCGTTCGTCTGCACGCAGGTGAGACGTCGATGACCTCTCCTACCGGCGAGATCATCCCGGTTGGCGTTGACGATATCGACCACTTCGGTAACCGTCGTCTGCGTACTGTTGGCGAATTGATCCAGAACCAGGTTCGTGTTGGCCTGTCCCGTATGGAGCGCGTCGTTCGCGAGCGCATGACCACGCAGGACGCTGAGTCCATCACGCCTACCTCCCTGATCAACGTCCGTCCAGTTTCCGCTGCGATCCGCGAGTTCTTCGGTACCTCTCAGCTGTCCCAGTTCATGGACCAGAACAACTCCCTGTCCGGCCTGACGCACAAGCGTCGTCTGTCCGCACTGGGCCCAGGTGGTCTGTCCCGTGAACGCGCTGGCATCGAAGTCCGAGACGTGCACCCATCTCACTACGGCCGTATGTGCCCAATTGAGACTCCGGAAGGCCCGAACATTGGTCTGATCGGTTCCCTGTCTTCTTATGCCAAGGTCAACCCATTCGGCTTCATTGAGACCCCGTACCGCAAGGTAGAAAACGGTGTCATCACTGACCGCATCGAGTACCTGACCGCAGACGAAGAAGATCGTTTCGTCATCGCACAGGCTTCTATCGAACTTGATGAAAACGGCAAGATCGTTGAAGATCGCGTAGTGGTACGTCTGAAGAACGGCGACATCGAGGTCGTCGATTCCAAGAACATCGACTACATGGACGTTTCCCCTCGTCAGATGGTGTCCGTTGCAACCGCAATGATTCCATTCCTCGAGCACGACGATGCAAACCGTGCCCTCATGGGTGCGAACATGCAGCGTCAGGCCGTGCCTCTCGTACGTGCAGAAGCACCATACGTGGGCACCGGTATGGAAAAGCGCGCCGCTTACGACGCAGGTGACCTTGTCATCTCGAAGAAGGCCGGCATCGTAGAGAACATGGACGCCAACTTCATCACCATCATGGGTGATGATGGCATCCGCGACACCTACATGCTGCGCAAGTTCCAGCGCACCAACCAGGGCACCTCGTACAACCAGAAGCCGCTCGTTGACATGGGTCAGCGGGTGGAAGCTGGCCAGGTGCTTGCCGACGGTCCTGGTACCTCCAACGGAGAAATGGCTCTTGGACGTAACCTGCTCGTGGCATTCATGCCATGGGAAGGCCACAACTACGAGGACGCCATCATCCTGAACCAGCGCCTGGTTGAGGATGACATCCTGACCTCGATCCACATCGAGGAGCACGAAATCGATGCTCGCGACACCAAGCTTGGTGCTGAAGAGATCACTCGTGAAATCCCGAACGTTTCTGAAGATGTCCTCAAGGACCTCGACGAGCGCGGTATTGTCCGCATCGGTGCAGACGTTCGTGACGGCGACATCCTGGTCGGTAAGGTCACCCCTAAGGGCGAGACCGAGCTGACTCCGGAAGAGCGTCTCCTGCGCGCCATCTTCGGTGAAAAGGCTCGCGAAGTTCGCGACACCTCTATGAAGGTTCCGCACGGCGAGACCGGTAAGGTCATCGGCGTTCGTCGCTTCTCCCGCGAAGACGATGACGATCTGGCTCCTGGCGTTAACGAAATGATCCGCGTTTACGTGGCTCAGAAGCGCAAGATCCAGGACGGCGACAAGCTCGCCGGCCGCCACGGCAACAAGGGTGTTGTGGGCAAGATCCTGCCTCAGGAAGATATGCCATTCATGCCAGACGGCACCCCAGTGGACATCATCCTGAACACCCACGGTGTGCCTCGTCGTATGAACATCGGCCAGGTGCTCGAAGTTCACCTCGGCTGGCTTGCTGCCGCCGGTTGGCACGTTGACCCAGAAGACATCAAGAATGCCAAGCTGCTGGAGACCCTCCCTGAGGAGCTCTACGACGTTCCTGCTGGCTCGCTGACCGCCACCCCGGTATTCGACGGTGCTTCCAACGATGAACTCGCTGGTCTGCTGGCTAACTCTCTGCCAAACCGTGACGGAGACATCATGGTCAATGAGAACGGCAAGGCAACCTTGTTCGATGGTCGTTCCGGTGAACCATTCCCATTCCCAGTTGCAGTCGGCTACATGTACATCCTGAAGCTGCACCACCTGGTTGATGAGAAGATTCACGCTCGTTCCACCGGCCCTTACTCCATGATTACCCAGCAGCCACTCGGTGGTAAGGCCCAGTTCGGTGGCCAGCGCTTTGGTGAAATGGAAGTGTGGGCAATGCAGGCATACGGCGCTGCATACACCCTGCAGGAGCTCCTGACCATCAAGTCTGACGACGTGGTTGGTCGTGTGAAGGTCTACGAAGCCATCGTGAAGGGCGAAAACATCCCTGATCCTGGCATCCCAGAATCCTTCAAGGTTTTGCTCAAGGAACTGCAGTCCCTGTGCCTGAACGTGGAAGTTCTCTCCGCAGACGGCACCCCAATGGAACTGGGCACTACTGACGATGATGAGTTTGATCAGGCCGGTGCCTCCCTCGGCATCAACCTGTCCCGCGACGAACGCACCGACGACATCGCGTAGCTCACGGTCTTAGCCACTTATCGACGGCCATAAGTTTGGATACCTATGGCCGTCGACAAGGCGCAAGGCAGATACGAACAAGTTCTTTTAAAACCCAAGACATATAGGGAAAGGGAGTTACGTGCTCGACGTCAACTTCTTCGACGAGCTCCGCATTGGACTCGCAACCGCTGACGACATTCGTCGTTGGTCAAAGGGCGAGGTCAAAAAGCCTGAGACCATCAACTACCGTACTTTGAAGCCTGAGAAGGACGGCCTCTTCTGCGAGCGCATCTTCGGTCCAACTCGTGACTGGGAATGCCAGTGTGGCAAGTACAAGCGCGTCCGTTACAAGGGCATCATCTGTGAGCGCTGTGGCGTTGAGGTCACCAAGTCCAAGGTTCGCCGTGAGCGCATGGGTCACATTGAGCTGGCCGCGCCGGTAACCCACATTTGGTACTTCAAGGGCGTGCCATCTCGCCTGGGCTACCTGCTGGACCTGGCTCCAAAGGACCTGGAGCGCATCATTTACTTTGCTGCCAACATCATCACCACCGTTGATGACGAGGCACGCCACAATGACCTGACCACTCTGGAAGCAGAAATGCTGCTGGAGAAGAAGGACGTTGAGGCGGACATGGAATCTGAGATCGCTGATCGCGCTCAGAAGCTGGAAGAGGACCTTGCTGAACTCGAGGCTGCTGGCGCTAAGGCCGACGCCCAGAAGAAGGTTCGTTCCGCTGCCGAAAAGGAAATGCAGCACATCCGCGAACGCGCTGAGCGCGAGATCGACCGCTTGGAAGAGATCTGGCAGACCTTTGTCAAGCTCGCTCCAAAGCAGATGATCATCGACGAGACCATCTACACCGAGCTCGTTGACCGCTACGAGGATTACTTCACCGGCGGCATGGGTGCTGAAGCGATCCAAAGCCTCATTCGTGGTTTCGACCTCGACGCAGAGGCTGAGATTCTGCGCGACATCATCAACAACGGCAAGGGCCAGAAGAAGATGCGTGCCCTGAAGCGCCTGAAGGTCGTCGCGGCCTTCCAGCGCTCCGGCAACGATCCTGCTGGCATGGTTCTAGATTGCATTCCAGTGATCCCACCAGAGCTGCGCCCAATGGTGCAGCTCGACGGCGGTCGCTTTGCAACCTCCGACCTCAACGACCTCTACCGTCGTGTGATCAACCGCAACAACCGTTTGAAGCGCATGATCGACCTGGGTGCACCAGAGATCATCGTGAACAACGAAAAGCGCATGCTGCAGGAATCTGTGGACGCACTCTTCGATAACGGTCGTCGTGGCCGCCCGGTCACCGGACCAGGCAACCGCCCACTGAAGTCCCTGTCTGACTTGCTCAAGGGCAAGCAGGGTCGTTTCCGTCAGAACCTGCTCGGTAAGCGCGTGGACTACTCCGGTCGTTCCGTTATTATCGTTGGTCCTCAGCTGCGCCTGCACGAGTGTGGCCTGCCGAAGCTGATGGCTCTGGAGCTGTTCAAGCCATTCGTCATGAAGCGTCTGGTGGAAAACGACTACGCGCAGAACATTAAGTCCGCTAAGCGCATGGTTGAACGCCAGCGCCCAGAGGTGTGGGACGTTCTGGAAGAAGCCATTTCCGAGCACCCAGTGATGCTGAACCGTGCACCAACGCTGCACCGTCTCGGCATCCAGGCCTTCGAGCCTGTGCTGGTTGAAGGTAAGGCTATTCAGCTGCACCCACTGGCTTGTGAAGCATTCAACGCCGACTTCGACGGTGACCAGATGGCAGTTCACCTGCCACTGTCTGCCGAAGCGCAGGCAGAAGCACGCGTGCTGATGCTTGCTTCCAACAACATCCTGTCCCCAGCATCCGGTAAGCCACTGGCTATGCCACGTCTGGACATGGTGACCGGTCTGTACTTCCTGACCCTGGATAAGAAGGAAGACGAGTTCGGCGGTCAGGGCTGCTACAAGCCAGCCGACGATAATGGTCCGGCTCAGGGTGTCTACGCTTCGATGGCTGAAGCCATCATGGCGTACGACCGCGGCGTTCTTGGCCTCCAGGCCAAGATCAAGGTGCGTATCTCGCACCTGCGTCCACCTGCAGACCTCGAAGCAGAGCTGTTCCCAGAGGGCTGGAACAAGGGCGACACCTGGTTGGCTGACACCACCCTTGGTCGGATCATGTTCAATGAACTGCTGCCTTGGAACTACTCCTACCTCGAGGGCGTCATGGTCCGTAAGGGTGGCGGCAGCGACAAGATCATGCTCGGCGACGTCATTACTGACCTGTCCGCGCGCTACCCAATTATCACCGTCGCGCAGACCATGGACAAGATGAAGGATGCTGGTTTCTACTGGGCAACCCGCTCTGGCGTAACCATCACCATGTCTGACGTGCTAGTTCTGCCTAACAAGGACGAAATGCTTGATCGTTACGAAGCTGAGGCTCGTACGATCGAGACTAAGTTCCTGTTCGGTAAGCTCACCGCCCGCGAACGCTACGATCGCCTGGTCGAGCTGTGGAAGGACGCAACCGACGAGGTTGGTAAGGCTGTCGAGGATCTCTACCCAGATGACAACCCGATTCCAATGATCGTGAAGTCTGGTGCTGCAGGTAACATGCGTCAGATCTGGACCCTGGCCGGCATGAAGGGCATGGTTGTGAACTCGAAGGGTGACTACATCACCCGACCAATTAAGACTTCCTTCCGTGAAGGCCTAACGGTTCTCGAGTACTTCAACAACTCCCACGGTTCCCGTAAGGGTCTGGCCGATACCGCACTGCGTACCGCAGACTCTGGCTACCTGACCCGTCGTCTCGTCGACGTCGCACAGGATGTCATTGTTCGCGAAGAAGACTGTGGCACCCGCCAGGGTGTCCGTGTCCCAGTGACCGAGGCTTCCGGCGACAAGTTCGTCCGCCACTCCCTGGTCGAGACTTCCGTCTCCGGCCGCGTGTTGGCTGCCGATGCCGTCGATAAGGCAAGCAACGTTGTGCTCCCTGCGGGCACCGACCTGGGCGAGCTGGAGATCGACGCGCTCGTTAACGCTGGCGTCGAGCAGATCAAGGTTCGCTCCGTGCTGACCTGTCAGACCCCAACCGGCGTGTGCGCAAAGTGCTACGGCAAGTCCATGGCATCCGGCCACCAGGTTGATATCGGTGAGGCAGTCGGCATCGTTGCTGCACAGTCCATTGGTGAGCCTGGTACCCAGCTGACCATGCGTACTTTCCACCAGGGTGGTGTCGGTGGCGACATTACCGGTGGTCTGCCACGTGTTCAGGAGCTGTTCGAAGCCCGCGTTCCTAAGAACCGCGCTCCGATTGCTTCTGTCGCCGGCAAGGTGCACCTGGATGATGAGGGTAACTTCTACACCCTGACGATCGAGCCAGAAGACGGCTCGGACAACGTGGTGTACGAGAAGCTCTCGAAGCGTCAGGGCCTGGCAATGATCAAGGTTCCGATGGAATCCAACCCAGATGCCATGATTGAGCGCACGCTGCGTGAAGGCGACCGCGTTGAGGTGGGCGACCGCCTCCTGCGTGGACCAGCCGACCCACACGACGTGCTCGAGGTTTTGGGCCGACGTGGTGTTGAGCAGCACCTGATTGATGAAGTGCAGGCCGTGTACCGCGCCCAGGGTGTGGCAATTCACGACAAGCACATCGAAATCATCATTCGCCAGATGCTGCGCCGCGGTACCGTCATCGAATCCGGCACCACCGAATTCCTGCCGGGCACCCTGGTTGACCTGTCCGAAGCAAAGCGCGCCAACGCACAGGCAATTGCCGACGCGGGCCAGCCTGCAGAGCTTCGTTCCGAAATCATGGGTATCACCAAGGCTTCCCTGGCTACTGAATCCTGGCTCTCCGCGGCCTCCTTCCAGGAGACCACGCGTGTGCTTACCGACGCCGCCATCAACAAGCGCTCGGATAAGCTCATCGGCCTCAAGGAGAACGTGATCATCGGTAAGCTGATCCCAGCTGGTACGGGTATTTCGCGCTACCGCAACATCTCGGTCAAGCCAACCGAAGCAGCACGCAACGCCGCGTACTCGATCCCAACCTACGGTGATTCGATTTACGGCGACGACGGCTACGGTGAATTCACCGGCGCCTCCGTGCCTCTCGACGAGACCTTCTAGGTTTCATCTCGGTACTGCTTTAGATAGCTAAACCCCGCACTTGCGCCAACAACCTCCCAGTGGGTGGGAGGGGCGCATGGGCGGGGTTTTGCCATGCCAGGCTTGCGGCCTACCTACGGACGCGCTTGACGGTCACGCCACCCATCAGAACAAGCCCGGTCACACGGAGGGTAGGGGAGTTCTCCGGAAGATCATTGAGTACAATCGTTACTTCGCGATCGTCCTTAATCTCGAATGCGCCCATGACTGCGACGCCATCGCATTTAATGCGAATATCTTCGGGTACGAGAATGTCAATCCCGCCCATGAAAGCCCATGCGTTAATGGTCACGTCACGACCGGCAAAGGTGGCCTTGGTCAGATCGATAATGTTGCCACCCATGACTGTGATCGAGGTGTGGGCAGGGGCAATAGTCCACGCGCCCTTCTTCTCGGTGCCGCCCATCAGCGAAAAAGAAAACTCGTCACCGTGGGAGGAAGAAGAGATAGTTTGTGCGGATGTTGCAAGCTCTGAGTCTGGGCGGCGAACGATGTCAGTGCTAATGACTTTGTTGGGATCAGGGACTAGATCCCGCAATGGCACGAGCAAATCCTCTCGGTACTTTGCCTGCGTGACGGCCTGAGTTCTTTCATCAAACTCGGCAAAATCGAGCTGCCCATTGCTCATTGCTTGGCTTAGTACTGCCAGGACTTGGTTGCGTTCGTCATCAGTAGCACGGATCTGTGGCTGGTTCATAACTTCAACAGTACTGAGGGATTTGGGAAAGTGAAGGGTAGTGCGGTAGTATTCCTAGCAGTCCCACATTTGTATGGTGGGAGCCTTGTGAACGTCCAGCTCAACACAGAGTTCGGTGCGTCGCAATGGAAATGCACGGTAGCGGCCCCGGAAAAGAGCCCCTTTTTTCGTTTGTCTACCTACTTTTGCACGTCCAAGGCTAAAGCTAAAGCTCATCACAATAGAAAGAACTTCTATGCCAACTATTCAGCAGCTGGTCCGTAAGGGCCGCCATGATAAGAGCACGAAGGTCGCTACCGCCGCGCTGAAGGGTTCCCCTCAGCGTCGTGGCGTGTGCACCCGTGTTTACACCACCACTCCTAAGAAGCCTAACTCTGCACTGCGTAAGGTTGCCCGTGTGCGCCTGACCTCCGGTATCGAGGTTTCCGCTTACATTCCAGGTGAGGGCCACAACCTCCAGGAGCACTCCATGGTGCTCGTTCGTGGTGGTCGTGTGAAGGACCTCCCAGGTGTTCGCTACAAGATCGTGCGTGGCGCACTTGACACCCAGGGTGTCAAGGACCGCAAGCAGGCACGTTCCCGCTACGGCGCAAAGAAGGGATAATAGGAATGCGTAAGGGAAAAGCCCCAGTACGCCCGGTCGTTAAGGACCCGGTATACGGTTCTGAAGTTGTTACCCAGCTCGTAAACAAGGTTCTGCTGGACGGTAAGAAGTCCACCGCAGAGCGCATCGTTTACAGCGCACTCGAGGCTTGCCGTGAGAAGACCGGCACCGATCCAGTGCTCACCCTCGAGAAGGCTCTGGGCAACATCAAGCCAGACCTCGAAGTTCGTTCCCGCCGCGTTGGTGGCGCAACCTACCAGGTTCCTGTTGAGGTTCGCCCAAACCGTGCAAACACCCTCGCTCTGCGTTGGCTCGTGACTTTCACCCGCCAGCGTCGTGAGAACACCATGGTTGATCGTCTCGCTAATGAGATCCTCGATGCAGCCAACGGTCTTGGTGCTTCCGTGAAGCGCCGCGAAGACACCCACAAGATGGCAGAGGCCAACCGCGCCTTCGCTCACTACCGCTGGTAGTAACTGCGACAATATAAGGCCCCGTCGCCGACACACCCGATGCTTGGAAAGCACCGCGGCGACCTCGGTGCGGGGCTTTTTGCGTCCCAAAGTCCATTGTGTCCCGACAATCCTGAATCTAGGGCTGTAAAACGGGGCAATCAATGGCAGAATTGATCGAGTACCATATTCATCGGCGAAATGCGCCGTCGACGCGTGGGGAAACCATGGTCGTCGATAAGCGCAGTTTGCCCACAACGAACGAGTTGGGGAACCACTGTGGCACAAGAAGTGCTTAAGGACCTGAACAAGGTTCGCAATATCGGCATCATGGCACACATTGATGCTGGTAAGACGACGACCACTGAACGAATCCTTTTCTACACCGGCATCAACCGTAAGGTTGGCGAGACCCACGACGGTGGCGCTACGACTGACTGGATGGAGCAGGAAAAGGAACGCGGCATCACCATTACCTCCGCTGCTGTGACCTGTTTCTGGAACGAAAACCAGATCAACATCATTGACACCCCAGGTCACGTTGACTTCACCGTTGAGGTTGAGCGCTCCCTGCGCGTTCTCGACGGCGCTGTCGCAGTGTTCGACGGTAAGGAAGGCGTTGAGCCTCAGTCCGAGCAGGTGTGGCGTCAGGCTGCTAAGTACGACGTGCCACGTATCTGCTTCGTTAACAAGATGGATAAGCTCGGTGCAGACTTCTTCTTCACCGTTGGCACCATCATTGATCGTCTTGGCGCAAAGCCATTGGTTCTGCAGATCCCAATCGGTGCAGAAGATGACTTCGACGGCGTTGTTGACCTCGTCAACATGCAGGCGCTGACCTGGCGCGGCAAGGTCGAGGTCGGTACCGCAGCTACCGTGGAAGAGATCCCAGCTGACCTCGTTGACAAGGCTAACGAGTGGCGCGAAAAGCTCCTCGAGACCATTGCTGAGACTGACGAAGAGCTCATGGAGAAGTACTTCGGTGGCGAGGAACTGTCCGTCGAGGAAATCAAGGCTGCCATCCGCAAGCTGACGGTTAACTCCGAGATCTACCCAGTGCTTTGTGGTACCGCATACCGCAACAAGGGCGTCCAGCCACTGCTCGACGCTGTCATCGACTACCTCCCAACTCCGCTGGACATCGGTGAAGTTCACGGTCACAAGGTTGGCGACGAGACTGTTGACCTTATCCGTAAGCCTTCTGACGAAGAGCCATTCTCTGCTCTCGCATTCAAGATTGCTGCGCACCCATTCTTCGGCAAGCTGACCTTCGTCCGCGTGTACTCCGGCATGGTTGAGCCAGGTGCTCAGGTCATGAACTCCACCAAGGGCAAGAAGGAGCGCGTCGGCAAGCTGTTCCAGATGCACGCTAACAAGGAAAACCCTGTTGAAGCTGCACATGCTGGTAACATCTACGCGTTCATCGGCCTAAAGGACACCACGACCGGTGACACCCTGTGTGACGCCAACGACCAGATCATCCTGGAGTCCATGGACTTCCCGGATCCGGTTATCGAGGTTGCCATCGAGCCTAAGACCAAGGCTGACCAGGAGAAGCTGGGTACCGCTATCCAGAAGCTCGCTGAAGAAGACCCAACCTTCACCGTGAAGCTGGACGAAGAGACCGGCCAGACCGTCATCGGCGGCATGGGCGAGCTCCACCTCGACGTTCTGGTTGACCGCATGAAGCGCGAGTTCAAGGTTGAGGCAAACGTTGGTGCACCTCAGGTTGCCTACCGCGAGACCATTCGCAAGGCAGTCGAGAACCTCGACTACACCCACAAGAAGCAGACCGGTGGTTCTGGCCAGTTCGCAAAGGTCATTGTCTCCATCGAGCCTTACTCTCCATCCCCAGAAGAACTTGAAGAGGGCGAGTCCCCAATCTACAAGTTCGAGAACGCTGTCACCGGTGGTCGTGTTCCTCGTGAATACATCCCATCCGTTGACGCTGGTATCCAGGACGCCATGCAGTACGGCTTCCTCGCTGGCTACCCACTGGTCAACATCAAGGCAACCCTCATCGACGGTGCATACCACGATGTTGACTCCTCTGAAATGGCCTTCAAGATCGCTGGCGCACAGGTACTCAAGGCCGCCGTTGAGAAGGCAAAGCCAGTTCTCCTCGAGCCAATGATGGCTGTTGAAGTTATCACCCCTGAGGAGTACATGGGCGACGTCATCGGCGACATCAACTCTCGTCGTGGCCAGGTCAACGCCATGGAAGACCGTGCCGGTGCCAAGATCGTCAAGGCAAAGGTTCCACTTTCCCAGATGTTCGGTTACATCGGTGACCTGCGTTCCCGCACCGCCGGCCGTGCAAACTTCTCCATGATCTTCGACTCCTACGCAGAGGTTCCTGCGAACGTGGCAGCCGATATCATCGCTGAGCGCACGGGTAACAAGTAATACCTGCGTAAGTGTTCGTGGAGGGCTAGTTTTGTCAGTTGGACTAGCCCTCCTATAATGCGAATAAGCCAACCGGGTAGTGGCCTGCTGAGCGTCCTCAAAATAGGGGTGTTGAGCTGGCCATTACTCACGGCAACGCTAGGAATAGCTTGTGGTTTGTTTTCGAGCCCAAGTAACCCTAGTATCATGTAACTGGCAGAAATAATGCTGCGTCATCTTCCGTGCTCTTGGAGCAGGAAGCGGACGCGGGTACAAACCACCAATGTGGCTGCGAAGGTCGTAGCCACCATGAAGTCCAGGAGGACATACAGTGGCAAAGGCGAAATTCGAGCGTACGAAGCCTCACGTAAACATCGGCACCATCGGTCACGTTGACCACGGTAAGACCACCACCACCGCGGCTATCACCAAGGTTCTGGCTGACGCTTTCCCAGAGCTCAACCAGGCTTTCGCTTTCGACGCCATCGACAAGGCTCCGGAAGAGAAGGAGCGTGGCATCACGATCAACATCTCTCACGTTGAGTACCAGACCGAGAAGCGCCACTACGCACACGTTGACGCTCCAGGCCACGCCGACTACATCAAGAACATGATCACCGGTGCTGCTCAGATGGACGGCGCAATCCTCGTTGTTGCTGCTACCGACGGTCCAATGCCACAGACCCGTGAGCACGTTCTCCTCGCCCGCCAGGTTGGCGTTCCTTACATCCTCGTTGCTCTGAACAAGTGCGACATGGTTGACGATGAGGAAATCATCGAGCTCGTTGAGATGGAAGTTCGCGAGCTTCTCGCTGAGCAGGACTACGACGAAGATGCTCCAATCGTTCACATCTCCGCACTGGGCGCACTGAACGGTGAGCAGAAGTGGGTTGACTCCGTCCTCGAGCTCATGCAGGCTTGTGACGACAACATCCCTGACCCAGTTCGTGAGACCGAGAAGCCATTCCTCATGCCTGTCGAGGATATCTTCACCATTACCGGTCGTGGCACCGTTGTTACCGGCCGTGTTGAGCGTGGCTCCCTGAAGGTGAACGAAGAAGTCGAGATCATCGGCATCAAGGAGAAGGCAACCACCACCACGGTTACCGGTATCGAGATGTTCCGCAAGCTGCTCGACTACACCGAAGCTGGCGACAACTGTGGTCTGCTCCTCCGTGGTATCAAGCGCGAAGACGTAGAGCGCGGCCAGGTTATCGTTAAGCCAGGCGCTTACACCCCTCACACCGAGTTCGAGGGCTCTGTCTACGTTCTGTCCAAGGATGAAGGCGGCCGCCACACCCCATTCTTCGACAACTACCGCCCACAGTTCTACTTCCGCACCACCGACGTTACCGGTGTTGTGAAGCTTCCTGAGGGCACCGAGATGGTTATGCCTGGCGACAACGTCGACATGTCCGTCACCCTGATCCAGCCAGTTGCTATGGACGAGGGCCTGCGCTTCGCTATCCGCGAAGGTGGCCGCACCGTTGGCGCTGGTCGTGTTACCAAGATCATCAAGTAACCACTTGCTGATTTAGCACAAAAGAAAAGAGCTCAGCCGTTTGGCTGGGCTCTTTTTTCTATGCCTCTCAAGAGTGGGACAAGACCTTGCTAGTTGGCCAGCCTCTCGACTGGGGCCATGTGGAACTTAAACACGATGTCAATTTCGGCACCACTAATAGCGTCGTGAATGTCTTGTTCGACAACTCGGGCGTGATCAGTAAGTTGAGACAGTGCAACTGAAGCCTCGGAGTCAACCGAAATCGTCATCACCCGACGACCCCGATCAACCTGGACCACGGCACGAGAGCGAATCACCTTTGGCAGTTCAGTGAACGTTTGCGCTGCTGCTTGCGCAACCTCGTTGATGTCGAAGTCAATGGAGCCCAGTGGCGTGCTGGCATTCGAACTCAGGCGCCACACTCTGTGTCTGCGCAGATTCGCTACCAGGCCGAGAATGCCAAGAATAAGGGCAAGTACTCCTAATGCGCCCACGCTAAACAGGAACCACGGCGAGTAGGGGATGGTGTCCCATTCTCGCGGACGCAAAGAATCCACGAGTCGCTGAGCGAAAGCAACGTCAAAGTACAGCCCGACGCTTAGCGCCCCGGCGGCGAGCAGGCTCAGCCCAACCAAGAGAATGAAGGCACGGTTCAAGAAATCCGTCAGCTTAGTCATTATTCGCCCCCAAACTTGTTGTGGAACTTGACGCTGATTTTCCGTGGAGATTCCAGTTGTTCGACGATGGGGAGTATTGCTGCCTCTACTCGCTGGGCCAGATCATGGTGCTGGTCGCTCCCGGTGATGCTTACGATCACGTGCTTCGGCGAAGCGTAGGTAGAAGCACCAGCAACGCTTGGAACGCGCTCGGCTGTCGCAGTGCAGAGCCGGGCGATGTCTACATTGCGTACCCAGAAATTCGGCGACGCGGCCAGCTGTACATGAGTCATCGGTCGGGGCTTGAGCGCAACTGCTACCAGGTATATTCCCAAAATGACCACTGCAACCCCTAGGGGAAGCATCCATGGTTCGTACTTCGCCCTTGCGATCAAATCGAAGACGGGCTTGAGCCAACTCTTGAGTTCGGTCCCTGTGCGTTTCGTCCAAAGCTCTCGGGCAGCCGCAATCGCGAGACCGCATGACCCAATACTCAGCAGGACAGCTACCGCTCGAGAAGCAGGCTGGCCCTTTGGAATGTAACCTTTCATCGGCTCCTCCCAACGGTGATCGGAACGAGCTTCAGTGGCGGTGGCACCACCACGGGAGTGGGGGAGACCGGCGCGAGCTCTAGGTCCGCGGACGATACACGCTTTTTAGCTGGAACTACGGGGCCCACTACAACATTGCAGGTCAGCACCTCGATCCCGCAGAGGGTCTGGACGTGTTCCACAATTGTGCGACGCACTGTCTCGGCGATCTCAATGAGCGGTGCGGGCCATGTCACGGCGATGAAAGCTTCGACCGTGGCGGTGTCAGCATCGTGGTCGAGCTGCACGTCGAAGCGAGGATAGCCACGCCCGGTAAGTCTGCCTACGCCCGTCGAGAAGCCGGTGGTGCCCGGTACCGTTGCGGTGGCGGCGGCGACAATCTTAGTCACGGCGCGTTCAGAAATGATCACTGTCATTGCTACCCTCGCCGACCGCGGCCAACCGCGTCCCAAATTTGCCGAATGTCGATCAGCCCATCGAAGTGTGCCCCGATAAGTCCTCCGAGACCGCCGAGGAGAAGAGCAAGTACGAGACCCCACCAGCCGCCGAAGATGATAGCGAAGGCGAGGACGAGACCGAGTAGTACTCCGGTGCGTAGGTGCGGTGTCATGGGTATTCCTTATTCGATGTCGCCGATATACACGTCAACAGGCGCGTCGGTGTGGGACGAGGCTTGGGTGCGGATGGCGTCGGCAAGCTTGTGTAAGTCGCCGGCAGTGCGCTTTGCGACGACATGTACCTCCACCCCTTCATTGCTGCAGCGAATTCCCGGTACGCGCGAACCCGGAAACAGCAGTGCGATCTCGCCGAACTGTCCACGATGCATGCTTGCGACGCCATTGATGGCGAGGATGTCATTGACGAGCGACATGGCTTGCAATTGAGTAAATGACGTTGACATTTACTTCACGCGGGGTGGGGATACCGGCTCGTCCACAATGTCATCTTCCACTCCGAGGTGAATGTCGTGGACGGTGATGTTGACTTCAGTCACCTCCAGGCCGGTCATGCGCTCGATTGCCGCAATGACATTTCGGCGGATGGCCTCGGCGAGCTCGTGAATGGCTACGCCGTACTCCGCAACGATTGACACATCAACTGCAGCTTGAGTTTCCCCCACTTCCACCGATACGCCTTGGTGCATATTGGTGCGCGATCCTGGAATCGTTTCGCGCAAGGCTCCGACCATACGTGCGGTGCCGCCACCCAGCGCGTGGACACCGGAAACTTCACGGGCAGCCATGCCGGCAATTTTGGATACGACGGTGTCCTCGATATGGGTGTGGCCGCGTTCGATACCGGCGCTTGGGCTTTGAATCTCGCTCATGAAAACCACTTCCTGGGGCCTGAAAACTATCCTCTTGTCCTCGATTCTAGGTGTAATCGAGCGCACGAGTCGGACAGATTGTGGAGTCTCCAACAATCTCGGAAAAGGAGGCTTGTGTTTTAGGTGTCTACGTGGTTTACTAGTCGGGTTGCTTTAACAACTGGTGAACATTCAGCCGGATGGTGAAGCAAACATGAACTTCCTTCTAGGAGGTTGTCTGTGGCTCCTTAATAAGAGTCGCAGAGGACCGGTGCTTTAAGAAGGGGCATGGCAAATAAACAGCGGCAGTCGGCAAGGAACACGCTTATCGCGAGATAGGTTCCCTTCCACTTGACTTTAAAGCCACAAGCATGGCGTGCGTAACACGGTGCTTGGAGCTTTTCGATCAGGGTCTGACAGTGTTGGTGATTTAGGCGCCTGCGTCTTCCCAAGAATCGGATCCACATTTGATTGACAGTCAAGCAACTGGCGTTGTACGCCAAGCCCCATTCAATGGGCTCGGACAACGTTATAGAGCAAAATCTCCCACCGCTCAAGAATTGATGTGGGACAGTGAAGGAAGAGGATAAGCGTGGCGGGACAAAAGATCCGCATTAGGCTCAAGGCCTATGACCACGAGGCAATCGACGCTTCCGCTAAGAAGATCGTCGAGACGGTCACCCGTACCGGTGCCCGTGTTGTTGGCCCAGTGCCACTGCCTACTGAAAAGAACGTATACGCCGTTATTCGTTCTCCACACAAGTACAAGGACTCTCGTGAGCACTTCGAAATGCGTACTCACAAGCGTCTGATCGACATCCTCGACCCAACGCCAAAGACCGTTGACGCACTCATGCGCATCGATCTTCCGGCCAGCGTCGATGTGAATATTCAGTAATCGACCAGCAGATACTTGGCGGAGAATAAATAATGAGTGAAAACGAAGTAAAGGGCATTCTGGGCACCAAGCTCGGCATGACCCAGATCTTCGACGAGGAGAACCGCGTAATTCCGGTCACCGTCGTTGAAGCTGGTCCATGTGTCGTAACCCAGATTCGCACCGTTGAAAACGATGGCTACAACGCCATCCAGATCGCTTTCGGCGAAATCGATCCACGCAAGGCTAACAAGCCAGCAGCCGGCCAGTTCGCAAAGGCAGGCGTTACCCCACGTCGTCACGTAACCGAAATCCGTATGGATGATGTTTCCGGTTACGAGCTCGGCCAGGACGTCACCGTTGACATTTTCGAAGGCATCACCTTCGTTGACGTCACCGGCACCTCCAAGGGTAAGGGCTTCGCCGGCGCCATGAAGCGTCACGGCTTCGCAGGCCAGGGCGCATCCCACGGTAACCAGGCAGCACACCGCCGCGTCGGTGGTATTGGTGCTTGTGCTACCCCAGGTCGTGTCTTCAAGGGCACCCGCATGGCTGGTCGCATGGGTAATGACCGCGTCACCACCCAGAACCTCAAGGTTCAGAAGATTGACGCCGAGGCAAACCTGCTGATCATCAAGGGTGCAATCCCTGGTGTTCGCGGCGGCCTCGTAACCGTTAAGACCGCAGTGAAGGGCGGTGCACACGCATGACCAATCTAAAGCTTGACGTCCACACCGCTGATGGTAAGACGAACGGCACGGTCGAGCTGCCTGCAGAGATTTTCGACCGCGAAGCATCAGTTGCACTGATGCACCAGGTCGTTAACGCACAGCTTGCAGCTGCTCGCCAGGGCACCCACGCTACGAAGACTCGTGCGATGGTCTCCGGCGGCGGCAAGAAGCCATTCCGTCAGAAGGGAACCGGCCGCGCTCGTCAGGGCTCGATCCGTGCTCCTCACTTCGCCGGCGGCGGCGTCGCACACGGCCCACAGCCTCGTAACTACGAGCAGCGCACCCCTAAGAAGATGATCAAGGCTGCACTCTACGGTTCTCTTTCCGACCGTGCACGCAACGATCGTATTCACGTGGTGACTGAGCTTGTTGCGGGCCAGACCCCATCCACGAAGTCTGCACGCGCTTTCATCGAGCGTCTGACCGAGCGCCGCAATGTGCTCGTCGTCCTCGGCCGTGAAGACATCACCGCATGGAAGAGTGTTAACAACCTCCCAGGCGTTCACACCCTGGCAGCTGACCAGCTGAACACCTACGACGTCCTCAAGTCTGACGACGTTGTGTTCTCTGTTGAGGCTCTTAACACCTTCATCGACCGCGCAACTGGCGCGGCCAAGGAGGAGGCTAAGTAATGGCTACTATCGCAGATCCACGCGACATCATCCTCGCACCGGTCGTATCCGAGAAGTCCTACGGCCTTATGGAGCAGGGACAGTACACCTTCCTGGTAGCTCCTTCCTCCAACAAGACTGAGATCAAGATTGCTATCGAGCAGATCTTTGGCGTCAAGGTCGCTTCCGTTAACACCTTGAACCGTGAGGGCAAGCGCAAGCGCACCCGTTCCGGTTTTGGTCAGCGTAAGGCAACCAAGCGTGCCATTGTCACCCTGCGCGAGGGCAGCGATCCAATCGACATCTTCGGCGGTTCCGCCTCCTAGGCGGCGGAAAGTTAAGGACCAGAAAAACTATGGCTATTCGCAAGTACAAGCCGACAACCCCGGGTCGCCGCCAGAGCTCCGTTTCGATGTTCGAGGAGATCACTCGCTCGACTCCGGAGAAGACTCTGCTGCGCCCACTGTCCAAGTCGGGCGGCCGTAACGTTCACGGCCACATCACCACTCGTCACAAGGGTGGCGGACACAAGCGCCAGTACCGTGTCATCGACTTCCGTCGTGCTGACAAGGACGGCATCACCGCTAAGGTCGCTCACATCGAGTACGACCCGAACCGTACCGCTAACATTGCTCTCCTTCACTTCCGTGATGGCGAGAAGCGTTACATCATTGCTCCTAAGGGCCTGAAGCAGGGCGCTATCCTCGAGTCCGGCGCAAACGCCGACATCAAGGTTGGCAACAACCTGCCACTGCGTAACATCCCTGCCGGTGCCACCGTGCACTGTGTTGAGCTCAAGCCAGGTGGCGGCGCCAAGATGGCTCGCTCCGCTGGTGCTTCCATCCAGCTGCTGGGTAAGGAAGGCAAGTACGCAATCCTGCGTATGCCATCTTCCGAAATCCGCCGCGTGGACATTCGCTGCCGCGCAACCATCGGTGAGGTCGGCAACGCTGACCAGATCAACATCCGTTGGGGCAAGGCCGGCCGTATGCGCTGGAAGGGCGTTCGCCCAACCGTCCGTGGTGTCGTTATGAACCCGGTCGACCACCCACACGGTGGTGGTGAAGGTAAGACTTCCGGTGGTCGCCACCCAGTGTCCCCATGGGGCCAGAAGGAAGGCCGAACCCGCAAGCCAAACCGTCCGTCCGATCGTCTGATCGTTCGTCGCCGTCGCTCCAACAAGAACAAGAAGCGCTAAGAGGAGGTAGAAAATGCCACGCAGCCTTAAGAAGGGCCCGTTTGTCGATGAGCACCTCCTCAACAAGGTCGACGCTCAGAACGAAAAGGGCACCAAGCAGGTCATCAAGACCTGGTCTCGCCGCTCCACCATTCTCCCTGATTTCATCGGTCACACCTTTGCCGTCCACGACGGTCGCAAGCACGTGCCGGTTTTCATTGATGATTCCATGGTTGGCCACAAGCTCGGCGAGTTCGCACCAACCAAGACCTTTAAGGGTCACATCAAGGATGACAAGAAGGGACGTCGATAAGCGATGAGTGACCAAATCACCACCGCCCGCGCGACTGCGCGCTTCGTCCGGGTCACCCCGATGAAGGCACGCCGCGTCATCGATCTCGTTCGCGGCAAGACCGTGTCCGAGGCAATGGCGATCCTGAAGTACGCTCCGCAGGATGCTGCTGAGCCAGTAGCCAAGGTTGTTGCTTCTGCAGCAGCTAACGCTGAGAACAACTTCGGCATGGATCCACGCACCCTGGTTATCTCCGAGGCTTACGCCGACGAGGGACCAACCATGCGTCGTTTCCAGCCACGCGCACAGGGTCGCGCATTCATTATCCGTAAGCGCACCAGCCACATCACTGTGGTTGTCGAAAGCCAGAAGGAAGGGGCCAAGTAGTGGGCCAGAAAATCCATCCACACGGCCTACGCTTGGGCATCACTTCCGACTGGAAGTCCCACTGGTTCGCCGATAAGTCTTACTCCGACTACGTCGCAGAAGACATTCAGATCCGCCAGTTCCTCGCAAAGGGCCTTGACCGCGCCGGCGTTGCCGACGTTGTCATCGAGCGCACCCGCGACCGCGTCCGCGTCGACATTCACACCGCCCGTCCGGGCATCGTGATCGGTCGTCGTGGCTCCGAGGCTGACCGCATCCGCGGCCAGCTGGAGAAGCTGACCGGCAAGCAGGTTGCTCTCAACATCCTCGAGGTTAAGAACATCGACGCTAACGCTCAGCTGGTGGCTCAGTCCATCGCCGAGCAGCTCACCAACCGTGTGGCATTCCGTCGCGCAATGCGCAAGGCAATCCAGGGCGCAATGCGCCAGCCACAGGTCAAGGGCATCAAGGTTGTATGTTCCGGTCGTCTCGGCGGCGCCGAGATGTCTCGCACCGAGCGCTACCACGAGGGTCGCGTTCCGCTGCACACCCTTCGCGCCGAGATCGACTACGGCACCTGGGAGGCTCACACCACGTTCGGCCGCATTGGCGTCAAGGTGTGGATCTACAAGGGTGACGTCGTTGGTGGCCGTCGCGAGTCCGAACTCAACGCACCAGCTGAGCGTCGCGGTCGCGGTGGCGATCGTCGCGAGCGTCCACGTCGCGGTGGACAGCGTCGTCAGCGTGCTGAGCAGAAGCAGGAGGGCTAAGAATGCTTATCCCTAAGCGCGTCAAGTACCGTCGCCAGCACCGCCCACACCGCACCGGTGTGTCCAAGGGCGGCAACCGCGTCACTTTCGGTGATTACGGCATCCAGGCTCTCGAGCCTGCCTACATCACCAACCGTCAGATCGAGTCCGCTCGTATCGCCATCAACCGCCACGTCAAGCGTGGTGGCAAGGTGTGGATCAACATCTTCCCAGACCGTCCGCTGACCCAGAAGGCACTCGGTGTGCGTATGGGTTCCGGTAAGGGTGGCGTGGAGAAGTGGGTCGCCAACGTAAAGCCTGGCCGTATCCTCTTCGAAATGTCTTACCCAAGTGAGGAAGTTGCTTTTGAAGCTCTGCGTCGTGCAGGCCAGAAGCTGCCATGTAAGGTCCGCATCGTTCGTAAGGAGGACCAGTTCTAATGGCATCTGGTAACGCTGCACACGAGCTCCGCGAGCTCAGCGCTGAAGAGCTGACCACCCGTCTGAAGGAGGCCAAGGAAGAGCTGTTCAACCTGCGCTTCCAGATGGCTACCGGCCAGCTGACCAACAACCGCCGTCTGCGCGTGGTCAAGCAGGACATCGCCCGCATCTACACGGTCATCCGTGAGCGCGAGCTGGGCCTGTCCGTTGTCCCGGGAGCTGAGGCTTAATCATGAGTGAGGCAACTGTGAACAACACTGAAAAGAAGGAAAAGGGCGCCCGCAAGGTTCGTACCGGCTACGTCGTTTCCGACAAGATGAACAAGACCATTGTCGTCGAGTTGGAAGACCGTAAGCAGCACGCACTGTACGGCAAGACCATTCGTACCAACTCGAAGGTCAAGGCTCACGATGAGAACGAGATCGCTGGCATCGGCGACCTCGTGAAGATCGAGGAGACCCGCCCACTGTCTAAGGACAAGCACTACCGTCTCGTCGAGATCGTCGAGAAGGCTAAGTAAGCCCTAGCTAGACAGCGTAAAAGCCCCAGTCACTTTGGCTGGGGCTTTTTGCATGCTTATCGACGCGCCGAAGGCGGGTTTGTCATTGGTACATTCAGATGAAATTTGGCTGCCGAGTGCAAATTTCATTCCCAGTAGTTAGCTGAAGTCACGAAAAGTGACTGGTGGGAATGAAATCTTGCGATAGGGGTGAAATTTCATTCGGCAGGCATTAACCCGCCGAAGTCAGATCTACCAAAGACCGGAAGACAGTGCTGGCAGGCTGAACTGCGGTGCGTTGGGGGGGGCAGGAGCCGGCTGAATCTGTCCATCGGTAACCACTTTTTCGCCATCCCAGCGGTAAGTGACCTGGCCCGCGAACTGCTCAGGCCAGCCTGGAGCTTTCCAGTGGTAGTAGTTCACGGTCACGCTGGTGTCAGTTGCGCCGACGACTTCAGTGAATGCGTGGGCTTCCGGAGTGGCTGTTCCGAAGTACGCACCCTTGTGGAAGAACATGATGTGGCGCGGCGTGTTCGGATCTTTGGTGATAGCCTCGGCAACCACGTAGCTCAACGTGCGGCATGGATTGAAGTTGTGCTGAGCAGTAGCGCGCCAGCCGTGGAAGCTGCCGGGAATCTGGTCGGTGAACTGCTTAAAGTTATCTTCATAGCCAACACCGCATGCTGGGTTTTGGGAATAGTCGGTCTCGTTGAATGCGGCGAATGCTGGCTGAATGGATAGCGGAAGAGTGAGGGCTAGAGTGACAGCTCCGGCTGCAAAGCGGAAAGACATGAGTACTCCTGGTGTTGGCGAAGGGTTTCACTTTGGCTATCGAGCCGTCAGCAGTAGCGTTTCTTTGATCGACATCAAATCGAGGACATTTCGCTGGCGGCACGTGGGGTTATATGAAGTGAATTTAAGGTCGATAACGGGCCCGTAATACACTGAAGCTGCTATGAAGGATCCCACCAGAATTCCCCAACTCTTAGACGCACTCCAGGATCTCTGGGAGGCTTCGCCCGATCTTGAGCTTGCTGACATCTTGAGGCTGTTAGACAGTGAGGGGTTCGCCAATGTTGATGATGCAATGGCCGTCGACAAGCTGCGGGCGCTGGGCAAACGCTTTCCGCGCACGCTCGGTGAGGGTGTGCGGGTAGCTGCAGCGGGCGAGTGGTTCATCACCGCAGATGAGCACAGGCTGGCGGTCTGGGGGAGGGACCATCCGCCTGCGACATGGGAGTATGACCGGTTGGTGAGCGCGCAAGTGGGGTATCCGCTGCACGTGATCGATAAGCAGGGGGAGCATCGCAGGTTTGGGGTGATCGAGCGGATTTCTCCAGTACCAGCGCAAATGATGTCCCAACAGGAATTGCCGAACCTGCGACGCAGTACTATCGGAGATATGGTCTACCTCGTCATTTGCGAAGACGGCGGGAAATTCGTTATCGGGCGCAGCCTGCAGTGTTTCGAGGTTGGCCGACGCGAAACGACGCAGCAGGCGTGGAAATGGGTGTCAGTTTCGAGCGCACGGGTAGGTCAAGACTTTCACGCTGAACTCGCCGCGGGAGCAGGAGAGATCTCGAAAACGAACATCACTGCCATTTACCGGTTGCGCTAGACATGGTGAAACTATGCACCTTTATAGCGTGATCTCACTGACGGCACAGATGTGGCTGCTTCCGGCTCTCGTCTGTTTTGGACTGTTGTATCTCCTGGAACCACGAGTATGGGGCCGTCGCCAGCCACGTAGGTGGTGGTTTTACGTAGTGGCGCTACTCATTGGCGCCGCATTCACCGCGACGCTCCCATCACTGATCGAACGTCTCCATCTGGACGCACTCGGGGTCTGGCCGATGTTGACGGTCCCCGTTGCCGCACTCTGGCAGGTATTTTACAGCGCCAAGCGAAGCGTCGACCCCTTCTACTGCACGTTATGCGTGGTTTCCGGCTCATGTCTCTTCGTTGCTATCGATTCGCTTATGACTGGCCCCGGCGATGGCTCAGACACGTGGAGCGTTGGGCTCTTTTTCAGCTGGTGGTTCCTTGGGGTGCCCCTGGCGATCATTGCCTTTTTGCAAACGCTGGTCTGGGTTTTAGGGAAAATTCCTGGGTCGTGGACCAAGTAAAATAGCGCACTATGAACGTCTTCACCGACAACGTCGTCTGCTACGCCGCGCTCATTTACTGGTGGATCCCCTCTGCAGTGTTCGGGGCGTTGCCGTTGATCTTGGAGTTGTGCCGCCGGAAGAAGTTGCCACCGAACCGGATCAAGCCTGTGTGGTTCTACCTAGGTGTGATCGCTCTGGTGCCAGTGACCACATTGCCCACAATCGCGATCGCATTCCTGATCGATGGCGGTTGGCTTGTGCCCGTAATTCTCGGGCTGGTTATTGTAGTTCTCGCTGCGTGGATCATTCGCTACAGTCGCCCCCGCAGCTTCGATCCATTTCTCGGGGTCTGGGTGGCATGTAACACGATCTGCGTCATGATCTTCGCATTTAACGTGGCCAATCCACCCACTGACACGAGCTTCTTCGGGCTCGAGTATGTGTTGGTGTGGGCGTGGATCGGCCTTCCCCTCGTTGTGGTCGCCCTGATCTACGTAGTTACTTCGCGCCGGTGGCACTCTGAAGCTGCTCACGAAACTCCAGATAGCGTCCACGCACATCCAGCAGCGGAGCAGTAATTTCTGCCTGCGACATTTCGGCAACATCCCGGCGTAGTGCCCGCCTCATGCGGGAGCAGGACAGATCTCGAAAACGAACATCACTGCCATTTACCGGTTGCGCTAGCTAAAATTGGGCATACTAGAAAGGACAACCGATGATCGAGTTTGTCACGGTAGCGCTCAAGTATTGGCTCATTCCGGCTATCGCCATTGGCGCACTGCCCGCAGTGCTGCAAGCGACGAAACATAAGGGTCACGGGGCGTTTTACGTTGGGGCTACCTTGATCCCCGTTCTGGTCGCCCTCGCGGGCTACCTTCTGGCAATCGCTGATGTTATTTCGATCGTTGTGCTGATTTGCGCAGTGGTCCTCGTGGCGGCTGCTTGGATTATTGTTCGTAGTCGTCCCAGGACTTTCGACCCGTTTCTAGGCGTCTTGTGCACGGTGAATGGACTATGTGCACTATTGCTTGGGACCACGCTGTGGCAGCGACCCAGCCCAGACGAATACCAGTTTGCAGGAATCGAATACCTCATGGTGTGGAGCTGGGTCGGGCTACCGCTGGGTGTCATCGTGCTGCTATCTGTGCTCTTTAGCGGCCGGTGGCACTCTGAAGCTGCTCACGAAACTCCAGATAGCGCCCACGCACGTCCAGCAGCGGAGCAGTAATTTCCGCCTGCGACATTTCGGCAACTTCCCGGCGTAGTGCTCGCCTCGTGCGGGAGCGCACACCGGAGCTGATGAAACCACCGAAGACCGCGGTGAGCAGGCCAAGCAGAATACCGAGGAGCACTCCGCCCAGAATCAGCAAGGTCGGAATCGGCCAGCCCTCCACATCCGGAGTGAGGTCCTCGCCAAGCAGCGGAACTAGCGCGCCAGGGAGGAACGCCACCAGCAGGTACCAGATCACGCCGACCAGTGCTGCGAGCAGCGCGAGCCACTGGATAAAAGTGAACAGGCCCCAGGCCTTACTTGGCTGGGCAGGAAGGCGAGTGCCGGCGGCAGCGCGGTCCAGCTGCTCAGGCAGCTTCTCGACGACAGCTTCCGTCTCATCATGCAGCGCATCCGCCCACCGTGCTGGCAGGCCAGCTTCCAGCACAGCTGCGTAGTCACGCACGCCGCGATTGGCTACTGCCCGCCTGGAAGCGTCGAGTGCTGGCATGGAGGTGCGGTGCACTCCGACTTCGTCGGCGTCCTCGCGCAGTCCCAGGCGACGGAGCGGATCGGGGCGCAGGCGCAGCATCCAGGAAGTGAGGAGCCAGCCGGTGGCCTGGCCGAGGCGCTTGCGGTAGGCGGCTGCGGTGGCGCGGGAGATGTGGTCGGCGCCGGCGGCTTCGGCCAGGGCGTTATCAAGGTTCTTCTTTGCTGAATCCGGCACCTTGGATAGCTTTTCGGAGCCAAGCAGTGGGCCGGTGGCGGCCGCGATGTCGGCCTCTAGGCGCGCGCTCTGAGCCTTGTGATCGGAAGCGACCTTCGCGATGGCCGCGCGGATATCATCCACACCCGCACCTGTCTTGGCGCTGGTGGCAATGACCTTGATCTTCTTTAGACCATCTTCAACCAATAATTGTTCTAACGAATTCTTGACTGGACCCAGGTCTTCAGGGCGTAGCTTGTCGGACTTATTGAGTACCGCCAGTGTGACGGCGCTGTGCTCTGCGTGTGGCCGGATGAAGTGGTCGTGGATGATAGTGTCGGCGTACTTTTCCGGGTCGGTCACCCACACCAGAACATCCACCTGTCCAGCCAAACGGGTGGCGATCTCCCGGTGGATTGGTTCGACGGAGTCGAAGTCAGGCAGGTCCAGCAGGATCAACGGCCCAGCGTTCTTGGCAAAGTCCCCGGGCCGGTTGCGCCGGTCTTCCACTTCGAGCCAATCCAAGAGTTCCTCGGAACCTTCCGGGTGCCACACGGCGGCCAAAGGAGAGGATGTAGTAGGTCGGCGGGCAGCTGTCTTGCCCAGATCCTCGCCCACAACCGCATTGAACAGCGACGTCTTGCCGGAGCCAGTGGCACCGAAAAAACCCACCACAGTGTGTTCGGCAGACAGCGCGCGGCGCTCCGCAGCGCTGGCGATTACCTTGTCCAGGCGTTCCAGCTCCTCGGGAGTGTAGATGCCCTCAGCGAGTTCCGTGGCCCTCTCCAGAGCTTCGAGACGCTGAGTGAGAGTTGGCTTCGACTTAAACACGTTAGGCACCTGCCTTTACAGCTGCGCGCAGCTCATCGGCATCGGTTCCGGCATCGAGCACATCGGTGATCTCGCGATAGCGGTCGCGCTCGGTGAGGAAGAGATCCTCAATTCTTTCGTCCAGATCCTGACGAGCCTGTTTTGCCATCTTGCGGACGGCTTCCTCGCCGAAAATGGTCTCCAGCATCTTTTGCCCGAGCACCGCGGAACCACCAGCAATCGCGACCTCACCGCCGGTAAGTCCAGCGGTGGAAGCAAACACCACCAGCATCAATGCGACGGTTACCACGTTCAGTCCGAAGGACATCAGGCGCGCCTTCATGCGCTTGTCGCCGGCGCTGTCCTGAATCGAGTTCATCAAGCTGGCCTGCCAATCACGCACGAGCTGTGCAGTCTCGTCAGAGATGTTCGTGCTTGCATGTGCCAAAACGGGGCTTGCCGACGCCCGCAGCTCCGGAGCCACTGAGCCCAAGTGAGACCACGATCGAGCGGCTGCGGTTTCGGCGGCATCGACGATCACGGCATGCAAACCAGCCTCAATCTCCGTTTCCACTTCCCGAACCGGGGCAGGCTTGCCGGTGAAGAAGCTGCCGATGCGGTCCACAGCTACGGAATACCAGCGCTCGACGGTACGGAAAGCATCGGAGGTGCCCACGAAGTCTTGCCAGCGTTGCATCACTTCCTTGCGCAGCAGGTTGCCGTCCTGGGTTGCGGCGATGACTTCATCACGTCCGCGAAGGTAAACACCGTCGATGGCATCGTCCAACTGATCAGCAAAGTCCTCTTCTCGCTCCTTCGTAGCAGCAAGCTTCTCCACTTTGCCCGCAATCTGTGCCAGCACGCCGTCGACGGTCTTGAGCGCCATGTCGCGACGGGCAGCGGCATCGCCAGCCAGCACTTCGAGGTGCTGGGATAGCTCGGAAACGAGCTCAGGGGCGAGCAGGCCAGAGAGGTGCTCGATGTAAGGAACCGTGATGAGCTTGGCGCCACCGAGACCCGCATCGGACATCATGCGCTTGAGGTCTTCGGGAACCGTCTTCATGGCTTCTTCGTCCACGCGGTTGAGGACGACGATCACCTCGATGTCGCGGCTCGCGGCGTCGTGCAGGAAGTTCCACACCAGCTGGTCGGCGTAGCGCGCCGGGGTGGTGACGAATATCCACAAGTCCGCGGCGGCGAGAAGTTGGGAGGCCAGGGCGCGATTGCCATCGTCGATCGAATCGAAGTCAGGGGCGTCGAGAAGCGCCAGGCCCGGTTGGATGTGGTCGGTGGTGACGGTCCGCAGTGTCGTGGCGGTGGGATTCGCAGCGGCCTCGCCACGCTCGCGGGCAAGCCCAGGGAGGACCTCGCTGGAAGCGAACCACGCTTCATCCTGTGGATTGGTGACGAGCACCGGCTGACGCGTGGTTGGTCGGATCGCACCAGACAGGCTGACCTGCTGGCCGACGACCGCGTTAACCAGCGTGGACTTTCCACTGCCCGTGGAACCGCCGATCACTGCCAGGAGTGGGGCATCGACGTTGGCGAGGCGGGGCAGGACGTAGTCGTCGATTTGCCGTGCCAGGGCATCTGCAGTGTGCTGAGCTTCGGGATCCAGCGTGAATGAAGAATCATTCAGCAAGTCCCGAAGCTCGGTCACTGTGGCAATGGAGTGCTCGATCATTCCTCCATTGTTTCAGAACTTTCTTATTCCACGTTGGTGGAAGCCCCAGATTGCTGCAATTCTGTGATGGTGGCGGCGACTGATAGACCAATTGACAACCAGGCTGCCATTGAGCTGAACATCAAGGAGCCGATTACCAATACGATTCCCGAGGCGATCGACATCGGGCGAGCGATGGACTCGGTTTGGGCGCGCACGGCAAGCGCGATCTGAGCTACACCAATAGCGAATGGCAAGGTGATTGTGGCGAAGAACCAGCCGTCGCTGTATTCGTCGGATCCGAAGACATAATGCAGGTATGTCGCTGCCTGGAACGCTGCAATGATCAGCGCAAACACCCACGCCCACGTGTAGTGAGACTTCGATCTAGCCCACTTGGCCGGCATAAATCCGACAACCACGGCGCCAAATGTCAGCGCGTAGCCGACAATACACAGCAGGCCGGTGATGTTGATGACCGGGTCGCCCTGCTCGGATGTTAGGGCGACAAGGAGCCAGCTGGCCCAACCCACAGCGCCGGCAGCACTTCCCAGAAACGCGAACGTGCGGAACGCTGGTCGCTGTTTGGCGGTGACCGCTGCAACCACCACGAACCCGATGCCGAGTAATGAAGCAAGGCTCAGCGCGATCCAGCCGGCTTGCCAGCTCAGTGGAGTGTCGATTTTGATGCTTGCAAGGGCTAATGCCTGGATGGCAACGCCTACAGCCAGCAGCGTCCGGGTCATTACGCTTGTTTCTCCACCAGCGCAGTGACCTTAGCGATCTGTTCGCGAATCTCTGCAGCAGATGCCCCGGAACCGACAGAAAGCCCTACCAGGAAGGCAGACAGGGGAGCCGCCGGACGAATTGCATTATGCGCAATGTCGCGGGTGAGGTCCAGCAAGTCATCGCGCACCTCCCCAATCAGTGCTGGGTCGGTGCCAAGCTCCTCGGACACCTGCGCCAAAAACTCATCAAGCTTCATCGGTCTCAACCTCTCCGGAATAGACGTTCATTCTGTTTTCTCTAGTAAACCCGGTCAGTAGCAGCCCGGACTCCTTTGCCAGGTCCACTGCAAGCGAGGTCGCGGCGGATACCGCCACCAAGCCCGAGAAACCAGCCAGAATGGCTTTCTGTACTAGCTCAAACGAGGCTCGTGAACTCATCACCAGAAGTAGCTCACGCGCCGGGAGCTTATCTTCTTGCAGCAGAGCGCCGATCACCTTGTCCGCGGCGTTATGGCGGCCGACATCTTCTCGCACGACGAGAGGTTCACCGGTGAGGGTGAACGCGCCAGCCGCATGGATGCCTCCGGTGCGTCGAAAAGCGTGCTGATCTTGCTGCAACACGGCTGGCAGCGACATGAGCAAGCTTGCCGACGGCCGGACCGGCGAGATCTCGTAGCGCTGTCGCTTCATCAGCTGCTCGATCGAAGCCGTCCCGCAAATGCCGCACGCTGAGGTGGTGGTGACATTGCGGATGAACTCGATCGGCATGTGGCCCGCGCGGGTGGTCACGTCGATGACGTTGTAGGTGTTCTCGCCGTAGGGGCCGACCGATCCCGCGCAGTAGCGCATGGTCAGGATGTCGGACGCTTCAGCGATGAGGCCTTCGGCGTGCAAAAGCCCGGTGACTAGCTCGAAGTCGTGACCTGGGGTGCGCATCGTGGTGGTCAGTGATTGACCGTCGACGCGAATCTCCAGGGGTTCTTCCACGGCGAGAGCATCGGCGCGGGTATCAGGGGCAAGGCGCCCGTCGTCACGGACAATCCGAGTGACGCGGGCGCTGCGAGTAATTCTTCCCATTTAGACGTTGACGTCGACCTTCTCCACGTCTTCCGCGCGCTTGCCCAGAGGCTCGAGGCGAACAACGACAGACTTGGACACTGGGGTACGAGACTCATCGGCGAAGGAATCCACCGGTACGAGCACGTTGGCCTCCGGGAAGTATGCGGTCACGCAGTCCTTAGCGATGGAGTACTCAACCACGCGGAAGTTAGGGGCGCGACGCTCCTCGTTCTTCCACACGGACACGATGTCGACCAGGTCGCCATCCTTCAGGCCACGCTCGCGGCAGTCCTCAGGGTTGACGAAGACCACGCGGCGACCGCCCTTGATGCCACGGTAACGATCATGAAGACCGTAAATGGTGGAGTTGTACTGATCATGGGAACGCACCGTGTTGAGGAGCAGTTGACCCTCTTCCAGTACCAGTGGCTCCAGCTTGTTCACGGACAGGTGAGCCTTGCCATCAGGGAGATTGAAGACGCGCTCGCGTGGACCGTTCGGCAGCATGAATCCGCCAGGAATCTTGATACGGCGGTTGTAATCGGTAAAGCCTGGGATGGTTGCCTCGATGTGATCACGAATCACGTCGTAGTTGTCCTGCATTGGCTGCCAGAAGTCATCACCGAAGATGCGCTTGCCCAGCTCGGTAGTGATCCAGATTTCGGACTTGAGGCCCAGGTCAGCGTTTGCCTTGCGCTCACCGATGGAGGCATGCACGGAGGATGCGGAGTCTTCCACGGTCACGCACTGAGGGCCGGAGGCCTGCATATCGACGTCTGTCCTGGCCAATACCGGGAGGATCAGGGACTTCTTGCCTGGCCACAGGTGAGAGTTGTTGAGCTTGGTGTTCAGGTGGACGGTCATGTTGTGCTTTTCCATGCCGGCCTCTGCACGGGAAGTGTCGCTTACCACGCGGACGTAGTTGCCGCCCATGGACATGAAGAACTTGGAGCGGCCCTCCCACATGGCCAAGGTGGCGTCGACCGTGGAGTAGCCATGTTCACGCGGAACCTGGATACCGAAGCGGCTCTCGAGTGCTGCGGAGAACTTCTCTGCAGGTGCTTCGGTGATGCCCATGGTGCGGTCGCCCTGGACGTTGGAGTGGCCACGCAGTGGTGCAGTACCTGCGCCCGGCTTGCCAATGTTGCCGGTAAGCAGCAGGAAGTTGGTCATCTCGCGGATCGTTGCCACCGCGTTCTTGTGCTGGGTGACACCCAGGGTCCAAGAAACGATCGCAGTAGCGGATTCTTCCACCATGTCTGCGACCTTTAGGATCTCGGCCATAGTGAGACCACAAGACATCAGGGCGGCTTCTTCATCCACGTTCTTCAGATGCTCGATGGTCTCATCAACGTTGGAGCAGAACTTCTCCAGGAATACGTGGTCGATGGCATCGCGGCGAATGAGCTCGCGGTTGAGCAGCTGCATAAAAGCCATATCGCCGTTGAGTCGGATCTGCAGGTAGACGTCGGCAAGCTTTGCTGCCTTGCCCAGCAGGCCCTGTGGGGTCTGTGGGTCCTTGAAGCCCATCAATCCAGCCTCTGGCATTGGGTTCACGGCGATGATCTTGCCGCCGTTCTTCTTGCAGTTCTCCAGCGCCTTCAACATGCGAGGGTGGTTGGTGCCCGGGTTAGAACCCATCGAGATGATGAGGTCAGTGTTGTAGAAGTCTTCAATAACAACCGAACCCTTGCCCAGGCCGAGCGTGGTGCCCAGGGCCTTACCGGTGGAGTCGTGGCACATATTTGCGCAGTCCGGCAGGTTGTTGGTGCCCAGGCGGCGGGCGAGGAGCTGGTAAACGTAGGCAGACTCGTTGGAGGTGCGTCCGGAGGTGTAGAAGATGGCGTCGTCCGGATTCTCCAGCGTCTTCAGCTCTTCGGCGATGAGATCGAGAGCCTCATCCCAGGAGATCGGGCGGTAATGAGTATCGCCCTGTTCGCAATACATTGGGGTAGTAAGGCGACCCTGGCGACCCAGCCAGTAGTCGGTCTTATCGCGCAGTTCCATGATGGAGTGCTCTGCGAAAAACTCCGGAGTAACGCGACGGCCGGTGGTTTCTTCGGCAATTGCCTTGGCGCCGTTTTCGCAAAACTCGACCACGCCGTGATCTTGCTGTGCAGGGTCAGGCCAAGCACAACCCGGGCAGTCAACGCCACCAGGACGGTTCATCTTCAATAGGGGAGCAAGACCATGTTCTTGTACACCATAGGAAAGGCCCCACAGGGCGCCGGGTAGACCTACAGCGGAAGTCTCACGCTTACCCACCTTTGGGTGGTCAAAGCGATTGGCTTTCTCATTGACGGAGGAAACTTGGACGAAGGAGGAAGTCATGGCCCCTAGTCTATTGACTTCTATGAAAAAGAGAAGCTTGAGTGCAAAAGAGATGGAATTTTGTTGCCTTCAGCCTGCGTGTTAGGCTGTTGCAGTTGCAAAACCCGTGAGTTACATAACCCCAGCTCATTGCTGAGGAATGTGCCCGGTTCTTTTTCATGCTTTTACCTTTGCAACACCGACCGCGTGCGTTCGGGACGGAAATCCGGCGCACATCAAGATTCAACCAGGTCAGGAGACCCTAGTGATTCAGCAAGAATCGCGTCTGAAGGTTGCCGACAACACTGGTGCACGTGAAATCCTGTGCATCCGCGTTCTCGGTGGCTCTACTCGACGCTTTGCTGGCATTGGCGACGTCATCGTCGCTACTGTCAAGGAAGCCACCCCAGGCGGCAACGTCAAGTCTGGCGAAATCGTCAAGGCCGTAATCGTTCGTGCGAAGAAGGAAACCCGTCGTGCAGACGGCTCCTACATCCGTTTCGACGAAAACGCCGCCGTCATCATCAAGAACGACAACGAGCCGCGTGGTACCCGTATTTTCGGCCCAGTTGCTCGTGAGCTTCGTGACAAGAAGTTCATGAAGATCGTTTCTCTCGCACCGGAGGTGATCTAACTTATGAAGATCCATAAGGGCGACAACGTACTCGTCATCTCCGGCCCAGACAAGGGCGCTAAGGGCAAGGTCATTGAGGCTTTCCCTAAGACCAACAAGGTCATTGTCGAGGGCGTTAATCGCATCAAGAAGCACGTTGCCAACTCCGCACCTGAGCGTGGCGCTGAGTCCGGCGGCATCGTAACCCAGGAAGCTCCAATCAACGTTTCTAACGTGATGGTTCTGGACTCCGAGGGCAACCCAACTCGCGTTGGTTACCGTGTAGACGAGAACGGCAAGCGCGTCCGTATTTCTCGTAAGAACGGGAAGGACATCTAAAATGAGCGAAAACTACACCCCTCGCCTCAAGACCCGTTACCGCGAAGAGATCCGCACGAAGCTGAACGAAGAGTTCTCTTTCGACAACGTCATGCAGATCCCTGGCGTCGTCAAGGTTGTTGTCAACATGGGCGTCGGCGACGCTGCTCGTGACTCCAAGCTGATCAACGGCGCACTCGAGGACCTCACCGCAATCACCGGTCAGAAGCCAGAGCTTCGCCGTGCGAAGAAGTCCATCGCAAACTTCAAGCTCCGTGAAGGCATGCCAATCGGTGCCCGCGTTACCCTGCGTGGCGACCGTATGTGGGAATTCCTTGACCGTCTCCTGACTGTCGCTCTCCCACGTATTCGTGACTTCCGCGGCTTGTCCGACCAGCAGTTCGACGGCCACGGCAACTACACCTTCGGTCTGAACGAGCAGACCATGTTCTACGAAATCGACGTTGACAAGGTCGACCGCCCACGCGGTATGGACATCACCGTCGTTACCACGGCTACCAACAATGACGAAGGCCGTGCGCTCCTCCGCGAGCTCGGCTTCCCATTCAAGAAGCCTGGCCAGTCTGAGCACTAGTTTTTACTGGTAAAATTTAGCCCCTACTTAGGACGTTTCATTTGAGAATCGTCCCTGGTAGGGGCTATTTTTGTTGCGCAACTTGCTAAGGATGAGGGACTAGATACAAACCCTGATCAGGCGCAATCTCATATGTGATCGGAAGATGGCGGAACAAGTCGCCATCCGCATACACCGGCATATGCTTGATATCGATTCGAATCTTCTTGGCTCGGTATTGCGCGATTCCCGACTTCTCGGTCAGGCTCCCTGAATACAGCATCTTCATTTTGGTAAGCAACGACCGACGGGGCATGTATGGCACAACCGTGAGGTCGATGACACCGTCGTTATGCTGCGCCCGTGGGCAGATCTTCATGCCGCCACCGTAGGATTTGGTGTTTCCCACCGCGCACAGCACGACTGGATCAGTGAGGGTTTTGCTGTCATCCAGTGTGATTGTGCAGGGGATTGGCCGAAGATTCAGCAGTTCGATTCCAATGCTAAGTAGGTATCGAGCCGGACCTTTAGGCCATCGGATGGTATTGGTGCGTCTAGTTACTAGGGAATCAAAACCTTGTGTGGCAATTGTTCCAAAGTACCTTTCGTAGCCATCGTCAGTTGTCATTTTTATCAGGTCAGTGGTGGTGCAGAAGCCTTCAGCAATAACATCTGCCGCACGCTCTGGGTCGAGTGGGATGTGATACTCCCGGGCGTGGTCGTTTCCGGTGCCCGCCGGGATGATACCCAATGGCGTGCGGGAATTGGCTTGGGCCTGGAGCGCCAGATTGATCAGTCCATCCCCACCGCACACGACCAAGGCATCGACGCCTGGATTCTTCAAAGCCTCCCGAGCTAACGCTGCAGATGCCTCGGGTGAGCTGCCTTCGAGGCTGACAACATTAATGCCAAGATCGATGAATCGTTTGCGGGCGGCGATGCTTGCTTCTGCGGCGCGCCCTTTTCCTGCTTTCGGATTGGTGAGCACGGCTACATAGGAGATATCCCGCGACTCAACTTTCGGTTCAATATGCATGGGCGTTAGGCCTGCGAACTCACAAGCTTGCCAGGGTTCAAAATGCCTGCAGGATCGAGAGTGCTCTTTATCGCCTGCATGAGCTGAATACCGACCGCACCAATCTCATGTGGCATGGCGGACACATGATCTGTTCCGATGGCATGGTGGTGCGTGATCGTGCCGCCATTGTCCACGATTGCCTTCATTACGCGGACCTTGGCAATTTCCCACTGCTTACGAGGTTGATCGTTTTGGGTGGCAACGACTGTGAAGTACAGTGAGCAACCGTTGGCATAAACATGGGAAACATGACACAAAACCAGGCACATCGTGCCCGACTTCGTCAGCTCATCAGTCAGCGCAGCAGTGACCTGCTTCTTTAGCCGAGCAACGTTAGACCAGTCAGTAGCCGTCTCAAAGGTCTCGCACAGTGCGCCAACGTCCAAGAGCGAGTCGCGCAGGACTGGGGAGCCAAAACGGCCCTTTTCCCATTTGCGTACGGGGGCTTCGCCGATTGATTGGCCACCAAGAGAGAGCAGCAATTCACGAGTCTCCTTATGGCGCGACTCAACGTGATCCGGTGAGCCTTCGTACATAGTCAGGCAGAGGCAACCCTTGGGAGCCGCGCCCTCTTTGGTGCCGATGGAGTCCGTGGACGTCAAATTGGTGGCGGACTCAACTTCGTCGGAAAGCCGAATTACAGTAGGGCCAGTGCCGGTCTGTTCGACCATGCGTACGGCGTTGACACCGGCGTCGAAATTCGGGAAGACGAAGGCTTCGTAAGCTTTAGTCTCCGGGATTGGGTGAACGTTGCAACGAACTCGAGTGATGATGCCGAAGGTGCCTTCGGATCCTAGGAAAATCTCGCGCATGTCAGGTCCAGCGGCGGAGGAAGGAGCGGCGTGACCTGGCTCGATGATTCCTTGTGGGGTCACCACGGTCATGCTGCGAACCATCTCATCAAAGCGACCGTATCCTGCGGAGTTTTGACCGGAAGAACGGGTGGCCGCAAACCCGCCAATGGTGGCGTATGGGAAAGATTGCGGAAAATGCCCGAGCTGCAGGCCGTGCTTGGCCAGTTCAATTTCTGCATGCGGGCCGGACATTCCAGCGCCCAGAGTGGCCTCACCTGAGATCGGATCAACATCCTCTACAGCATCAAACCGGGCAAGATCCAGGCTGATGACCGCTCTCAAGCCACCGTCAAGTGGCGTGACGCCACCGACCACACTAGTTCCGCCACCGAATGGCACCACGGCAACCTTTTCCGCAGTGCACCATTGTAGGACCTTGAGCACTTCGTCCTCGGTGGCTGGAGTAACCACGGCGTCGGGGCAGGAAATGACATCAGCGAGACGAGTGTCCAAAAGGTCAAAGTAGGATTTGCCGAGCGCACGTGGGACGCGCTGCTCTCGGTCTGTGGACACATGTTGGGAACCGACAAGCTTCTTGAGGGCGTCGAGGTCGGTGTCGCTTAGGCGGACTTCGCTGAGCTTAAGATCTTCAAGCGCAGGAATTGGGCGCGGCTGCGCACTACCGAGGATTGAATTCAACATATTCTTGATGCTGTCCGAGAGAGGTTTGCGCTCTTCCATCGTTCCCCACAGGCCAAAAGCCATGGGCGGGGTAGGCATCGACATAGATGGTGTGTTCATGATCCTGACACTACCGCTGGCTTATCGACGTTCCTATAGGTTCCGCTTTACAGATTTGGAGAATCTGTCCAACTAACGGCGATCTTCCTGCACCAACGGTGTTTACAGTTTGTTGGCAAGTGTAATTGAGGGAACTGGTGGGGTTCTGGGTGTAAAGCGCCGGAACACCTTCTTGACCTGCTGGGATGTCGATTGTTTTCTGTAGTGACGAGCGAAGTGTAACTTGACACCCATTGCGCATCTGTAAAGAACGGTTTGATAATAGGGACGTGAGTGCAACGCGGGTACGTTCAAAGACGGACATTGATGCTGCCATTTTGGCGGCGGCTAAGGAAAGTGTGCTTACACACGGGATTTCCAAAACCACGATGTCCGGGATTGCCCGTTTAGCAGGAATTTCTCGCCCCTCACTTTATGCCAGGTATCGCAATGTCGACGGAATCATCACCAAGGTAGTAACTCGAGAACTGTTGCAACTCTTGAGGCAACCACGAGCGATCCCAACGACAGGCCTAGATCTGGTGACGTTCATTGTCGACTGTACGAAGGCAGCCAGTGAAAATCAGCTGCTGAAGATCTTCATCGAGCATGATCCCGGACTGATTCACACGTATCTTTTTCAGCGCTTTGGCGAATCTCAGATCCGAATCATCGGGATCGTTGAGAGATCGATCGAATACATCCAAAGCATTGATCCCACTATGACAAAACGCGGTCCCCGCGAGCTGGCGGTCACAGTTTTGCTCACAGCTCAGCAATTTGCACTGGCATCTCACATAGTGCAACCCATCTACGGAGAAGCTCACCCATGGGAAGCTGAGCTTTCCGCACTACTGAAAGGTTATTTGCTCTCATGACTACCCAACGATCCGAATTCGGTACTGCACTCAACGCTAGGCGACGAGCACAGGACATCGAATACCTACAGTCCGATCCTGAAGACATCGACATGATTGTCATTGGCGGTGGCATCACCGGCGTAGGAGTTGCGTTGGATGCTGTAACTCGAGGTTTGAATGTGGTGCTGCTAGAAAAGCACGATCTCGGTTTTGGTACCTCACGCTTTTCCTCCAAGCTGGCGCACGGCGGTTTGAGGTACCTTGCGAAATTGGAGGTAGGGATTGCCTACCACTCCGCCTGTGAGCGAGGCATCTTGATGGAAGTCAATGCGCCCCATCTAATCCACAAACTGCCACAGGTAACCATCCTCGGAGCAGACACGAACATCGTGCAAAAGGCACTCATTCGCATGGGGTACCTAGCGGGCGACATGCTGCGAATTGCTGCGAGGACTTCGAGTAAAACACTGCCGCGCTCTCGTTTCGCCAATAAACAACGCACTCTCGAGCTGGTCCCCACGGCATCTCGTGAGAAGCTGGTCGGATCTTGGGTCAACTTCGATGGGCAAATGGTGGACGATGCTCGAATTGTCACGGCAGTCGCGCGTACTGCCGCTGGTGAGGGCGCTCGAATACTGACCTACACGGCAGTGGACTCCGCCACTGGCGAGGTTGTCACCTTGACCGACACTCTCAGTGGTAAGAGCATGACGGTCAAGGCAAAGTGCGTGGTGAACGCAACCGGTGTGTGGGCGGGCGGTTTGGATAAGGATATTAAGATCCGGCCGTCGAGAGGCACGCATATTATTCTTGATTCCGAGCTGTTCGGTAACCCCACTGGCGCGCTGACCGTACCACTACCTGGCTCTTTCTCGCGGTACCTGTTCATTTTGCCAGAGCAATTGGGCCGTGTGTTTATCGGTTTGACTGATGAGGAAACCCCCGGTGAGATCCCGGATGTTCCACCGACGCCTGAAGAGGACATTCAGTTCATCATTGAGAATATTAATCGTGCCTTGGATAAGAAGATCAGCCGTAAGGATGTCATTGGTGCATTCACTGGTCTGCGTCCACTCATCGACCAAGGCGGGAATGCTGGGACCGCAGATGTGTCTCGCCGACACTCGACTATTGAAGCAGACAACGGCCTGATCTCCATCGTCGGCGGTAAATACACAGAGTTCCGATTGATGGCGGAAGAGATTGTGGATGAGGTGCTTTCTCGCCGAAATCTGCCGGCATCAGGATGTGTCACTAGAAACTTCCCTTATGTAGGAGCTCGTGCGCACCGTGAATTCCGGGACGTGCGGCCAGAACAGCTGCATGGGTTGCCACAGTCCCTGGTTGAACGTTATGGCTATGAAGCTCCGACCGTGGTTGAAGCGGCAACACTTTCGCAGCCGTTGGCAAAGGTTGCGGGTTTGGACATTACGCGCGCAGAGTTCGAGTATGCAGTAACTCATGAGGGGGCACTGACCGAAGGCGATATCCTAGACCGACGTACCCGCGTTGGGTTGGTAGAGAAAGACCGTGTGGCCGCGGCTCCTGTGGCCCGTGAAGTTCTGCAGTTACACAATCTGGGATAGGAAGCGCTGATGATTTTTCGAAGTGTAGTTAATCGGGCTGTCGCAAAGTTGCAGGTAGCGAGCCCAGTTCTCACTGGCCGGTTGATTCAAGCCGCAACATCTCGAGGTGGGGGCAAGTCTAAAGCCCCAACGTCGGGTGGGCGAGTGAGTGGTCTTGCTGCAGCAGCTGTTGCAGCAAGAATCGAACCAGATTGGAAACCGGAACGCACTGACGGTATTGCGACCGCGTCGAAGATTGCCGCAATTACTCCGGAAGGTGCTCGGGAACTAGCGGGCTCATAGAAGCAGTGCGGGGAGTTTCCAAAATGGAAACTCCCCGCACTGGCATTGTGAAGAATTAGTGGAACTGCTCTTCCTCGGTGGAGCCCTTCAGGGCTGCGGTGGAGGTGTTAGGGTCCACGGTGGTTGCGATCTGGTCGAAGTAGCCTGCGCCAACTTCACGCTGGTGCTTGACGGCGGTGAAGCCGCGCTCTTCGGCAGCCTTGAACTCGCGGTTCTGCAGGTCAACGAAGGAAGTCATGCCGTTGCGTGCGTAGCCGTGAGCCAGGTCGAACATGCCGTAGTTGAGGGCGTGGAAGCCGGCCAGGGTGATGAACTGGAACTTGAAGCCCATGGCGCCGAGTTCGCGCTGGAACTTAGCGATGGTGGCATCGTCGAGGTGCTTGGACCAGTTGAAGGATGGGGAGCAGTTGTAAGACAGGAGCTGGTCTGGGTACTCGGACTTGACGGCCTCAGCGAACTTCTTAGCTAGCTCGAGGTCTGGGGTACCGGTTTCCATCCAGATCATGTCTGCGTATGGTGCGTACGACTTCGCACGTGCGATACATGGCTCGATGCCGTTCTGAATCTTGTAGAAGCCTTCTGCGGTGCGCTCGCCGGTGATGAATGGGCGGTCGCGCTCGTCGACGTCAGAGGTGATGAGGGTAGCCGCCTCAGCGTCGGTGCGGGCGATGACGACGGTAGGGGTGTTAGCGACGTCAGCTGCCAGGCGCGCAGCGTTCAGGGTACGGATGTGCTGCTGGGTCGGGATCAGAACCTTGCCGCCGAGGTGGCCACACTTCTTTTCGGAAGCGAGCTGGTCTTCCCAGTGGGTGCCGGCGGCGCCAGCAGCGATCATTGCCTTCTGAAGTTCGTAGACGTTCAGCGCGCCGCCGAAGCCGGCCTCGCCGTCTGCAACGATTGGAACGAGCCAGTCTTCAACGGTGGTGTCGCCCTCAGCGCGGGCGATCTCGTCGGCACGCAGCAGTGCATTGTTGATGCGGCGAACAACGTTAGGGACGGAGTTGGCTGGGTACAGGGACTGGTCCGGGTAGGTGTGACCGGAGAGGTTGGCGTCACCTGCAACCTGCCAACCGGAGAGGTACACAGCCTGCAGACCAGCGCGAACCTGCTGGACAGCCTGGTTACCGGTCAGTGCGCCGAGTGCGTTGATGTAGGAGTCATCCTTGCGGCTAACCTTTTCCCACAGGATCTCTGCGCCGCGGCGTGCGAGGGTGTGCTCTTCGACGACGTTGCCCTGGAGTTCAGCGACCTGCTCGGCGGTGTAGTCGCGGGTGATGCCTTCCCAGCGTGGGTTGGTGTCCCAATCCTGCTGGATCTCGGCGGCGGTACGTGGCTTGCCAACGTTGCTCATTGTGGTGCTCCTTAGAGTGCGAATAATGGCGGTGAACGTTTGTCGCTTGGAGTAGCTGTGTTCTGCGACATGACTCACAGCATGTGTGATTTAGCTCTCGCCGTCAACGAGTTTGAGGGGTTAACCTTTGCTTGGGGGTGATGGCCCCTTTTGTTAATTTTGCAAATCTCTGTATTGACAAAGTTGATGTGATCCATGTCTCAGAAGTTCCGCTACCTGGATGGATTGAACACTGTTGAACAAACGGGCGGAAGGGGAAAACTGGTGAACTGGGACACATTTGCAGCTTTTGAGAGAATGTAGGCGGGGGTATTTTTCCTCAAGGCCTTAACTTTGTGATCGCCGTCACCTAGATTGGGCACTACCTCACTGAGACACTCTGCAACGCCCTGTGAAGCGGTTCGCAAAGTTTGTGATGAGCCAAACCGACCCGGAGGAGAGCCATGAGCGCACCACTGAACATCCAGTTCCAAGAACCACACACCGAGCGCGTCGAAGTCGGTGGCATGAATGTCGCCCGCGTGCTCTACGACTTTGTCAATGCTGAAATCCTGCCTTTCGTTGGCAAGGATGCCGACCACTTCTGGAGCGGCTTCGGCCGCATCGTGCGCGATTTCACTCCACGGAATAAGGAACTGCTTGCCCGTCGCGACGAGCTGCAGTCCAAGATGGACCAGTTCTACCGCGAGAACCCAGGCCAGCCTGATCCGAAGGCACACGAGCAGTTCCTCCGCGAAATCGGTTACTTGGTCGATCGTCCAGCGCCAATGCCTATCCGCACCGCGAATGTCGACGAAGAAATCGCTTCCATTGCAGGCCCGCAGCTCGTGGTTCCAGTCCTCAATGCTCGCTTTGCTATTAACGCTGCTAACGCGCGCTGGGGCTCGCTTTACGACGCTCTTTACGGCACCAACGCCATCTCTGACGAAGGGGGCGCAGAGAAGACTGCCGGCTACAACAAGGTTCGTGGCGACAAGGTAATCGCTTGGGGCCGTGATTTCCTGGACCGCGCGATTCCGCTTGAGGGCATTTCCCACAAGGATGTTGAGAAGTACAAGATCATGAGCGGCGAGTTCGTCGCAAAGGCTAACGGCGACGAATACCGCTTGCAGGATCCGAAGGCTTACCGCGGCTTCCGTGGCACACTCGATCACCCGGAAGAGATCCTGCTGCGCAATAACGGCCTGCACATCATCTTGGCGCTGGATCCAATGTCTCCGATTGGTTCCACTGACAAGGTGGGACTGAAGGATATCATCCTCGAGTCTGCTGTCACCACCATCATGGACTTCGAAGACTCCGTTGCTGCCGTTGATGCAGAAGATAAGGTTCAGGGCTACCGCAACTGGCTCGGTCTAAACACTGGTGAGCTTTCTGAAGAGGTCACCAAGGGTTCTGAGACCTTCCTGCGCACGATGCACAAAGACCGCATCTTCACTGGTCGCAATGGGGTGGAGATCCGCCTGCACGGTCGTTCCCTGAATCTGGTGCGCAACGTCGGCCACCTGATGACCAATCCAGCGATCCTCATCGATGGGGAAGAGATCTTCGAAGGCATCATGGATGCCATCATCACCTCCGCCGCTGCGATCCCTGGCATGGAAAAGCGCAATCAGTTCCGTAATTCCCGTACTGGTTCCATCTACATCGTGAAGCCAAAGCAGCACGGTCCAGACGAAGTTGCCTTCACCAATGAGCTCTTCGGTGCTGTTGAGCGCCTGCTTGACCTGCCAGAGTTCACGCTGAAGGTTGGCGTTATGGACGAAGAGCGTCGCACCTCCGTCAACCTCGACGCCTGTATTCAGGAAGTTGCGGACCGCCTCGTGTTCATCAACACTGGCTTCCTGGACCGCACCGGCGACGAGATTCACACCTCCATGCAGGCCGGAGCCATGGTTCGCAAGGCTGACCTGCAAAAGGCTGCTTGGAAGATGGCCTACGAAGACAACAATGTCGATGCCGGTATCGCCAACTCTCTGCCGGGTAAGGCCCAGATCGGCAAGGGTATGTGGGCAATGACCGAGCTCATGGCCGAGATGCTGGCGACCAAGGGTGGTCAGCCACGCGAGGGTGCCAACACCGCATGGGTCCCATCCCCAACCGGCGCCACCCTCCACGCCACCCACTACCACGAGGTTTTCGTCACTGACGTTCAGGAGCAGCTGGGTCGCGGCGGACGTCGCGAGAACTTCTCCGAGCTGCTGACTGTCCCAGTCGCCCCAGACACCAATTGGAGTGACGCGGAAAAGAAGGAAGAACTGGATAACAACTGCCAGTCCATCCTCGGCTACGTAGTTCGCTGGGTTGAGCAGGGTGTTGGTTGCTCCAAGGTGCCAGATATCCACGACATCGACCTCATGGAGGACCGCGCTACCCTGCGTATTTCCTCCCAGCTGCTCTGCAACTGGCTCGTTCACGGAATCGTGACTGAGGATCAGATCGTTGATTCCTTGCAACGCATGGCAGTGGTCGTCGATAAGCAAAATGCTGGCGATGTCACCTACCTGCCGATGGCTGCCGACTATGACGCGTCCATCGCGTTCCAGGCAGCTAAGGATCTGATCCTGTTGGGTGCGAAGAGCCCATCCGGCTACACCGAGCCGATCCTGCACCTGCGTCGCCGTCAGTTCAAGGCAAAGAACGCCTAAAGCTTCTCGACGCTCATCGACCACCTCTCCTTTATGGGGGCGGTGGTCCTTTTTTATGGCTCAGTTTGGGAAAACCTCATTAACCGCCCCTTAGGGGTAAACGATGTTCCCCATCACAGTTTCGCTTCCCTTGTGACTTGCATCTCCATATAGTGTGTTGCAAGACACATTCCCAGGTTAGGAGAACACCATGACGTACACCATTCCGCACTTCATCGGCGGCAAGAAGGTCGAAGGCTCCTCAGAGCGCACCGCAGACGTAATGAACCCATCCACCGGCCAGGTCCAGGGCTCCGTGCCACTGGCCACCACTGAAGAAGTCAATGATGTTATCGCCAATGCGGCGGAGGCTCAGAAGGGTTGGGCGAAGACCAACCCGCAGAAGCGCATTCGCATCATCATGAAGTGGATCGCGCTGATTAACGAGAACATCGACGAGATCGCTCGCACCCTTTCCCTCGAACACGGCAAGACTCACGAGGATGCCAAGGGTGACATCATGCGTGGCACCGACGTGCTCGAGTTCTCCCTGGGGGCGCCGCACCTGCTTAAGGGTGAGTACACCACCGCTGCCGGTACCGGCATCGATGTTTACTCCATGCGCCAGCCACTCGGTGTGGTCGCTGGCATCACCCCATTCAACTTCCCAGCGATGATCCCACTGTGGAAGGCTGGCCCAGCCCTGGCTTGTGGCAACGCCTTCGTGCTCAAGCCATCCGAGCGTGACCCATCTGTTCCAGTTCGCCTCGCAGAACTGTTCATCGAGGCCGGCGGTCCAGCTGGCGTCTTCAACGTGGTTCACGGCGACAAGACTGCCGTGGACGCCATCCTGGACTCCGACGTGATCCGCGCAGTCGGCTTCGTGGGATCCACCCCGATCGCGAAGTACATCTACGAGCGCTGCGCCGCAACCGGCAAGCGTGCGCAGTGCTTCGGTGGCGCTAAGAACCACGCACTGATTCTCCCAGATGCAGACATGGACCAAGTCGTGGACGCCCTCATCGGTGCCGCTTATGGCTCTGCTGGCGAGCGTTGCATGGCCATCTCCGTTGCTGTTCCAGTGGGCGAGGAGACCGCCAACGAGCTGCGCAAGAAGCTCGAAGAGCGCATCCCAGAGCTCAAGGTCGGACACTCACTTGACCCGAAGGCCTCCTATGGCCCAGTGGTAGCCCAGTCCGCTCTGGACCGCATCAACACGCTCATCGGCGAGGGCGCAGAATCCGGCGCTGAACTGGTCATCGACGGTCGCGGCAAGGGCGCTACCGACGCTGAATTCGACGGCGAGTCCCTTGAGGGTGGCTACTTCATCCAGCCAACCCTGTTCGACCACGTCACCCCGGAGATGTCCATCTACACCGAGGAAATCTTCGGCCCAGTGCTCACCATCGTCCGCGCCGAAACCTTCGAAGACGCCATCAAGCTGCCTAATGAGCACGTCTACGGCAATGGTGTCGCGATCTTCACCCGCAACGGCGCCGCAGCCCGCGAGTTCGCTGAGCGCGTTCAGGTCGGCATGGTCGGCATCAACGTCCCGATCCCAGTGCCAATCGCGTACCACACCTTTGGTGGCTGGAAGGCCTCTGGCTTCGGTGACCTGAACCAGCACGGACCAGATTCCTTCCGCTTCTACACCAAGACCAAGACCGTAACCTCCCGCTGGCCGTCCGGCGCTGCCACCGGCGCTGACTTCTCCATGCCACAGATGGACTAGGAAGGATTCAACATGACCACCATCGCATTTATCGGCCTCGGCAATATGGGTGGCCCAATGGCCGCCAACCTCGTCAAGGCTGGCCACACCGTCCGTGGCTTTGACGTTGTCCCGCAGGCGCAGGAAAAGGCGCGAGCGAACGGCATTGAGGTTCTCGAATCCGCAGCTCAAGCCGTAGCAGGCGCACAAGTTGTCATCACGATGCTCCCGAACGGCAAGCTCGTCGACGCCGTGTTGACCGAGGTCCTGCCGTCGGCAAGCAAGGGCACGCTCTTCATTGACAGCTCCACCATCGCAGTCGCCGACGCCCGCGCTGCCGCCGAGAAAGTACAGGCTGAGGGGCACCGCTTCCTCGACGCGCCGGTCTCTGGTGGTATCACCGGTGCCGATGCCGGCACTCTGGCCTTCATGGTCGGCGGCGACGAAGAAGTTTTCGGCGAGGCTCGCCCGCTTTTCGACGTCATGGGCCGCGTAGCTACCCGCTGTGGCGATGTCGGTGCAGGTCAGGCGGTAAAGATCTGTAACAACATGATCCTGGGTGTGCACCAGATCGCGATTGCAGAGGCCATGGTGCTCGGCGAGCGTCTCGGCCTCGATCCACAGGCATTCTTCGACGTAGTGTCCAACTCCACCGGCGCGAGCTGGGCACTCACCACGAACTGCCCAGTTCCGGGGCCGGTTCCGACCTCGCCTGCAAACAACGATTTCAAGCCAGGCTTTGCCTCAGCACTCATGAACAAAGACCTGAATCTGGCCAAGGCAGCTCTGGAAGAAACCGGCACCTCCGCGGTGCTCGGCCAGGCAGCCTGCGCGTTCTACCAGGAGACGGTGGATGCCGGCTTCGGGGACAAAGACTGCTCCTATGTTATTGAGCAGGTGCGTGACCGTTAAGAATCTGCTGGACTAGCTCGGCGTAGTAGTCCGCGAGTGCGTCGGGTGGGAACTCCTGAAAATCGGTGTCTCCCACCCGGCGCATGAGCGATAGTCCAGTGAGCAAAGCCATCGCAGCTTGTGCTCGCAGCTGTGGTTCGGGATCTGGAAACGGAGCTTCCTCCTGGATGCGCTGCTCAAGCACCGACAAAATGTCGCGCTTGACGGCCTCTCCGATCGCGCTCAGGGACGTATCTGACCCGTCGGTCACCGTCATCGTTCGGATGATCGAGTAGTGCGCGGTGGTCGGGGCGGACAGGGTTTCAGTAATCGATGTGCGCCCCAGCTCCTCAAATGGCCCTTTGAAAAGGGCAGCAGCGCTGGTGGAGAAATCCACGGTCTGCTTAAACAAATTCTCTTTGCTTTGGAAGTGCTTGATGATCAGCGGCGCGCTCACGCCAGCCGCTTCCGCGATCTCTTTCAAGGACACCTGGGCAAAAGTGCGCTCGCTGAATAGCTTGCGCGAGCACTCCAAAATTCGTGTCTTTGTCTCCGACGGCGGGTTCGCTGCCTGTCGACGCTCATTCGAAGTCACATTTCGCTGTTCGTTCATAACCACCCCTCATTCGTGGAATCGGAGCTTTTCATGGTTATCCCTATGATTGGCATCTTCTTGTCGCTCATCGTACTCATTGTCTTGGCATATCGGGGCCATTCTGTGGTGATCGCTGCACCCATCGCGGCGTTGTTGGCTACCGCTATGTCCGGTGCGCCACTGTTAGCTACGTACACGCAGATCTTTATGCCTGCGTTGGGCAAATTCATAACTAATTACTTCCCGCTGTTCTTGACCGGCGCGATCTTTGGCCGACTCATGACGGTTTCCGGCTTGGCCCATGACCTCGCGCAGGGAATCTCTAAGGCATTTGGGCCCAAGCGCGCGATGGCCTCCACTGTGCTGGCCACCGCTCTCCTTACTTATGGTGGTGTGAGTGCGTGGGTAGTGGCGTTCACCATCGTTCCTATTGCGACGGCGCTGTTCCAGGAAGCAGGCATTCCCAAGCGTCTCATGCCTGCGGCCATCGCCTTCGGCACCATTACCTTCGCCATCGCAGCGCTGCCCGGTAGCCCGCAGGTGCACAATGTGATTCCGACCAAGTACTTCGGCACTACTTCTTATGCTGCGCCGGTGCTGGGCTTGACCGGAGCCGCCATCATGCTCGTCTTGGGAATGCTGTGGCTGGAGTACCGAGTGAAGTCGCTGCATCGCGCCGGGGAATTCTATGATCCGTCCGGTGGTTCGGTTGATGCCGCTGCTGCACTGAAGGAGCTGGAAGACGCCGAAGGTGGCCATTCTGAGGTGCCAGTTCACCGCGGTCCGGGCAACGTGGCGGTGCGCGGTCTGTTGGGCTTCATCCCGATCGCAGTGGTGGTGGTTATGAACTACGCCTTTATCTACTTCATCTCCAAGCAACTCGATTTCTCTTACCTTGCAGACAAGAAATTCGGTGCGGTCAAGCTCGACTCAGTGCTAGGCACGTGGTCGGTGACGGTCGCGCTGGCCACTGCGATCCTCGTGATCTTCCTCATGCGCCCTGGACTGTTCGGCGTCTTCATTGAGGGACTCGGCGACGGCGCTAAGTCCGCCATCTTGCCAGTATTCACCACAGCCAGCGAGGTGGGTTACGGTGCGGTGATCGGCTCGCTGGCTGCGTTCGCAGTGCTTCGCGACGGCGTATTCTCCGTAGCGGACAACGCCCTCATCGTGGGCGTTGTCTCGACCGGCGTCATCGCTGGTATCACTGGATCTTCAGCTGGCGGCCTGTCCATGACACTGGAAACCTTTGGTGCGGATTTGGCGCGAATGGCAACCGAACAGGGCATCTCGATGGAATCGATGCACCGCATCATGGCAATGGCTTCGGTCAGCTTCGACTCTCTTCCACACAACGGAGCGGTGCTCACCATGCTTCTCGTCTGCGGTATGACCCACAAGCAGTCCTACAAGGACGTTGCCGTGGTGACCGTGGTGATTCCGATTATCACGGTGACGGCGCTGTTGGTCGGTGTGACAGCGATGGGCTAACTGCAAGCGTAAAGCCGGTGCTTGTGGGCGTCGACAAGCGCGTGTCTCACCCCGATAAGGGGATTTGGGAAACGTCCGTGCTATGCGGTAGTGTTGCGCGTTGGACTTAAATCGTTGCTCTTTGGCATGCCAAAACTAGACGATCTTCAAGTACCACAAGTACATTTCCCCTACTTTGTTGTAGGCCCCCCGCCCAATGCGTCCAACAAATTTCAAGGCAGCGAGCTCCCTAACTATTGAGCTAGGTGAGCGGCAGTGGCCGACTAGTTAGTTGATAACGCCGGGTGGGTAAGGGAACCGCAACGAGAAAGGTTCTAGGTCACCTATGACCATGACTGACCCTATTGCGGACATGCTGTCGCGCGTGCGCAACGCTAACCATGCGTACCACGACTCCGTGTCCATGCCGTCTTCCAAGCTGAAGGCAAACATTGCCGAGATCCTCAAGCAGGAAGGCTACATCTCCGATTACGCCGTTTCTGATGAGAAGGTCGGCAAGACCCTCAAGCTCGACCTCAAGTACGGTCCTGCCCGTGAGCGTTCCATCGCTGGCGTTCGTCGCGTGTCCAAGCCGGGCCTGCGCGTTTACGCCAAGGCCGACAACCTGCCCGAGGTTTTGGGTGGTCTGGGCGTGGCTATTATTTCCACGTCCCAGGGCCTCCTGACCGATCGTCAGGCTACCGAGAAGGGTGTAGGCGGAGAAGTTCTCGCCTACGTCTGGTAAGGGAGGATTGACACATGTCGCGTATTGGTAAGAACCCTATCGCCATCCCATCCGGCGTTGAGACCAAGATCGATGGTCAGCACGTTGAGGTCAAGGGCCCTAAGGGCACCCTGGCTCTCGATGTTCCAGCACCGATCACCGTTGCAGTTGAGGACGGCCAGATCGTCGTATCCCGTCCTGATGACAACCGCAAGAACCGCGCTCTGCACGGTCTGTCCCGCTCCCTGGTGAACAACCTGGTTGAAGGCGTGACCAAGGGCTACACCATCAAGATGGAAATCTTCGGTGTTGGCTACCGTGTACAGCTTAAGGGCAAGAACCTCGAGTTCGCCCTGGGCTACTCCCACCCAGTTCTGATCGAAGCTCCTGAAGGCATCAAGTTCGCTGTTGATGGCAACACGAAGCTTTCGATCGAGGGTATTGACAAGCAGAAGGTTGGACAGATCGCTGCTATTATCCGTCGTTTGCGTAAGGATGACCCATACAAGGGTAAGGGCATTCGCTACGAGGGTGAGCAGGTCCGCCGCAAGGTCGGAAAGACGGGTAAGTAATGAGCAACGAAACTACTGCAAACAAGCGCCTGCCAGTTGGCAAGGACATCTCTACTCGTCGTCGTCAGGCTCGCGCTCGTCGTCACTTCCGCATCCGCAAGAACCTGCGTGGCACCGCCGAGACTCCACGTCTCGTCGTGCACCGCACTTCTCGCCACATGCACGTTCAGATCATCGACGACCTCGCTGGTCGTACGCTGGCTGCTGCTTCCACCATGGAAGACGCAATCCGCGCATTCGAGGGTGACAAGAAGGCTCGTGGCGCCGAGGTTGGCAAGCTCATCGCTGAGCGCGCCAAGGCTGCTGGTATCGAAGCTGTGGTCTTTGACCGCGGTGGCTACCAGTACCACGGTCGCGTCGCCGCTCTGGCTGACGCTGCACGTGAAGGTGGTCTGAAGTTCTAATGATCACTGCAACCATGAACATCAACGGAAGGATCGCGTAATGCCGGGACGTGAACGGCGTAACGGCGGACGCTCCGCCGACGAGAACAACAGCAACAACAACAGCAACGAGCGCAACGAGCGCCGCGGTCGCGGCCGTGATCGTGATGATCGCCGCAACCAGCAGCAGGACGAGCGTTCCCAGTACATCGAGCGCGTTGTAACCATCAACCGCGTGTCCAAGGTCGTTAAGGGTGGTCGTCGCTTCAGCTTCACCGCTCTCGTCATCGTTGGCGACGGCCAGGGCATGGTCGGCGTTGGCTACGGCAAGGCCAAGGAAGTTCCAGCAGCAATCCAGAAGGGTGCAGAAGAGGCTCGTAAGAACTTCTTCCGCGTTCCAATGGTTGCCGGCACCATCACCCACCCTGTACAGGGTGAAGCTGCAGCAGGCGTAGTTATGCTCCGCCCAGCAGCTCCTGGTACCGGTGTCATCGCTGGTGGCGCAGCACGTCCAGTTCTGGAATGTGCAGGCGTTCAGGACGTTCTGTCCAAGTCCCTCGGCTCTGACAACGCCATCAACGTTGTGCACGCAACCGTTGATGCGCTGAAGCAGCTGGTTCGCCCTGAAGAGGTCGCAGCCCGCCGTGGCAAGACCGTCGAAGAGGTCACCCCAGCACGTATCCTGCGCGCTCGCGCAGCAGCAGCACAGGAGGCTTAAACAATGGCCCTCAAGATTACTCAGGTTAAGGGCATCGTTGGTGCCAAGCAGAACCAGAAGGACTCGCTGCAGACTCTCGGCCTTCGTAAGATCCACCAGTCCGTCGTACGTCCTGACAACGCTCAGGTACGCGGTCTGATCAACGTGGTTCGTCACATGGTCGTCGTTGAAGAAGTAGCGGGGGAGTAGGTAAACAATGAGCGAACCAATTAAGCTCCACGACTTGCGCCCGGCTCCGGGCTCAAACAAGGCTAAGACCCGCGTTGGTCGCGGTGAAGCATCCAAGGGTAAGACTGCAGGTCGCGGTACCAAGGGTACCAAGGCTCGCAAGCAGGTTTCTGCTGCATTCGAAGGTGGCCAGATGCCACTGCAGATGCGTCTGCCAAAGCTGAAGGGCTTCAAGAACCCTAACCGCGTCGTTTTCCAGGTGGTAAACGTTTCGGATCTGGAGAAGTCCTTCCCACAGGGTGGCGACGTCACCATCGCTGACATCGTCGCAGCTGGCCTGGCTCGCAAGAACCAGCCAGTCAAGATCCTGGGCAACGGCGACCTGGGCGTTAAGCTCAACGTCACCGCAACCAAGTTCTCCGGCTCTGCCAAGGAAAAGATCGAAGCCGCTGGCGGCTCCGTCACCGAGGCCTAAGAGCTAGAATTGCAAGCAGCCCGTCCCATCTTTTGGGGCGGGCTTTTTGCATGCCTGGATAAAAGTTGTCCACAGTATCCAGAAGATGGGTAGTTATCCACAGGCTGCACGGCAGGGGCGTCGACAAGCAGCAGGTTGGTGCGATACATCTAACTGGCACCGACAACAAGGGGGAGAAATGGAGAAGATCAAAGAACGAATTCGCAAACTGCTGGCACAGGCGGAAGATCAACAGGGCACACCTGAGGGGGACGTGTTCTACGACAAGGCCTTTGCGCTCATTGCACAGTACGGGATCGACCGGAGCGAGCTAGATCACGACGATGAAAGCGTCACGATGCGAACCTTTGCAATCGACGGCAGCTATTCCGGTATGCAAGCGTCGCTGCTCATCAGCCTGGGGGAGGTGCTGCACTGTGTCGGTTTCAATACTGGGCCCCGCCCCTCACGGATCTACTCAGTGACGCTGTTTGGGCTGCCAAAGCACCTCGACCGCGTGGAGATGCTGTATTCGATGCTTCGCTTGTCGATGCTCAGTGGCGCGCGTCGCATCACCGACGAGTGGAGCACTGTGAAAGCACGTCGTTCCTTCATGTCGGGATTTATCTGTCGCATCAGCCAGCGGCTCGTCGATGCCGAAGAGACGGCTGTCAGTGCTGTTCCAGGACAAGGACTGGCGCTTATCGACGACGCCCACCTGGCCTACCTGGCCCAAGTCGCTTACCTTTCGCAGAACAACCTGCATCTACACGAGATTAGGTCCCGGGGAGGACTTCGACCGGATGCTTTTGATGCTGGGCTTCGCGCCGGAAATGGGGCAGATATTGGTCAGCAGCGAGTCTCCGGATCTCGAGCCATCGGTGCCCCCTTTTAGATCATCACTTTTGCTGTGAGTTGCGCTCACCTGTCTGGGGGTAGTGTTGTTTCCGATTTGATGTGATTCTACGGTTGACACAGTGGGGAAACGGGATGTCCTGGGGATTTGCGAATGTTGAGAGTCTGGAGAAAGTTCCAAGTCCCACATCGTTCCCAGGAACATGGCAGATATGGCTCTGACGTGCATAAATAGCGATGTGAATCACTTTTACATTTGTAAAAGTGAGGGGATAATGGAGGTGTATCAAGAAATAGGAAACCATCAAGGAAAGGGGCAGAAATGTCTGTTCATGGTGTAGCAAAAGCGCTCGTTGGCGGGGTTATCGTCGCTACGCTGAGCGTAACTGGAGCGACTGCCGCGTCAGCGCAGGTGTCGGATGTGGTGGTGAGCATCCCTGCGGATTCTCAAGATGTGGCTAACTTGAGGATGATGTTCGAAGAGGAACGCATGGCTCAGGATTTGTATGTCGCGCTGGGCGAGAAGTGGGGTAGCCGCAAATTCTCCAATATCTCCAAGGCGGAGACTAAGCACAATGGACTGGTTGCAGCGCAACTTGACCGATTGGGAGTAGCGCGCCCGGATGCTTCCGTCGCTGGCAAGTACGAGAACGCTGATATCCAAAAGCTCTACGATGACTGGCTCGCACGTGGGCTCGAATCTCAGGACGCAGCATTCAAGGTTGGTGCTGAATTGGAGCGCCGTGACATCGCTGACTTGGAGAAGGTAATGGCCGAGACTGAGGATCAGGTGTTGAAGGACGTATACGGCCGACTGCTTGCCGGATCCAAGAACCACCTTGCGGCCTTTGAGGCTGGGGCAGGCCAAAAGTCTGGCCAGGGTAAGCAAGGTCGTCAAGGCCGCCATTACGATGGCGGCGGAAACGGTTGGCGTGGCGGTCGCGGGTAGCGGTTTCCAGCTAGCGGTAGGGTGTCCCACTTTCGATAAGTAACATCCGATCGTCGGAGTAGCACACGGATTATCCGGCTTCAATCGAAGTGGATATCGCGGGTGCTACTCCGTCTTTCTAGTATTTGGTTAATTTAGAAGCCAATCACTTGTGGCAGCCCGGCAGTTTGGTGTCCCCAGTGGGCCCTAAGTGCACGCCAAGAGTTCCTATCATCGGATGATCCTGGTAAAGTTGCCGTGTTGTATCTCTGTCGCGCCCTTTTGTGCGTGGCGTAACTGAACTCAATTACACCCTCTCCTTTCCCTGACAGTGGAGAAGGAGGGCCAGGAGGATAAGTGTCCGCCCTTATTTCAGCATTTAAGGATGTGGATCTTCGAAAGAAGATTTTGTTCACCATCGCGATGATCATCTTGTATCGCGTCGGTGCACAGATTCCATCGCCAGGTGTCGACTACGCCTCCATTGCGGGCCGTCTGCGCCAACTCACAGAAGACCAAGGCAGCGTTTACTCGCTGATTAACTTGTTCTCCGGTGGTGCGCTGCTGCAGCTGTCGATCTTTGCCATCGGCATCATGCCGTACATTACGGCGTCGATTATTGTGCAGCTGCTCACCGTGGTTATTCCGCACTTTGAGGAGCTGAAAAAAGAGGGGCAGTCCGGCCAGACGAAGATGACGCAGTACACGCGTTATCTCACGGTAGCTCTTGCTCTCTTGCAATCCTCTGGCATTGTCGCGCTGGCTGATCGCCAGCAGCTGTTGGGGCAAGGAATTGAGGTCCTTAAGTCGGACCGAAACATCTTTGACCTCATCATCCTGGTGGTTACCATGACTGCGGGCGCGGTCTTGGTGATGTGGATTGGCGAGCTGATGACCGATCGGGGTATCGGTAATGGCATGTCGCTGCTGATCTTCGCAGGTATCGCTACTCGTCTTCCTTCCGATGGCATGAATATTTACCGTTCCTCCGGCACGATGACATTCTCCCTCGTGCTGGTGGCGGTGTTCATTCTTGTTGTCGGTGTTATCTTCATTGAGCAAGGTCAGCGTCGCATTCCGGTTCAGTACGCCAAGCGTATGGTGGGACGTCGCCAGTACGGTGGTACCTCTACGTACCTGCCACTGAAGGTGAACCAGGCTGGCGTGATCCCAGTGATCTTCGCTTCCTCCCTGATGTACGTCCCGGTCCTCATCACCCAAATCATCAACTCCAGTTCCACTACGGTTCCGGATAACTGGTGGCAGCGCAACGTGATCCAGTACCTGCAGACACCATCTTCGTGGCAGTACATCCTGGGCTACTTTGCCCTCATCATCTTCTTCTCTTACTTCTACGTCTCTGTTCAGTACGATCCGAACGAACAAGCGGACAACATGAAGAAATATGGTGGTTTTATTCCGGGTATTCGCCCGGGCCGACCTACCGCAGAGTACCTTGGATATGTGATGAACCGACTGCTGTTCGTGGGTGCCCTTTACCTGGGCATCATCGCGGTTCTTCCAAACATCATGATGGATCTTGGTGTGAGCTCGGGCGCGGCAAGTTCAACGCCTTTCGGTGGCACGGCCATCTTGATTCTCGTCTCTGTCGCACTGACCACAGTCAAGCAGATCGAGAGCCAGCTCCTCCAAAGCAACTACGAAGGATTCCTTAAATGAGACTCGTACTCCTTGGCCCTCCGGGCGCAGGCAAGGGCACCCAGGCCGCAATTCTCTCCGAGAAGCTGGGCATTCCCCACATCTCCACTGGCGATCTGTTCCGCGCAAACATCGGCGAAGGCACCCCACTCGGTGTCGAGGCAAAGTCTTACATCGACGCTGGCAAGCTCGTCCCAACCGATGTGACTGCCCGTATGGTTGAGTCTCGCCTGGCCGAAGATGATGCCAAGGATGGCTTCCTGCTGGACGGCTTCCCACGCACGGTCGAGCAGGCTGACATCCTCGAAGAGCTCCTGGCTAAGGCCGGCGAAAAGCTCGACGGTGTCGTCAACTTCCAGGTGTCCGAAGACGTCGTCGTAGAGCGCATGCTCGCTCGCGGCCGTGCAGATGATAACGAGGAAACCATCCGCACCCGTCTTGGCGTCTACCGCGATGAGACTGCGCCACTGATTGATCACTACGGTGACCAGATCATTGCCATCGCAGCAGAGGGCAGCGTTGAGGACATTAACGCTCGCACGATGGAAGCTCTCGGAAAGTAAAACTTCCACACTAGAAGCCGACTGCGCATTACTGCAGTCGGCTTTTCACATTGAGTAGGAAACTATGGGATTTCGCAAAAAGAACAAGACGATCGCAGCAAAAACTCCGGGCGAGTTGGATGCCATGCAAGCCGCCGGTGAGATCGTCGGCCGCACTTTGCAAGCCGTGAAAGCGGCGGCAAAGCCAGGGGTGAGCACATTGGAGCTCGACCAGGTAGCTGAGGAAACCATTCGGGCAGCCGGGGCCATCCCGACGTTCCTCGGATACCACGGTTTCCCAGGTTCAATCTGCGCGTCCGTAAACGAAGTGATCGTCCACGGTATCCCAAATAACGAAACAGTTCTCCAAAGCGGTGACCTCGTCTCCATCGATTGTGGTGCCACATTTGACGGGTGGGTAGGGGACTCGGCTTGGTCGTTCGGCATCGGTGAGCTTGACGAGGACGTCGATAAGCTCAACCGCGCCACCGAATGGGTGCTGATGGAGGGACTCAAGGCCATGCGCCCGGGCAACCGCCTCACGGACGTCTCCCACGCACTCGAGGTTGCCACGCGTAAGGCCGAGCAGCTTTTCGACGTGCACCTGGGCATCGTCGATGGCTACGGTGGACATGGAATCGGTCGGACAATGCATGAAGACCCGTACCTTGCCAATGAGGGCAAGCCAGGGCGCGGTCCGATGATCCAGGAAGGATCAGTGCTAGCCATTGAACCGATGCTGACTTTGGGCACGGAAGATTCCGCAGTATTGGAGGACGATTGGACAGTCGTTACCCTCGACGGTTCATTCGCTGCCCACTGGGAACACACGGTCGCTGCGACCGCTGGTGGGCCACGCATTTTGACTCCTCGCCAGGAATAGTGCTCTTGCTGCTTGTCGGTTAGGATTCACAGTCGTGAAGCTAATGTCGAAGATGAGGGATGGAAATCCGACCGCAGTTGTTGTGGCCGGATACTTCACCACTATTGCCGTCCTCGGCACGAGCGTGGCTGGATTGGGCCAGCAAGACGAGCCAGTGGTTGTCGAGAATATCGTCGCCGAAGCTGAGATCTCCGATGTCATCGTATCCACCCCTACGCCTACCCCAGTTGCGACAATCGAACCCAACTACCAAAAATGCCCACCCACCGCGCGAGCCTGTGTAGATCTGACCGCGCGAAAGTCATGGTTGCAACGTGGTGGCAACGTCGAATACGGTCCCGTAAGCCTCAATTCTGGGCGTCCAGGCTGGGAAACACCGCACGGACAGTTTCATGTAATGCGCCACGTCAAGGACGAGGTGTCTTACGAATTTGATCTCGAACCCATGCCGTGGTCGACCTACTTCAGTCCGCTTGGCATTGCGTTCCATCAAGGTGATCTTGAACAGATGTCACACGGTTGCATCCATCTCACGGAACATGATGCCAGGCATTATTTTCATCAGCTGAAGGTGACTGACGAAGTAGTTATTTTTTGATCTTTGCGCATAATTGACGATTTCAATTTGAGTAAACCTACCGAAAATGGCATATACTCCGTAGTCATGAGTAAGCACCGTAAGCCTTCTGCATTCAAGCGCCGCGCGGCGATCGCGGCCTCCACTGTGGTAGCCGCGTCCGCGGTTTTGAGTCAGCCGGCTATGGCTGCTGACCTTCCTGCAAACATTCAGAATGGGTCCTCCGACTTCCAGGCAGGCTCGTCTGACTTTGCTGCCGAGGCGGCTTGGAACGCGCGCAACGCCGTGTACAACTCCACCGCCGGCCTGCCAGCAGCGCAGCGCGACGCACTTCGCAAGGCTGCCGATGATAATCTTCGTTTCCACTTCCCAGGCCTGCTGGAATCCAAGATGCCGGCACCAGCCCCTGCGCCCGCTCCGGCCCCTGCTCCAGCGCCAGTTGTTGAAGAGCCAGCCCCTGCACCCGCTCCAGCACCGCAGATCGATCGTGGCTCTTGCCCACCGCAGGCACGTGCCTGCCTGGACAAGGCCGGTAACCGTGCCTGGCTTCAGCGAGGTGGCGAAATCTCCTACGGGCCAGTGCCTGTTTCGCATGGCGCCGCAGGTTGGGAAACCCCAAGTGGCACTTTCTACGTCACCCGCAAGGTGAAGGACGAAATTTCCTACGAGTTCAATAACGCGCCGATGCCAAACTCGGTGTATTTCACCCACAATGGCATTGCCTTCCATGCAGGTCGCATTGATTGGCTGTCTCACGGCTGTGTCCACCTGCTCTACGAAGACTCCGCAGCATTCTTCAACGACCTTCAGGTCGGCGAGATGGTGTACGTCTACTAAGGCATCACGCGTCATACCTGCAAGCGACCGCATCCTGTGCTAGGGTGCGGTCTTGCTTTTTGTCAGCCCTTACCTGTAACCTTATCCGTTGGTGTATGTACTAGTGCATGCGCCCACCGATGTATCGCACACAACGGTGACATCTACCAGGTATTTAGCTTGTGAATACCGGGGAAGCGGAGGATATGGCTAAAGAAGGCGCAATTGAGGTTGAGGGCAAGATTATCGAGCCTTTGCCGAATGCAATGTTCCGTGTCGAGCTCGATAACGGACACAAAGTACTTGCTCACATCTCGGGCAAGATGCGTCAGCACTACATCCGCATTCTTCCTGAGGATCGCGTCGTCGTGGAGCTGTCTCCGTACGACCTGACCCGCGGTCGCATTGTCTACCGCTACAAGTAAATAAATCATTCGCCTTCACATTCCAGGTGCTTTGAACTGCAGCGGCGTCGAAAAGCGTCGCTAACAGGCACTACTTCTACCTCTAGCTACGGTGGCTGGAGCCCTGTGTTTGCGTAGCCCACTATCCGGCCTATCCGTCCGGGTGAAGCGCTATGAGACGGGGATGAATGTGGAGAAAACCACCGCAACAACCGGAAAGGCACGTACCAATATGGCACGTCTAGCTGGTGTTGACCTCCCACGCAACAAGCGTATGGAGGTAGCACTTACCTACATCTACGGCATCGGCCCAGCCCGTGCTGCCAAGCTGCTGGAAGAGACTGGCATCTCTCCTGATCTGCGCACCGACAACCTCACCGATGAGCAAATTGCTGCTCTGCGTGACGTTATCGAAGCCACCTGGAAGGTCGAGGGTGACCTCCGCCGCCAGGTAGCAGCCGACATCCGTCGCAAGATTGAGATCGGCTCCTACCAGGGTCTGCGCCACCGTCGTGGCCTCCCAGTTCGTGGTCAGCGCACCAAGACCAACGCTCGCACGCGTAAGGGTCCTAAGAAGACGATCGCCGGAAAGAAGAAGTAAAAATGCCTCCTAAAGCACGCTCTGGCGCGCGCCGCACTGGCCGTCGCGTCGTAAAGAAGAATGTGGCGCAGGGCGCCGCATACATCAAGTCCACCTTCAACAACACCATCGTGTCCATCACGGACCCATCCGGTGCTGTTATTTCTTGGGCATCCTCCGGCCACGTCGGCTTCAAGGGTTCCCGCAAGTCCACCCCATTCGCTGCACAGATGGCTGCTGAGTCTGCCGCACGTAAGGCAATGGAGCACGGCATGAAGAAGGTTGACGTCTACGTTAAGGGCCCAGGCTCTGGTCGCGAGACCGCAATCCGTTCCCTGTCCACCGCGGGTCTTGAGGTCGGTTCCATCACCGACGTCACCCCACAGCCACACAATGGCTGCCGTCCGCCTAAGCGCCGTCGCGTTTAATCAGGGAAAGGAAGAGTAACAAACTATGGCTCGTTATACCGGCCCTGTAACCCGTAAGTCCCGTCGCCTCCGTGTCGACCTCGTCGGCGGAGATATGGCATTCGAGCGTCGCCCTTATCCTCCGGGACAAGCTGGCCGCGCTCGCATCAAGGAGTCTGAGTACCTCCTCCAGCTGCAGGAGAAGCAGAAGGCTCGCTTCACCTACGGCGTCATGGAGAAGCAGTTCCGTCGCTACTACGCTGAAGCTAACCGTCGCCCAGGCAAGACCGGTGACAATCTGGTCATCATGCTTGAGGCTCGCCTTGACAACGTGGTTTACCGTGCAGGTCTTGCGCGTACCCGTCGCCAGGCACGTCAGCTCGTCTCTCACGGTCACTTCACCGTGAACGGCAAGAAGATCAACGTACCTTCTTTCCAGGTTTCTCAGTACGACATCATCGATGTTCGCGAGAAGTCTCGTAAGATGATCTGGTTCGAAGAGGCTCAGGATAACCTCGTCGACGCAATCGTGCCAGCATGGTTGCAGGTCGTTCCATCTACCCTGCGCATTCTCGTGCACCAGCTGCCAGAGCGCGCTCAGATCGACGTTCCAATCAACGAACAGCTGATCGTCGAGTTCTACTCGAAGTAATCTTCCTAACCGCACCTACAATGGTGCGGTAGGGAATCAAGTCAAATACTGCCTATTGGCGTCAAATAGCGGGCGTCACACAAGGAGAAGTTCATGCTCATTTCACAGCGTCCTACCCTCACCGAGGAATTCGTCGACGAAGCTCGTTCCCGGTTCATCATTGAGCCACTGGAGCCAGGTTTCGGCTACACCCTTGGTAACTCGCTGCGTCGTACCCTGCTGTCCTCTATCCCAGGTGCAGCAGTGACCAGCGTCAAGATCGATGGTGTGCTCCACGAGTTCACCACCATCAACGGTGTGAAGGAAGATGTCTCCGACATCATCCTGAACATCAAGGGCATTGTGCTGTCCTCTGACTCTGACGAGCCAGTGGTCATGTACCTGAGCAAGACTGGCGAAGGCGAGGTCACCGCTGGTGACATTCAGCCTCCAGCTGGTGTGGAGATCCACAACCCGGATCTGCACATCGCTACCCTCAATGAGCAGGGTCGCCTGGACATCGAGCTGATTGTCGAGCGTGGCCGTGGCTACGTTCCGGCAACCCTGAACGCTGGCGGAGCCGAGATCGGTCGCATTCCTGTTGACCAGATCTACTCCCCAGTACTCAAGGTGAGCTACAAGGTCGAAGCTACTCGTGTTGAGCAGCGCACCGACTTTGACAAGCTGATCATCGATGTTGAGACTAAGAACTCCATCTCCGCACGTGACGCACTCGCATCTGCAGGCAAGACTCTGGTTGAGCTGTTCGGCCTCGCTCGCGAGCTGAACACCGCAGCTGAAGGCATCGAAATCGGCCCATCTCCACAGGAGACTGAGCACATCGCTGCTTACAGCATGGCAATTGAGGACCTGAACTTCTCTGTTCGCTCCTACAACTGCCTGAAGCGCCAGGAAATCCACACCGTTGGTGAGCTCGCAGAGTGCACCGAATCGGATCTGCTGGATATCCGCAACTTCGGTCAGAAGTCCATCAACGAGGTCAAGATCAAGCTTGCGGGCCTGGGCTTGACCCTGAAGGATGCACCTGAAGACTTCGATCCAACCCAGATCGAAGGCTACGACGCTGAGACCGGCGAGTTCATTGACTTTGACCCGGAAGATTCTGAGTAAAACGCCCTAGGGCTCTTGATTTCAAGAGCCTGCGCTCACATACCTGTACACGAGGAGTACATCAATGCCTACCCCTAAGAAGGGCGCCCGTCTCGGCGGTTCGGCTACTAACCAGAAGAAGATTCTTTCTAACCTGGCTTCCCAGCTGATCGAGCACGGCGCAATCAAGACCACCGATGCCAAGGCAAAGGTACTGCGTCCATACGTAGAAAAGATCATCACCAAGGCTAAGGGCGGCACCGTTGCGGATCGTCGTAACGTTGCCAAGCTCATCACCAACAAGGAAGTTGTTGCTTACTTGTTCAACGAGCTGGCTCCAAAGTTTGAGAACCGCGAAGGTGGCTACACCCGCATCATCAAGCTGGAGAACCGTCGCGGCGACAACGCTCCAATGTCCCAGATCTCCCTCGTTCTCGAGGAGACCGTTTCTGCTGAGGCTTCCCGCGCTACCCGCGCAGCTGCTTCCAAGAAGACCGAAGAAGAAGCTCCTGTAGTTGCAGACGCTCCTGAGGTTGAAGCAGAAGAGGCTACCGACGCAGCTGCTGAGGCAGAGGCAAAGGAAGCTGAAGCTGAGGAGAAGGCTGAAGAAGCTACCGAAGCTAAGGCTGAAGAGAAGTAATCTCACCGCTTTTTAGCAGGCCCGCTACCCATCGTGGTAGCGGGCTTTTTGCATTGCTAGCGCGCTTGCCGACGCGCCGGAGGCGGGGTTCGCGAGTGCATAAGTCGCGCAAAGCTCCACCGACCAGTGGAGCTGCCTCGCCTATTCACTACACTAAAAGCCACTATGTCAATGAAAAGACTGCGCATCGATGTCGCCTATGATGGCACCGACTTTCACGGATGGGCCAGGCAGGGGCCCAAGGAAGGTGATCCAGAGCTGCGCACGGTACAGCAGGTACTTGAGGACGCGCTGTCCATGGTGCTTCGCCAACCGATCCAGCTGACGGTCGCTGGCCGTACCGATGCCGGCGTACATGCGCGTGGCCAGGTCGCACATTTTGATGTCGAGGATTCGGCGTTAGAGCAGCGCACCATCGATGGGGATCCGATGCGCCTCGTTCGCCGACTCGCTCGTCTGCTCCCCGACGATATTCGGGTCAGTACCTGTATGTTTGCCCCGCCAGACTTCGACGCGCGGTTTTCCGCGCTGCGTCGCCACTACATCTATCGCATCAGCGCCGACCCAGCAGGCGTCTTGCCCACCCGGGTCTTGGATACCGCGCACTGGCCCAAGCAGGTCGATCTTGACAAGATGCAGGCAGCAGCCGACATGTTGGTGGGTCTCCATGACTTCGCCGCGCTGTGCAAGTACAAGCCGAATGCCACCACAGTGCGCGACCTAGAGAAATTCACTTGGGTGGATGCCTCGACACCGGAGGAGCCGAATCTCTTTGAAGCCCATGTCACAGCGGACGCGTTCTGTTGGTCGATGGTTCGTTCGCTGGTCGGTACTTGTCTCGCCGTGGGGGAGGGGCGTCGACCGCCGGAGTTCGCTGAGTCCTTGCTGAGCATGTCGGAGCGGTGTCCCGAGGTTCAGGTGGCGCCGGCAAAGGGTCTGTCATTGGTGGGGGTTGACTACCCCGCGGACGAGCACCTCCACGCCCGCGCCGCAGCCACCCGCGCTATGCGCACGCTCCCGCCCGAAAGCTAAGCGTGCCTTGCAGGTAATGATGTCCACTATGGCCTAAGCTAATTGAGGTTAATTGGGCTCTATTTTAAGGTGGTCAACGCATGGGTATGGTCAGTGCAGCAGCGATAGCAGTTGCAGTGTTTACCGTCCCCGGGCTAATCGTTGCGTGGCTCTCCGGAGCCCGTGGTCAGTGGGCCGTCGCGGCGTCACTGCCTGCCACTTTTGGAATCTATGGGCTCGCCAGCTGGTTGTTTGGGCTTACCGACATCAAGTTTGGCGTCACCTCCGCCGCCTTGTTCACCGCTGGAATCGCGGTGCTCGCTGCGCTGTGGCACGGGGCATTTTTTGCTTATCGACGCCGCACCCGCCGCAATCAGGAGCTGGAGGATTCCGCGGCTGAGGGCGTCGATAAGCGTGCTGGAACCCTCCTTGACCCGACGTGGCTAATTCCGGGTGCGGGCATGCTCGGTGGCATCTTGTTGATCCTGAGTCGGTCGCTGGATTTGCTGGGGCGCGCCACCCAAGGGATGAACAACATCTACCAGGGCTGGGACGTGCACTGGCACGCGAGCGTGGTCCGCTATGCGGTGGAAACCGGTGTGGTGTCCTCGACACGCATGGGTGAGCTACAAAACACCGAGACGCTGGCGAAGATGTACTACCCAACGGCGTGGCACGCAGGGGCAGCGCTGCTGGCAGACCTAGCGAACATCTCGCCGATCGCTGCCACGAACCTCACAGGACTGATCATTCCGGCAGTCGGTTTCCCGATTTCCGTGGGGCTGCTTGCGTGGCGTTTCATTGGTCGACGCGGACTAACCGCACAGCTGGCGGCAGGCCTAGCACCAGTGATCGTCGGCGGGCTGCCCGTGCTGTACTGGATCGGCCACTACGTAGGCGCATGGCCGTACGTGGCAGCGGTAGCACTCAGCGGGATCGTCCTCGCATTGTTTATGTCCTTGCCGTACTCGCCCGTCCGCTCTTTCGTGGGCGCCCTTGCTTTCATCGGCATGGTCCAGCTGCACCCATCAGCCGCAACGATCGTGGTGCTGGGACTGGCGCTGTGGTGGCTGTTGCACTTGCTTTGGGCTCCGGCACGCAAGCCGGGCAGCGTCAAGGGGCACATTGGTTGGCGCCTCCGGGATATCGGAATTCTCGCTGCCACTGGTGTGGTCGGTGCACTTGCGCTGCTTCCTCAAATTCTCATCGGCGCCGAGCAAAGCGAAGAAGTGAAGGCCTTCACCGCTACCGAGGATCTCACGCTCAACGAGTCACTTCAGAACGCCATGTTCATGCGGACCCGCCACTTCGATTCCTTTTACCTCAACGTGGAAACCTGGGTGTGGATCGCCGCGGCCGGGGCGGTGCTCGTACTCCTGTGGCGTCGCAATCTGTGGGCACCGTTGTTCTGGATTTTCAGCATCTACAGCACCGCGAACGCACTGCGCCCGATGGCAGATCCGTGGGGTGAGTGGTTCAGCTTGGTGGGCTCCCTGCACTACAACACAGCGCACCGCTTAGTAATGCCGGCTGCGATGTTCGTCGTAGCCGGTGCAGCAGTGGGACTTGCCATCATCATCCGCCTCATCACAGGCGGTCCGTTGAAGAAGTTCACGGCGGTCACCTCCACCCTCGCCATCCTGGTCACCGCCGGAACGGCCTGGGTTATTCAAGACACCGTCCGGACGGGAATCGAGCGTGGCTCGGCCTGGGCAATCAACTCTGCCCGCGACGGCAGGTTGGTGAACGATCGCGACATCAAGGCCTTCGATTGGCTCGCCAAACAGCCACACGCCTACGAGGGCAAGATCTTCTCCAACCCCGACGAAGGCTCCGGCTGGATGTACGCCTACAACGGTCTTCCGGCGTTCTACAAGCACTACCTGTGGCCCAACACCACCCTGGAATCCCACACCAACAGCCTCTACTGGCATCCCATGCGCCTGGGCCAAGGCAACTTTGAGCAGTTCGATGAGGCCAACCGCGTGGACGATGCCGCCCACGGCCTTGGTGTGAACTTCATCTACATCTCCCCGCCGAACTTCTGGGGATTCCAGGCGCCACGCCCAGACTTCGAGACTGGCCTCCTGAACACTCCAGGTGTGACTCCGGTATATCGGGATCATCAGGTGACCATTTACGCTGTGAACGCCGAGTTCACTGACACAGAGATCATGGCTATGCGCGCACCGGGTAACTCCCCAGAGCAATTGCCACCGCTGCGCACCAAGGGCGAAGTTGTCGCAACGATGAACCCTGAGATGAAGTCCGCTTTGATGGACCAGTACCTGGACGGCAGCCTCACCATGGATGAAGCCGAGCAGCCGTACATCCACCGGCCAACCATCCCGAACCGTGGCCGCGATTCCCACTTTGAGTGGCTGGCGGAGCAAGACCAACTCAAGGTCATGACCACCGACGGTGTGAAAACCGGCGATTCCGTCGCCGCGGAGCAGCAGGACGCGAAGCCTTAACGAGCTTGAACCTGCACAAGTTGTTCGGCACCGGTAATCTGTGACCGACGTGCTTGGTCCACAAGAGCAATTGGGGGATTGCTCGGCCAGGCAATGCGAGGGGGACTCGTCATGAATTCTGTGCTGGCTTCCACCACCAAGGCCCAAGTCAGTGGCCACCAATTCCTCACGAGACGAGTGGAGCACGGCGTCGTGCTCGGCGATGTTCGGATGATTTCCGACCCATTGGGTAGTCGTCGCCGAGCTGTGCTTTTCGGACTCATCGGCACGGCGATCATCGCCGCGGGCTCCGGGGCCCTCGCGATCTTCGCACCAGCCGTGGATCCCGGCGATGCCAGCATCATTCGCACCGAAAGCGGTGCATTGTACGTCCGGGCTAATGACGCTTTGCACCCCGTTGCGAATGAAGCATCAGCACGCCTCGTGGTGGGCGCTCCGGAAGCCGCGACAAAGGCGTCGGCAAGCGTGCTGGGTGGGCAACAACGGGGCACCCCGATCGGTATCGTGGGCGCGCCCGGGATCATCGCTCCGCACCCGCAACCCGAGTTGCAGTGGAGCGCGGTGCACGACGGCGACACCGTCACGGTAGTGGCAGGTACCGCGCCCGCCCCGCTTCTCGACGACCAAGGCCTGCTCGCTCGTGTTGATTCGAGGATGTGGGTCGTTACCAGTGCGGGTAGGGCGGAACTGCCGCCGGAGGACACTCCGCTGGGACGTAGCATGAGGCGGCGACTGAACATCTCGGTGGATACGCCAGTGTGGGAACCTCCGGGGCAATTGCTGTCGGCAGTCAAAGAGCTACCGCCGTATCGCGAAGTGGGCGGCACACTCCTGGAAACAGGCGGCGAGTACTGGTTGCAGCAAGATAGCGGGCTCCTGCCGCTCAGCGAGCTGCAGTTCGACATCGCGCGTGATCTCGGACTTCCTGTGCGATCGGCGGATCCCACGGAACTGCTGCGCTTTCCCGACGCGGTGCGACACGTGGCCGAGCTGCCTCTCGCGCCGGTGGTGTGGCAAGAACCTGCGCGTGTGTGGGTGCTTGGCGATGGCAAGGTAGCGCTCGGCGGCGAGACCCCACCTGGAGTTGCATTGGCCGGTATGGCCACCGCAAGCGCTTTCGCGGGGCCGAGCATTGGAGCGGTGGGCGTAGACACTGGCCATGGTGTGGTCCTCGTGACCGATTATGGGACAACCCACCGGGTGTCAACTCCCATCGATGCTGTGGCGCTCGGAATCGTAGAGCCGAAACCCGCTCCGTGGCCGATCTTGGCACTGCTACCGGAAGGTGCAGAGCTTTCGCGATCGGCAGCGTTGCGGACCCAGGGCTAGCTGAACCGAAGCGTGCGAACGGCTGCCACAAGCAGGGTCAGCGCAGTCGCGCACCCGAGAAAGATGAGGAGCACCTTCATCGACCGTAGTTCCGTGCGAGTGGAGGCCGCTTTCGGGGCCTTCACGGACACCTGTTGCATGACAGGGGCGGAATCCAATTGCATGAGCGCGCTGCCTGGTGCAATCTCGCCCGTCCCTGGGCTAGCAGCAGCCAGCAGTTTGGCTCGAATCTGGGCGGCGGTGTCAGCAGGGTAGCGTTGCTTGAGCTGCGCCGCCATCCCTGAAACCACAGGCGCAGCAAAACTAGTTCCGGTGAAAGGACGCGGTCCTTGCTGCGAGTTCATTGCGGAGGCGAAGCCAACATCGGTAGGACTCAAGCCGGTCAAGACTGAGCCGGGGGCTGAGAGCGGGCGGTTCCTCGTGGGGAGGGAATACTCGGCAAGCGTGTGGGAGTCTGCCGAGGCAGACACAGCGAGCACCGTGGGGGAAGCGGCAGGGTATGACACCGATCCTTCCGGACATGCGGGACCAATATTGCCAGCAGCTGCGACCACCACGACGTTCGCGGCCTCAGCCTTATGCAGCGCCGCGTCCAGCACCGAGGTGTCGGCAGTGCCTGCTAGATGTTCAGGAATACAGGACGCGAGGGAGACATTTATGACGTCGGCACCCCGGTCAACGGCCAGGCTGATCGCCTCCGCAAGCGATCCGATGGTGCCCGCGGTTTCTGAAGAATTTCCCCGGGAACGCAGCACAGAACTCGACTGACGAATCGCGATGATTTCGGCATCTGGTGCAACCCCGATCAGTGAATCACCAAAGTCAGGAGCAGGCCGAGCTGCGATGACACCGGCGACGATCGTTCCGTGCCCATCACAATCGTGCAGTGCGCCAGTGGCACCGCCACCACCAATCAAATCACCACCCGGAATCACTGTGCCAAGACGCGGGTGCTCCGCGACACCCGTATCGATCACAGCAACCTGAACTCCCACACCAGTGGCAAAGCGATGACTCCGCAACAGTTCGGGATCGGGAACTCCCGACGGAGCCGGGGCCAACACCGGAGTGGGGCATTCCTCCGAAACTCCTTGGGCAAAGGCAGGGGCGGGACAGCAAGAAAGCAGACTTAGGCACAAGAACAAGCGGGCGCGCATTAGCCGAGGCCTCGAATGGCGTCGAAAAGCCCGGCGATGTGCGCGGCAAGAGGGAACACCGCGGCGAGAGCGAGGGCCTCCAATCGTTCTAACCAGTGGAACAGCGTGGGAGAGAAGGCGCGCACGCGGTGGGCCCACAGTGGGGCAGAAAGAGCTAGGAGGCCAGATAACAGTGCAACCATGACTCCCCACGTGCCGGCACTCATGGCTACCAGAGCGCCGGAGAAGAGACCCGTCATGGTCCACAGCCACAGTCCCCACATTGCAGGTGCGCTGCGGTGGCGGGCAGCATGCAGGGCGCACGCTGCGCTAGCAGCAAGACAAAACGCAGTGGTGAATCCGGGGCGATCACCGATGGTCGCCAGCGTCATGAGTGCTGCTGCCGCGGATATGCCCGTACCGATGCAGATACCGTCGAGGAGCTCAGTGGCTCGGTGGGCTCGTTCATCGGGACGGTCGATCGTGTGGTCAGAAACTTTGAGATCCTGGCCCGCAGCTGGAAGGGGAGGCACGCTCAGACCAGCGAGCGTCGTGGACAACCGTGGAGCGAACAGCAACACGATAAATGCGGCGATCACCACGACTGCTGCGCCTTCGGATATCGTGCGCACCGCCAGCAAGGAGCACGCCCCGACGGCGATGAGGGAAATACAGCTGGTGGCAGCCGCGAGAACTCTGGTGTGCAGCGCTGCAATCCAGGAAAGGGCAGCCAGGATTCCTGCGCCACCGCTCAAAGCAGCAAGCACAACCCACCCACGTTGAGAGATATCGGAGGGCAATTCAAGACCCACGATCAGCGTCCACACTGTAGCCGTACCGAGCGCGCAACTGCACAGGGCAAGCACGTTTCTGGCGATCACCTCGTTGGGTGCGATCGCGCGCAGCCACACGGTGGTTGCAATCACGGTGGTCAGGAGCAGCAGGAATAGCGCAGCTGGCGGAACGGTCGGCAGCGAAGACCGGGCCGAGAGCAGGGTGAGGCATCCCACGCCGACAGCGCCGGCGACGGCCGCTAGCCCCCGTGCATCGAAGTCAATCGGAAGATCGCTGAGAGCCTCGGCAGCGTCTTTACGCAAGGAGACATCTGACTCTTCCAAGGGGGTACACACGATCACGTCGCCGTGCGAGATACCGGTGTGGAGTAGCGGCAACGCTGGGTCGATCGGTTGTCCCGCTGCGGTCCGGGCTTGCCACGGCACCGAAAGAATCGGCGCTTCTGCTAGTTCGAGGATTTCTGGCATGGCCTCGCCAAAGGAACTACTGGCGGGAATACACACATCCACCGATGTTCGAGCATCTTCAGATCCAGAGACATCAAAGCGCACACTCACTCGAATGGAATGTGAAAGTTGCGTCAAAGTAGCGGTCAACGGTCTACCCCCTGTAAACGTCGAGAAACTTGAGTGCCTCACGCGCCAACCCCCTTGGCACCTGTGAGGCAGCGCAGCCACCGATGGAAAACTGTGACTGCGGACACCGACAGCATGGCCTAAACTTGCACGCGTGTCCACTCAACGCTTCGGGGGAAGCGGGTGGATGAGCTCATGAACAGGGGGAACCATGACTACGGTGTCGCCATCTTTAGACACGCTTAATAACACCGAGGCTGGGGAGATTGTTGTCCAGCCGCTCACGATAGCCGAACGAGAGCCGGCCCCGCCTGCGCCGTCGGGTAGCTTGGCCACGGAGAAAGTGCCGCCGGCGATGAAGCCACAACCGTTGCCGCTGATCCGCATCCTCATGCCGGTGATCATGCTGGTCATGATTGGTGGCATGGTCGCGCTGATGATCACTCGGGGAGGCGCGGCGCATCCCATGCTTCTGATGTTTCCCGTCATGATGCTCCTCAGCATGGCGACTATGTTCGGCAATGCGCCGAGCGAGGACATCGATGACACCCGGCGCGCCTTCGTTCGGCACCTCGGCGCAATTCGCGATACCGCGCTTGCCAATGCCTCGCAGCAGCGAGCTGCGGAGGTGCACAAGCATCCCGACCCGCTGCACCTCGGCAGCTTCGTAGGAAGTCGGCGCATGTGGGAACGGGCTGCCGCTGACCCCGATGCGTTAGAGATTCGGATCGGCCTCGGTGCAACCGCGCTGTGCACGCCGGTGTCCGTAGCGGATTCCGGCGCCCCTGAGGACCTGGACCCCGTGTGTGCGGTGGCGCTGCGACACACAGTTCGGTCAGTGGGCTCGGTTCCTGACATGCCGATCGCGGTACAGCTGCAAGCTTTCCGATACGTCAGTGTAGGTGGCGCCTTTGCAGAAGAGCTGGTGCGAGCCATGATCATGCAACTGGCGTTTCACCACGGCCCGGAATGTGTGGGGTTGAAAGTGCGCGGTGTGGGTTTCGACTGGCTCAAGTGGCTGCCTCACACCCGAGAGATGTCACATTCGCACTTCCGGATCCTCATCGTTGCAGGCGATGGGGTTGAAGATGCCGATCTGTTCGACCCGCAGTGGACGTGCATCATTGGTGTCGGAGTTCATGAACACAGTGAGCTTGGCGCTCTCGCCATCAGCGAAGGTCTCGCCCTCACCGTCAGCGCCGACGAATCGCGAACCCTCACCGTCCACACCGAAGGCGGGCTCGAGGATATTGGCTCTGCCGATTTAGTCACCGAGGCAGTCGCGCTCCAGTGCGCGCGTCCGATGACCGCTTATCGACGCCCCCAGGAAGGCAAACGCCAGACTCTCGATTTCTTGGGGCTACACGGATACGCGGATGTGGCGTCGATAAGCGCGCCGGGGTTGTGGAGGAGCGAACGGTCCCTCAAACAGCAGCTTGTGGTGCCGATTGGCGTGAGTGAGACTGGATCGCCGGTACAGCTGGACATCAAGGAATCGGCGCATGGTGGCGTGGGCCCGCACGGGTTGTGCGTGGGAGCCACGGGATCCGGTAAGTCAGAACTGCTCAAAAGTTTTGTGCTCTCGTTGGCGCTGACGCACTCCCCGGAGGAGCTGAATTTTGTGCTGGTGGACTTCAAGGGTGGCGCGACTTTCCTTGGCCTAGAGGAACTACCGCACACATCGGCGGTGATTACCAACTTGGCGGAGGAAGCGAGCCTGGTCGAGCGCATGCACGATGCGATCAGTGGTGAGCTTAACCGCAGGCAGGAGGTGCTCCGCGCAGCCGGAAGCTTTGCCAATGTGCATGACTATCGCAAGGCTCGGGCGACGACCATGCCTCACCTGCCACCGCTGCCAGCGTTGGTGATTGTGCTCGATGAGTTTTCGGAGCTGCTCGGACAGCACCCTGATTTCGCCGATCTATTTGTGGCGGTGGGCCGCCTTGGTCGTTCCCTGCAAATGCATTTGTTGCTTGCCAGTCAGCGGCTTGAGGAAGGGCGACTCCGCGGCTTGGACTCGCACTTGTCCTATCGCATCGGACTGAAAACCTTTTCGGCCTCAGAATCCAGGCAAGTGCTCGGGGTGGTAGACGCCTACCATCTGCCTGCCCAGCCCGGCGCGGGCTTTCTGAAGTCCGATGCCGCCGATGTCACCCGCTTCCAAGCGAGCTATGTGTCGGGGCCGGTGCCCGTACAAGTCTCCGGCACAGGCACGACTCCGACGGCGGTGCGCTTGTTTACCGGATGGGAGTCAGACGACGAAGACTCTGCAGCCTACGAACTAGACAGTTCGCGCACTGTGTTGGGTGCCGTGAGCGAACTGATTGTGGAAGCTGGCAATCTGGGTAGGCACCGCGCGCACCAGCTGTGGCTGCCGCCGCTGCCAGAGGTCTTGCCACTGGCTGGTGTGGCCGATCAGGTCGGCGAGAATCTGGCGGCAATCGGCGTGGTGGATCGCCCTTACCTGCAGCGACAAGATCCTTTCATCGCCGATCTCAGCGGCGGAGATGGCCATGTGGCCGTTTGTGGCGGTCCGCGTTCTGGAAAAACGACGGCGCTGCGCACGCTTGTCCTCTCGCTCGCCGCCACGCATTCCACGGATAACGTGCGTTTCTACGTTCTCGACCTCAGCGGTACCGAACTTGCCGCGCTAGCCTCGGTGCCACATGTGGCGGGCGTGGCGAACAAGTCACAGCCAGAAAAGGTCCGCCGAATCGTGGACGAGGTGATGGGTCTGGTGGAGCGGCCAGAACACCGCCACACCTACCTGGTGGTTGATGGATGGCACGGGCTCACTGCAGACTTCGATGATGTCTACGACTCGCTCGTTACTATCGCCGCTGATGGCCTCGCTTCCCGCGTCCACCTCGTGCTCAGCACCCCGCGCTGGACCCAAGTGCGCCCTGCCATTCGCGATCTCATGGGTACCCGCATCGAACTGCGACTCGGTGAGCCCATGGACTCGGTCATCAACCGCAAAGCCCAACAAAAGCTCCCCAACAAGCCTGGTCGAGGGCTGAACGCTGACGGAGAATCGATCCTCATCGCTCACTCTTCCAATCAAGACATCGGTCATGTCATCTTGGCCTCTCGAAGCAGCGGCATGGAACCGGTGCCACGTCTTAAAGAGTTGCCAGCCACCTTGTCGCTGGCGAGCGTTGGACCTGGTGAGGGCATCATCTTCGGCATCGGCGGACGGGATTTGGGTCCCCTCGGCTGGGATCCAGACCACTCTCCGCACGTGCTGTGCATCGGCGGCCAAGGGTCAGGTAAGTCGACGTTCCTGCGGACTATTGGTCAGGGCGTCGCAAAGCTCGGGCGCGACCGGGCGCGTCTCGTCATCCTCGACCCGCGCCGCAGCCATCTCGATGTTTTCCCGGAGGAGATGGTCGCAGCCTATGGCGGCACTGCGGATTCGATCGCCACCGCGGTTGTCAACACTGCTACCACGCTCCGAAGTCGATTGCCCGGCCCCGAAGTCACAGCGGCAGAGCTCAAGGCGCGGTCCTGGTGGCAGGGCCCGGAGATCTACGTGCTTATCGACGACACCGACCTCATTACGGATACTGCCCTCCATCCGCTCATCGAGCTCATTCCACACTCCCGCGATATCGGCCTACACATCGTGATTGCCCGCAAGTCCGGTGGCATCGGCCGCGCCCTGTACACACAATTCTTCGCAGCGGTGAAGGACAACTCGCCAAGCGTGCTACTGCTCGATGCTGATGCTGACGAGGGGCGCATCTTCGGGGTGAAGCCGACGCGCCAAATCCCGGGCAGGGGAGTGTGGCAGGTCGCTGGAACGACGATCGGAGCTTGCCATGTAGCGACCTATTACCAGGGGGAGAAGTGAAAGTCATCAAGGTAGAGGTGCTCGATGGCGCCACCATTTTCGACGCAGGCGAACAGATCCACCGGTTTGATCTGCCCTGTTCCGGAATCCTCGCGGGATGGGCGGTAGCGGCGGTTGTCGATCAGATCAAGGTGATGGCCGATGGACAGTGGCCCGAAATCGAAGTGGCTGTTCGCGGTCCAGATCGAGCTGTAGAGGTACTGACAAGGACGCTGCTCAACAAAGGAATCGCGGCATACGATGCCGTGGAAGTTGCGGAGCCGGTGGCGCCAGTGCTGAAACGGCCGACCAAGGGGCGTCGCAAAGCAGCTCTTCCTTCATTGAGCTTGTTTCATGTCGCCATCGCGGCAGTCATCTTTACAGTGCTTGGTTTTAGCTGGTGGGGGATCGAATCCCCGACGGCGCAGGAGCCCGTCGCAGAGCCGGAGGTAGAAACGACGGCTGCGCCAGAACCTGCGACTTTGGTGGTCGTGGAGCATGACCGGGTGCGAATGCAGGTTCCGGCCGGATTCACAATGGCGCCGCGCGAAGAGGGACTGCTGGTAGCCACAGGACGAGACCCGGCGCTGCGCATCGTGGTCGCAGTGGACCCAATTTTTGGGGTGGATGCGGCAGCAATCCGCACGGAAATCGCAGCGATGGTGACCGATGATCCCTTGCTGTCTGATCAACCCAACCGGAATCTTCGGCCTGGGGAACCCACTGTGGAATACCTCGAGGAACCCGGCGACGGCTCCGAAGTGCACTGGGTGGCGTGGGTAGCCAAGGATCACCAGTTCAGTGTGGGGTGCCACACCAAATCCGGGGCATCCCTGTCCCATCGCGCGGCCTGCCGAAAAGCCGTGGAAACGCTCGATTTCAAATAATTCTCGGCAGCAAGTGGAACCTTTTAGGTCACTTTCGGAGTCTAAACATAATGAGGGCACAAATTACTTGGCCCGCACTACACAACACTCATTTTCGGGGAGGGCGACAATGACTCAAATTTTTAGGACTGAAGCCGATGTCATGGTGGCGGCAGCAGGCCGCGTCGACAGCACCAACGCAGAGGTACAGGGCGAACTGACCCGCCTACGCGGTACCGTCGACGGACTGCGTGGCAGCTGGGCTGGTAACGCACAGGTCAGCTTTGATGGACTGATGAACCGCTGGAACACGTCCGCGCGCGACTTGCAGGAGGCGCTGCAGGACATCTCGGACAATATCCGTTCCAACGCCAAGAACTTTGAGGGCATGGAAGCCGAAAACGCTTCCTCCTTCAGCACCATCGAATCTCAGGGCCTCAAGCTCTAAAACATAAGGGGGAAACATGGAATCTGTAATCAAGTACCAATTCGGCGAAATTGAGGCTGCTGCCTCTGATATCAACTCCACTTCCGGTCGCATCAACGCGCTTCTCGACGACTTGAAGGCTCAGCTCCAGCCGATGGTTTCCACCTGGGAAGGTGAAGCTGCTGCGGCTTACGGTGAGGCACAGACCAAGTGGGACAAGGCCGCCGCGGAACTCAACACTATTTTGGCGACGATTTCCAAGACCGTGCGTGAGGGCAACGACCGCATGGGTGACATCAACCGCATGGCCGCAGCAAGCTGGGGCTAAAGAACTACATTTGTAAACAACTCGGGGTCTGTTAATCGCGCAAGTTTCCCTCCAAGGATGCTCGTTGTGGAAGGCGAGCAGGAGGTGAAACCTGCGCGATTTTTATTTTTAGGGGGCGGTGCCTTAGGCTTGGATCTCTGTGTGTGTCGCCCATTATTGGGCAATGCTGATTCGGGTCTCCACCGGCCGCCGAACTTTTGAGTGTTTGGCACACGCGATTTGGCTGGCAGTTCTAGACAGACTTATAAGGAGTCATTTTGTCTACTTTTCACCCTAAGAGCGGTGACATTACCCGTAAGTGGTACGTCATCGATGCCACTGACGTGGTTCTGGGTCGCTTGGCAGTAACCGCTGCTGACCTGCTCCGCGGCAAGGGCAAGCCAACCTTTGCCCCAAACGTTGACTGTGGCGACCACGTAATCGTGATCAACGCTGACAAGGTTCACATCTCTGCTAACAAGCGCAACACCGAGTTCCGCTACCGTCACTCTGGGTACCCAGGTGGCCTTACGACTCTTTCCCTGGGTCGCTCCATGGAACTGCACCCAGAGCGCGTTGTCTTCGAGGCAATCGAGGGCATGATGCCGCACAACAAGCTGACTCGCGCATCCGTGAAGAAGCTGCACGTGTTCCCTGGCGCTGAGCACCCATACGCTGCTCAGAAGCCTGAGACCTTCGAGATCAAGCAGGTGGCACAGTAATGACTGAACAGAACGTAACCGAGAACCAGGATCTTCAGGCTGACGCTGCAGACATCGCTGCTGCAACCGCTGCTACCGAAGAGTTCACCAACACCATTGGCGACATCGTTGCTCCTGAGGCAACCGAAGAGGCTGCTGAAGTTGCTCCGATCGTCATGGATGGCCCAATCCAGACCGTTGGTCGTCGTAAGCGCGCCATCGTTCGCGTTCGCATGGTGCCAGGCACCGGCGAGTTCAAGTGCAACGGCCGTTCCCTGGAAGATTACTTCCCGAACAAGCTGCACCAGCAGCTGATCAAGGCTCCTTTGGTCCTGATCGACCGCGAAGGTCAGTTCGACATCGTCGCTAACCTCACCGGTGGCGGCCCAACCGGCCAGGCAGGCGCAATGCGTCTGGCTATCGCCCGTGCGCTCAACGCGTACAACCCTGCTGACCGCGCAGCCCTGAAGAAGGCTGGCTTCCTTACCCGTGACGCTCGTGCTGTCGAACGTAAGAAGGCTGGTCTGCACAAGGCACGTCGTGCACCTCAGTACTCCAAGCGTTAATCTTCGCTTGTTTGGCCTTGGCCGCTTCTGCTTCTGGCAGGGGCGGCTTTCGCCGTTTCTGAGGTGTTTGTGAATGTAATTCACTATTGAAAATAGAAATTCATATCGGCTTTCCCAAGAACTCTAAAACCCACCCGAATTGATAGCAACAAACAAATTAAAGGTGTCACATCGGGGTTCTTCCAGTATTTTCTAAACAACGCCGTGTCATAATGAAATTTATGACTCGACTATTTGGCACTGATGGCGTGCGCGGACTCGCCAATGAAACTCTGACCGTGAACCTGGCGCTACGCCTGGGGCAAGCTGCAGCGGAAGTTCTGACGCGAGAGAACCGGACCTCCAAGCGACGCCCAACTGCAGTGGTCGGACGTGACCCACGAGTCTCTGGTGAGATGCTCGCCGCTGCGCTGGCTGCTGGCATGGCGTCCCGTGGCGTCGACGTGCTGCGTGTCGGCGTGCTGCCAACCCCGGCTGTTGCATACCTGACTGATGATTATGGTGCTGACATGGGCGTCATGATCTCTGCCAGCCACAACCCAATGCCGGACAACGGCATCAAGTTCTTCGCTGCCGGTGGGCACAAGCTCGCCGATGAGGTGGAGGACGAAATCGAGAGCTACATGAACTCGATGGTCGATCAGGGTCCAACTGGCCATGGTGTTGGTCGCGTGATCGAAGAAGCTCCAGATGCGCAGGAACGCTACCTAGGCCACCTCGGTCAGGCCGTCAAGGCGGACCTGTCGGGTATCAAGGTTGTCGTGGACTGTGCCAACGGCGCTGCCTCCGAAGTTGCGCCACTGGCTTATGCTGCAGCTGGTGCTGAAGTCGTGGCTATTCACAACGAGCCAAATGCCTATAACATCAACGAGGATTGTGGCTCCACCCACATCGAGCAGATCCAGAAGGCCGTCGTGAAGCATGGTGCTGACATCGGCCTTTCCCACGATGGCGACGCCGACCGCTGTCTGGCTGTCGATGCCGAGGGCAACGTGGTTGATGGAGATCAGATCATGGCCATCCTTGCGATCGCGATGAAGGACAACAATTCCTTGCGCAAGAACACGCTGGTTGCCACTGTCATGTCCAATCTCGGACTGATGCTGGCGATGAAGGAGGCTGGCATCGAGGTCAAGACCACCAAGGTGGGCGACCGTTATGTTCTTGAAGAGCTGCGCAACTCTGACCTCGCGCTCGGCGGCGAACAGTCCGGTCACATCGTCATCCCTGATTACGGGACGACCGGAGACGGAACGCTGACCGGCTTGGCACTGATGGCTCGCATGGCAGAGACGAAGCTGTCGCTGAAGATCCTCGCTGAGGCGATGAAGGTGCTGCCTCAGAAGCTCATCAACGTGCCTGTGACGGACAAAACCATCATCATGGGGGATCCGCGCGTACTTGCAGCAATCGAAGCTGCAGAAGACGAGCTAGGCGAGACCGGTCGCGTTCTGCTGCGGGCCTCCGGAACCGAGGAAATCTTCCGCGTTATGGTCGAGGCAGCTGATGCCGACACCGCCGTGAGAATCGCAGGTCAGCTCGCTGCCGTTGTAGCCGCTGTGTAAATTTTCGACCAAAAGGGAACCTTTTGCCCCCTTTGGACAGTCAAAACTAGTGAAGGGGTTTTCACTTTTTGACTATCCAAGGGGGAATTTTTGTGTTCAATTTAGCTATTGACACCGCGCTGAGCAGGGGGCTGTTGCGCGAGCTTGTCGACGACACTGAAGCCGAAATCGACAAGCACCAGCAGGCCATACCGGGTTATACGGCGACCGCCGCAGGTCGGGACTTCGGCGATCATGGCGTCGCACTCGACCGCATCTTCACCGCGTTGCATGCCCGAAATTTGGAACTAATGCGACGCACCGCGGCCGTCGGAACCGCAGCTCACACCGAGGTGACGACCGTAGCAGATGCAGACGGCACGTCCTCGCGTGAGCTTGGCTCGGTTTCTGGATTGATTGCGGGGCGCTAGCGATGGGCAAAATGAAAGGTGGAAAGGGCAAAGGCAAAGGTAAGGGTGGCAAGGGGACTGAGTCGGCCAAGAACCTGTACGACGAGGCCGTTGAGGCGCTGAGGAATGCCGCGGGAGGCGATTGGAACGGCCCAGCGCACCCTCCCGAGCGGATCCACGATGCACTCGACAGCACCAAGGGCATCGACACCGACGCTTTGCGTGATAAGACCCGCGACATTGCCAACGGTGGGCGTCCCGAGGGCATGAAGTCAAAGGATATTCTGCGTAAAATTTCCCTCGCACTCGCTGGATTGGTGGGCGGTCTTGTTGCCGAAACGGTGCTTGAAAAGGCCTACGAGTGGTGGCGTAGCGACCGTGATTCCCAGGAGTTCGGCTCCGAGGTTACTGAGGGCGCCGACAAAATCGATGAAGCAGAAGATTCCACCTGTGCGATCGCAGAGAACCTGTGCTCTTCAACAAACTCCCAGGTCAAGCAGCTGTGTTTGTTGCTTGGGCTCATTGACAAAAGCGAAAACCCTGACCAGTACCGTGACGTCCTCTGTGCGGCAGATTCCCTGGTCAATGAGTGTGGCAACGCCGTGATCGGACTGGCGCAGGATCGCGATCGCTGCCTCTCGGACATCTACAACGCAATCATCCAGCGGGGTGCCGAGATCTGCGGCGAAAAGGTTTCCGACATTCCGGCAGCCTGCGATGCCCCAACCGCCCCGGCTGGCGTATCGACGCCACCAGCAGCCTCACCTGCCACGCCACCGGCGACACCTTGTGCCTCTGAGCCCGCTTCAGCGGCTCCAGTTGTTCCTGCTTCCGCTCCTCCGGCGCCTATCAAGTCCGTGCTCGAGCCTGCTTCAGCATGCGACAAACCTGAACCGGTGAAAACAGTTCCTGCTGCTGCGACGCCACCCGAGGCAAAACAACCAGACCTGAAACTACCCGGAGTTAAACAACCGGAGGTTGAGCTACCCGAGCGCCAAGCGCCATGTCCAGAGCCAGAACACAAATGCGAGACATCAGCTCAAGATGTGGAACCGACAAAGGTTGAACCCGCGGAGTCTGAGTGCGTGGAAGAAGCTCCCAAACCAGAGTGCCCGGAATCTGGTGGTAGCTCTATCGCAAGCGTTCTCGGGATCGGCATCGCGATTGCGGTCATCGGAGCATTAGTGATGGCCGCTGAGGAGTTCCTGTCGGCACCGCCAGAACCACCAGTTCCGGAACCTGCGCCAAATCCTGTGCCTGAACCGGAACCCGCGGCAGCAGAACCGCCTCCGCCGCCGAAACAGAACGTGCCTGAACCGCCTCCGCCGCCGAAACAGAACGTGCCTGAACCGCCTCCGCCGCCGAAACAGAACGTGCCTGAACCGCCTCCGCCACCAAAGCAGAACGTGCCTGAGCCACCTCCGGCTCCAGCCCCAGAACCAGCCCCAATTCCGGAGCCAGCACATCCAGAAAAGGAGCTGGTAGGAAGTGGGATCGCTAGGAAAGCGGGTGCCTGGTGAAGCCTGACTTTGACACGGTGATGGAACGCTTCAGGCAGCGAGCTCAGCAGCGCGTTGAAGCGTTTGAGGCTGAGCTTGCGCAGTCCCGCGTGGTGGCGGAGAAAGCGCAAGAATGGGCGTCGAAAAGCAAAGCACCGCAGCGACCAAACGTGCGTAGACGCAGGTCGACGGCGGTGCAGGGGGTGCTGAGAAGTCCGCGCAGTTAGAGTGCGGTGTGCTCGACGTCGCCGAGGCGAAGACGAACGCCGGTGGCATCGAAACTGGTGACCTTTCTTGCGGTTGCAGTTGAATCGGAGAAGGCTTCGTACTTGTTCTGGCCGTCGACACGGTGCAGGAGGAAACCGGTGAGCAGACCACGGGTGAGCTCTTGGATCGCGGTTTGTGGGCGGCCCATGCCCATGGCGACTCGGGAAAGGGAGAGCTCGGCGAAACCGGCTTGGGTGGCACCGTCGATCTCTCGGTATGCGCAGGCCCCGGCCCAGTTCGCAGCGACCTTCACCGGGTTACCGGTGTTGACAAAGTCGCGCTCAGATTCGCCCAAGACGAAGCCAGGGGTGGTGACAGCCTGGGCAGCAGTCTCGCAAGACGGGGAAGTGAGAGCGGGGTACAGGGCAGCGACAGCTTTCAGGTGTTCACGACCTGCGGCTGCGAGCACTGCGCACCCGGCGCCCATGCCATGTCCTACCAGGCCTATTTTTCCTGGGGCGACAGTCACGCTGCCGGTGCCTAGCTTTACTCCCGTGAGGATTTGAATCGCAGTTTCCAGATCTGCGGCAAAACCGCGGTGATTAGGCAGGAAACCGGTTTCCGTATTAGGTGCAGCGACAACGATGCCCCAGGAGGCCAGGTGGCGCACGGTCGCGTGGTAGCGCTTGATGTCGGTCATCCAGTCGTGCCCGAAGGCTACGGCTGGGAGGCCATTGCCCTCAGCAGGGGTGTAAATCTTGCCTGGCAGACCTGCGTATTCGAGGTCACCGACGAGGACGCGGTGCGGGCCGCGCTTGGACAATTTACTCAGATGCTTATTTAGATTCTCAGCCACAGTTCACCAGGATAGTGGAAAGCAGACTGCCAGAAGGGGTTCGGTGAGCCAAGTGAATCACCTTCAAGAAAAAGTTGGAGTTCCGATAGCGAATATCAAGGCTTTTGCAATTAGAATGTTCGCCATGTGTGGAATCGTTGGATATGTAGGTAAGCAGCAAGGCCTGAACGTTGCTGTCGAGGCACTTCGTCGCATGGAATACCGAGGATACGATTCCTCCGGTGTTGCTGTTGCGAATGGTGAAGGTGCCATCAACGTCGTCAAGCGCGCGGGCAAACTTGCGAACTTGGAAGACCGCATCGTCGAAGTTGGCACGGATTCGCTAGTCGGAACCACCGCCATCGGGCACACCCGCTGGGCCACCCACGGCCGTCCAACGGATCAAAACGCGCACCCGCACGTTTCTTTCGACGGCAAGGTCGCGATCGTTCACAATGGCATCATCGAGAACTTCGCTCCACTACGCGCTGAACTGGAAAAGCAGGGCATCGAGCTCAAGTCCGAAACTGACTCTGAGGTTGCCACCCACCTGCTCGCGCTCGCGTACAACGAGGGCGACACCGCTGGCGACTTCAAAGCTTCGGCAATGAAGGTGCTCAATCGCCTGGAAGGGGCCTTCACGCTCCTGTTCACCCACGCCGATCACGCAGACACCGTCATTGCTGCTCGTCGCTCCACCCCGCTGATCGTGGGCGTGGGCGAGGGGGAGATGTTCCTCGGTTCCGACGTTGCCGCGTTCATCGAGCACACCAAGGAAGCCATCGAGCTGGGGCAGGACAGCGTTGTAATCATCACCGCTGACTCCCACGAAATCATGAATTTCGACGGCACCCCGGCCGAAGGCAAGCAGTTCACCATTGACTGGGATCTCGCAGCTGCGGAAAAGGGTGGCTACGACTCCTTCATGATGAAGGAAATCTTCGAGCAGCCAGACGCAGTTCGCGACACCCTGGTCGGCCACTTCGTTGACGGCAAGATCGTCCTGGATGAGGACAACATCTCTGAGCAGGAACTCAAGTCCATCAACAAGGTGTTCGTCGTCGCCTGTGGCTCCGCTTACCACTCCGGCCTGCTGGCCAAGTACGCCATCGAACACTGGGTACGCATCCCGGTTGAAATCGAGGTCGCTTCCGAATTCCGCTACCGCGACCCAGTGCTGGATTCCAACACCCTCGTCGTAGCCGTCTCCCAGTCCGGCGAAACCGCCGACACCCTGGAGGCCGTCCGCCACGCCAAGACCCAGGGCGCTAAGGTCCTGGCAGTGTGTAACACCAACGGCTCCCAGATTCCACGCGAGTCTGACGCTGTGCTGTACACGCATGCCGGCCCAGAAATCGGCGTTGCCTCCACCAAGGCGTTCCTGGCACAGGTGGCCGCGAACTACATCGTTGGTCTTGCCTTGGCTCAGGCTAAGGGCACCAAGTACCCGGATGAGATCAAGGAGATCTGGGAGAACCTTGAGGCTATCCCGGCCAAGATCTCCGAGGTTCTGCAGTGCGAAGACCAGGTTATGGAAATTGCCCGTGTGCTTGGCGCCATCAAGACCATGCTGTTCCTCGGGCGCGGTGTCGGCTTCCCGGTGGCGCTCGAAGGCGCACTGAAGCTGAAGGAATTGGCCTACATCCACGCTGAGGGCTTCGCTGCCGGCGAGCTCAAGCACGGTCCAATCGCCCTCATCGAGGACGATTTGCCAGTGGTGGTCGTTGTTCCTTCCCCACGTGGCGTGAAGGTTTTGCACTCCAAGATTGTCTCCAACATCCAGGAGATCCGTGCGCGTGGTGCCAAGACCATCGTTATCGCTGAAGAAGGCGACGATGCAGTTGAGCCATTCGCAAACTGGCTGATCCGCATCCCGCAGTCTTCCACGATCATGCAGCCACTGCTGGCCACCGTGCCACTGCAGTTCCTGGCAGCTGAGATTGCTCGCCAGTGCGGCAACGAGGACATCGACAAGCCACGTAACCTGGCAAAGTCCGTCACCGTGGAATAAGGCGCTTAACGACGCCACTCGTGACCCGCAGCAACCACCCGACAAGCATGCTTGGCGGGTGGTTTTGGCATGAGAACCATGAGGTAAGAATGCGCTCCAAAATGATTAGCCACCTGGCAAAGCGGACATCGGAGTGGTGTAGATGAATGGCAAGGTCTGGATTTACGTCCTCACCGGCTTATAAGCGACTAAATTTGGTCGTATGAGACACACCCCGCTGTTTACCCCAGAGCAGATCCGCGAAGCAGAGGCTCCGCTACTGGCGGAACTCGGCGAAGGTCTCATGCGACGGGCTGCGTTTGCAGTGGCCGTAGAGACGGCCAAGATTCTAAATGGGCGAAAGGTTCTGGTTCTCGCGGGCTCCGGCAACAACGGCGGCGACGCACTCTATGCTGCCGCTGAGCTGGAAAAGCGCGGCGCAACAATCGAAGTGTGGCAGCTCGCAGACCGCATTCCTCCCGCGATCAATGCCATCAAATACCCGCGGATGGTCACGAGCGTTGGCAATCCGGACGTGATCATCGATGGGATCGTCGGCATCGGCGCGCGCGGCCCGCTCCGAGGGGCCGCGGAAGATGCTGCTAACCAGTCGGACGGTTTTCCCGTCGTGGCCGTCGACATACCAAGCGGTGTGGATCCGATGACAGGTGTGGCGGAAGGGGCGTCGATAAGCGCCCAGGTCACGGTCACTTTCGGTGGTCTCAAGCCCGCGCACATCCTGGGGTGGGAGCATTGCGGTCGTGTCGTGCTCAAGGATATCGGCATCACGATGGGGGAGCCGTGGGGATACTCGGCGGGCATCGAAAAATGGCCGATTCCAGGGCCTCGCGATCACAAGTACACCCTTGGAGTGCTTGGCATTCACGCAGGTAGCGAGCAGTATCCGGGCGCCGCAGTGCTCTGCGCGCAGGCGGCAGTGCGAGCCAGTTCCTCGATGGTTCGCTACGTCGGGCCATGCGGGGCGCAGGTGCTCGCGACTCAGCCGGAGGTTGTGGTTGGGGGCGAGCTTGCCGACGCCACAGCCTGGCTCACCGGTCCAGGTGTCGGTACCCAGGACCCCATGTTGGCAGAGCTCATCAACTGCAATAAACCGCTGGTCATTGATGCCGACGCGCTTACCCAGTTAGCGGCAAGCCCGGATGTGCAGAAGCAGCTATCCGGCAGGGCTGCCTTCACCGTCCTCACCCCGCACGACGGGGAATTCGCGCGTCTGTACGGAAAGAAGCCGGAAGATCGGGTCACAGACGCCCAGAAACTGGCGCGCAAGCACAATGCCGTAGTTGTGCTGAAGGGCCGGGTCACCGTGATCACAGATGGCGAGGAGATCTACCTCGTCGAGGCAGGTTCCTCGTGGGCGGCCACTCCGGGGTCGGGGGATGTGCTCGCTGGAATCATTGGGAAGGCGGTGGCTTGGGAGGCGTCGATAAGTATGGTGGCCTCGGCGGTGCGCCTGCACGCCCTCGCAGCTGGCTCGACGGGCGGGCCGATGCTCGCGGGTGACATAGCGAGAGCGATCCCAGGGGTAGTGACTACGATGGTGAACCATGGATTTGCTCACCACACGCATCGACCTTGACGCCATCGCACACAACATACGACTAATCAAGCAAAAGGTGGCGCCCGCGCAGGTCATGGCGGTGGTGAAGGCCGATGCCTACAACCACGGAGCGGTGGAAGTAGCCCGCGTGTTGGCCGACAACGGCGCAGATCAGTTCGGTGTGGCCACGCTTGCTGAGGCGCTCGAATTAAGGCAGGGTGGCATCACTCAGCCGATTCTTACGTGGATCTGGTCCCCGGAGCAAGATATCGCTGCTGTGGTCAAGCAGGGCATTTCCCTCGGCGTGCCGAGCATGGAGCACGCGCGCGCTGTCGCAGAACTAGATTGTGAAGTGACCATCAAAGTGGACACCGGCCTCAACCGCTCCGGTGTGCCGGAGTCGCAGTGGCGTGAAGTATTCGAGCTGCTACGCGATGCCCGTGCAACCGTGACCGGCCTGTTCAGCCACTTAGCGAGTGCAGACGAGCCTGAATCGCCGATGACCGACCTTCAAGCCAAGACCTTCGAACGGGCCATCGAGCTGGCACGCGAATGTGGCCTCGAGATCCCTGTCAACCACCTTGCCAATTCCCCAGCCACACTGAACCGGCCGGACCTGGTGCACCAGATGGTTCGACCTGGTCTCATCCTCTATGGCTGTGAGCCGATCCCTGGCTTGGACCACGGGTTGGCGCCCGCCATGACCTGGGCCGGCCGCGTGACCGTTAGTAAAACCATCAAACAGGGCGAAGGCACCTCCTACAACCACACCTGGCACGCGCCTCAGGACGGCAACTACTGTGTGGTCCCCGTTGGCTATGCGGATGGCCTGCCGCGTATTGCCCAAGGCCACCTGGAAGTCAGCATCGGCGGCAAACGCTATCCGCAGGTCGGACGCGTATGCATGGATCAAATCGTCATCTGGTTAGGTGACGACACCGTCGCGCCGGGCAGCGAGGCCATCATCTTCGGCGACGGCGGCATGTCTGCCACCGAGCTTGCCGACGCCATCGGCACCATCAACTACGAGGTTATCTGCATGCCTAAGGGCCGCACTGTCCGCCAGTACGTGGGAGGTCGCAATGAAGCCTAGTTTCCCTTCCACCGGGTCGGAGCGCTTTGAGACCCCGGCCGAGACCCAAGCGTGGGGCGAGCAGCTCGGCCAGGCACTAGAACCCGGCGACGTCGTGATCCTGGACGGCCCGCTCGGCGCTGGCAAAACCACACTCACCCAGGGCATCGCCCGGGGCATGCAGGTCAAGGGACGAGTGACCTCCCCGACGTTCGTCATTGCGCGGGAACATCGCTCGCTGATTGGCGGTCCGGAATTAGTACACGTGGATGCTTATCGCCTGCTCGATTCCGGTGTTGATCCGTCCGGCGCATTGGACTCCCTCGACCTGGATACCGACCTGCTGGATGCCGTTGTGATCGCCGAATGGGGTGGGGGACTGGTCGAGCAGATCGCTGATGAGTACTTGTTCATCTCCCTCGATCGGACCACTGCTTTCGAAGCCGATCCAGAGTCGGAAGCACGGATTGTGAGCTGGGAGCGAAGGGCTGGGGTTTCAACCCAGTAGGTTGCCGGGGCTACGATGGAGCCCGTGCTAGTGCTTGCAATTGATACCTCTACCGCCACCGTCGTGTCCGGCGTGGTCGCTGACGGCCGAACGATCGGCGAAACAATCCTGCCCGACTGCCGCGATCATAACGAGCAACTTGTCGTTGCCACCCAACGCGCCCTTGAGCAGGCTGGCAAGACTTTCCAAGATGTGGACGCTGTTGTCGTGGGAGCGGGACCTGGTCCGTTCACCGGCCTGCGCGTAGGAATGGCTACCGGCGCTGCGTTTGCTGATGCTCTGGGAATTCCGGTGTACGGCGTGTGCTCGCTGGATGCCATAGCTGCGCAAATTCCGGGCACCGCGCTCGTGACGAGTGACGCGCGCAGACGCGAGGTCTATTGGGCCACCTACCAGGACGGCGTGCGCACCAGCGAACCCGAGGTCAACGCCTACGCAGATGTGAATACTGAGGGCTTTGATGCAGTGAATGTCCCGCAGAACCTGCAGGACAAGATTGCGGGCACTCATGATCTCTACCCAACCCCGGCAGCGCTCGTCTCGTTGGTGGATTTTGCAGTGGAACCGACGAAGCTTACCCCGCTCTATCTGCGCCGCCCTGATGCCAAAGAGCCAGCTGCGCGGCCAAAGAGCCCTGCGATCCCGGACGTTGCTCTGTGATCAGACGTTTGGAGCCGAAGGATGCTGCCCGCTGCGCAGAACTGGAGCAGCTGCTATTTCCTGGTGATGACCCGTGGCCGGAAACTGCCTTCCATCATGAGTTCGCTCAACCGAATAACCACTACATCGGATTCGAGCGGGACGGTATTTTGGTGGCCTATGCTGGCCTGTCGTTGCTCGGGCCCCTTGCCGACCCAGAATTTGAGATCCACACAATTGGCGTGGATCCGGCGCACCAGGGCGGCGGCATCGCCTCTCAGCTCATGGATCAACTGACGGCCATAGCGGATGACTACAAGGGCCCCATCTTTCTCGAAGTCCGCACTGATAACACCCCGGCGATCAAGATGTATGAAAAGTATGGTTTTGAGCAGATGGGGATCCGCAAGAACTACTACCAACCCTCAGGCGCTGATGCCTATACCATGCGACGGGAGCCACAGCAATGATCATCCTCGGTATTGAATCCTCCTGCGATGAGACCGGCGTCGGCATCATCAAGCTGGAAAACGGCAAGATGGAAATCCTCGCTGACCAGGTCGCATCCTCGATGGAACAGCACGCGCGCTTCGGTGGCGTGGTCCCCGAAATTGCCTCCCGAGCTCACCTCGAAGCAATGCAGCCGGTGATGCGCGCCGCGCTCGCAGAGGCGGGCGTCGAGAAGCCAGATGCGGTCGCCGCCACAGTGGGCCCTGGCCTGGCAGGTGCGCTGCTGGTCGGTGCCAGTGCAGCGAAGGCTTATGCGGCGGCATGGGGCGTGCCCTTTTACGGTGTCAATCACCTTGGTGGGCACGTGGCCGTGGCGAACCTGGAGGGCGAACCGCTGCCGCACGCCATCGCGTTGCTCGTCTCCGGCGGGCACACCCAAATTTTGGAGGTCACCAGCGTCGGCGCCCCGATGAAGGAGCTGGGGGCAACGCTTGACGACGCCGTCGGTGAAGCCTACGACAAGGTGGCGCGCCTGCTCGGCTTGGGATATCCGGGCGGTCCGGTGATCGATAAGTTGGCAGCTCGCGGTGAGGCCAACATCAAGTTTCCGCGCGCGATCCCGAATTCGCTGGACTTTTCCTTTTCGGGTGTCAAGACTGCGGTTGCTCGCTATGTCGAGGCGGCTGAGAAGGCGGGGGAGCAGATCGTGGTGGAGGACGTGTGTGCGTCTTTCCAGGAGGCCGGTTGTGATTCCTTGACTAAGAAGGCAGTGCAGGCCTGCAAAGACACCGGCGCAACAGTACTGCTGCTCGGAGGTGGCGTGGCAGCCAATTCCCGGCTGCGGTCGCTGGCAGAGCGGCGGTGTGCATCGGCAGGCATTGAGCTGCGTGTGCCACGGTTCAAGTTGTGTACAGACAACGGTGTCATGATTGCTGCATTAGCGGCACAGCGGATTTACGAGGGGGCAGCGCCCTCCTCGCTGTTGGTGGGTTGTGATCCATCGTTGGAAGTGGAAATCCCGCAAGTATAAATGAATATTTGCTTAACCGAAGGAAAACATTGAATTAACCCATGTATGATGGGAACCAGTAATTATCCTTCCCCTAGCTATTGGGAGCATCTTCATGACCCTCGGTTACCTGGTAAATCCTGACCTGACGAGCCGCAAGATCGAATTCGAACTCGAGCACGCCGCTCAATTCCTAGGCCGCATTGACAGTGACCGTGTCTCTGTCGCCTTCCAAGAAGACGGCACCACCCTTGCAGCCCTGTACTCCCCTGATGCCCGCGCAGAGGGTGCAGAGCCAAACCCTGTTGCATCCATGGCAAAGAACGAAGCTGCCACTGGCAACGCTGCTTTCTACACCGACCCAACCTCCGCCATCTGTGGCCCAGTGATCTTCGTTGGAGCCGATGGTGCAGACATCACCGACGCTGAAATCGAGCGCATTCACGACGGTATCCGTGCCGCCCGCCATTACCGCGATGACGAGCCAGAAGACTTCCAGCTCTGGCGCGGCGCAGTGATCAACCTGCACAAGTAGGTTTAGGCGCTTCAGATCTGGCCCCGTTTTGGGATTTTCACCTTGGGTGAATGTCCTGCAACGGGGCCTTTTTTGCATAGGTTTGGCCTTGTGGTTGAGGGCTGGCACTCGTAAGGGTAGAGTGCCAGTAGGTTGTTTAGAACACAGTTGTTCACCCGCGACGACGGCTGTGCAGGCATCGCAACCGGCACATCACAACTCATAAGGAGCTTTAATCGTGGCAAACATCAAGCCTTTGGAAGACAAGATCCTCGTCCAGATCAACGAGGCTGAGACCACCACCGCATCTGGCCTGGTCATTCCAGACTCCGCTAAGGAGAAGCCACAGGAGGCAACTGTAATCGCCGTGGGCGCTGGCCGCTTCGACGAAGATGGCGACCGCATCCCAATGGACGTCAAGGAGGGTGACGTTGTCATCTTCTCCAAGTACGGCGGAACCGAGATCAAGTACCAGGGCCAGGAGTACCTCATCCTGTCTCAGCGTGACGTACTCGCTGTCATTGAAAAGTAGGCCTTAGATGCCAAAACTTATCGCTTTTGACGAGGACGCACGTAAGGGCATTCAGGCCGGCGTTGACGCTCTCGCCGACGCTGTCAAGGTCACCCTCGGCCCACGCGGCCGCAACGTAGTCCTAGACAAGCCATTCGGTGGCCCAACCGTCACCAACGACGGTGTCACCATTGCTCGTGAGATCGATCTGGACGAGCCGTTCCAGAACCTGGGTGCGCAGCTGGTCAAGTCCGTAGCAGTCAAGACCAACGACATTGCTGGCGATGGCACCACCACCGCTACCTTGCTGGCACAGGCCATGATTCAGGAAGGCCTGCGCAACGTAGCTGCCGGTGCCAACCCGGTCGAGCTCAACCGCGGCATCGCCGCTGGTACCGAGAAGGTTCTAGAGCTGCTGCAGGCTCGCGCTACCGAGATCTCCTCGTCGGCCGAGATCGCCAATGTCGCTACCGTTTCCTCCCGAGACCAGGAGATCGGCGATATGGTCGCCGGCGCTATGGACAAGGTGGGCAAGGACGGTGTTGTGACGGTGGAAGAGTCCCAGTCGCTTGAGACCGTGTTGGACGTGACTGAGGGTGTTTCCTTTGAAAAGGGCTTCCTGTCGCCGTACTTCATCACCGACATCGATGCTCAGCAGGCAATTCTGGACAACGCTCTTGTCCTGCTCGTGCGCAACAAGATTTCCTCCCTGCCGGACTTCGTCCCAGTGCTGGAAAAGATTGTGGAGTCGGGCAAGCAGGTACTCATCATTGCCGAGGATATCGAGGGCGAGCCACTGCAAATGCTGGTGGTGAACTCCATCCGCAAGACCCTCAAGGTCGTGGCAGTGAAGTCCCCGTACTTCGGTGATCGCCGCAAGGCATTCATGGATGACCTGGCTGTCGTCACTGCTGCCACTGTGGTTGACCCAGAGGTCGGCATCAACCTCAATGAGGCTGATCTGTCCATGTTCGGTGCTGCTCGACGCATCACCGTTACCAAGGACGAGACCATCATCGTCGACGGTGCCGGAACCGCAGAAGCTGTGGAAGCTCGCCGCGAGCAGATCCGCCGCGAGATCGAGACCACTGATTCCACCTGGGACAAGGAAAAGGCTGAAGAACGCCTAGCCAAGCTCTCCGGTGGCATCGCAGTGATCAAGGTCGGCGCTGCCACCGAGACCGAGGTCAACGAACGCAAGCTCCGCGTCGAAGATGCCATCAACGCTGCCCGCGCGGCCGCACAGGAAGGCATCATCGCTGGCGGTGGCTCTGCACTCGTTCAGATCGCGCAGGAGCTCAAGACCTACGCTGAAGAGTTTGAGGGCGACGCCAAGATCGGTATCCTCGCGCTCTCTCGCGCACTGGTCAAGCCAGCTTTCTGGATCGCCACCAACGCCGGTGTCGATGGCTCCGTGGTCGTAGCCAAGACCGCTGAGTTGCCAAACGGTGAAGGCTTCAACGCTGCTACCTTGGAGTATGGCAACCTGCTGGAAATGGGCATCATCGATCCTGTGAAGGTCACCCACTCTGCCGTGGTCAACGCCACGTCGGTTGCTCGCATGGTACTGACGACGGAAGCTTCCGTCGTCGAAAAGCCTGCGGAAGAGCAAGCTGAGGCTGGTCACCACCACCATCACTAAGCAGTGAGAAAAAGCCGCTTTCCTAGTGTGGGGAAGCGGCTTTTTGCGTGTTGCGTGAAGTGAAGCAGAATTCTGTTAGACAACCATGCGGCGGTTGTTGCGACGAGGGCGCAGGAGAAGATCGCGCTCAGATTCAGAGAGCCCGCCCCAGATGCCGTATGGCTCAGCTACCTCAAGAGCATGGCGGCGGCACTGCGTGAGGACGGGGCACTCGCGGCAGATGGCCTTGGCGCGGTTTTCGCGCTGGGTGCGAGCACGACCGCGTTCTCCGTCAGGGTGGAAGAAAACTGCAGAGTCTTCGCCTCGGCAAGCGCCGTGAAGCTGCCAATCCCAAAAGTCTGCGTTCGGGCCTGGAAGCTGGCTAGGCTGCGGCATGCTAGTTCCTCCTGTAAGTGGATTTTTAACTACGCCAGTGATCTTTAAGCCTTTTGGTAAACAATTGGTGTCGGAGTAAATGAATTCGAGTTGACCTAGCGGTCTTTCAGTTGAATAAATAAGCCTTTAGCTGCATGAATGGCCCCAGGTTAACTGTTGGTGAATTTTTAGGAGGGGGTGCGTTCAGTTACAATTTGATGTAGAAATGCATGGATGGTCACTAATTTGTGATCTAGTGAGTCAAAATGATTAGTTGGGCCTATTGAGCAAACGTGGAAGGTAGCCCTAGTGAATGACTTTGAGCAAGAGCTGGCGGAGCTGGTGCCGCTAGCTGCCGACGGTGACCGTCGGGCGCTCCAACGAGTCATTTCATTGATACACCCGCCGATTGTCCGCTACACCCGTGCCCGCATCGGAGGTGGCAAGCATCCCACGGCAGATGATGTCACGCAGGAAATTCTCCTCGCTGTGGCCACTTCGATTGGCAAGTATGTCGACCGCGGTCGTCCCTTCATGGCCTTCGTCTACGGCATTGCTTCGAATAAAGTAGCCGATGCTCACCGCAGCTTTGCCAAGGATCTTTCCAATCCGACTGATGATGTGCCTGATTCCGCTTTGGATCACGATACTCCTGAAGAATATGCGCTGGTCATTGATGGTAGTAACAGAGTGCACCAACTTCTCGATTCACTTAATGAGAAGGCACGCGAAATTATCACTCTCCGAGTGTTCGTGGGTCTGTCGGCGGAAGAAACTGCCGACATCGTAGGCAGCACTCCTGGTGCGGTGCGGGTCGCTCAACATAGGGCGCTGGCATCACTTCGGAAGCAATTGGATGGACAGGATTTTTAAATGACCGATCGTGGTGAAAAGAAGGGCGCGTCCGAGCAGTTCGATGAACTGTTTGGCACCGACGCTTTTCTTGATGAACTTTCGCGCGGCGTCGATCCGTCTGGCGGCGCCGACCCGCTAGCGGAACTGATGCTTTCGCTGCATCACCAGGTCAATGCGCCCATCCCGGCCGCGCCAGATCTGGATGATCTGCTCCCTGAGGAAGCCTCACCTGTGGTCTCTCTCGACGAACGTCGCCGTCGCCGCAGCGTCAGCCCATTGATGTCTGGCCTTGTCGGCGCTGCTGCCGCCACCATGCTCATTGCCGGTGCCGGGGGAGCGATATACAACGCACAGCCGGATTCCCCACTGTGGGGAGCGAAGACCTCCATGTTCGGCGAGCATGCAGCTGTAGTTGACCTCGCCAGCGCACTGGAGGAAGTGGACAAGCGCCACGCCGAAGGCGATGTCGAAGGCGCAATGCAGGTGCTCGAGCAGGCGCGCATCCTCGCCAACGCTGTGAATTCTCAAGATCGTGCATCCACACAGCGTGCCATTCAGGAACTGGAAGCACGCATCATTGAGGTTCCGACCACCGTAACTCAAGCCGTGCCGACCACTGCTACCTCCGTGGAGACCTCAGTATCCATCACTACGTCACGCGAACCAGCAGAAGTCTTGCCTCCGATCGTGATCACTGAAACTGAGACCGTCACAGAAACTGTGGTGCGCTCGACCACCGTTTCCGTGAGTGTCACGCCTTCAGTAGTGTCCCCGACGCCAACGGCGTCGACAAGCCTGGAGCCCACGGCCACCGTGACCCCGCAGCCTTAACCGGCCATAAACCCAACAACACCCCGCTTCCATGAGGAATGCGGGGTGTTTTGTACTTCTAGGACTTGTGGGCGTCGAGTCCGTCCAAATAACCGAGGCAGTAGTCCCACGGCACGTAAGCGTTGATGTCGGGCTGCGCAGATGGCTCATGCACCGGGCTTTGCTGCCCGCCGAGGAGGGAACGCATGTTGTCCTTCATGATTTCCCAGTTGTAATAGTGAGGCTCATCGCAGTCCTCACAGTAGAAGAAAATGCCCAGGATGCCACGGGGTTCAAGCGCCACCTGGAATTTTTCTAACAAGGTGAGGTCTTCGAGGATATGAGCACGCTCGTCGATGGACAGCGGCGGGAACTCTTCGTCGGGCTCAAGAAAGGACGCAGGATCATTGGGATCATCTGCGAAAGGGTCAAGAGGCATGCCTTCAAAATTCACAGTCCATACCCTACCTTGAATTACCTCAAATGCTGGGAAAGCACTACTCTAGGAATCAATTGAATGCCTGAAGGAGGACTTGATGACTGACAATCACGTAGCAACCGGTGGGGATGACCCGAATAAGGTCGCCTTGGTGGGCCTGACCTTTGACGATGTCCTGTTGATCCCAGACGAGTCGAACGTTATCCCATCCGATGTTGATACCTCCAGCCAGCTGACCCGTGAGATCCGGCTGAAGACCCCGATCGTGTCCGCTGCTATGGATACCGTCACCGAGGCACGCATGGCCATCGCCATGGCCCGCCAGGGTGGCATGGGTGTGCTGCACCGAAACCTCTCCACCGAGGACCAGGCTGAGCAGGTCGAGATTGTCAAGCGTTCTGAGTCCGGCATGGTGACCAACCCGATCACCTGCACCCCAGACATGACCATCGGCGAAGTTGATGCGCTTTGTGCCCGCTTCCGCATTTCCGGACTGCCAGTAGTTGACGCTGATGGCAAGCTCGTCGGCATTTGTACCAACCGTGACATGCGTTTCGAGAACGACATGACTCGTCGTACCGCCGAGGTCATGACCCCGATGCCACTCGTCGTCGCAGAGGAAGGCGTCTCTAAGGAAGAAGCTCTCTCGCTGCTGTCCTCCAACAAGGTGGAGAAGCTTCCGATCGTCGATAAGGCAGGCAAGCTCGTCGGCCTGATCACCGTCAAGGATTTCGTCAAGACGGAAATGTACCCAGACTCTTCCAAGGACGGCTCCGGTCGCCTGCTGGTTGGCGCAGGTATCGGAACCGGTGAAGACAGCTGGGCTCGTGCGGGCGCGCTTGTCGACGCCGGGGTAGACGTCCTCATCGTGGACACCGCCCACGCCCACAACCGCGGCGTGTTGGACATGGTGTCCCGCGTGAAGAAGGGCTTTGGCGACAAGGTCCAGATCATTGGTGGCAACCTCGCTACCCGCGGCGCAGCCCAGGCCATGATCGACGCTGGCGCAGATGCCATCAAGGTCGGTATCGGCCCAGGTTCCATCTGCACCACCCGTGTTGTTGCTGGTGTCGGTGCGCCACAGATCACCGCCATCATGGAAGCTGCCGCAGCTGCCAAGAAGGCCGGTGTGCCGATCATCGCTGATGGTGGCATGCAGTTCTCTGGTGACATCGCCAAGGCCCTGGCTGCTGGCGCGTCTACCGTGATGCTCGGCTCCATGCTGGCTGGCACCGCCGAGTCCCCAGGTGAGATCGCCGTGGTTAACGGCAAGCAGTACAAGATGTACCGCGGCATGGGTTCGCTCGGAGCTATGCAGGGCCGCGGCCTCACCGGCGAGAAGCGCTCCTACTCCAAGGACCGCTACTTCCAGGCAGACGTTAAGAGCGAAGAGAAGCTCGTTCCAGAAGGCATCGAAGGTCGCGTGCCATTCCGTGGCAGCATCGACACCATCATTCACCAGCTCGTGGGTGGCCTGCGTGCCGCCATGGGCTACACCGGTTCTGCGACCGTCGAAGAGCTGCAGAACGCACGTTTTGTGCAGATTACTGCCGCTGGCCTGCGTGAATCTCATCCGCACGACATTCAGATGACTGTCGAAGCTCCGAACTACTACATGCGTTAGGGAAGTTGAAATGCGAGAAATCGTAGAAATCGGCATGGGGCGCGAGGCTCGCCGCTCCTACAGCCTGAACGACATTTCTATCGTCCCTTCACGCCGTACCCGGTCGTCCAAAGACGTGGACACTACCTGGAACATCGATGCGTACACCTTCGATATTCCAGTCATGTCGCACCCAACGGATGCCTTGGCGACGCCAGAGTTTGTCATCGAAATGGACAAGCAAGGCGGCTTGGGAGTTATCAACGCAGAGGGACTGTGGGGTCGCCACGCTGACCTGGATGGTGCGATCTCTCGAGTCATCCAGATCGCTCGCGAGGAGCTGCTGTCCACGGACATCCTCAGCTCCAAGGCGATCGCTGCTCTCCAGGAACTGCATGCTGCGCCGCTCGACACCGAGCTGCTCTCCGAGCGCATCGCCGAGGTTCGTGCCTCCGGTGCGACCGTGGCAGTACGCGTGTCACCACAGCGTGCCCGCGAACTGGCGCCTGTTGTTATCAAGGCTGGGGCTGAACTGCTCATCATTCAGGGCACGCTCATTTCTGCTGAGCACGTCCAGGCCGATGGTGAACCACTGAACCTCAAGGAGTTCATTGGCAACCTCGACGTTCCTGTGATCGCAGGTGGCGTAGGCGACTACACCACCGCGATGCACCTCATGCGTGCTGGCGCTGCCGGCATCATCGTTGGTGGCGGCGAAAACACCAACGAATTCGCGCTCGGCATTGAGACTCCGATGGCCACTGCCATTGCTGATGCTGCCGCTGCCCGCCGTGAATACCTCGATGAAACCGGTGGACGCTACGTGCACATCATCGCAGACGGTGAGATCGAGAACTCTGGCGACGCAATCAAGGCAATCGCCTGTGGCGCGGATGCCGTAGTCCTGGGCGCTCCGCTGGCACAAGCTGCCGAGGCTGCAGGCAAGGGCTTCTATTGGCCAGCAGTGGCCGCACACCCACGCTTCCCACGTGGCTTTGTCACCGCCGAGAATCTTGAAGACCTCGATAACCAGCCACTTCCTTCTCTGGAAGTCGTGCTGCACGGACCATCCACCGATGCCTTCGGCCACCTCAACTTCGTCGGTGGTTTGCGCCGCGCGTTGGCAAAGTGTGGCTACACCGACCTGAAGAGCTTCCAAAAGGTCGCTCTGAACATTCGCTAGGTCGCAGTAATTTGGAAGGCAGTCCCGCACTGGGGCTGCCTTTTCCCATTAGTGAAACGTGGGATAGACTTTGGGGCGTGAATCCGCAATCTCATCGCCCAGTACTCGTCGTCGATTTCGGCGCCCAATACGCCCAGCTCATCGCACGTCGTGTGCGTGAGGCCCGGATCTATTCCGAGGTCATCCCACACACGGCAACCATTGAGGAAATCAAGGCCAAGAATCCTGCCGCCTTGATCCTCTCCGGTGGCCCATCCTCCGTGTACGAGGAAGGTGCGCCGAAGATCGATGAGGCTGTTTTCGAGCTCGGACTGCCAGTATTCGGCATTTGTTACGGCTTCCAGACCATGACGCACGCCATGGGCGGCACCGTGGCCAACACCGGCAACCGCGAGTACGGCCGTACCGACATGACTGTCACCGGTGGCATTCTCCACGCAGGTTTTGAAGATACCCACAAAGTATGGATGTCTCATGGCGATGCCGTGCACGAGGCTCCGGAAGGCTTCACTGTTACCGCACAGTCCGCTGGTGCACCGGTGGCTGCGTTCGAGTGCGTCGACAAGCGCATGGCCGGTGTGCAGTACCACCCTGAGGTTTTGCACAGCCCACACGGCCAGGAAGTGCTCGTGCGCTTCCTCACTGAGATCGCAGGTCTGGAGCAGAACTGGACCGCCGAGAATATCGCGGAAGAGCTCATCGAGAAGATCAAGGAGCAGGTCGGTCCGGAAGGCCGCGCGATTTGCGGTCTGTCCGGTGGCGTTGACTCCGCTGTTGCCGCAGCTCTGGTGCAGCGCGCCATCGGTGATCGCCTGACCTGTATCCTCGTCGATCACGGCTTGCTACGTGCCGGTGAGCGCGAGCAGGTGGAGAAGGACTTCGTCGCTTCCACTGGTGCCAAGCTGGTTGTGGCTGACGAGCGTGCTGCATTCCTGGACAAGCTGGCCGGCGTGACGGAGCCAGAAGCCAAGCGTAAGGCCATTGGTGCCGAGTTCATCCGCTCTTTCGAACGTTCAGTCGCTGAGGTTCTGGAAGGCGAGGATGTCGGCTTCCTCGTCCAGGGCACCCTGTACCCAGATGTGGTCGAGTCCGGTGGCGGATCCGGTACTGCAACCATTAAGTCCCACCACAACGTGGGCGGCCTTCCTGACGACGTCGAATTCGACCTCGTTGAGCCACTGCGCTCCCTGTTCAAGGACGAAGTCCGCGCCGTGGGTCGCGAGCTTGGTCTGCCGGAAGAGATCGTGAACCGCCAGCCGTTCCCAGGCCCAGGCCTCGGCATTCGCATCATCGGCGAAGTTACCGAAGAGCGCTTGGAGACGCTGCGCGCTGCAGACCTCATCGCCCGTACCGAGCTCACCGCTGCTGGCCTCGACGGCGAGATCTGGCAGTGCCCAGTCGTGTTGCTTGCCGACGTCCGCTCCGTCGGCGTCCAGGGCGACGGCCGCACCTACGGCCACCCAATCGTGCTGCGCCCAGTGTCCTCCGAAGACGCCATGACTGCCGACTGGACCCGCCTGCCTTACGACGTCCTAGAGAAGATCTCCACCCGCATCACCAACGAAGTGCCAGATGTTAACCGCGTGGTGCTGGACTGCACGTCCAAGCCACCGGGAACCATCGAGTGGGAGTAATCCCCACCGTGAATTAAGGCCCCGGCTTCGGATTCTCTCCTAGAGAAAAATCCGAAGCCGGGGCCTTTTTCGCGCGTATTCTTTAGGAATACCATGAAACAAAATCGTGAAAGATGGCAAGCATGAAGATTGTGATCACCGGCGCCTCCAGCGGCATCGGGTTTGAAGCGGCACAGGCCCTGGCAAAGAGAGGCCACGAGGTGTGGGCAGTGGCCCGCTCGGCAGATAAGCTGCGGGAACTCGAGCCGTTCGGCGTGAAGACGCAGGCCATGGACATCACGGACGAGGAGCAGCGTGCGGCCGTCGCTGCGAATGTTGGCACCGTGGACGTGCTGATCAACAATGCAGGATTCGGCTTCTATGGCCCTATGGAAGGGGTCAGCGAGGCCGATGCCAAGTACCAGTTCGACGTCAACGTCTTTGGCCTCAGCGAAATGACAAAGCTCGTGATACCGGGCATGCGTGCACAGGGGAGCGGGCGCATTATCAACATCTCGTCCATGGGCGGGCGCATGGTCATGCCGTTTGGCGGCTGGTACCACGCCTCCAAGTACGCGGTGGAAGCGCTTTCCGACGCGATGCGCATGGAGCTCAAGCCCTTCGGCATCGATGTCATCGTGGTCGAACCGGGCGGAATCAAGACCAATTGGGGTCTGATCACTGCGGATAATCTCGAAAAATCCAGCAAGGACTCTGTCTATCAAGACCAAGCCCAGAAATTGGCGCGGACGTTGCGAAAGGGATATTCCGGTCCGTGGTTGTCGCGGCCATGCCGTCGTCGTTAAGGCGCTGCTCAAAGCAGTGGAAGCAGAAAAGCCCCGCACCCGCTACACGGTGGGTAGGGGTGCGAAGCTGTTGGTAGTGCTGAAGGCGGTGCTGCCGGATCGGGTGTTTGATCGGGTGATATCGCTGGGGTGAAAAGTCCAGCTGCTTAATACTTGATGTTTACACTGCCGATGCCGTTGTCCACCTTGATGGTGAGCACGTGTCCCTCGCCTGCGTTGTGTAGTCCGGGCTGGCAGTTGGTGTCGCCGATGCCGTTGTTGCATTCGACTCGAACCGGCACTTCGTTGGGTAGCTCGATCTGCACGTTGCCGATGCCGTTGTCCACCTTGACGGTGCGGTCCTCGCTGAGTGGTTGTAGGTCGCGCATATTGACGGTGAGGTTGCCGATGCCGTTTTCGTAGACGCGCTGCAGGTCAGCTTCAGTGCGGACGACAGTGGTGACATCGCCTAGGCCTTCTGGAGGTTCGGCGTTGTGATATGCCAGGTTGGCAATTCCGCCGAGACCAGCGAGGACTACGGCAGCTGCCACCCACACCCAGCCGTAGGACTTCTTCTTGGGTGGCTCTGGCGCCATGGTTCCCGGCTCCGGAAGGTGCCACAGCTCAGGCACGGTGCCGAGCGGATCCCACGACGGCGGGGTGGGCATTTGGAAGCCCGGTGCGGGGGCAATAATGCTGTTATCCACCTTCGGCGGCTCCGGTTGCCTGGTGTGGAGGAAGTACCAGAACCCAAAGGCGAGGGCGAGGGAGATCATCGTGCTGCCACTAACAAAGTCTCCGGAGCCGCTTGTGGCGCTGAAGCCGAAGACGAGCAGTGCGACGATGAGCCACCAGCCGGTTTCCTTTTCCTTCTGGTACTGGTCGCTAAGGTTCTTGAGCACCGCCTCAATTGGGGAGTACTGCATGGAGTAACGCGGCATGATCAGCCATGCCACGAGGTAGACGCCTAAGCCACCTCCCACAAGTCCCGCGGCGACGAAGAGGATGCGGATAAGGGTGGGATCGACTTGGTATCGGACACCGATGCCTTCGCAGACACCGGCGATCTTGGCGTTGCCGCCCTGGGAGGCAGGGATGCGGGCGGGGCGGGTGGCCCACATCGTGTTTACCGTGTTCGTGTTCATACTTTTATGTTCGCGCACTCTGACAGCAAAAACATCAGGGTTTACACCGATTTCAAAAGTTCAGGGTCATGCCAAGATATAAGACATGATGTACCCGAAGTTTTATCGGCCGCGTAAGCGTGTGGTGGGAGGCGTGGCCTCCGGACTAGCCGTTCATTTAAAGATGGACGTGCTGACGATTCGCCTCGTGCTGCTCGTCTCTTGCTTGTTCGGCGGTCTTGGCCTGGTGTTTTATATGGGTACCTGGATGATGACGAAGCCGGCGACCGCGGAGCAAGAGGCCTCGTGCGTGATTCCGGAGGGGACCGAGACCCCGAAGGGGCTCAACCTGATCTTCGTTATCGGTGGTATCGCCGCTGCTGTCTTGAGTTTTTCCGCCTTCACGGGTTTCCAGGGATCGACGCTGGTTCCGGCTGTCATTGTGGGCGTGGGCGCACTGGTGGCGTGGCAGGCCTATGACCAAGGCGTGGAAGCGTTGCTGCGACCCCGGAACACCCTGACCATCATGGTGGGCGTGATTTTGGTCTTCGCGGGTATCTTCTTTGTTTCGATCAACTGGGCGGATCCCGCGGTGTTCGGCGCGACGTTTACAGCGGTGCTGTTTACGCTGGTCGGTGCGGCGGTTCTCGCTGTTCCATTGCTGCTGCAGATGTGGCGGCGCCTCACTGAGGAGCGCGATGAGAAAGCAAAGGCCGAAGAGCGCGCCGAGATCGCTTCCCGCATTCACGATTCGGTGTTGCAGACCCTGGCGCTCATCCAGAAGCGTTCGGAGGAACCGATGGAGGTCGCTCGCCTCGCCCGCGGTCAGGAGCGTGAACTGCGCCAGTGGCTTTTCGACGGCAAAACCGCCTCCTCTACCACCGTTTCCCAAGCCTTGGAACTGGCCGCCGGGGAGGTCGAGGATCTCTACGGTATTCGGATTGCCCCGGTCACGGTAGGGGATACCCCGATGACGGATGAGACACAGGCCGCGGTCTTTGCCGCCCGCGAGGCCATGGTGAACGCTGCGAAACATGCGCATGTCAGCTCCGTCGACGTGTATTCCGAGGTCTTCGGGGACCTGGAGATTTTCGTCCGCGATCGTGGGGTGGGCTTCAACATGTCGGACATCGACCCTGATCGCCACGGGGTGAAGGATTCGATTCTGGGTCGTGTGGAGCGGGTCGGCGGCGTGGCCACGGTGAAGTCCACGCCGGGGGAAGGTACCGAGGTGCACATTAAGTTGCCAGTAGACTCAAAGGCATGATTCGTGTCTTCCTCGTTGATGATCATTCCGTGTTCCGTTCCGGCGTGCGTGCCGAGATTTCGGAGCACGTAGAGATCGTCGGTGAGGCAGGCGGCGTAGCTGACGCCATTAAGGGGATCACCGACACCCACCCCGATGTCGTCCTGCTGGACGTGCACATGCCGGATGGCGGTGGCCAGGCTGTGATCGCGGGCGCGCATTTCCCGCGCTATCTGGCGCTGTCGGTCTCCGACGCTGCGGAGGATGTCATTTCGGTGATCCGCGCGGGTGCCCGCGGATATGTCACCAAGTCGATTTCGGGCCCGGAGCTTGTCGACGCCATCCGCCGTGTTCACGAAGGCGACGCCGTCTTCTCGCCGCGCCTGGCAGGGTTCGTGCTGGATGCGTTTGCTGCGCCGGACGCGCACGCTGGTGTGGGTGTGGTTGATGAGCAGCCGGAGCAGCCGGAGTTGGTGGATGCGCTGACGCGCCGGGAGCTTGAGGTACTGCGCCTGCTGGCCCGTGGTTACACCTACAAGGAAATCGCCGCTGAGCTGTTTATTTCGATCAAGACGGTGGAGACGCACTCGTCGAATATTCTGCGTAAGACGCAGCAGTCGAATCGTTATGCGCTGACGCGCTGGGCGCAGCGCTACGACTTGGCCTAGACATCACCTAGGCACTTGAACTGAGCGGGTTATTCCGCCATACTATTCCTTGTGTCGGGAACAAGTGTTCGAAAGGATGTGGGGGCGGATCTGTCTGGGTTAAGCCGGGCTGATCGCGTCGCTGTCCTTCGCGCGCGCATGGATGCTGTGGGGGCAATTCCCGCTCCAGAAGTCCTGCCTGAAGAGGGCATTCCTGGTCCGGTGGGCTTGGGAGTGAACTTTCCGCGCAGGGTGGTGCTGCAGTGCAGCGATACGCCCGCATTTGTCATTGAGATCGTTCGAACAGCAGTGCAAGATGGCAACTTTGTAGCCGTGGTGGGCTGGCCGGACTTGCTACTGACAGAGATTGGCCAGGGGCTGGAGAAAGTGGTGGCGGTCCCGGATCCGGGCGTGGAACCGCTGAACACGGTAGCTGTGCTGTGCGAAGGCATGGACTTAGTTGTCTACCGCTCTGAGGTTCAGCTGAGTCTTTCGCCGGTGCGGGCTAGGCCGCTGCTAGGCAAGCTTCGCAAGGGGAACGCGGCGTTGTTGCTGGTAGGCCTTACTGCCCCGTCCCCGCATGTGGTGATGGATGCCAAGGTGCGCGGCTTCCATGGCATTGGCCCCGGTACCGGTAGGATCCGCGGGTTTCAGATCCAGGTGCAGCTTCGCGCCAAGACAGGCGTGAGCACACGTGTGGTGCAGGTCGGCGAGCCGGGGCATAAAAAGACGCGGCTGCGGGTGGTCTAATGCGGGTCATGGCAGTGTGGTTCCCGGATTGGCCCACGCATGCCGCGGGGGTCATGGCGGTATCGCAGCAGCACCGGGTACGGGCGTGCAGTTCTTTCGCCCGCGCCAAAGGAATCAGGCGTGACATGCGGGTGCGTGAAGCACAAGCGCTCTATCCGGCGCTCACGCTGGCGGAGTGGGATGCGGATCGGGATGCCCGCGAGTTTGAGCCGGTGGTGCGGGAACTCGAAGAGATCGCCCCCAGCGTGGAGGTGCTGCGACCTGGCCTGGTTGTGATCGATGCCGGTGCCGCCGGCAGGTTTTACGGTAGTGAAGACAAAGCCGTGCAGCTCCTCGCCGATGCCGCCTCTCTCAAGGGCGTGGACTGCATGATCGGCATCGCAGACACCATCACCACCGCGATCATCGCCGCGCGGCAAGGCGCAGCGGTGCCACCGGGGGAGTCTCTGGCGTTCCTGAAGGATCAACCCCTAGGGGTACTGAAATTCGAAGAAGCACTCGGCTGCGAGGCGGAAACGCTCGATGCGCTAGGCATGCTGGGGATTCGGACGCTCGGCGAACTGGCGCAACTGCCACCTTCGGCCGTCGTTACGCGCTTTGGGCGGGCGGGGCTCACCTGCCAGCGCATTGCCCTGGGGCGGGAGGAACGGAAGGTCGCGCCGGAGCTGCCCACTACGGACCTGCGGGTATCGCTCACCCCGGAGGAGGCAATCACCCGCGTTGATGAAGCGGCGTTCCTTGCGCGCACCCTGGCAGCCCAACTGCACGAGAAGCTGCAGCGCGCAGGGGTGGTATGCCAACGTCTGAAGGTGATTGCGGAAGCGGATGTGGCTATTGAGCGGGTGTGGCGCACCCGTGAGCCGCTCACGGAGTCTGCGACGGCGGATCGGGTGCGTTGGCAGCTCGATGGATGGCTGAGCGCGCGGCAGATCCCGGGGATCGTGACGCTAGCTCTCGAGCCGCTGGAAGTGAGCTCGCCTGGGGCGGGCGCCGGGCTGTGGGGTGCGGTGGATGAGCGTGCTGAGCAGGTTCGGCGCGTGGTGGCGCGGGTGCAGTCCCTCTTAGGGACGGATGCGGTGCTGCAGCCACGTCTTGCCGGTGGTCGGGGGCCGGCCGAACGCACGGAGCTGATCCCCTACGGGGAGGAGGTCACGCCGCGTCGCGCTCCGGGGACGTGGCTGGGGGTGCTGCCGTCGCCGTTGCCCGCGCGTGCAGCTAGCCATCCCGCCACCAAACTGCAGCTTCTCGACGCCACTGGCACGGCTATCCACGTCACTGCGGACGCGATCCTCAGCGCTACACCTGCGTGGCTTGTGCGAGGACACCATCGTTGGGAGGTGACAGCGTGGGCCGGGCCGTGGCCGGTAGATGACCGGTGGTGGGATCCAGACGTGGCGCAAAAGTACGCGCGGATGCAGGTCGTGGTGGTGCAAGAGGATACCCCGCGGGCCTTCTTGATTGTGTGGCTCGCGGGGCAGTGGCGCGTGGAGGCGACGTACGACTAGTTCTCGGTGAAGTCGATGACTAGGCGCTTGGGGTCTTCGAGGTAGGAGACGGAGTAGGGGCGGGGGCTGCCTTTCAGTCCGATGACGAACTGGGAGCGGCCCTCGAACGTGCCACCGGAGATGACTTCAGCCACGGCAGGGCCGGAGCCAACTGTAGCTGGGAGGTCGGTGGCTTCGACACCGATCTCGAAAGGGTAGGTGGTGCCGTCGATGTTGACGTTGAGGAAGGTATCGCCGGAAACTTTGAGCTCTTGGCCGCTAGCTTGCTGCTGTGGGAGTGGAACGTAGTCGATGTGCCACCCAGGTTTACCTTCGCCGGTGAGCTCGATGACCACGCGGTCAAACCCCTGGTGGGTGCCGGTACGCATGGCAACAGGGACCAGCTTCGCTGGGACTTCGACAGGCTGGGTCTTCATGGTGGAGTTAGCCTGGCCTAGCGGGGCAATGTTCGACGTGCTGGACTGTTGGGAGTCACTGGTGAGGGACTGCTTTTGGATCTGAGTTGGTCCGCCGGACGATGTTTCGTCGGAGTCGCACGCAGCGATACCGACGGCGCTCAGGCCAATCGCAGCCACGAGGGCAGCGGTACGGATAGGGAGAGAAACAGCAGTCATGGCTTCACCGTAGCTAGTTGTGAGTCAAAATTGGGACAGTCGCAGGAAATGTTGTGAAACGGTAATAACAACTTTCACTTTAGCAACAGTTAGGGTTGCCTTTCCTGTCTGCTGGGCAACCGGCTAACCTGGGAGTATGACTCCCGAAGTTCTCTGCTCAGACCAGCGCGTAGAGCCCCTGCCCGGCACGGCAAAAACCGGGACAGTTTTCATTGCCTTTGAACACGCCCTCGGCTGGGGCCACGACATCATGGATGGCGATGCGTTCGGCCCCGAACTCACAGCTCGTGTGGCAGAGTTTCTCCACCGCACCGGGGCTAGCTTGCAATTGATCCGCAAGCCTGGCCGCGAAGGGCAGCAGCGCAGCATTCGCAGTGTTTTCATCGCTTTTGTGGAACAAGGCTACGTGGAAAAACTCTCTCTTCGCTCGATCGAAGAGTTGCTCGACTTGGATATCAGTGCCCCCGGCACTTCCGGTGGCGAACCAGTGAACCATCCGGTCGTTCTCGTCTGCACCCACGGCAAACGCGACCGCTGCTGCGCCCTCAAGGGTCGGCCACTGGCTGCTTACCTGGACCAGACCTTCCCGGGAGAGAACATTTGGGAATCCTCCCACACCAAGGGGCACCGCTTCGCGCCGTCGATAATAGCGCTGCCCTGGGGGTACTCCTTCGGGCACTTAGCCGAGCGCCCTGCCACCGACATGGTTCGCTACCTGCAGCGGGGTGAGCTCTTCCTCGCCGGCAATCGCGGCCGCAGCTGCTACGCTGCGCCTGATCAGGTCGCTGAGCTGGCTGTGGCCACGCACCTGGTCGAATCAGGTGAGCGCGTGCTGCTCGGCTCGCTGAGCGCGACTGGCGGGCTCGTCACACATGCCGACGGTCGCCGTTGGGAAGTCGAGCTAGGACAACGGCCCGTTGAGGGGATCATTTCCTCGTGCGGGGATCTACCCAAAAATGGGAAAACTATCGTTGCCGAGGGAATAAAACAGGTACTTTAAGGGGCATGAAGCAGCTCTTTACCCTCGATACGTCCAAAATCGGCAAACCAGCAGGAAATGAAAGAGAATTCCCGGACCGAGTCCCGGAAGAGCTGGCAGCGGGTACTCCGGAGCAGCTTAAAAGCGCTCTTATTGAGCTCCTCGGTGAAGAACAAGTTCACTCACGCGCTTTGGACCTCGTGCGTTATGCCTCCGACGCCGGACACTACCGGCTCATTCCGCAGGTGGTGGTCTCCCCACGCGATATCAAAGACATGCAGCAGTTGCTTGCCTACTGCCGCGATCACGGTCGCCACCTCACCTTCCGCTCCGGTGGATCCTCACTCAATGGGCAGGCACAGGGCGACGACATCCTGGTGGACGTGCGATCGAACTTTCGTGGCATCGAGGTCCTCGGCGAAAATGTGTATGTCCGCCCGGGTGAGACCCTGACTGCGCTGAATGCGGTGCTGGCACGCTCGGGGCGTCGCTTTGCTCCCGACCCAGCTTCGGCCGTCGTCGCCACGATCGGCGGCATCCTCTCCAATAACTCCGGCGGTATGCGCTGCACGGTAGATCAGGATTCGTACCACTCGATCCGCGAAGCGACCATCGTGCTGCCGTCGGGAACGGTCGTCGATACGCGCGCTGCCAACGCCGACGAAGCACTCGCCACCGCTGAACCAGAGCTGGTGGCGGGCCTGATGGACATCCGCGCGCGGTTGCTTGCCGACGACGCCCTGGTCGCCCGACTACGCCGCAAATTCTCCATCCGCAACACCAACGGCATCCGCCTCGATGCATTCCTGGATGCAGATACACCGGTCGGTATTCTCCTCAAGCTGATGGTGGGGGCCGAAGGCACGCTGGGATTCATCGCCGACGCAGAGCTGGCCACCTTGCCACTGCCGACGGCAAAGACCGTGACCTGGGTGATGCTGCCGACGCTGGCCTCGGCGGCGGAATACGTGCCCAAGCTCATGGCTGCGGGAGCTGCTGCCTGCGAAATCTTGGTCAGCCCGGTGCTGCGCGAATCGGTCGGCAACTTCAAGGGCGCCGACCCGCAGTGGCAGGAACTCGACGATGATGCCTCCGCGCTGCTGCTCGAAATCGCTGGCCTGGATGAGGCAGATTTGCAAGCCAAGATTGACGCCGCTCGCGCTGTGCTTGCCGACGCCCCACTAACCGAGCCACTCGATTTCATGCGCGACCAACGCGACATCGACCTCGCCTGGCAGATCCGTGGTGGCCTGTACCCGCTGTTCGGCAAGCAGCGTCGGGAAGGCACCGCGCTGATCACTGAGGACGTGTGTTTCCCGCCTGCTGAGGTAGGCGAGGCCGCCAAAGACCTCATGGCGCTACTGCGCGAGCATGGCTATCCAGAGATGGTCATGGGGCACGCTGCCTTCGGCAACCTGCACTTCTTTATGACCCCCGCCTTTGACGACGCAGAAGAAGTCGCCTCCTACGAAACCTTCATGGATGCCCTGGTAGAGCTGGTTCTCGACCGCTACGACGGCTCCCTGAAAGCAGAGCACGGCACAGGTTTTGCCATGGCGCCATACCTGGAACGCGAATGGGGAACCACGCTATTCGGGCTGATGTGGGAGGTTAAAGAACTACTCGATCCCCACGGCATTCTCGCCCCGAACGTCAAGCTCACCCGCGACCAAGACGTGCACATGAAGAACTTCAAGTCTTTCCCGCGCGTCGAAGAAGAAGTCACTCACTGCGTGGAATGCGGCTTCTGCGAACCGGTGTGCCCGTCCCGCAACGCGACCGTCACCCCACGCCAGCGCATCGTGCTTCGCCGCGAAATGGCACGCCAGCCAGTGGGATCTGCACTGCTTAAGGCGCTTTACGACGACTATGGCTACGATGCCATCGACATGTGCGCCGCCGATGGCACCTGCGCCATCTCGTGCCCGATCTCTATTGATACCGGCGCATTGATGAAGAATTTCCGTGTGGCGCAGCAATCGGACGGGGCGAACCAGATTGCCCTCAAGCTGGCCAAGAATTGGGCAGCGGTGGAAAAGGCCGCACGTGGCGGACTCTCTGCCGCAGGAGCTGTGGAAAAGGTGCTGGGGCCTACTTTAGGGTCTACCGTCCTTGGCGCGCTAACTGGCGTAGTGCGCTCTGTCGTTTCCGACGATCTCATGCCTTCCGCGAAAGACGGCTTGCCGCCAGCAGCGTCTTCACTTCCTGCGACTTCTCGTGTCGGCGCCGCTGCGATCTACTTCCCAGCCTGCATCAACCGCATGTTTGGGCGCTCCGGAGATGGCCCGTCACTGCCTGAAACCCTCGTTGCCGTCTCCGCGCGCGCCGGTAAACCGCTGCACATCCCAGGAGACGTCGCTGGGACCTGTTGCGGCACGCCGTTTAGCTCTAAGGGCTTCCGCGATGCCAAGCACTATATGTCAGTGAAACTACTCGAAGACCTGTGGGTGTGGTCCGAATCCGGTTCCTTGCCGATCGTGGTGGATGCCGCTTCTTGTACCCACGGCATGCTCGAAAATGTGCCAGGTGAGCTCACCGCTGAGCAACTGTCGCGGTGGGAGAAGATCCACGTGATGGATGCGGTTGAATGGGCTGCTACGTTGTTGCCTACGCTCGCGACCAGCCACCCAGTCGGCCGCGTGGCGGTGCACCCGAACTGCTCACTGCAGCACATGGACCTGGTGGGTCAGTTGATGGAGGTGGCGTCCTTTGCCTCGGACGACGCTTTCATCCCGCTCGGCGCCACTTGCTGCGGCACTGCCGGCGACCGTGGTTTGCTCCACCCAGAACTGTTGGAATCTGCCACCGAGGATGAGCGAACCGGCTTGGCATTGGCGTTGGAAGATGGGCCTATCGACGCCTTCGTCTCCGCCAACCGCACCTGTGAAATGGGCATGGAACAAAAGACCGGCTACGACTACGAACACGTCATCTACCTGCTGGACCAGGCGACGCGTTAGGTTTGGGAAATCTCAGTAAAAAGGTGTTGCAACACCTTCGCTATCGCACTATCATTTAAACCAGAGTTGAACCTCAGTAAGCGCCAGCACGTTTCTGGCGTTGAATGCTCCGCCGGCGTAAGCCGGCTTTTTTAATACCTAAGGTGGCTTTCGTGGAACGCATAAACTATGCAGTAGGCATTGATGTCGGAACTCACTCAGTTGGATTTGCTGCCATTGCTTTGGATGACAATGGCGCACCAACCGAGATCTTGAATCTCGTTTCACACATCCATGATTCGGGTATTGATCCCGACAGTAACAAGAAGGCCGACACAAGACTCGCAGTGTCTGGCATCGCTCGACGAACTCGGAGAATGTTCCGACGCAAGAAGAAGCGACTCCAAAAGCTTGACAAGTATCTTGAGGGCCTTGGTTGGCCTGTGAAGGCGTTCGAAGTGTATTCGGATCCTTTTCTACCGTGGAAGGTGCGCGCAGAGCTCGCCCAAGGACGAATCGCTGACGCTTCTGAAATGCAGGAGAAACTCTCCATTGCTTTGCGACACATTGCACGTCACCGAGGATGGCGTAATCCATACTCGAAGGTCGAGTCCTTAATGGCACGAACAGAGCCTAGCGCACAGCTGATTGAGATTCGGACAAATATCAGCAAGGCAATTGGTTATCCAATCCCTGAGGATGCAACTGTCGGGCAAATTGTTGCTGCAAGTGCGCTGGGCAACGCAAGGCTCCGAGGTGAGGGTGGTCTGCTTTCTGCAAGACTCATGCAGTCTGACCACGCAAATGAGCTGTGGACGATCTTCGACGCCCAGGGAGTTGACCACGAAATCGCTCGAAAGCTCGTTTCCCTTGTTTTTTCTGCCGAGTCCCCCAAGGGCTCTGCTTCAGGACGTGTGGGCAAAGATCCCCTCCAACCGCATTTGCCACGAGCATTGAAGGCATCGGATGCGTTTCAGCGATACCGCATAGCTGCCCTGATCGGCAATCTCCGGATTAGGGAGGGAAGCGCAAAAGCACCCCTTTCGATCGAACAACGCCGAGTTGTGTTCGACTACCTGGTCAACCTTGCTCCGAAGATGGAACCGGAATGGATCAACGTAGCTGAAATCCTCGGGATCGATCGGGGCAGCTTGCTCGGTACCGCCACGATCACTGACGATGGAGAGCGGGCTGGTGCGCGTCCTCCAGTTCATGACACAAATCGGAGCATTCTCTCATCCAAGCTCAAGCCACTGTCAAGCTGGTGGAAGACCGCTTCCGATGAGGATCACAGAGCAATGCTAAAAGCTTTGTCGAACAGCGAATCTTTTGACTTTGACACCGAGTCGGGCAGTTCCGTCCAAGCTTTTTTCGAGAGTTTGGAAGATTCCGATCATGAGAAGCTAGATTCGCTACGTCTACCGCTTGGGCGCGCAGCTTACTCAGAATCCACCCTGGAACGCCTGACTGATCGCATGCTGAATGATGGAATCGACCTGTACGAAGCACGCAAACTTGAGTTTGATGTTCCAAACGACTGGGCTCCGCCTGCACCTGATATCGCTGAGCCTGTAGGAAATCCCGCAGTAGACCGAGTGCTCAAAGCGGTTGCGCGTTGGCTCAATGCCGCGGAATCCGAGTGGGGTGCTCCTTCTGTAATCAATATTGAAAACGTCCGTAGCGGTTTCCTCAGTGAAGCGATGTCTCGTCAGCTAGATCGAGAAATGGAGAAACGCGGCAAAAGAAATCTAGAGATCGTTTCGGAAATGCAGGCAAGGCTTGGAATCGAGGGGCGCCCACGGAGCGCTGATCTATGGCGATTCCAGTCAATCCAGCGTCAAAATGGACAGTGTGCATACTGTGGTCAGCCGATTGATTTCAAAACCTGCGAGATGGACCACATCGTTCCTCGAGCAGGCATGGGTTCCACAAATACGCGTGAGAACTTGTTGGCCGTATGTAAGAGATGCAATCACTCTAAATCCAACACGCCGTTTGTATTGTGGGCGGAGAAAAGTGCAATTCCTGGAGTTAGTGTTGCTGAAGCACTGGAACGGCTCAATCATTGGTTAGTTGATCCAGGATTGACGACTCGGGATTTCGCGCAGTTTAAGTCGCGAGTTGCGCAACGTCTCAAGCAACGGACATTCGACGAAGAGTTTGATGCTCGCTCCATTGAGCCGGTTGCTTGGATGGCCAATGAGCTACGTGCTCGAGTTCAACAGAAGTTTGGTGGAAGCTCGGCGAATTCTGCAGATACTACTGTAAACGTGTACAAAGGCAGCCTAACTGCAGAGGCTCGTAGGGCATCTGGGATCTCCGGAAACCTTCGTTTCGCGGATGGCGTAGGAAAATCTCGTCTTGACCGCCGTCACCATGCCATTGATGCAGCGGTGATTGCGATGATGAGTCGGACAGTTGCTGAAGTGTTGGCGTTGCGAGTCAACCTAAAAGAGGCACAGCGACACAGGCGAGAGGCAGAGCAGTGGAAAGAATTCACTGGTACGAGCACTAACCACCAGATTCGCTACAACAAGTGGCTTAGTTCGATGAAGCGCCTGGGAGCAATGCTCCAAGTTTACCTGGAAGAAGATAGGATTCCAGTCACGCACAACCTGCGACTGCGACTTGGCAACGGTGCTGTCCATGAAGACACGGTAGGCAAGCTCACGAAGAAGCTAGTTGGTGATGCGATGAGTATTGCGGACATCGACAAAGCTGCTAGCGAAGCCTTGTGGTGCGCATTGACTCGATGCCCAGACTTTGACAAGAAGGACGGACTTCCAGCCAACCCAGAACGAACAATTCGGGTTGGGAACCGGTACTTGAACGCCGACGATGAAATCGAATTCTTCCCGGTTTCTGCCGGAGCGATTGCAGTTCGAGGCGGATACGTTGAACTCGGAAGATCAATGCACCATGCACGTGTCTACCGAGTTCCTTCAGGGAAGAAAACTGCTTTTGCAATGATGCGTGTCTACACCGCAGATTTGGCAAGATTCCGTAATGACGATTTGTTCTCCGTGGAAATTCCACTACAAACAATGAGTGTGCGCCAATCGGAGCCTAAGCTGCGTAAGGCCTTGGAAGATGGGACTGCAGAGTACCTAGGATGGTTGGTCGTTGATGATGAAATTCAAGTGGATATGGCGACCTTCAATACTGGACAGATTGGAGCAGCTCAGGAACAGCTCGGAGAGATCACGAGCTGGAACTTGGATGGATTCTTTAGCAATTCCCGACTTCGCCTGCGACCACGTCTTTTTAGTGCAGAAGGGCTGAAAGATGATGCCGTTAGCGATGTCAGGAAAGTTCTCGATACTACTGGTTGGCTTCCCGCAATCAACAAAGTCTTCGGTGACGGAAAAGCGGTAGTCATCAGACGCGATTCGCTTGGCCGCGTTCGTTTGGAATCCGCTGCGCACCTTCCAGTGAGTTGGAAAGCCTAGGCAGATGAATCCCGGCTGGCAAGTCATCGATCTTTCAGGGTTCGAAGGATCAATCCGATATGTGCGCGGTCATATCAAATTGGTTAAGGAATCTGAAGTGATTAGTGACTTGCCATTGGCACAGTTGGCCGTAGTTCTGGTCGGTATTCAGACAAGTGTTAGTGGGGCAGTACTGGCCAAACTGGCCGAATATGATGTCGTATTGCTCGTATGTGATTGGAGAGGTATACCGATAGCGGGAACGATGCCTTGGGCCGAACACACGAGAGTCGGAGCAAGGCACCGAGCACAGGCAGGTTTAAGCCTGCCTCGAAAGAAATCAGCTTGGCAGCAGACCGTTCGAGCAAAGATTTTGGGGCAGGCGAATACTCTTGAAAGACTTCATTGCGAAAACTCTCAGGAGTTGAATCGAATAGCCAATGAAGTGAGATCCGGCGATACCACCAATCGAGAAGCCGTCGCTGCAAAGCTTTATTGGGCATCTATCAACTTAGAGGAAGGATTTCGGCGAGAACCAGGTGCTGGTGATCAAGGGCTCAATTCTTGCTTGGATTATGCCTACACCGTTCTTCGAGGACATGCGGTTCGTGCGGTAATTTCGGGTGGTCTGAGCGGTCCACTTGGAATTTTTCACCGAGGTCGATCGAACCCTTTTGCTCTAGCAGATGACCTGATCGAGCCTTTCCGACCTGCAGTGGATCATTTCGTACTTTCAAATGTACGGCAGTTCGACCCGGCAGTGAGGGAAACGAAAGCTCTACTAGTCGATGCGGTAAATCAACAGTTTAAGAAAACGGGAGAGTCAATCCCAACAAGTTTGATCGAGCTAGCACAGGAATTCGGGCTATACGTCGAAGGAAATCGGCAGAGATTTGAAGTAACTCACTGGAGTATCTAATGGGTAAGCGAACGGATGAGGATCAGCCAATGTGGTGTCTTGTGATGTTTGATTTGCCAGTAAAGACGAATCCCCAGCGGAAAGCGGCAACAGTATTTCGGAATGCATTGCTAGATCAAGGATTTTCAATGGCGCAGTTTAGTGTCTATGTGCAATATCTTCCCATGGCGTCAAGACTCTCAAGTGTCGTTAAGACCGTGAAATCTTGCTTGCCTGAAGGCGGAGACATTCGCATTGTTACTTTGACAGACAATCAATGGGCGAAAGCGATTCGATTTTCTAATGCGGCACCGACCGAGCAGGAGGAAATGCCTGCACAGTTGATGATTTTCTAGCGTGAGAAAGTAGAGAAATGCCAGCTTGCATGCCCGTTTTGGGGCATGCTGAAGTCTATCAGGGGTTTTGAGAGTTGAACCCCAGCGGCTCGTAGGTTTCGTGCTTGTCGGTCGGAAGTCTATCAGGGGTTTTGAGAGTTGAACCCCAGCCTTTCGACAAGATGAAGTCATCCGTTGTGAAGTCTATCAGGGGTTTTGAGAGTTGAACCCCAGCAACTTCCGTTCACGGATCGCCCCGCTCAGAAGTCTATCAGGGGTTTTGAGAGTTGAACCCCAGCTTACGCGATGCCTTATCGCGCCAACTAGGAAGTCTATCAGGGGTTTTGAGAGTTGAACCCCAGCGTCGCGGTCATGCGTACGGGCTCGAGTTGAAGTCTATCAGGGGTTTTGAGAGTTGAACCCCAGCTGATCAACTCGGGGTGTCTGGACTTGTTGGAAGTCTATCAGGGGTTTTGAGAGTTGAACCCCAGCTGAAAGACGACGCCCGCATCACCACCTGGAAGTCTATCAGGGGTTTTGAGAGTTGAACCCCAGCGTCACGGATGATTTCATTCGGGATCGGAGAAGTCTATCAGGGGTTTTGAGAGTTGAACCCCAGCTGAGTTGTGGTGGCCTGGTGACCCGCAAGAAGTCTATCAGGGGTTTTGAGAGTTGAACCCCAGCATAAGGCCGAGTGGGTAGTTAATGCTGTGAAGTCTATCAGGGGTTTTGAGAGTTGAACCCCAGCGTCAGCAACTGATCGCGGATTATGTGGTGAAGTCTATCAGGGGTTTTGAGAGTTGAACCCCAGCAAGCCAGCTCATGGGTACGCGTGCCATCGAAGTCTATCAGGGGTTTTGAGAGTTGAACCCCAGCTCTCGCTCGTCGGTGACAGGTCGGACAAGAAGTCTATCAGGGGTTTTGAGAGTTGAACCCCAGCTAGTACTCCATCTCGGTAGGCTTTTCGCGAAGTCTATCAGGGGTTTTGAGAGTTGAACCCCAGCCATGGAACATAGGGGGCATATGGCAGCAGAAGTCTATCAGGGGTTTTGAGAGTTGAACCCCAGCAGAGCGCCAACAACGCATCCAAGACACAGAAGTCTATCAGGGGTTTTGAGAGTTGAACCCCAGCTAAATTCGCGTGGCCATAAGGTGCCCCCGAAGTCTATCAGGGGTTTTGAGAGTTGAACCCCAGCCAAGCAATGGGAGCGCCACAACAAGACCGAAGTCTATCAGGGGTTTTGAGAGTTGAACCCCAGCCCTTGACGGTGCTGACCCTTATGTTCCTGAAGTCTATCAGGGGTTTTGAGAGTTGAACCCCAGCCTGGACTGACAACTATTCCAACCCGTCCAGAAGTCTATCAGGGGTTTTGAGAGTTGAACCCCAGCAGCCCGGTTATGCCTGTCACTCTCCCACGAAGTCTATCAGGGGTTTTGAGAGTTGAACCCCAGCATTTATTTTCCACTGTCCTTTCGGGTGCGAAGTCTATCAGGGGTTTTGAGAGTTGAACCCCAGCTCCGACGCGCGTACTAAGCGGAACAAGAGAAGTCTATCAGGGGTTTTGAGAGTTGAACCCCAGCTTGGCAGCGAGTGACCCCCAGACGTATTGAAGTCTATCAGGGGTTTTGAGAGTTGAACCCCAGCCCCACACGCCACAACCGCCCCGTCGACAGAAGTCTATCAGGGGTTTTGAGAGTTGAACCCCAGCCCTGTGGCCGTGGGGTGTGGGTGCAGCAGAAGTCTATCAGGGGTTTTGAGAGTTGAACCCCAGCATCTTCAGCGGGTCGATGTTGCGGTACTGAAGTCTATCAGGGGTTTTGAGAGTTGAACCCCAGCTTCTCCGAGAGGTTGACCGGTTCCATGAGAAGTCTATCAGGGGTTTTGAGAGTTGAACCCCAGCTCATGGTGGGTTCCTTCCCTGGTTCCTGGAAGTCTATCAGGGGTTTTGAGAGTTGAACCCCAGCCAGCGTGAACTAGTCCGTTTAGGGTTCGGAAGTCTATCAGGGGTTTTGAGAGTTGAACCCCAGCTCGCAGCGTCAACGAGCAGGCCGAAGAGGAAGTCTATCAGGGGTTTTGAGAGTTGAACCCCAGCTGGTCAGCCAAGTCAAAGCCCCACCCCGCGAAGTCTATCAGGGGTTTTGAGAGTTGAACCCCAGCTCTGCCTTTGTGTCGTTGTCGAAGCCTGGAAGTCTATCAGGGGTTTTGAGAGTTGAACCCCAGCCGCTCACGACGCTTCATGCCTCGGCGTGGAAGTCTATCAGGGGTTTTGAGAGTTGAACCCCAGCAACAGGTCGCGGGGATTGAATACGTCGGGAAGTCTATCAGGGGTTTTGAGAGTTGAACCCCAGCTGAGCGTGATGATGGTTTTGCCCATGCCGAAGTCTATCAGGGGTTTTGAGAGTTGAACCCCAGCTTTCCGCGTCGTCACGCCCGGCTTCCGCGAAGTCTATCAGGGGTTTTGAGAGTTGAACCCCAGCGTGGGCATGGTGACCGCACGATTTCGGAGAAGTCTATCAGGGGTTTTGAGAGTTGAACCCCAGCTTCGAAGTCGATGATGTATTCCCCGACGGAAGTCTATCAGGGGGTTTGAGAGTTGAACCCCAGCTGGAAATCAAGCCGAGTGGTGGGCGGGAGAAGTCTATCAGGGGTTTTGAGAGTTGAACCCCAGCTAACAAACGCTTGCAGGAACAGCGCGCCGAAGTCTATCAGGGGTTTTGAGAGTTGAACCCCAGCAACACGTTAACCGCCTCTGGCCTGCGTCGAAGTCTATCAGGGGTTTTGAGAGTTGAACCCCAGCATATTGTCGGCAAGCAACGCGGGAACGAGAAGTCTATCAGTGGTTTTGAGAGTTGAACCCCAGCATGAAGGTCTTCTGTAGTGCATCGATCTGAAGTCTATCAGGGGTTTTGAGAGTTGAACCCCAGCGCCGAGGAGGAATGGCGCTGGCTTCAAAGAAGTCTATCAGGGGTTTTGAGAGTTGAACCCCAGCGGTACGTCGCAGACCCTTTGCCGGAGCAGAAGTCTATCAGGGGTTTTGAGAGTTGAACCCCAGGCTGGACCAGGTGACGCGTTAATTGCTCAGCGGTGCCAGGTGGCGAGTTTGTCCATCAGCACCCGCTCCGAGTCTTGTTTGGCTGCGCGGTTGCCTTCCACAGTCCCGCCGAACATCTTCTCCCAGCTTCGTCCGAATTCGGTGATGTCCTCGGAGAACATGTGGCCAGCGTCGGGGTAGACGTGAGCTTCTAGTCGTGGGTTACGCTCGGCGAGCCCACGCGCTGCCACCTCGCCCTGCCACATGGCGTCCTGATCGCCTGCGAAGACCAGCCCGTTGCCTTGGAAGTTCTCAATCGGGATGCGGGCCTCGGCAGTGTTGTCGGCGCGTGCGGGGATGGTGGAGTATGTTTCGCGGTAACGGATCGGCAAGCCCAGCATCATATCCAGGAACATCTTCATCGATGCTCCTGGCTCTGAGTTCCTAAAAGACAGGTATGGGATCGGCTGCCCGTCCTTGGCGAACGAGGACATCTCCTTTTTGCCATAGGCGAGGCCCTGGTAGGTGTACTCCGTCGGGGTGTACAGCACGATGTGATCGATCTTGGCGCCCCGTGCCGCCAGATTCGCCACCAGCTCGGCACCTTTGGACGTGCCGATCACAGTGACCGGACCTTCTGGGATGAGGGCAGTGACCTCGTCAAAGAACTCCAGTGGAACCTCGGCAAGGGATTCTTTCTGATTCGGCTGACCGAAGAAGAACAGGGCGTAGACTTCGTAGCCTTCCTCCCACAGTTGCTTCGCCCGGCCGTAATCAGGGGAGCCTTCGGAGCCTCCGAAAGTAACCACAACGCCTTTGTGTCGCTTGTCTGTAGGGGTGAAGTGGAAACCGTTCAGATACTCGCCCTGAACTGGTTGGATCTGGTCGGATGTTTGATATTCGCCGAGGGGTGGCACAGCGTATTTGTGCCGGTTGTAGGCATTAACACCAAACAGAATCGCTACCAGCAAAATCAGGATTCCCAGCAGCGCTCCGAGTACCTTCAGAAACTTCTTCATCGTGATCACTCCTCCCCTTCATACTACTCGCAAAAGTGCAGGTCATCCCCACTCAAACCGAAACTCCGGGAACGGCAAATTGATGGTCTCCAGGTGGTAGAACGCGTTCTTGCCGTGCTTGGAGTAGTGGTACTCCCGCGCTCGCAGGGTGGTCACCGAGATCAAATTCCCAAAGTCCGGCAGGAAACTTGCAGCGTGCAGTCGCAAGAACGGCGTGAGGTCGAGGATCCAGGCGTCGCTAAGCTCCTGCAATTGCGCGGGGTACGCATCGAACGTGGCCACGTGGCTCATCTTGGTGCGCTGCTCGTCGCCGTACACCACCGGCGAATCGGAGAGCAGCTGCACTTTGATGGCGTTGCCAAGGTCGCCGCCGTTTAGCGCCCAATAGCGCTTATCGACGGCCACATGCACGCTATCCTCTGGCGACAACGTCACCTGTGTCATCCGCCCATACAGGTGGGAAGAGTAGAGGTCCGTGGCCTGCCCGTTCACGATGAGCTTGATCGCGCCGGGCCGGAACATCTCCTGCAGGACGTCGTCACGCTGGATGAGGGCGGGGAGAGAATTGGCTGGGTCGAGGAGCTCGGGGTTGAAGTTCATCAGGCGGGGGACGGTGAGGTCGTCGTAGATGTGTGGCTGATTTTGCCGGATGAAGGCATCCACTTGGCGGCGGCTGAATTCAGGTTTCGGCGGGAAGCGGTCGGGCTGCGCTTTATAGAGTTCCTTCTGGAGCGCGCACGTGTAGGACTTGTTGCCACGGGTGTTGTTGCGCTCGATGGGGCAGCCGGCGTAACACAGGTAGAACCAGGGGCATTCGCGGCATTCCTTGGAGAGTGGTTCGTTGGCTGCCTCGTACTTCTGGATGGTTTTTTCTCCGGAAGCGACCAGCTCCGGCATGCCCAGCTGGATGATGTTCCCGAATTTCAGATCTGGCTCGGCCTGACCGCGGTGGCACGGGTACACATCGCCGTCTTTTTGAGCGAGGAAATTGTTGGTGCCACAGTTGATCTGATTGGTGCAGTAGTCATGGGTAAATTCCTTGAACCACTCGTAGTAGATGGCGCGCTCGAATTTGGTGCCCGTGAAGTGCTCTCGCAGCCTGTTAAGGAATTCAACCATCTCTTCCTGCGTGAGCTGTGACTTGTAGTTCGCATTAGCACTGTCATAGGCGAACATGATGTAGAAATCGGTGCACATGTCAAAGCCCTGGGCGTCGAGCCATTCGATGTTCTCGATGAATTCGTCAATGCGCAGTAGATGTGGCTTGCCGACGACGCAACTAATGCCTTTCGGGTACGGGTAGTCCTTGAGCAACAGAACATTGTCCAGTGTCCTTTGCAAAGTGGACTTGCCCTGTTTAGTGGTCCGCAGTTCCTCATGCAGCGAAAAAGGGAGGTCAAAGCTACCGGAAATGGAGACCTGAAACTCTTCGTACAGTGGGCGAAGGACGTGGAAGTTGTACAGGTTCGTCTTGATGTGGATCGGGCTGTTGGTGCGCTTGCCGAGGGCCTTGAACTCGGACTTATACCGAGCGCGGTAGTCCGTATAAGCCTGGAAGAGCTCCCGGAGGACCGGCTGGGGGAGAAGGGAGATTTCGGCGCCGTGGAGGAGGAGCGCGTCGATGAGAATGCCCTGGTGCTCTAGATGCCGGGCGATAGCGTGAAACTGGGAGACCACGTCGTCGTAGGTATCTCGGTTCTCGGTGAGATCGCCGAGGTAGCAGTAGCTACATCCCAAGTTGCAATACTGGTTCGGGACGAAGGTCAGCTTGATCGCTTGGTGAAATAACTGCAGGTCAGCCATTATTGTTGTTGTTATTATTGTTATTATTATTGTTGTTCGAGCCGCCGTAGAAACCGCCGCCGCCACCACTGCCGTCGCCAGTCCAACCGCGGGTGCGCAGCTCATTGCCGACGATGTCGGTCCAGCCGTCGTTGAATCCGATGGTTTCCTGGAAAACGGTGCCCTGCGCTAGCGCCTGATCTAGCCTGTTCTGGGCGAGCCAACTCTCGAAACTGTTCATCGTTTTTCCTCCCTTATACTTGGCACCCTAACCCACCTTTGGAGCTTTGGGAATACGGACGGCAACCTTTTCAAGGGCTTCCGGTAGGTACTTAACTTCCAGGTAACGCGCCTGGTGAAGGACATCCTTTTGGTATGCATCTACTAGCACCGTTGCAGTGGAAGGGAACTGGTGCCCGTCCGGGGTGAACACGCTGAGATCTAAGTGCAAACGTTCCTTTCCAGGGAAAACGAGGCCGTCACTCATTTCTTGGGCTATCACTGCGCGACCCGGCAGACCGTAATAGCCCGCATTGAGAGTCAATTGGTCCACTCTGCCGGTGCGGAGGCAGTAGAAGTCATAAAACAGCTGAGCGCGTTCTTTCAATGGGCCATGGGGAACGTACAGCTGCTTAGGCTTTTTGGCTCGGTAGACCACTGGCAGGATCTGCCCCTGGTGTAGCGCCGGGAGCCGCCTCTTGCCAACTGGAACACTGAGAATGCCATCAAACACTGCGCCGTCTTCTCCCTCCACCTGCATAGCGATGCGGTAGTTACGCACCCCATTTTTCAGTCCTCGGTGTTCGTATGTTTGTACTTCTCCTACACCGACCTTGCCGTCTTTCCAATACTTGGCGAGGTTTGTCGGGTACAACGAGCCGAGGAAAGAAAGAGCAAAAATGAGGGCAAAGAAGCTGATACCAAAAGCTATGCCCAAACTGTTCTCGGTAAAGAATCCCCCTGCGCTGGTGTCAACCGCAAAGACATAAACCGACCAGCGAATGAAGGCTGCAACCACCATGAGCTGCAGAAATGCTATTAGAAACCGGCGCATAGTGAAAAACTACTGGAAGTTATCCAGGTCGGCTACTGGGGTGGAATTCGGACGGCAACTTCGCTGGTGTCGTGCGGTGCGTACTTCGCTTCCAAGTAGCGCGCGGTCCGAATGAGTTCGTACTGGGCTTCCGTGGCAAGCACTCGCGCTGAGCTATGAAATTGCTGGCCGTCTGGAGTGAACACCTGCAGATCCAGGATCCACTGGATCATCGCGCCTTCCCGATAACCGCTCTGGTGGATTCCTTGCACAGTAGCTCGGCAGGGCAGTCCACGGTACTTGGCTTCCAGCGCAGTCGGGCTGATAAGACCGTCGCGCTGTCGGACGTATTCATAGAACAGCTGCGCCCGGCCGATCAATGGCCCATGGGGCACGTGGAGCCGCTGTGGGAATGCAGCTTGGTAGCAGACTGGCATTCGGACTCCCGGAGCGAGGTTTCGCAGGTTGCGGCGTCCGACTTGTGGGTTCATGGTGCCGGTGAACACCTGGCCATCCTCGCCCTCCACCAGCATGCTGATGGCGTAGGTACGGATGTTTCCGTATCGGCCAGTGTGCCTAAAACTTTGGACCGTACCCACACCGACTCTGCCGTCGGTCCATTTTTCGGCCTCATTCTTGCGCCGTGACAGGTACGCGATTCCACCGATGAAGGCGACTGGAAAGGCCATAAAACTCACCAGCAGCAGACCGCCGAGGAATGTGGTGAGCGCTTCCGTGTATCCAAACAGTGCCAACAGGATTGCGACGAGGAAAGCGGCGGCGACCACTGCAGCAACCCAGCCGAGAACCTTCTTCATACCTCGACCTTAAGATAATTCCTATACTGGGGCAGCATGAAACCCGAGTTCCCCATCGCCGAGGCCTTGCCCGAGCTTGCTTACCCGGCTCGCGGCGAGGATACCCCCAGCCCCGAGCTGCTCATTCTCAACGAACCTCTCGCCCGTGATCTCGGACTCGATCCTTCCTGGCTGCGCTCCGCCGAGGGCGTGAAATACCTCCTCGGGCAGGCGGGCGGGTTCGCGCTCGCCTACGCCGGCCACCAGTTCGGCCAGTACAACCCGCTGCTTGGCGACGGCCGTGCCCTCCTTCTCGGCACCTTCCAGGGCTACGAGGTCCAAGCAAAGGGGACGGGTCGCACCCCGTTTTCCCGTGGCGGCGACGGCCGCGGGCCGCTGGACGCGATGCTCCGGGAGTACCTGATCTCTGAGTACATGCACGCCGTCGGCATTCCGACGACCCGCGCGCTGGCGGTGCTCACCACGGGCCGAAAAATCCAGCGTCGCATGGTCGTGCCGGCCGGGGTAGTGGTGCGCGTGGCGCGTTCGCACCTGCGGGTCGGAACCTTCGAATTGGTGCGAAACAACGGTACGCCCGACATGCAGGCCCGGTTGGAAGAATATGCCTGGTCGCTGTTCCCGGGCGGCGTCAACGCGGTAGCGGAGCGGCAGTGCCGCACGGTGGCGGAATGGATGGGCATCGGCTTCGTTCACGGCGTGATGAACACCGACAACACGTCGATTTCTGGTGAAACCCTCGACTATGGTCCGTGCGCGTTCCTAGATATGCACGATCCCGCTGCAAGCTTTAGCTCCATCGACACGCAGAGTCGCTACACCTATGGCCGCCAACCTGCGATTTTGCAGTGGAATCTCGCGCAATTGGGCTTTAGTGGCGACTTTGTCAGTCTCTTTTCCGATGCCTTGCAACAGGTGTTTGCCCGCAAGCTAGGAACTCCGGATCCGGCGAAGATCAACGAGTGGTTCGCGTCCCTGGCAGGCAAGGACCACACCCTGGCGCATGCTTCCTTGGAAGGGGAGAACCCGCAGGTCATCCCGCGTAACTTCGTGGTTCAGCGCGCCCTGGACGCAGCGAACGAAGGTGATCTGCGGCCATTCGAAGAGCTGCACGCTGTCTTGCTACGGCCATACGAAAAGCCGCCTGCTGAATATCAACAGACGGCTGAGGTATACACCACGTATTGCGGCACTTAGCGGAGCCTAATGGCAATCATTTTTCGGGCAAGGGTGAGCAAACCCGAGAGTACGAAAGCCTTGAGAGCGAACATCACGAAGGCCAAAAAGAATATTGGTCCATTAAATTGATCGCCAAAGAAAAACAGCCCGGTTGTACCAATCACAATGAGGAGCAGTTCAGCAAGATAGTTTGAAATTGGTGTGAATCCTAGGATCAATGAAACCAATACGGCGATTGGAAACGTGAATCCGTTTGAAGAGATCAAAAGGTTCCAGGTCGGCTCGTCGATTGGATAATCATTCTGCATGTTCCAAATCCCAATGGCTGCGAGAATGATTTCGGGGAGAGGGGCTCCCAGCAGAAAGCCCTTTTCAAACAAAATTGCCGATTCATGATTGGTCATCCGTAATTCCAATTGACATTTCCTAATTTGTTTACAGTCAGTGGTTGCAGGATTGGGTCGATCCACCAATGCATGAAAACCAACGTCTTTGTTGGTTCAATGACTGCACCGGAGTTGAACTTCGATAAACAGAAATCACATTGATATCGAATTGCTGTTAATTATAAGTTCTGGCCAGAAAATTTTCGGGTTTCAACAGAAATGTCCATTGGGATCGCTTTTCAGTCGATCTCAATGGACAAAATCTGTTCAAACGGAACCACAAATCCAACGCTTACTATCGGCGCATGATCTTCTTCGACAGTGTGTTACCCAGCAGCTGCGCGATCTGCACGATCACGATGATTACGGCGGTTGCTGCCAAGGTGACTTCGGTGTCGAAGGAACGGTAGCCGTATTGGATGGCGAAGTCACCCAGTCCGCCGCCGCCGATGTAGCCGGCCATCGCAGACATATCGACCACGGCGATGAAGATGAAGGTGAAGCCGAGGATCAGTGGTCCGAGAGCCTCAGGGATGATCACGGTGCGGATGATACGCCATGGGGAGGCGCCCATCGCGCGGGCGGCTTCGATAACCCCTGGATCAATAGCGACCAAGTTCTGCTCGACGATGCGAGCGACACCAAAGGTAGCGGCGACCGACATCACGAAGGTCGCGGCATCGATACCGATGGTGGAGCCGATGGCCAGTTTGGTCAGCGGGCCGATGAACGCGATCAGGATGATGAACGGGATCGGGCGGACGAAGTTCACCAGGACGTTGAGCAGCCAATACACCGGCTTGCTTTGCAGGATGCCGCCAGAGCGAGTGGTGTAGAGCAAGATGCCCAGGATCAGGCCAAAGATGCCGCCAGCGACCATGGTGATGGACACCATGTAAAGGGTGTCAATGATCGCTGTGACGAAAGAATCGCCGATTCGATCCCAGTTAGCTGCGAGGATAGTCTCGTTCATCGCTTGATCTCCTGAACCTCAGCATTGGCAGATACCGACTGGTAGAACTTCTCGATGGCGTCGTCAGGCCCGGTGAGCTGCACCGTCACCTTGCCAAAGGAGTGGTGCTGCAGCGTGGTGACGCCGCCGTGGACGATGTTGATGTTCACTCCCGCCGGGGCGGCTTCGGCGGCGGCCGCGAAGAAGCCGGTTTCCTCGGTGAGATTGATGGTGAAGATGCGCCCTGGTCGGCGCAGCAGCTCGTCAGACTCCACCATGTCCGGAGTGTTGCGCAGGGAGGTTGCCACGAAGCGCTGGGCGACGGCCGTCTGAGGGTCGGAGAACACGTTGTAGACGCTGCCATATTCGACCACCTTGCCGGCCTCCATCACAGCGACCTTGTCGGCGATGGAACGCACTACGTCCATCTCGTGGGTGATCACGACGATAGTGATGCCGAATTCCTCATTCACGCGGCGCAGCAGTTCCAGCACGTCATGCGTGGTTTCTGGGTCGAGTGCCGAGGTGGCCTCGTCCGCGAGCAGCAAGCGTGGCTGGGTGGCGAGAGCGCGAGCAATGCCGACGCGCTGCTTCTGGCCGCCCGACAGCTGCTCAGGGTAGTGGCCTGCTTTGTCTCCGAGTCCGACGAAGTCAAGCAGCTCCTTGACCCGAGCCTCACGCTCCTTCTTCGGCATCCCGGCCAGCTCCAGCGGATACGCCACGTTTCCAGCCGCGGTGCGGGAGGAGAACAGATTGAATTGCTGGAAGATCATGCCGATGTCGCGGCGGAGGGAGCGGAGTTTCTTCTCCGACATGCCGACGACATCGATGTCGTCGAGAAGCAGCTGCCCAGACGTGGCAGTCTCGAGGCCATTAATCAGGCGCACGAGCGTGGACTTGCCTGCGCCCGAGTAGCCGATGATGCCGATGACCTCGCCCGGTTCGACGGTCAGGGTGATGCCGTCGAGCGCGTTGAGGGTCTTCTTTCCGGTGCGGAAGACTTTGGTGATGTCCCGGAACTCGATGCGAGTGCCGGGACGGGATGCGTCGGTCACGGGTGTCCTTTTACTTCTTTGCGTCAGCTTCGAGTCGCTCGACGATCTTCTTCAGGTCTTCCTTGTCGCGCTTGACCTCGACAGATGTGCCCTTGGAATCCTCGGCGAGCGCCTTTTGGACGGCTTCGGTGTGGTAAACATCGACAAGCTTAGCGAGCTTTTCGTCATTTACCTTATCCTCGCGAACCACGATGGCATTGATGTACGGCTCGGCCTCGGTGGAGTTCGGGTCATCCTTGAACACGGCCAGGCCTGGATCGATGCTGGCGCGCTCCAGGAAGGTGTTGTTGATGACGGCAGGCTTGCCCTCGTTGTAGACCGCTGGGGTCTGTGCGGAATCTACAGCGACGATCTTGACCTTGGAAGCAGCCTCATCGATGTCAGCTGGGGTAGGAGTAACCAGACCTGGGGTCTTGAGGGTGATCAGCCCAGCCTGCACGAGCACGTTGATGGCGCGGCCCTGGTTGGAAGGGTCGTTAGGGACGGCGACGTCCTGGCCCTCGATGCCGTCGATAGAGTTGTGGCCCTTCCAGTACAGCGCCAGCGGCACGATCTGAGTGGAGCCGATAGGCAGCAGGTTGTCGCCGGAAGCGGCATTGTGCTCGGAGAGGAACTTGAGGTGCTGGAAGAGGTTAGCGTCAATTTCACCCTCGGCGAGCGCGCGGTTCGGGGTGTTGTAATCTGCAAACTGCTTGGTCTCGATCTTGAGGCCAGCCTTGTCAGCCTCGTCGATGAATACCGACCAGTAGCCCATGTCGGCTTCGGTGGTGCCGAGCTTAATTGCATCCGTGTCGGAGGCACCTCGACCGCAAGCGGTGAGTGAGGTGGCGGCGAGGATGGTGGCCAGCCCGAGGGCGGCGGTACGGCGGAGGTTCATTTTCTTTTACCTTTCTAGACTAAGCGTTCTGTTTATTGATGAAAACCCTAGCAACTCATCCGGTTAATGTACAGCTTGGTCTAGAAAGCTTGGTCTGTTTTTGGGCGGATTGTGGATCGGGTGGGCTGGTGAGCGGGAACTTTGCTTACATTTGTGACTCTAGTCACATTGTGGTTGTGGCGGAAAATAGCCCGTTCGGCCGTGTTCCTTTCCAGCTAAAAGGGGTGCGAACGCACGATAAATTTTGCCACATCAACTTTGGAACACCTGTTCTAATCTGGCTATTATGGGGGCATGGAATGGAATGGGGGACCCGTCGGCTTTAATGGTCGGCCACTGAGCTGGTCAAAGCTCGAAAAGATCCTCAGTGGTCGGCAGGTGGAGACGCCCGTATCGGTGCTGCATGCCGGTTCCCCCGTGGATGATGTTCGCCCTACCGTGCGAGGGGACTTTGTCGAACTCCACGCCCGCAGTTCCTACAATTTCCTCGTCGGTGCGTCGGATCCAGAGGATCTGGTGGCCCGCGCGGTGGAACTCGGCATGCCCGCCCTTGGGATCATTGACCGCGACGGTTTCTTCGGCGCGGTCAAGTTCGCGGAAGCCGCCACTCAGGCGGGTATCAAGACGGTGTTTGGTGCGGAACTTTCGCTTATCGACGCCCCCCTCACCATCCTCGCCAGGTCTCCCGAAGGCTACCGGCGCCTCTCACACGTCATCTCTGCGGCTCGTATGGCTGGGGGAGCGAAGGATACGTGTAGCTACCCGCCGCTTGAAGAGCTCGGGGTGCACGCCCAGCACTGGGTTGTTCTAGCTGATCACCGGTGGTTTCCGGCAGTAGATGCTTTGGTGTCTGTCTTTGGCGTGGGCAACGTGGTGCTGGAGCACCAGGCGCTCATGCTGCCCAGTGATGCCGATCGCTTGGCTGAACTGCGTCAATTGCAGGATAAATATGGGCTGCAGGGGATCATGTCGGGAATGCCCACTGCTGCCACCCGGGCGGACGCGCGCCTAGCTGCAGCGAAGGCAGCGCTCAAACTACGCCTTGATGTGGGGCGCGCCGAGCCTGAGCTGCACCCCGTGGGTGGGGCGTGGCTGCGCTCGGAGGCAGTGCTGCGGCAGGCGGTACCGGACGCCAGTGACCTCATCGACTACACCGTGACACTCGCGGAGACGTGCGCCTTCACACTGGATCTGGTGGCGCCGAATCTCCCACACTGGGATGTGCCGGAGGGACACACGGAGATGAGCTGGTTGGCGCATCTAACCTGGCAGCGCTTCGATGGTCGGTACGCCACCCGCACCGAAGAGGTGCAAGAACAGGCGAAGAAGCAAATCGCCTATGAGCTGTCAGTGATCGAGAACTTGGGTTTTCCGGGCTATTTCCTCATTGTTATGGACCTGGTGGATTTTTGCCGGTCGTCAAACATTTTGTGCCAGGGGCGCGGCTCGGCAGCGAACTCCGCGGTGTGCTTCGCGCTGGGTATCACCGCGGTGGAGCCGATCCAGGCTGGCCTGCTCTTCGAGCGCTTCCTTTCTCCGGACCGCGACGGTCCGCCGGACATTGACATTGACATCGAATCGGGGCGTCGCGAGGAAGTGATTCAGTATGTCTACGGCAAGTACGGGCGCGAGAATGCGGCGCAGGTGGCGAACGTGATCACCTATCGCCGCAAGGGGGCAATCCGCGATGCTGGGCGCGCGCTCGGTTATCCGCAAGGCAGCTGCGATGCTTGGTCGCGTGGTGTCGCAGAGCCTCCCCAGCGCGTGCTGGAGCTCGCGGCGCAGTTCCAGGGACAGCCGCGCCACCTGGGCATTCACTCTGGTGGCATGGTGATCTGCGACCGTCCCATCGCCGATGTGGTGCCCGTGGAGTGGGCTCGCATGGAAAACCGCTCCGTGGTGCAGTGGGACAAGGATGACTGCGCCTCCGCGGGGCTGGTCAAGTTTGACCTGCTGGGCCTGGGCATGCTGGAAGCGCTGCACCACATGGTGGACCTGGTGCTAGCCCACCAGGGAGTCACAGTGAACCTGTGGGACCTCGACCTTGCCGACCCCGCCGTCTACGCCATGCTGTCGAAAGCCGATTCCGTGGGCGTCTTCCAGGTCGAATCCCGCGCCCAAATGTCCACGCTGCCACGCCTGAAGCCCCGCACGTTCTTCGACCTGGTGGTGGAAGTTGCCCTCATCCGTCCCGGTCCCATCCAGGGCGGTTCGGTGCACCCCTATATCCGGCGTCGCAACGGCGAGGAACCAGTCACCTTCGATCACCCGTGCCTCAAGCGCGCGCTTGAGAAGACCTTAGGCATCCCGCTGTTTCAGGAGCAGCTCATGCAGATGGCCCGCGATGCCGCTGGGTTTTCCGGTGCGGAAGCGGACGCTTTACGACGCGCCATGGGCTCCAAACGATCGCCCGCAAAGATGGCGGCCCTAAAGGAGCGCTTCTATACGGGGCTGAAGGAGACCAACGGGATCGACGGGTCCGTTGCCGACAATCTGTGGAATAAGATGGTGGCCTTTGCCGCCTACGGTTTCCCGGAATCCCACTCCCAGTCCTTCGCTAGCCTGGTGTATTTTTCCGCTTGGTTTAAGTGTCATTACCCGGCGGAATTTTGTGTCGGGCTGCTGCGCGCGCAACCGATGGGCTTCTACTCGCCGCAGTCGTTGATTCAGGATGCGCGCAGGCATGGGGTGAAGATTCGGCCCATTTCGGTGAACGATTCCGGTGTGGAGGCTGACTGCCCGAATGGGGAGATCCGGCTGGGGTTGAACCTTGTCCATGGGTTGGGCGATGACGCGGCCGCCCGAGTGGAAGCCGCCGCGCCATTTGCCGGGGTCGCTGACTTGGCGCGCCGGGCATCGCTATCCGTGGCGCAAACGGAAGCGTTAGCCCGGGCCGGTGCACTGGATTGCTTTGGGCTCAGTCGTCGGCAAGCCCTGTGGGAGGCCGGAGTGGCTGCCACCGAAAACGAGGGAATGCTGCCGGGCCTCTCGGCCATTTCCGCGCCGTCATTGCCTGGCATGAATGCATTTGCACTGCTCGTAGCTGATATTGCGTCCACCGGGGTGACCCATGACAAGCAGCCGATGGAGATGCTGCGTGCCGGGCTGGCTGCTCAAGGGGTCGTACCAGCTTCTGGGCTGTTGAGCGTGGCGGACGGGACGCGGATTCGGGTTGCGGGCGTCGTTACGCACCGACAGCGACCACAGACCGCCGGGGGAGTGACCTTCATGGGACTCGAGGATGAGACCGGGCTGATCAACGTAATGATCTCGCCGGGGCTGTGGGCGCGGGACAAACTGGTGGCGCGTACCTCGAAGGCGCTGCTTATCCGCGGGATTATCCAGAATTCGACCGGCGCGCCCACCCTCGTGGCGGATCGGCTGGAGCCCCTGGCATTTGGCGAGTGGATTTCTCGAGGATCGCGGGACTTTAGATAAGCACAAGTAAAATCCTGCATTTCCACCTCGAAAAGGCGCCGAAAACGGTTCGAAATGCAAGATTTTACTTATGCTCACTCCTGAGCAGAGGGGCGTTCCTGGTAATCAAACACCGGAAGTGCCCAGCCCTTCCAAATGGCGAGCAGTCGGACGGTCACTGCCACGATGACCGACACTGCCGCAGTGAGAATCGGGGAGGCACCGAGCCAGGTAAGGAGAAAGTGAACGCAGGTGGCCAGAATGGCCACTGAAGCGTAGAGCTCTTTTTGAAACACCAACGGGATTCGGCTGCACAAGATATCGCGGATGACACCGCCGAACACTCCGGTGATCACTGAGGCGACCGTAGCGATAATGAAGCCGTGGCCGAGATGGAGCGCAACTTCGGTGCCGATCACGGCGAAGGCGGATAGGCCGATGGCGTCCAGGATCAGGAAAGCCCAACGGAAGTTTTCCAATAGGAAGGGCATGCCTACGGTGATGAAAGCGGCGACCCAGATCAGCACCAGATACTGCGGTTCCGCTACCCAGGACAGCGGGTAATTACCGAGGAGCATGTCGCGAATCGACCCGCCGCCGATGGCGGTCACGGAGGCGATCACCGCGACGCCGAACAAGTCCATCTTCTGTTTGCCTGCGGCGAGCGCACCAGTCATACCTTCGGCGGTAATACCGATGATCCACAAGATCTTCAGAAAAGAAATCATAGCGCTCCCTGCTGGCAATGGTTCGTCAATCAGTTGACACTACTGGATCGCTCAAAGCCGGGCCGAATTGCAGACCTAAACACATAAAACACGTGACAGTCAAGTTTGGATTGTGTGTGAAATGTCTAATCGTGTGGACTTTCCAACTCAATCAATTCAGTTCTATGTTTAAAGCAATGCAATAGATGAATCTAAGGATTCTTGAAAAAGAAGAAAAGGAGATCGGCGTGCTCGCCTCGATTCTCGACCCAGCCTCAACGGTTGCGATCATCCTCCAGATCGCTGTCGTACTATTCTGCCTCCTGCTAGGCACCCGCTACGGCGGCATCGGACTGGGCCTCATTTCCGGTTTCGGCCTACTGCTCATGGTGTTCCTGTTCGGCATCGAGCCGGGCAAACCACCAGTCGACGTCATGCTCACCATCATCGCGGTCATCGGCTGTGCTGCCACGCTGCAACAGGCAGGCGGTCTCGACGTGATGATGCAATACGCGGAAAAGCTACTGCGCAAGAAGCCGGAGTTGGTCACCATCCTGGCTCCGCTCACCACCTGGTTCCTCACTGTGCTCTGCGGTACTGGCCATGTCGTCTACACCATGTTCCCGATCATCGAGGACATTGCCATCAAGAAGGGCATCCGCCCGGAGCGCCCAATGGCCGTCGCTTCTACCTCCGCCCAGATGGGCATCACGGCCTCGCCAGTGTCTGTGGCAACCGTCTCGCTGGCCTCGATCCTGGCTAAGGATGCCGGAGTCATCGACAAGGCATACTCGATTCCGCAGATCCTCATGGTCGCCATCCCTGCTTCCCTCGCTGGCGTCCTGCTCGCAGCCCTGTGGTCCATGCGTCGCGGCAAGGATCTGGACAAGGACGAAGCTTTCCAAGAGCGTTTGAAGGACCCAGAGTTCAAAAAGTTGGTGTACGGATCCTCCGAGACGTTGCTCGGCAAGGTCTTCCCAAAGGAATCCTTCCGTGCCATGTGGGCCTTCTTCATCGCCATCGGCACAGTTGTCATCCTTGGCGCATTTGAAAATCTTCGCCCAGCCTTCGAAGGCAAGAAGGGCATGGAGCCACTGTCCATGAACCTGGTTATCCAGATGGTCATGCTGGTCGCTGGTGCATTCATCCTGATCTTCTGCAAGGTGGAGTCTGGAAAGATCGCCAATACTGCAGTGTTCAAGGCCGGCATGACCGCCGTGTTCTCCGTGTTCGGCGTCGCTTGGATGGCTGATACCTTCTTCCAGGTCCACATCGATGCTCTGAAGAGCTCCCTCGGCGGCGTGGTCGAAACCGCACCATGGGCCTACGCTCTCGTCCTGCTGATCGTGTCCAAGCTGGTTAACTCCCAGGCAGCTGCCCTCGTCGCAATCGCGCCGATCGGTCTCCAATTGGGTGTGGCACCTGAAATGATCGTAGGTTTCTACGGCGCAGCCTACGGCTACTTCATCCTGCCGACGTACCCATCCGATCTCGCCTGCATCGGCTTCGACAAGACCGGTACCACTCGCATCGGCAAGTACGTCCTCAACCACTCCTTCATCATCCCGGGCTTCATCTCGGTGATCACGTCGTGTGTGGTGGGCTCTCTCCTCGCCACGGCGCTGCTCTAAGTGCGAATAGAACAACAGCCACTCCTCGTTGATGGGGACTGGCTGTTTTTGTTCCGTAGGATAAAGGCATGAATTCCGCATCACCAAAGCTCACCACCGTTAGATACCTCGTCGTACTGCCGTGGACGGTGATCGGGATTATCGCCTTTATTGTCTGTGGCCTCCTCATCAACACGTGGTTTTTCATCGGCGCCGCGGTATTCGGGCTCCTCCTGTTGTGGGAGCTATGGCTGATCCCTGCGCAAGTGAAGAGGCTCGGCTGGCTCGAAACCGAAAACGAGCTCCTGCTGACCAAAGGCAAGCTATGGCATTCCTTCATCGTGGTGCCGTATGGCCGCATCCAGTTCGTGGATGTGAAAGCAGGGCCTGTCGAGCGAGCCTTTGGGCTCAAGCATGTGGAGCTGCATACTGCGTCGTCGACAAGCGATTCGACCGTGCGCGGGCTGCTTGCCGACGACGCCGACGCCCTGCGCACCCGCCTGGCCGAGCGCGCGCGGGAGAAGATGAGCGGGCTGTGAACGAGTATCGGCACGTTCATCGCGCGACGCCGCTGCTGAAGTTTTGGACGGCGATCCTAGCGCTGTTTGCGGTGCTCATCGCGAATATCAACTCCTCGGGACTGAAGGGAATTGCCGATTTCGTGCGCGGCGGGGACGTCCAATGGTGGTGGTTCGCTGCCGCAGTTGGCGCCTTTGTGGTGGCGTGCGCATTGATCTGGATCGTATCCGGGATTTGGTGGCGCGCAATGGGCTTCAAACTGGGCGAAGAAGAAGTCGAAATCAAACACGGCGTGATCTCCACCAACCTGCGCTCCGCGCGCTACGAGCGAATTCAATCCGTGGACGTGGTGGAGCCGGTAATCGCACGCATTTTCCGGGTGGCCAAAGTACGCATCGAAACTGCAGGCGGCGCCGGATCAACCCTAGAAATCCTGTACCTGTCCAAGCCCGAGGCCGACGCAGTGCGGGCTGAAGTGGTCGCGCGGGTACGCGGGGAAGTTACAGAGCCGGAGCGGACGGCGGAGGGAGAGCTCATTCCACCGATTCCTATTGAACGCAGCCTGGCAGCGGCGCTGATTCACCCCGCGAGCTTGATCGTGCTGGTCTCGATCGCGTTCGTCTTCGCTGTTCCCGGAGGGTTCGGCGCCGTCATTCCAGTCTTCGCTGGCTTGCTCCCGTGGGTGTGGGGGATTGTAGACAAGAGCTGGCAATTCACGGCCACACTCGATGACGATAACCTCAACGTCTCCTATGGCCTTGCCGATAAGCGCAAGCAAACCATTCCGCTGCGTCGCATCCACGCCGTCAAAATTTCCCAACCACTGCTGTGGCGACCGTTCAAGTGGTGGAAAATTACAGTATCTACCGCCGGGTATGGAGCAAACGATAAGCAAGCTGGCACAACGAGCTTGCTGCCCGTGGGCAGTCGCGATCAAGCCATAGCAATGTTGTGCGTGCTCAGCCCGCTGACCTCGGATGACGTAGCTTCGCGAGTGCAGCCTGAGCGGGCCACGGCACCACAGTTCCGCAGCCCACGCTCCGCGAGGTGGGTTTCGCCCATCGACCAAAGCCAGCAGTCAGTGACCTTGTTGGACGAGCGCGCCGTGGTCGTCCACTCGGGGCGGTTCAGCCACCGCATGAGCGTGATCGATCCATCGCACATTCAGGAGCTCACCCTGCATCGGGGGCCGATCGCGCAATGGCTCGGGCTTGCCGACGTCCGATTCGACCTCGTCCCCGGTCCAGTGTTAATGAGCGGGAAGCAGCTCGTACTCGAGGATGCGGAGGCACTGCTCGCGACGTTGCGAGGTCGCCAACTCCCGCCAATGACTGAGCTAACTAGCACCCACCGATGAAACCTTGCTGGCGCCAGGCTTCGTAGGCGGCAACCGCCGCCGCATTGGAAAGGTTCATCGATCGGCGTCCCGGCAGCATCGGAATGCGAACCTGTTGAGTGATCCGCGGATGATTGAGGGCGTATTCCGTCAGTCCGGTGGGCTCAGTGCCGAACAACAACACGTCACCAGGTTGGTAGTTGACGTCCGCGAAGTTGTTCTCGCAGTGCGCAGTGAACGCGAAGACTCGCGCGCCGGGTAGGGCAGCGAAGGCGTCGTCAAGGCTGGCGTGCACGTGAACATCAGCCAAATCGTGGTAGTCCAGACCCGCGCGGCGCAAGTTCTTTTCCTCAAGATCAAAGCCGAGGGGCCCGGCGAGGTGGAGGCGGGCTCCCGTTCCGGCGCACATACGAATGGCGTTGCCCGTGTTGGGCGGAATGACGGGATGCTCGAAGATGATGTGCGCATAAGGGGAGTGGACGTGCATGAACACCAAGAATACTTGTGGGGAGGGCGGCGAAAAGCAGTGGCCATGGAATAATGGAGCCCATGACTGCATCCAAGCTTGATGGAAACCTGTACCGTGACGAGATCTTCGCAGATCTGGCGGAGCGCGTGGCAAAGCTGAAGGACAAGGGAATTACCCCGGGCCTGGCCACCGTCTTGGTTGGCGACGACCCCGCTTCCCATTCCTACGTGAAGATGAAGCACCGCGACTGCGAGCAGATTGGTGTGAAGTCCATCCGCAAGGATCTGCCAGCTGACGTCACCCAGGAAGAGCTGCTTAAGGTCATCGAGGAGCTCAACAACGATCCTGAATGCACCGGATACATTGTGCAGCTGCCTTTGCCCAAGCACCTAGACGAAAACGCCGTGCTCGAGGCTATCGATCCGGCCAAGGACGCAGACGGCCTACACCCAGTCAACCTGGGCAAGCTCGTGCTCAACGAGCCAGCCCCACTGCCGTGCACCCCAAACGGTGCGATCTCCTTGCTACGCCGCTTCGGTGTAGAGCTCAATGGCGCGAAGGTTGTCGTTATTGGTCGCGGCGTGACTGTCGGCCGCCCGATCGGTCTGATGCTGACTCGCCGCAGCGAAAATGCCACGGTCACGTTGTGCCACACCGGTACTAAGGATCTTGTCGCCGAGACCCGCGAGGCGGATGTCATCGTCGCAGCTGCAGGTCAGCCGCATATGCTCACCGCAGATATGGTCAAGCCAGGCGCAGCTATCCTCGACGTCGGCGTCTCCCGCAAGGACGGCAAGCTGCTTGGCGACGTCCACCCTGACGTCTGGGAAGTGGCCGGCTGGGTTTCCCCTAATCCTGGTGGCGTTGGTCCGCTGACACGAGCATTCCTGGTGCGGAACGTCGTCGAGCGTGCCGAGCTGACTGCTCAGTAGCGTGGCACAATCTCGTCGACCGGATCCACTGGTAAACCCGCATGATGTGGACTTACCAGCCTCCCGCGTCCCTGTTCGACTCCAGCGATTGGGTTTGCTGGTCTTTGTTGTGGTTATCGTTGTTTCGGTGGTCTTATCGCTCACCGAGCACTGGCGCCGCTCCACCTTTGCATTTGGTATTGCCATGATGTGGCTGGCCGTGCTCCGCGTCTACTGCGATTCGGGAGTGCTCGGGGTGCTGGCTGTGCGCTCTCGGCGTTTCGACGCCGGCTACTCGGCCACCCTCGGCGCAATCATGATCTTCCTGGCTGTTTCTGTGGATGCGCTAGGAAGCTAGCGAGCCAGCAAGCCGGAAGAACCGCCTGGTCAGTTGGTCTAGTTGCCGGGTTTCCGTGAGGAAGGCATCGTGTCCAACAGGAGACACAATCTTGCCCATGCCCAGCAGATTGCCCAGGTTGCGCGAAAGGTGTTCTTGCTGGTGATACGGGTACAAGATGTCAGTATCCACGCCCACCACGAAGACCGGCACGGTGATGTTCGCGAGTGCCTTGTTTAAGCCGCCGCGGCCTCGGCCAATGTCGTGGCGGTTGAGCGCTTCGGTGAGGATGACGTAGGAACCCGGATCGAAGCGCTCTGCTAGCTTCTTCGCTTGGTGGTCGAGGTAGCTTTCTACTGCGAAGCGCTGGTCGGCAGCGCGGAATGCGCCGCGAGGGTTCTCGCCGTCTTGGGCATCCGCCCCAAATCGCTCGTCGACCTCCAGTTCGCCACGGTAAGTCAGATGCGCAAGCTTTCTCGCCACGCCCATGCCCTGGAGCGGAGCGGATCCAGTGTCGTAGTAATCCCCGCCTTGCCAGGCTGGGTCCTGCTCGATTGAGTTAATCTGCTGCATCTGGATGCCGATCTGCCAGGCGCTAGCTCGAGCAGAAACGGCCAAAATTAGTGCAGAGCGCACGGCCTCTGGGTACATCGCGCACCACTCGAGAGCACGAGCACCTCCCATCGAACCGCCGATGACAGCGGCGAAGTGTTGATAGCCCAGTTTATTGAGAGCCGTGTGTTCTGCAGCCACCTGGTCTCGAATCGAAATAGCCGGAAAGCGGGAGCCCCAGCGGCCGCCATCGGGGTGTTCCGAAGCCGGTCCGGTGCTGCCCTTACAACCGCCCAGGACGTTCGTGCAGACCACGTGGAATGTGTCGGTATCGATTGCGAGACCAGGGCCGATGAGCCCTGCCCACCAGGAGACAGCATCCGAGTCACCGGTGAGAGCGTGCTCGATCAAGATGACGTTGTCCTCCTTGCGTTCGCCCCAGGTCTGGTAGGCGATGTGGACGTCGCGGATGATCGCGCCCGCTTCCGTGGTGAAATCTCCGATGCTGACCGTGGACATTAGACGGCCTCGAGTCCTCGTGCCAGGTCTGCGATGATGTCCGCAGCGTCCTCGATACCGACCGACAAGCGGATGGTGGCTTGGGTGATACCAGCGCGCTTCAAGCCGGCTTCGTCGGACTGGGAGTGAGTGGTGGATGCAGGGTGAACCACCAGGGAGCGAACGTCGCCGACGTTGGCCAGGTTAGAGTGCAGCTTCAGCGCGTCGATGAAGCGCCATGCCTCCTCGCGTCCACCCTTGACATCGAACGACAGTACCGATCCGGCGTGCTTCAAGCCCAACTTCTCCTTAACGGAGTACCACGGAGAATCTGGCAGGCCAGCGTAGTTAACGGAAGCGACCTTGTCGTTAGCGGCAAGAAATTCGGCTACCTTCTGGGCGTTCTCATTGTGGCGATCGACCCGCAGGCTAAGAGTGTCCAGGCCCTGCGCAGTGATCCACGCATTGAGGGCGGATGGGGCAGCACCGGTATCGCGCAAAACACCAACGCGGGCCTTCAGACCGAATGCAGGGGCACCGAGATCGGCATAGCGCAGGCCGTGGTAAGCGGGATCTGGGGTGACGAAGCCGGGGAAGACGGGCTTTCCGTCTCGTTCAACGGTCCAGTCGAAGTTTCCGCCGTCGATAAGCACGCCGCCCAATCCAGAGCCGTTACCCGTGTAGAACTTGGTGAGCGAAGCTACGACAATATCTGCGCCAAGCTCGATGGGGCGGACGGAAGCCGCGGTGGCCAGGGTGTTGTCCACGATCAAGGGCACACTGTTACGGTGGGCGACCTCAGCAACAGCCGGGATGTCGAGGACATCAGCGATCGGATTGCCGAAAGTCTCGCCGAAGAAGCAGACCGTATTGTCCTGGACCGCTGCCTGCCAAGACTCTGGATCGTCAGGGTCCTCCACAAAACTTGTTTCAATGCCGAGACGCTTGAGAGTGACTTGGAACAGGGTCTCCGTGCCACCGTAAATGCGAGGTGAGCTCACGATGTGGCTCCCTACCTCTGCAATGTTCAAGATCGCAGCGGTTTCTGCAGCCATTCCGGATGCGAAAAGCACGCCGTGGACACCGCCTTCGAGGTCGGCCAAACGGCTTTCGACGGCGGCGACGGTCGGGTTGGTCAGGCGGGAGTACACCGGGCCCGCGTCGGAGAGGTCGAATCGCTTAGAGGCGTGCTCGGCGGAATCGAAGAGAAAAGAAGAGGTGAGGTAGATCGGCAGGTTGCGGGCACCAGTGTCGGAATCCACCGGTTGAGCTGCGTGGATAGCGCGGGTAGAAAAGCCCCACTGGGAGGTGTCTGAATTGTCGTACTTGGTCATTATCTCGTCCTTTTTTGATGTGGTTTCACACCAACATAGCGGACAGCTCAGTCTATGTAAACCGCTTTGTCTATTTTTGGGGTAGCGATAGGGGGAAAGATAGACCTCTTGGTATGTTTTCCATGGCAATAATGTGACCCAAGTGATAGTTGTAAAGGATTGTGGTGCAGATCGAAAAGCTGTTAGCTTATTACTGAAGACTGATTTGTGATTCACGTCACCAGGCTGACCCGCAAAGCCTAACGAAAGGCCACACATGAGTACATCGCTGCAGGTACCGGCAGGTGTTGACCTCCTGCATTCCACAGCAACCGACCTGCCCGTTGGAGTGGATGATCGCCGCCCGATGACGGCGAAAAAGAAGATCTTCCTAGCCATCGTCGCAGTGCTAGCCGCAGCCGGCTGGGGCGTGCTGGCATTCCACCGCGGCGAAACAGTAAATGCTGTTTGGCTAGTTTTTGCCGCCATCGGTTCTTACATCATTGCGTTAACCTTCTACTCGCGATTTGTGGAGCGCACCATCGTGCGGCCAGATGACACCAGGGCGACCCCCGCAGAGCAGCTTAACGACGGCAAAGACTTCATGCCTACCGACCGTCGCGTCCTCTTTGGGCACCATTTCGCGGCCATCGCAGGCGCCGGCCCTCTGGTCGGCCCAGTCATGGCTGCGCAAATGGGCTACCTACCGGGAACGCTGTGGATTGTTATCGGCGTGATCTTGGCGGGCGCTGTCCAGGACTACCTCGTGCTGTGGGTGTCTACCCGTCGTGGTGGTCGTTCGTTGGGGCAAATGGTGAAGGACGAGGTCGGCCGCGTCGGTGGTTTCGCCGGAATCATTGCCGTGATCACCATCATGATTATCATCATCGCCGTCCTCGCGCTCGTAGTGGTCAACGCTCTCGCCGAGTCCCCTTGGGGTGTGTTCTCCATCGCGATGACAATTCCGATTGCGCTGTTCATGGGCATTTACTTGCGCTTCTTGCGTCCGGGACGCGTGATGGAAGTATCGGTCATTGGTGTCCTTTTACTGTTGCTATCCATCGTCGCTGGTGGCTGGGTCGCCGACACCACCTGGGGCGTGGAATGGTTCACGCTTTCCAAGATGACCCTGGCGTGGGCGCTGATCATCTACGGCATCGTCGCTGCGATCCTGCCGGTCTGGCTCTTGCTGGCTCCGCGTGATTACCTGTCCACCTTCATGAAGATCGGCGTCATCGCCATGCTGGCCATCGGCATCCTCATCGACCGCCCCGAGGTCCACATGCCAGCGATTACCGAATTTGCCCGAAATGGTCAGGGCCCGGTCTTCTCGGGCAGTTTGTTCCCATTCCTCTTTATCACCATCGCCTGCGGTGCACTGTCTGGTTTCCACGCATTGATCTCTTCCGGCACGACTCCGAAGCTGGTGGAAAAGGAGACCCAGATGCGCATGATCGGCTATGGCGGCATGCTCATGGAGTCTTTCGTTGCCATCATGGCCCTTATTACTGCAGTGGTGCTGGATCGGCACTTGTACTTCGCCATGAACGCGCCGGTCGCGCTGACCGGTGCGGATCCAGTAACCGCCGCCCAGTTCGTCGGCACGCTCAACTTGCCGGGCGCTGGCATCACTGCCGAGCAGCTCACCACGGCAGCGCAATCGGTAGGCGAGCACTCCATCATCTCCCGCACCGGCGGCGCGCCGACCCTCGCCTTTGGTATGTCCCAGATCCTGACCAGCATCTTCGGACACCCAGAGATGCAAGCATTCTGGTACCACTTCGCCATCATGTTTGAGGCGCTGTTCATCCTCACTACCGTCGATGCTGGCACCCGAGTCGCTCGCTTCATGATGACCGACACTCTCGCCAATGTCCCAGGGCTAAAGAAGTTCCGTGATCCGGAGTGGACGCTGGGACACTGGATTTCCACGATCTTCGTGTGCGGACTGTGGGGCGCCATCCTCATCATGGGTGTCACTGATCCACTTGGTGGCATCAACGTGCTGTTCCCGCTCTTCGGCATTGCCAACCAGCTGCTCGCTGCTATCGCCCTGAGCTTGGTGCTGGTCATCGTAGTGAAGAAGGGCTACCTGAAGTGGGCCTGGATCCCAGGTTTGCCACTCGCGTGGGACCTCATCGTCACGATGTCTGCTTCCTGGCAGAAAATCTTCTCTTCCGACCCGAAGATCGGCTACTTCGCCCAGCACAACCGCTTCGCCGATGCCAAGGCCCAAGGCCTCACGCAGTTCGGCAGCGCCAAGACACCTGAAGCGATGGACGCCGTCATTCGCAACTCGATGATCCAGGGCTGCTTATCCGTCCTGTTCGCGGTGCTGACCCTCATCGTTGTCCTGGCAGCGCTGAGAGTTTGCGCCAAGACCATCGCAGCTCAGCGCCGAGGAGAGGCCACCCCGACCACTGAAGAGCCAGACCACCCATCTGCATACTTCGCGCCGACGGGTATGGCTGCGACGGACGTCGAGAAGCAGGTTGAGGCGCTGTGGGAAGAGCGAGGGCCGGTTGTCCATGCGCATCATTAAAGCGATCTGGTGGTGGCTCGGTGAAATAGTAGGGGAGCGCGAGTACGAAAAGTATGTGGCGCATCTACGAGCTCACCACCCGGACCGAGAAGCTCCCTCTGAGCGAGAGTATTTTCGGCAGCGATTTGCTGAGAAAAATGCTAATCCAGGTGCCCGCTGTTGCTAGCTTCACATACGATGTCTCCCGCATGTGTTCTGGTAATCCCATTGACGGCACAGAATGATTGAGTGGAACTTTACCGTCGGCTCGCATGCGGGTCCGTCCTGTTTCAGGTCGGGCCACTGTGGTGGTGGCTGAGGTTTCTCGACGGGGTCCGATCGGAGGCGTTCCTGTTCATCGCCCTTCCTGGGCTGTGGACTTTCCTGCTTGGTGTCGCCACGGTCATGTCGATTGTGTGGGAAAAAGCTCACAGCCCTGGCGCGCGCATCATCGTCGCAGGACAGATTCTGGGGATGGGACTGCAGTCCCTGCTCACAATACTGTTCCTACTTCGCATTGTTCCGATCCAACTCGAGCTGAGCGCCATCCCCATGGTCACCGGGCAAGCCGTCGTCGCAGTGGGATTGCTGTACGGCTTGCGCGAACGTTCCGTCAGCCAAACGCCATACCGTTTCGCTTCAAGGCCGCTAAATACGGCTCGCCAAGGCCCGTCGCCGGGGTGAGCACTCCGGTCGCAGCGGGTAATCCCTGTGGCGCAGTAGCAAGGGTGACTGCCGCTTCGGCCAACATCATCGCCGTGACCTTATATCCCGGATCGCCCTCCGCGCTGACCCGTCCTGAGACGTACCGACCATCAGTGGTGACGCCGTGGTGAGTGATGACGAACCCGCCTTCATCAATGTTCTTGGGTCCTTCACCGGGCTCGGGGATGATGCGGGAGAGGGGCTTGCGTAGCGGCTCGGTCATGATCGTGGCGAAACCCGCGCCGATTGCTCCCAACAGTGCCTTGGCCTTCAGCTGGCCGCCCACGCCCTCGCCGGTCGGGGTGACCTCGCGGTAACGGAGCTGATCGCCGTAGCGGTAGTCGCTGAGGGCGTTGCTGCGCCGGACAACTCGCGTATTAAACATTGCCATGAAGAACGGCCCCGCCCATTGTTTCAGCAGCGGGACGTACTCGGCCACGAGATCCGGTTGTGCGCCCAGGTCAGGTTCCCGTGTGTGATCCGGGGAGAGGGAATATGGACTGTGCAAGATGGCGCCACCTTTGGGCATCCGCTTGGCATCCTGGCTTACCTCGCGCATGGAGTCGATCGTGCCGCCGGACAGCCCGCCTTGCAGCTTATCGACGGCCATGACGACCTCACGGAAGGTGCTGCGCCCCGACTTGAGCCACAGATTAAACATGCCCATGTCGCTGGGCACCGAGTCGAATCCACAGGAGTGGACGATCTTTGAGTCAGTCTTGCCGTGCCAACGGTCAATGATTCGACGGATAAAGAGGGCTTCGCCACATAGATCCACATAGTGGGTGCCACTTTCTGCGCAGGCGTCGACTAAGTAGTCTCCGTAGCGGGTATACGGTCCGACGGTGGAGATAATCACCTTTGCGCTGCGAGCAAGTTGATCCAGCTCCTGCTTGTTCGCTGCGTCTGCACGCAGCGGAGTGAAGGGCAGTCGTAGATTCTGCAGCTTGGCCCAGTTACGTCCTGCGATGGCAATGCGGAGATCGCTGTGATGCTGAGCGAGATAATCGGCGGTAAGACGTCCGACGAAACTGGTGGCGCCGAACAAGACGATGTCATAGGTCTGTTTCATGTCCGCCAGTGTAGTCATCGCTTGCTTAGCTGAATGCCGATTCCAATGTGCGGATTAGGGGTGACTAACGGGGGTGTGCAATTATAAATATGACATGTCAACAGTGATCTTAAACTGATGTGATCATATGGTTAGCATTCGTCAATTATCTGGTAAAACTTACCTATATCTCAGGTGGACATTGCTTCAGGTCACATATCGGTAAATATTGCCTGGAAATGAAAATCATAAGGATCTTTTGAATCCTGAGATTAACTAGAAGCGCTTCTTGGCCTATGTTAAGTTGCAACTACCTATCTTTCAGGAAGGGCGCTATCGTCTAAGGCAAGATTTCTCTGTTTTGCCAATAGCTGCTCCATGTTGGGGCTGCCTCGGCTACACATAAGGATCATGATTCAGTATGGCTATTAATCTAACTCTTATCATTGATGTGGTTTACGCGACCGCACGTGTGCTTCTTGAGTTCGGCGCGGCGCTTGCGCTCGCCGGATTCGTCGCAAGCCTGCTCGTCATCGTTCTTACTTGGCGTCCAGCGGGCCAACGCCGCCGGGCCGCACTGGCCTACCGATCCGAGCTGCAATCTCGCATTGAAAGCCTGGAAACCGCCCCGGCCGGCCTGCAGCGCGCAATCGAGCGGAAAGCCGTTTAAGAGTCAGTCATGCTGCACTTCAACGGTCAAGTAATCGATTTTGTCCTGGTGATTTCACTGGGAGTAATTCTGCTGTCCTTGTTGTACCTTGTCGTGCTGATGATTTTGTCCCGAGTCGGCCGGTCCGAATGGCAACCACGTGACTACCGTACTTATCGGGGCAATAAACCTGAAGTAGTTTTCGTCATGCCCTGCCTGAACGAGGCCACTGTGGTGGGAGCATCGGTTCGTCGACTGCTCACTCTGGATTACGACAAGCTCAGCATCGTTGTCATTGACGATGGTTCCGACGACGGCACGGGCGACATCATTAAGTCGATTGATGACCCGCGAGTGCACCTGTTTCAGCGCACCTTGCCCAACGCGCGAAAAGGCAAAGGTAAAGCACTCAACGCCGCATTCCAGTTCATTTACGACGGTGGCCTGAATCCCAATATTGACCCGGAAAACACCATCATCGTAGTTGTAGATGCTGACGGACGTATGGAACCGGAATCGCTCAACTACGTGCTCCCAGCTTTCGATGATCCTGAGCTCGCAGGCGCACAAATTGGCGTTCGTATTAACAACCGCGTGAGCAACCTGCTCGCCCGCATGCAGGATCTTGAGTTTGTGCTCTATACAGAGGTATTCCAGCGGGGACGAGTTCGCTTCGACAGCGTTGGCTTGGGCGGCAATGGTCAGTTTGTGCGCGTGTCGGCGTTACGCCTACTTGGGCGCGACCCATGGAGTGACTCCCTCACAGAGGATTTGGACCTTGGCGTTCGCTTGCACTTGCTCGGGTTCAAACTGGCGTACTGTCCTAAGGTCGCCGTTCACCAACAGGGATTAGAAGATCTTGGCCGTTGGATTCGTCAGCGTACTCGTTGGTTCCAGGGCTATCTTCAGGCATGGGGTCAGATTCCGAACGTTCTCACTCGACTATGGGGACCTACCCGCGTTGATATCTTCGTGGTGATTGTCAGCCCGGTCGTACTCTTATGCGTCACCTTCTTTACTTTCTCGTTCATGATCTGGATCATTTCCTTTGTCCTCGGCCTATTCCAAGGCAGCACCTATGTGGACTGGCGCTACGCTTTCATCTATCTGTTCGCGGTCGGCCCGACTTTGGTTTTGAGCCTTATCTACCTCCGAAAAGAACCAAAGCTCAACTTCTTCAAGTCTTTCCTGCTCTGCCACGTCTACGTTTTCTATGCTCAGCTGTGGGGAATCGCGGGATGGAAGGCACTGTGGCGTCAAATTCGCGGACAGCACGGTTGGGCCAAGACTGAGCGAGTTGCGGAGGAACACTCCGAGGAACCTGAGGAGTCTCTCGCTATTGAATCGAAGGGTCCAGAAATCGATCCAATTGGCACCACATCAAGCACGTCGCAACGTGAAAACCTAACTCGTTAGGGGACACTTATGCGTATGGGAAAATCGTTTTTTGCAGCCTTATCGATCGGAATTGTCTTGAGCACCGGAACAAGTTGCACACCAGACGAACTGCAGCAAAGCCAGCAGAACCGCCAATGGGAACAGGGCAAAACCTATGGTCAATGGCATCTAGCATTTGACGGGCACGGAGCCGTGACAGGTAATGACGATTCAGTCACGATGTACCCAAAGTCTGCCGAAGACGCTTCCGTGACCCACGCCTGCCTGGTCCACACCGATAAAGAATTCGGTGAAAAGGTTGATTTTGAAATCACGGTGAACACTGAAGAGCAGGTGCGTAAGGGTGAACCCAACCCATGGGAAGTGGGTTGGGTGTTGTGGAACTATGAGGACAATAATCGCTTTTATGCGCTCGCCCTGAAGCCCAACGGATGGGAACTATCCAAGCAAGATCCTGCGTATCCAGGGGCGCAGCGATTCCTCGCATCTGGACATGAGCCGACATTCGCGCTGAACCAGGAACACCGCGTCCACGTGATTCACGAGGGCACGACCATGCGGTTCTTCGCTAATGGGCAGCAACTGGGTGAGTTCACCGACGAAGAGAGCCCTTACTTTGGTGGCGCCATTGGCCTGTACACAGAAGACGCGCGCGTCACTTTCACTGACTTAAAGACTTACAACTAAATCGCAACGAACGGAGCATCATGGAATCGACCAATATGGCTACTAGCAGTAAAAAAGCTGGGATTTTATTAGCCATCATCGCTGTCCTGAGCGTGATTGCAGCTATGACGGTCGTTTTCTTTGTACTTGATGATGACGCAGAGCCCGGTTTGAATTCTCCAGTGGCCAAGAGTTTTGTCGACCCGCTCAAGGGCAAGGATGACCTCGAGCCTTTGTACTCTAGTTCTGTTTTTGACAGCACTTATGGAAAAGATGGCGGCAAGCACACGCTGGTGCTTTACGACGGCGCTTCCGGCGACAGCGAGGTACTAGGAATGCTGGCCGGAAACCTCGCTACCCACTTCGGTAAGGTTTCCGTGCTTCCGATTGGTGACTACCAACCCGGTCAGATCGACCAGTACGATGCGCTCATTTATCAGGGATACGATTATGGCCAAGAAATCCCGGCAGCCCTGAGAGACGACATCTTAAAGGGTGACAAGAAGGTGTTATGGGCCAATAGCAACTTGGAAAAGCTTGCTGGCGTGGATGAGTCCCCGGAAGAAGCTGCCTTTATTGAAAAATATGGCATTGATCCACATGCCTTTCAGCACAACAGCGCAGACAAAATCACGGCGATTGAATACAAGGGACAGGTGCTTTCCCGACACGAGAAGAGTCGCGAAATGTTGCTGCCTGCAATCACTGATCCGGCTAAGGTCGAGGTTCTAGGCACCGCGCTTTGCGGATCGAAGGAAACTCCAAAGGCCTGTGCTGGCGCGCCAGGGGAGAGCTTCCCCTGGGCAGTTCGCACTGGGAACATTACCTATGTAAATGACCTTCCTTTCGAGTGGCAACAGGAAGGGTCTCACTACCTAGCCTTCGCTGACCTGTATTTCGATCTGCTCGCTCCGGAAGCGCCACGCACGCAAAAGGCGGCAGTGCGTATCGAGGACGTCAGCGCGATGTCGAATCCCGATGACCTTCGTCGCGTTGCGGACTTCCTCGGCAGTCGAAACGTGCCGTTCCAAGTTGCTGTCATCCCGTTCTACGTGGCAGAAACGAGGGATCCGAAAGATGATCGACACGTTGGCCTAGAGCTCAAGGATCGCCCGAAGGTCGTCGAGGCGCTGAAATACATGCAGTCAAAGGGTGGCACTTTGATCCAGCACGGCACCACTCACCAATATGGCGCAATGCAAAACCCATATCCGGGTGCTGCCAGCGCTGCCGACTATGAGTTCCTGCGCTCCCGCTGTAGCACCCAAGACTCGAAGCCGTGGGTGTTTGAAGAGTGCAAGCAGGAATCCTGGGTACAGCTCACCGGACCGCTGATTAATGATGAGGTGTCCGATCACGCCGATCGTATCGAGCGCGGCCGACAGGCATTCGTTGCGGCAGGACTCGGCGAACCTGACATCTTCGAAACGCCACACTACGGCGCCACCCCCAACGCCTACGAGGCGATGGCGCAAAACTATGAATACCGTTACGAACAAACCGATTACTATTCCGGGCTTATCACCGGAAAGAACCAGGATTTCTTCACGTCTCTTACCCAGATCCTGCCGTACTCGGTTAGCGATGTCTACGGTGGTACCGTGCTGCCGGAAAACATCGGTAATCCATCAGTCCAGATGCTAAATAACCACGCGGCGCGTCCACCTTCACTGCTTGTGGGCAATGCGGAAAAGAACTCAGTGGTGCGAGAAGCAACCGCTAGCTTCTTCTTCCACCCGTTCCTGGACATCAAGATCTTGGAAGAGATTGTTGACGGCATCGAGGGCCTTGGTTACGAATTCGTACCAGCAAAGGAACTGTAGATAAGCAAAGCCGAAAAGGCCCCTAGTTCGAATCCTTACTTTGAGTGGGAATCCGAACTAGGGGCCAATTTTGTCGGCGCGTTACTTCTTCAGAGCGTCGATGATCTCGTTGAACTTAGCGGAAGGGCGCATGACAGCGGTGACCTTCTCCTCGTTCGGTGCGTAGTAGCCACCGAGGTCAACAGCGGAGCCCTGGTTGTCCAGGAGGTCCTTTTCGATCTCTGCAGTAGCAGCAGCCAGGGAAGCGGCGACTGGCTGGAACAGACCAGCGAGCTCGGCATCCTCGGACTGTGCGGCCAGTTCTTCTGCCCAGAACTTGGTCAGGTAGAAGTGGGAGCCACGGTTATCGATCTCGCCGGCCTTGCGGGAAGGGGAGAGGTTCTCGTCGAGAAGCTTCTCCGTAGCCTTGTCGAGGGCGTCGGCAAGCACGGCAGCCTTCTGGATGCCAGCGGAGTTAGCGAAGTGGCGGAGGGACTCAGCCAGTGCGAGGAACTCGCCGAGGGAGTCCCAGCGCAGGTGGTTCTCGTTCACGAGCTGCTCAACGTGCTTAGGCGCAGAACCGCCAGCACCGGTCTCGAACAGGCCGCCACCGGCCATCAAAGGCACGATGGAGAGCATCTTGGCAGAGGTGCCGAGCTCGAGGATTGGGAACAGGTCGGTGTTGTAGTCACGCAGCACGTTGCCGGTAACGGAGATGGTGTCTTCGCCCTTGCGCATACGGTCGATGGTGAACTGGGTTGCCTCCATTGGAGACATGATGCGGATGTCCAGGCCCTCGGTATCGTGATCCTTCAGGTACTTTTCGACGAGTGCCGTCAGGTTGCGGTCGTGAGCGCGCTCTGGGTCGAGCCAGAACACTGCAGGCATGCCGGAGAGGCGGGAACGGTTGACAGCAAGCTTGACCCAGTCCTGAATTGGGGCATCCTTGGCCTGGCAAGCGCGCCAGATATCGCCTTCGGAAACCTCATGCTCGGTCAGGACGTCGCCGGCAGCGTTGACTACAACAACCTTGCCAGCTGCGGAGATCTTGAAGGTCTTGTCGTGAGAGCCGTACTCTTCAGCCTTCTGAGCCATCAGGCCAACGTTAGGGACGGTGCCCATGGTGGTTGGATCGAATGCGCCGTTCTTCTTGCAGTCGTCGATGACGACCTGATAGATGCCTGCGTAGGAGGAATCTGGCAGTACTGCCAGGGTATCCTGCTCTTCGCCAGCAGCGTTCCACATGTGACCGGAGGTACGGATCATGGCAGGCATGGAAGCATCCACGATGACATCTGAAGGAACGTGCAGGTTGGTGATGCCCTTGTCGGAGTTCACCATGGCAACTGCTGGGCCTTCCGCGAAGCCCTTTTCAAAAGCTGCCTTGATCTCTTCGCCATTCTCCAGCTCTGCGAGGCCGGAGTAGATGGCTGCGAGGCCGTTCTCGCCGTCGAGGCCAGCTGCCAGGAGCTGCTCGCCGTACTGTGCGTAAACGTCCTTGAAGAAGGTGCGAACCACGTGGCCGAACATGATTGGGTCGGAGACCTTCATCATGGTTGCCTTGAGGTGGGTGGAGAAGAGGACGCCCTCTTCCTTAGCACGAGCGATCTGTGCCTCCAGGAACTTATCCAGAGCAGCGACGCGCATGACGGTGGCGTCAATAACTTCACCCTCGAGGACCTTCAGCTCCTGCTTCAGGATTTCTTCGGTGCCATCGGCCTTGATCAGCTTGATGGTCAGCGTATCGGCTGCTGGCATGATGACGGACTGTTCGTTGTAACGGAAGTCATCAGCGTCCATGGTGGCTACGTTGGTCTTGGAATCTGCAGTCCAAGCGCCCATGCGGTGTGGGTGCTTCTTGGCGAAGTTCTTCACCGCGATTGGGGCGCGACGGTCAGAGTTGCCCTCACGCAGCACTGGGTTCACAGCGGAACCCTTGACAGCGTCGTAACGAGCGCGGATGTCCTTTTCCTCATCAGTCTCAGGTGCGTCAGGGAACTCAGGGAGGGCGTAGCCCTGTGCCTGCAGTTCCTTGATGGCAGCCTTGAGCTGTGGCACGGAAGCGGAAATGTTAGGCAGCTTAACGATGTTGGCTTCTGGAGTCTTCGCCAAGTCGCCCAGCTCTGCGAGGGCGTCGTCAACTTTCTGCTCGTCGGTCAAGAAGTCCGGGAACAGGGCGAGAATGCGGCCTGCGAGAGAGATGTCGCGGGTCTCAACCTCGATACCAGCGGTGGAAGCGAATGCCTCGACTACTGGCTTCAGCGAGTAGGTCGCGAGCAACGGGGCTTCGTCAGTGCGGGTGTAAATGATCTTTGCCAATGTAACTCCCTTAAAAAATGTGCAGTACAGGTTCCCACGATACCTTTTTATCCAAGTGGTCATCGATTTAAGGGCACCCCTGTGATCTAGCTCAACCTAGGTACTGCCTTGCGGGGTAGGGTGAGATACCCCTGAGAATCGAGATTGGGAGTGCTGCACTCACGGTTGTTGTTAGAATTCGCCAGTAGGGAAGCAGTTAATCGTTTAAGGCGAAATCATTCTTACTCACTTTGAACAAAAGTACGCCCGGTTGGGTGCGTCAATTTTGTTAATTCACGTCGTGTGTACGGGGATTGCATTGGGTATTTGGGTTGCAGGCGAAAATGCGCGCCCGCTGCACATGACCTCCGTGGCGCTGTATTTGTGTGGTTATGTCTTGTTCTCGCTCACGCTATTTCGAAGGTTTCCGTATTCGATAGTGGCATTTGTCTTTTTGCTCTCGGTGGGGGTGATTGATGGGACTTTCCTCGCTGCCACCGAAGGGGGCCGACTCCTAGGCCCGATTTCCGATTTTGCTATCCCTGTCGCCTTTATGTTCTTTGGCTGCGCCTTAATACGAGTGGGAGGGTTTCGTAGGTTTATCGGTGCGGGGTACTTACTAGCGGGAGCTTTTTGGCTCATATCGCTAATCCCAGGAGTCGGGGTCCGTCTAAGCACACCATTGGGGCTCCTTACTGAATTCGTGGGCGCGAATGCCACCATCGCCTTAATACTGTGGGCGTTTTACGCGATCGAGAAAATGAAGACGGAAAGTGCGGTAGCGGTCGCGAAGGTGTAGCGTGTGGCAGCGTGAAATTTACCTCTCCATCGTGGCAACGTAGGGCTCTTCCCCGGCAATCAGACATCACGCCAACTCAACGAACTATCGTCATGATCGCGATCGCTTTGGGTGGTTTTGGTATCGGTACTACTGAGTTCGTCTCGATGGGTTTGCTCCCTTTGATCGCGGATGACTACGGGATGTCAGAGGACCGCGCCGGGCACATCATTTCGGCCTACGCGCTTGGCGTCGTGGTGGGAGCGCCACTGATCACCACATTGACGGGCTTCATTCCGCGTCGCCGACTGCTGTTGATACTCATGGCATTTTTCGTTGTTGGAAACAGCTTGACTATCTTGGCTCCTGGTTACGGTTGGCTGCTGCTCGCTCGTTTCATTACCGGATTGCCCCACGGAGCCTTCTTCTCGGTTTCGGGACTGTGCGCGGCATCGATGGCTCCACCGGGGCAGCGGGGTCGAGCTTTGGCCTTGGTGGGCGTTGGATTTTCCGCCGCAACTATTGGCGGTGTTCCCTTCGCTCAGTGGCTGGGCCAGGTAATTCATTGGAAGGCGGCCTATGGCCTTGTCGTGGCGGCAGGTCTGGCGACGGTTCTCGCGCTGTGGTTCTTTATGCCACATATGACGAAGATGAAGCCGACATCGGCGGCCACAGAGTTGGGTGCGCTGGCTAGGTCCCAGGTGTGGCTCACTCTCGCAATGGGCACTGTGGGTTTCGGTGGCATGTTCGCGGTGTACACCTACATTGCGTGGACGATGACCGATCCGACCCGGGCTGCGATGGATCCTGTGCTGATCCCGGTAGTGCTGGCCGCATATGGGGCGGGCGGTTTGGTCGGCAACCTTTTTGGCGGCTGGCTGGCAGACCGGAACCTGGAGATCGGTATCGGTGTGACGCTGACTGCCATCGTGGCTGTGATGCTCGGTTTCTATGTCCTGTCTGCGCATCCCATTTCAGGCACGATCATGTTCGGTGTCATCGGATTCTTCGGGTCGGCGCTGGTGCCACAGCTGCAAATTCGGCTGATGGACGTCGCTGGGCGGGCGCAAACCTTAGCCGCGGCTTTGAATCACTCAGCGCTTAACCTAGCTAATGCAGCAGGTGCAGCTCTGGGCGGTGCCGTGATTGCGGCGGGGTATTCCTATGCAGCGCCATCCCTCGCTGGAGCTGCAATGGCGATAGCGGCACTCGTCGTGTGGCTACCAACAGTGCTACTTCGGCGGCGAAGTCTTAAAATGGCAGAATCAACATATTTTGCCGTGAAAGACGTGAACGGAACCTAGGTGTGAGCGAAGTAGAGAACGACTTATCGCGTCGCGAGGCGTGGGCCGCTGTTCTCTATGCTGGCACCGTTGTGGTCGGATTCTTGTGGCAGGTGTTGGGTGTTGCAGTGCAACCTGGTTGGCTGAATCCGAATCTGTGGCGTCTGGGAGGTGGGCTCAATCAGGTTTTCGTAGCTCTCATTTTGGTCAGCTGGTTTTGGGAGCGTCGGGCCGGGTGGGCCATCGTTCAAGCAATCATTGCGGTCGTAGGTGGCCTGTTCTATGTGTGGGAGTCGAACAACGACGTTCATAACTACCTGCTTATCGAAGCTCCCCAACGCTTTTCGCAGATCCTTTTTCCGCTGGGCTGTCTGATCGCGGCTTTCCTCGTATTGGAAGACACTCGGCTGCCACGCGTGTGCGGCTTTGCTTACCTATTTTTCGCCGTTTCGTGGATGGTTATCAGCGCGGTACGTGGGAATGTATTTCTGCAGATGATGTTTGGTTTTGTCAACGACGTGGCCGCCATGTTTGCTGAGGGTGGGCTGGCGCTGTGGCTATTGCATCTGGCCTGGGTGCACTTTAGCTCTGAAGAAAGAAAAAGTCGGGCTCGCGTCGGCTAAGAACCGATCTTGTAACGTGACCGATAGAATCCTTAGCCATGACTCTCACCATCTCGACGATTAACGTCAACGGCATTCGCGCAGCAGTGAAAGAGCGCAGTGAAACCAACCGAGGATTTCTGCCCTGGCTCGATGAAACCCCCGCTGATGTGGTGTTGTTGCAAGAAGTCCGGGCATCGGAAAAGCAAACCCTGGAAGCACTCGCTCCCGCTCTGGATGCAGGGTGGCACTACGCGGGTGCGGAGGCTGAGGCGAAGGGACGCGCCGGGGTGGGCATTTTGTCACGCACCCCGCTTGTCGACGTCCAGATCGGCATCCCAGGGTTCGAAGCCGCCGGCCGCTTCATTCAGGCAACGACCCGCGACGTTCGGGTAGCTTCGTTGTATTTGCCTTCAGGATCAGCTGACACGGAAAAGCAGGATGAGAAGTACGAGTTTCTCGATGTGTTCGGGGAAGAGCTGGTTCAGCTTGCGGCCTCGAACAAGGACATGGTGATTGGCGGAGATTGGAACATTTGCCACCGCCGCGAGGATCTAAAGAACTGGAAGACGAACCAAAAGAAGTCAGGTTTCTTGGCTGACGAGCGTGCTTTCATGGACTCCGTATTCGGTTGTTTCCCAGATGAACTGTCCCAGGTCCAGGCCCATGGCGCCTACTTGGGAGCGGTGAATTACTCTTCAGACCGTCCGGTGCGCCAGCCTGCGACGAACCCAATGTGGTTTGATGTGGCTCGTCGCCTCCAGCCAGAGGATGCGCCACACACGTGGTGGACGTATCGAGGCCAGGCCTTCGACACCGGGGCAGGGTGGCGCATCGATTACCAAGCCGCCACGGCGAACATGCTGGCTCGGGCGCAGCGCACCTGGGTGGACAAAGCCGCTGCCTATGACCTGCGGTGGTCGGACCACGCGCCGCTGAACGTGGAATACGCCTAAAGAGCGCAAGTATCGGCACCGACGAGCGGTCCGAGCCGGTGCCGATTCCACACAATGATGCGGTAGATCGGCGCAAAAATCGGAAGGCCGAGCACCAGGCCACCAATGCGGATCAGGGACGTGCGACCGTAGTGGCGCAGAGCCTGGGAGATTGCCTTGTGCCCCAGGTACACCCGATTGTCGGAATCGACAAAATACGCGTTGCGCTGAATGTATAGTCCTTTGCCAGGTGATGCCGGGAGGTCTGTTGTGAGGGCCTGGAGGTGCCCAAGGCTCCACACACAAAACCCGCAATCCGAATCGTAGAAGAACATGAAATCAATGGTAGGTGCAATGTCTGGATATTTGGTTCCCACAAAGCAAGTTCGCGTGACAGATCTGCAGGCGCGCAAGGGCGACAAGCCGTGGGCGATGCTTACCTGTTATGACTACTCATCGGCACGGGCGTTTTCCGCAGCGGGAATCGAATGTCTCCTGGTAGGGGACTCCGCCGCCAACGTGATGCTGGGCTACAGCAGCACCACTTCGATCACGCTGGATGACATGGCGATGCTCGGCGCGGCTGTTGTCCGTGGCGCGGGGAACGCCTTGGTAGTCATGGATATGCCGTTCGGCTCGTATGAAGCCAGCGACGAGCAGGCCGTGCGCAGCGCCACCGAGCTGTTACAGCGCACCGGCGCTCACGTGGTCAAGCTCGAGGGCGGGGTGCGCATGGCTGATCGCATTGCGGCGCTCAAGCGCGCCGGGCTAGCAGTGTGCGCCCACGTTGGCTTTACCCCGCAGTCCGTCAACGGGCTAGGCGGATTCAAGGTTCAGGGGCGCGGTGATGCCGCTCAGGCTGTGCGAGAGGATGTCGATGCCGTCGTTAAGGCGGGTGCCGACATGGTCGTATTCGAAATGGTGCCGGCAGACCTGGCCGCGGAGATCACCGCGCAGTGCCCGATCCCGACGGTCGGTATTGGTGCGGGAGCGCAGTGCGATGCGCAGGTGCTGGTGTGGCACGACATGCTCGCGCTACCGGAGGGCGGGCGCCGCCCGAGCTTTGTTGGGGTATTTGGCCAGGTGGGGGCGGAAATGTCTCGCGGGGCCGCGGCCTACAAGGAAGCCGTGGAGACCGGGACATTCCCGCTCCCTGAGCAGAACTTTTAGGCTCGTGGCTCGCCGGTGACTTCTTCGGAACCGAAGTCGATACCGATGTTGTCAATGAGCCGGGTGGCGCCGACGCGGGCCGCAACGAGCAAACGGTTCGCGCCTTCCGGGTCGACATCGCCGAGCTGCGGGCCAGCGAGCTCGAGGTAGTCGAGTTCGATCTCCGGCACGGAGTCGATGACCGCGCGGGCAGCAGCGACCACTGCATCCGGTCCCTGGCCTGCCATATAGGCGCCGGAAGTCAGTGCAGCCGACAGCGTCAGGGCAAGCTCCCGCTCGGTTTCGCTGAGGTAGGTGTTTCGGGACGACAGCGCCAGCCCGTCGTTCTCACGGACGATCGGGGCGCCGATGACCTGGACATCAAGGTTGAGGTCGGTCACCATCTGCTGGATCACGATCAGCTGCTGGTAGTCCTTTTCGCCAAAGATCGCGTGGGAACAATTGGTGATGTGGAAAAGCTTGTTGACCACGGTCAGCACGCCAGCGAAGTGAGTTGGGCGCGTCTTTCCCTCCAAAATCGTGCCCACCTGACCAGGGTGGATGACGGTGCGTGGGCCGTTGGGGTACATCTCGCGTGGCGACGGCGCGAACACCGCATCAGCGCCAGCCGCCCGCAGCTTCTCGACGTCCGCCTCAAGTGTCCGCGGGTAGGCATCCAGATCTTCGCCTTCCGCGAACTGCAGCGGATTGACGAAGATGCTGACGATCACGACAGCGCCGGGAATCCGCTGAGCTGCTTTGACCAGCGAAATGTGTCCAGCGTGCAGCGCACCCATCGTGGGAACGAGGACAACAGGTCGGGCAGTCTTACGTAGCGCGCGAGTGAGCTGCGCGATGTCCTGGACGGAGTTGTAAACGGTTGCTTGGCCAGGCTGAAACGTTGGGGTCATGACTGATTAGTGTAATGGCGCGAAGCTCGGGCGCAGACGCAGGGGCGGGTGTCTTTTTCATGAGGTAGGCACGCCGGTGGGCGTCGAAAAGCGCACGCCCACTAGACTAGGAACCCATGAACACTAGCGCGCCTGAGAAGAAGCAACGAGTCCTGTCTGGCATTCAGCCCACCGCTGACAGCTACCACCTGGGCAACTACCTGGGTGCGGTCAAACAGTGGATTGACTTGCAAGACAAGTACGAGGCGTTCTACTTCATTCCGGACCTGCACGCGATCACCGTGGATCAAGATCCTAAGGAGCTGCGCGCCCGCACTGTCGCTGGTGCGGCTCAGCTTCTGGCATTGGGCATTGACCCGGCGAAGTCGACGCTCTTTGTGCAGTCACATGTGCACCAGCACGCCGAGCTGGGCTGGGTGCTTACCTGCCTGACTGGTTTCGGTGAAGCTTCGCGTATGACGCAGTTTAAGGATAAGTCGGCCAAGCGCGGCGCTGATCGCACCTCGGCCGGCCTGTTTACCTACCCAATGCTGATGGCGGCGGATATTCTGCTCTACCGCCCGCATGTGGTGCCGGTGGGCGAGGATCAGCGTCAGCACTTGGAGCTCACCCGGACGCTCGCGGAGCGCTTCAACTCCCGCTTTAAGAAGACCTTCGTGGTACCTGAGGGGTTCATTCCGGAGGGTGCGGCAAAGATCTACGATCTGCAGGAGCCGACCGCCAAGATGAGCAAGTCTGCGGAGAACCCGAAGGGCTGCGTCAACCTCCTCGACGATCCAAAGGTTTCTGCCAAGCGCATCAAATCTGCGGTCACTGACAATGACGGTGAGATTCGCTACGACAAGGAAAACAAGCCGGGCGTGTCCAACCTGTTGGTGATTCAGTCCGCGCTGACCGGCAAGACCATCGATGACTTGGTTGTGGGTTACGAAGGCCAAGGCTATGGCGCTCTGAAAACGGATACCGCAGACGCATTGGAGGCCTTCACCACGCCGCTGCGCGAGCGCTTTGACATGTACATGTCCGATAAGGGCGAACTCGAACGAGTGTTGGCCCTTGGTGCGGAGCGGGCGGCAGAGATCGCCTCTCGAACCCTCGCCGATGTTTACAAGAATGTTGGTTTCTTGGCACCAAAGCCATAACGAAACGGGCGCTTTTCGACGGCGGATGTTCCCCCACTTAGGGGTGACGTCCGCCGTCTCCTTTTGTGTGATAAATGTAAGTAACCTTGCTTTCTTCTTAGAAAGACGATGAATTCCAAGGCAATAAGCTCATTAACTGAGAGTAAACTTAACGCCTGTTTGGCCTTTCTTATAGGTATGGTGATTGCGATCACTTACTTTATTGAGGGGAAAGAGTTCAATGACCAAACGTACAAGGGGTGCCATTGCATCCCTGGTGGCCAGCCTCGGATTGGCTGTGTCCACACTCACTGTTCCGGCGATTGCGCAGAGCTCCTTCGGTAGCAGTGACCGGGATGCCGGTGTCGAAGCGCCCGCGCCAGCGCCATCTCCCGAAGAAGTGCCTACAGATCCGGAAGCTAGCGAAACGCTGGACGTTTCGGAGCACACTGAGATCGATCCGGATCTGGAGGGTGTTGATCAATTCATCGTCGCCTACTCGGAACCGCGCCAAACCATTCAATCCGAAAACGGTGAGTCGCGGGAGCAATCTCAGGAGCCGCCGCGCAGCGTCATTTACGAAGAGCTGTACAAGAAGGGCGCGAATCCTGTCGATGAGACGGTCACCGCCACCGGCGCGACTGTGGTGAAGACCGACCGCAAGTTGAGCCAGCAAGAGGCGCGGGACTTCATCAACGAAGCGGAGGCAAAAGATGAAATCGAGTATGTCGAAATCGACCAGCGTATGCACATCAACGCCGCCCCTAATGACCGCTACTACAAGCACCAGTGGGGGCTGCACGGCGAATGGGGTGCGGAAGTTGACGAAGCGTGGGGTGAGCATCCAGCCCAGGGAGAGGGCGAAGTAATCGCGCTGGTGGACAATGGCGTTGCTAACCACCCGGACATTAATGGCAACATTATTCCCGGCTATGATTTCATCCGCAGCTCCTGGTCGGCGCGTGACGGAGACGGCCGCGATGCTGACCCAACCGATGAGGGCGACTGGTACGAGGCAGGCGAGTGCGGCCGTACGCGCGGTTCCTCCTCGTCCTGGCATGGTACTCACGCAGCGGGCATTATGGCTGCTACCGCCAATGATGGCCGTGGCATCGCGGGAGTTGCGCCAAAGGCAAAGATCCTGAACGTGCGCGTCCTCGGCAAGTGCGGCGGCGCCATGTCCGACATCGCTGATGGCATCATCTGGGCGTCCGGTGGCTATGTGCCGGGTGCCCCGGCAAATCCAAACCCAGCCAAAATCATCAACCTCTCCCTCGGCGGCACAGGTCAGTGCTCCCGCACTTATCAGAACGCGATTAACCGTGCGGTGGGCAACGGCGCCGTGGTGGTGGTCTCCGCTGGCAATGACGATGAGGACGCAGCGACCGCTCAGCCGGGCAACTGCCAAAACGTAGTGGTTGTTGGCGCTGCCAGTGATGAAGGCTCGCGCGCGCAGTACTCCAACTGGGGCGATACTGTGGACATCACCGCACCTGGTGGCGATACGACGGTAGGCCCAGGCATCCTTTCGACTGTCGATGCAGGCAAGACCACCTCGGTCGGCTACATGTGGAAGCGTTACGAAGGAACCTCGATGGCTGCACCTTTCGTTTCCGGTGTGGCTGCTTTGGTCCGCTCTGTCGATCCGGCTCTCACTCCTTCTCAGATTGAGCAGCTGCTCAAGAATACTGCCTACGAGCTCGCCACTGAATGCCCAGAGGGATGTGGTGCAGGCATGGTGGATGCGCACCACGCCATTCTTGCCCTGACCGACCCGGAGCATGCGGGCGACAGGCCCGCACCCGAGCCAGCTCCGCTGCCTGACCCTTACCCGTGGTGGTGGGGCTGGTAAGAAACGTGCCGTAGCTCATAACAATCCCGCAAAACATTGTGTCCAGCGACTGCACATCCGCTGACACCCAGCTCGTTCCTGCCTACTGTGGTGGGGACGAGCTTTTCCTCATTAATCCCAAGGAGTTCCACCATGGTCGCTGTAACCAAAGCCGACGAGAAGCGCACGGACGAGTACGGCATCGAGCGTACTCACCAGGATGAACCAGGCATGGTGGACAAACTCCGCCTGAAATGGGAATGGTTCGACCATGTGATGCGAATGAACGAGAGATTCGGAACCATGGGCGGCAATCAGTACGCCGCGGGCATTACTTACTTTTCCGTTCTTTCCATGTTCCCGATCCTGATGCTCCTTTTTGCAGGACTTGGTTTTGCATTGGTCAACAACCCTGATCTGCTCGCACAGGTCCAAGAGCGCATCGCAAAGATGGCTTCCGGCGAGATGGGCACTACGCTGAACCAAATCCTGGAGACCGCTATTGAGCAACGTGGCGCCATCGCCGGTATCGGTACGCTGACTGCGCTGTGGTCGGGACTGGGCTGGATGAATAACCTGCGCTACGGCGTATCCAAAATGTGGAAGGTTGATCCGACCAAGGAGAACTTCTTTTCGACGAAGCTAAAGGACCTCATTGGGCTGCTTGGTCTTCTCGTGTCTTTCGTTGTTGCCTTTGGCGTCACCGCAGTCGGCGCTTCCGGTCTGACCGCGACGGTGATCGATCGAGTGGGCCTCAGCCACATCCCTGGTATTTCGATCATGTCTGTGGTGGTAGCCATCGTGGTCGGTTTGATCGCCAACTTCTTCGTCTTCTTTTGGCTGATCAAGTACATGCCACGCGTTAAGGTCCCGATGAAGTCTGCGCTCCACGCTGCCATGATCGGTGCCGTTGCCTTCGAGATTTTCAAGCAGCTCGCAAACATGTTCTTCTCCAACGGGCTTTCCAACCCGGCGGGCGCTACTTTCGGCCCGATCATTGGTGTCATGGTCTTGCTGTACTTCATTTGGCGCATCCTGCTGTACTGCTCGGCGTGGGCTGCGACGACCGAGGAGTCGTTGGCACAGGCAGTAGTCGAGGTTCCCGAACCTGCCGTGATTCGTGTTCGTAATGAGGTGAAGGAGGGGGCACCGAAGGCAGCGTGGGCAGGCGTTGGTGCGGCTCTCGGTCTGGCGGGTAGTGCGGCAGTAGCTTCGATGCTGCGTAAAAAGTAAAATAGTATCTGTGAATCTGTATCAAGAGTTCCATCTAGATCCGAACGAAGACTGCTCGGCCCAGGGCGTGAAGCTGGCCGCGCTGGAGGTCCGCCTTCAGCAGCTAGGTCACCCGGAAAACTCCCCGGAAATCCAGCGACTGCGCATGGCCTATGGAATTCTTGCTCACCCCGAAATCCGCACGCTTTACGACGACGCAGTTCGTATCAACCGTCCAGTCACTCCGCACGAGCTGGAGTATCTCGCAGATTTCGGCTCGTGGCCACTGGTCACTCCTCCGGCCAATCCTTTTGCGGCATCGCCGCAGGCACAGCAACAGCCGCAGCCACGGCCCCAGGCGTATTACCAGCAACCACCGACGGTCAATCCCTTCGTGCAGCCGGTGCAGCCTCAGCAGGCAGCGCCACTGCCGATGCAGGCGGCTGCGTACCCGGCGGCCATGCCCATCCAGCTGCCTGTCCAGTCGAACTATCCCACTGGGGCAGCCCGTGTCGGCATGACGCTGCTTGATGGCTGCCTAACCGCCGCCATCGGTATTGGAATGGCCGGGATCACTGATGAGTACCTAGTCTCATCCATCTTCAGTGCACTCCTGTTGATCGGATACTACGTGGGCTGCGAAGTTCAATTCGGTGCTACGCCGGCGAAGTTGCTGTTCGGCTACACGGTGCGTGACGTGGCGACAGGGAATCATTTGTCCTGGGGGCAGTCGGCGCAGCGCAATTGGTGGCGTCTCGTCTCGGTTGTTCCGTTACTTGGCAGCGTGATTTCGGCGATTGCTGCCATTGTCTACGTCATGAGTTTCACTCCGGACGGTCGTCAGGGCAGCCACGACCGCCTCGCCGGCGCCGAGGTTGCGAAAAAGGGTTCCCCGCCTTCCGTGCCCTAAGCTGGAGCGCATGCACGAAGAAGTCGAGATCAGCCCAGAATTCAAGTCCATCGGCCAGGATATTGTGGCCGAGCTGCCCAAGGTGGTGCTGCGGCACCTCGTCGCTGCCGGTGAGGTGGGCCAACAGCTGCAAGCGCTTGTCGACGACGGAGTCGTCTATGCCGAGTTGAGCGTCCGCGTCGCTAATGAAGAAGAACTCCATGCGGCCTTGCATGCGGTGACCGCTGCTGAGCAAAGCATTGTGGCTCGCATTGTCGTGGCCATTGATTCGTTGGCAGATGCTGAGCTGGCGGCTGCGCATCGAGGAATCGTGGTGGGGTGTGCTCTTGAAGGGGATCCAGACCCGCAGCTAGTCCAGTACCTGCGCGAGAATTTCCTTCCGTTCACGGTTGCAGCCAATGTCGGAGAAGGATTGCAGTCTTTGTACGCGGCCGTTGTCGCCGGCGCCGATCGTATTGCCGGTGCAATTAGTCTTTACGAGGATTTCACTGTGGAGCTGGAAGGCATTTCCGCGGGGGCGTTGTCGACGTACGTGCGTGACCGGGAAATTCCGCTCGAGTTGTCACTGAGCGCCGACGTTACCTCCGGGGTGGTGGAAGAAGTAGGCGATCACCCATTGCCACTATTGCAGCAACTGGGATTCAACTGCACTTTGAACCCGTGCGGCCCGACCCTTACCGAGGAAATGACACTCTTGGTTGAAGGGTTTGACTACGGACTCGAAGAACTCTTTGACCTCACCGTCAACGCAATCGAGGCGGCATTCGCCCCGATCGAGCTGCGACGCACCATCCTGCAGGAGCGCATTGCTCCTGCCTACCAGCGCTTCGCCGAAGACTTGGTCGACAGCGCTGAGAGCGAAGACGAGCTCTAGATTTTGCTGAACCGCTTGGTCAAGGACTCTTCCAACTGGGTCCAACCGGTGGCTTCATCGGTGTAAGGCGCGGATGGCAGGTAGGTCGAGCGGGCACCGAGCATGTAGGAGATGTAGTCCTGCAGGCCCGGGTTGGCCAGGAGCAAGGAGTTCAGGGAGTCATCGTCAGCCCAGTCGGCAGCGTCCGCAAGCAGTTCGTATGCCTGGCGCATCTGTTCGGTGTCGACTTCCTGTGGCCCCTTTGCGATGTCCTTGGCCAGGCCGTTGAAGGAGTACATGTTCACCGGGTGCACGACGATTTCGGCGGTGCCGCCGTTGACCTCGTCCATGACATCCTGCCAGGTTGCCACCTTGGCTAGGTCGTGTTCGCCGTGCTCGACCAGCCAGCGCAGCAGCGACTTCGGGTTGGAGAACGTGAAAATCTCGCCGAAGCGCCCCAAAAATACGGGGCTCTTGCCCAAGTAGGTGCGCAAGGTGTACACGACGCGGCCGTCGATGGCGATTTTGATCGGGTCGATGCCGCTGGCGCCCCACATGGTGGTGTCGTACGGGTCGACTGCTGCCGCAGCTTCTTCTTCCGACTGTTCTGCCTGCACGCGGGCTTCCTCGGCGGCCTTTTCAGCTGCGGTGATGTCCTCTTCCGCAGCTGCCACGGCAGCCTCGTCGACATCTGGGGTGTGCACTGCGGCATCCAGGGCGTCTACGACGTTGTCCCAGTTCTTCAGGACGGTGCGGCCAATGGCAGACCATTCGCCGAGTCCGGCCTCCTGCCCGAAGTGGTCAACGCCGCGGTCGACGTTGCCCAAGATGGAGTAGCTGCCGAAAAACTCTCGAACCGTTTCGATGTCGAGGACGTCGGCAAGCCCGCGCACGATGGCGAAAGCCCGCGCGGTACCGGAGACATTCTCGAAGGATGGGCGACCGGCGAGGAAGTCCGGGGTGCCGACAACATCGTAAGTGTCCCGTTTGGTGGGGACCACGCGCAGAGTGCCCTTATCTTCAAAGGTGCGCCACTGTGGGTGCGTCAGCAGATCGTGCTTGCCGCCCTGTTGCAGGAACGCCAGCAGCTCGGCCGGGGAGCTAAAGAAGTACACGTGCTCGCCACTACCGAGGAACGCCTGCCACTCGGCGCCGTGTTCCTTCCAGGTTGGGGCCCACAGCGTGTAGAAATCGCCTTCGGTAAGGGAAATCTTGACGGGAACGATGCCTTCAGTTTGTGCCATAAGTTGTAATAGTAGCCGTATTTAGCCGGTTGGCCTGTAATAACCCTTGAAAGCCATTCCCATGTTGGTTTGGCGCAAAGGGTTGCGGGAAACCGGGTCGCCAGCCTCGATGATGTGGCCATTTCCGTCGTACATAGCCACGTGACCATCCCACACAACGAGGTCCCCGGCCTGCAGCTCGTTGTGGGCCACCGGTCGGCCGATGGTCTGCTCTTCCGCGAGCCGTGGGAGCTCCACTCCGGCCTGCCGCCACGCCCATTGAGTAAAACCACTGCAGTCAAAACCAACTCCCGGGGTAGTGCCACCCCAGACATAGGGCGTGCCCAGCTGGGTCAGGGCTGCTTGCACAGCTGACTCTCCCTGGGCATTCGAACTTGTCTCGTGGGAACTGGGTGTGAAGACCGGCTCGGCCGACGGTGTGGCAGTGGGCTCGAGCACCGGTGGCGGCAGCTCAGCGACGGGCTCGGTGCCAACCTTCGACAGCTGCAGCACCAGCGGAGCCAGCTCCTGCGCGAGGTTGTCAATGCGCTGTTTAGCCTGGGCGAGAGCTGAGAACGTTAACACGGACAGCTCGGCGAGTGCTTTCGCCCGAGCACCGGGAATCGGCAGAAACATACTTGGGATAATGCGGATGGCGGATCGCAGGAAATCAGCGCCGATGTCGAAAAGGTCCCGGCCGGCTGCAAGGAGCAAGGGCTTGGCTTCTTCGACGATCGAGCCGACACGCTCACGGCCAACCGTCACCAGGGTGTACAAGGCCGTCACCGCGGTCGGGTCGGCGCCAAGCGTGCGAGCTAGCTCCTGAGCCGGGCTGAGAGAGGGCAGCTCCGACACAGCAAGTTCAATTGGGCCGGGGACCAACGCATCGATGGCTTTCAGTGGGCTAACAAGATCGATCATTAGAACGCCTCCAAGGTGTGTCCCAGCCCCGCATCGTGATTCTCGGCGTGGGCAATGACGCGGGAAGAGTTTTCTGCCACTCTTTGTAGGTAGTCGGCAAGGTGGCGGGTCTGGGTGTTGGTGCGGTCGATGGCGTCGACAAGCGCGGTGGCAAAGTCATCGTCGTTGCTTGTCACAGCGCTGGCGGGGTGGATAGTGGCGGTTAAGTGATCGGTTTGGCGGACTAGTTCGCGGGCGATATTGGCGTCAAAATGTAAAAGGCTCACACTTAGTTAGACTGACGGAACCCCCGAAAAGGTTGCACTCTGGCCTAAACTTTTTTGTATGGACATTCATATTGTCGAACACCCGCTGGCCGCCTCCCGCCTTACGATCATGCGTGACGAGCGTTCCAACAACGCCACTTTCCGCGCCGCCCTCGCCGATCTCGGCGCCATGCTCATCTACGAAGCCTCCCGTGACCTGGCCGTCGAGCACTTCGATTGCCAGACCCCCGTCGCGGTTGCCCAGGGCACCCGGCTCCAAGACCCGCCGATTATCGTGCCAGTTATCCGCGCCGGACTCGGCATGGTGGACCCGGCCTTGTCGATGATCCCTGACGCCCAGGTTGGTTTCATCGGCCTGGCGCGCGATGAGGACACCCACGAGCCTGTCCCATACTTGGAGGCGCTACCTGAAGACCTCAGCGGACGCACTGTCTTCGTGGTTGACCCAATGCTCGCCACCGGCGGCTCGCTCCTGCACGCTATCCGCCTGCTCGCTGACCGCGGCGCAACCGATATCACGGCCGTCTGCATGGTGTCCGCGCAAGAAGGTGTTGATGCTCTCGCAAATTCTGGCCTGCCGGTACGTCTGGTCACCGCGACTATCGACCCTGAGCTCAACAGCGATGCTTACATCGTGCCCGGGCTTGGCGACGCCGGAGACCGCCTCTACGGTCCCCGCAACATCCACCTGTAACGGCCGCTTCAAATGAGAGAACCCCTGCGGGATTTGGTAATGCAGTCTGACGTTTTGCCGGATTTTCTATAGTCTGCATTGCCACATCCGACAGGGGCGAAAAAGGAGCTCGCTACAACCGCTCGACGAGCCGCTCAACATCAGCCTTGAGCTGATCGAGTAGCTCTTCGGTATTTTCCGCCTCCCATGGCTGATGCACTTCTAGATAGAATTTCGCCTTATTTTCAGTGCCGGAGGTGCGCGCCAGCGCACGCACGCCATAGCCCTCGAAAAGCACGCCTTCCGAGCAGTGTAGCTTCTCAGCGGTTACTGGCACACCGGCAAGAGTGTCCGGGGTGTGGCTACGCAAGGCCACGATGAGCCCGTGTGGATCCGAGGATCGCACCGCGATCTGTGTACCGCGAAACCGGCCGTACCGTTTGTACAGGGAGTTGAGCTCGTCAGCGAAGGTAAGTCCCTGCGCCTTGAGCTCAGCAGCCCAATCACAGGCGAACAGGGCAGTGGCGATGCCGTCCTTGTCTCCCACGAGGTCGGGGGCAGGCGCCGTGCCGATCGCTTCTTCGTAGGCAAATGCGAGCGTGCCAGAAGTCTCGTCCGCAGCTCGGATCAAGTGCTTGAACCCTGTGCACGTCTCCCGGTAATCCCAGCCGCGATCATTCGCGATATGCGAAAGTAGTCGTGAGCTGACCTCGGAAGTAGCCACGACCGGGCGCTTTGTGGCCTCGATCCGAGGGGCGAGCCGGATCGCGAGGAGCGGGCCAAGGTCGTCGCCACGCAGCATGACGTGGGAGCCATCAGGACGGCGGTATCCCACCGCGCAGCGGTCAGCATCTGGATCCAGGGCGATCATGATATCCGCGTCGTACTCACGCGCCGTCTCGAGCAGCAGGTCCGTCGCGCCGGGCTCTTCAGGGTTCGGGAAGCTGACGGTAGGAAAGAGCGGATCCGGGTAGTGCTGCGCCGGAACCGGGAAGATTTGTGCGAAACCTGCGGCCTGTAGGGCCTGGGTCAGGGAGCGACCGCCGACCCCATGCATGGCGGTATATGCCACCTTGAGAGCTGCGCGTTCATTGTTCACCCGCAGCAGGTCGGCCTGGGGCGGGGCGATGAGATCGACCACATCATCGATGTAGCGACGCAACTGGTCAGTGGTAGGGCGCACCATGACCCGGGGGACCTGCAGCGGATCGTCGATAAGCCTGATGGCGTCCTCAATTGCCCGTTCATCGGGTCCGTGGATTTGCCGACCGTCGGAGAAATACACCTTGTAACCGTTGTAGCCCGCAGGATTATGCGAGGCCGTGATTTGCACACCGGCATCGAGCCCGCGGGATCGGATCAACCATGGGATCAGCTGGGTCGGAGCGGGTGCGGGCAGCAAGGTGACTTCGAAACCCGCGCCGGCAAACACCTCTGCTGCGGCAGCCGCAAAATTGGGGGAGCCGTAGCGAGCGTCATAGCCGACGACCACCCGCAGTGGTCCCTCCTGACTGAACAAGGACATGTGCGGGGTGTGCGGATGACTGTTGCGCTCCTGGCCGATGGTTTGGGAAAGCCAAGCTGCCAGACCTGCGGTGATGCGCGTAATCTGCATGACATTCATCTGATCCGGCGCAGGACCGATCGGGGCGCGCATACCCGCGGTACCAAAGGTGAGCTCACGAGGCTGGGACATATCACCAACTTAGTCGCTTTAGCTAAACTTCGTAGCAGGAGGAAGCATAAAATGACGACGATCCGCACCCACATTGACTCTTGGCTGGCAGCCAATGAGGACACGGTGCATTCCTGGCGGCACCACCTGCACCAGCATCCCGAGCTATCCCATATGGAATACGACACCACCGCATTCCTCGCGCGCACCCTGCGCGAGCATGGCCTGGAACCCCAACTCTTCCCAGGCACGGGACTCATGGTCGATCTCGGTCCGGCAGCAGGTCCACGGATTGCTTTCCGTGCTGACATCGATGCCCTGCCGATCGATGAGCACACCGGTTTGTCCTTTGCATCGGTGCACGCCGGCGTCATGCACGCGTGCGGTCACGATGTGCACACCACCGTTGCCTTAGCGACGGCCGTTGCGCTCAGTACCTATCCGCTGCGCACCGGCGTTCGCGTCATCTTCCAACCTGCGGAGGAAGTCATGGATGGCGGGGCTCAGGAAGTTATCGCCTGGGGCGGGTTGGACGGGGTCGACCAGATCTTCGCCCTTCACGCCGAACCCAAGCTCCGGGTCGGGCTGATCGGGGCCCGCGCGGGTGCCATCACTTCTGCTGGAGACATCGTTGAGGTGCGTGTCACCGGCCCTGGCGGGCATTCCTCGCGTCCACACATGACCGTAGATGTGGTCTATGCGCTGTCCCTGGTGGTTACGCAGCTGCCAGCGCTGCTGTCGCGCCGGGTTGATCCGCGGACGGGCACCGTCATGGTGTTCGGCGCGATCAACGCTGGTTATGCTGCCAATGCAATCCCAGAGCATGGGACGATCGCGGGAACCATCCGCACCGCTGACATCGGAGTGTGGCGCACCATCGAGCCGTTGGTCAGGGAACTGGTTACTCAGATTTTGGCGCCTACGGGCTGCAATTTTGATATCCGGTACACCAAGGGAGTGCCACCGGTGGTCAACGACGATGTCTCCACCGCGATGTTGGTCTCAGCCGCACAGGGGATCGATCCCGTGAGCGTGGTGGAGGCACCACAGTCTTCCGGAGGGGAGGATTTCTCGTGGTACCTCGAGCATGTACCCGGTGCGATGGCCCGTTTGGGCTGTTGGAGTGGCGCCGGAGAGAAGTTTGACCTGCACCGCGCCGACCTGGTGGTGGATCCCCGCTGCATCGGCGTGGGCGTGCGATTGTTCGGCGCGCTGGCCCAGAATTTTGCTCTGGACAGCTAAGGCTCTCCGAAGTCGGCTAAGCTAGCCCGTGCAACCTATAACTTTTCACGCGTGGAGGAAGTTTTAAGTGACCAATCGAATCGTCATCATCGGCGGCGGTCCTGCTGGATATGAAGCTGCACTGGCGGGGGCGAAGTACGGCGCCGACGTCACCCTGGTGGAAGACCAGGGTCTGGGCGGTTCTGCCGTGATCATCGACTGCGTCCCATCTAAGTCCTTCATCGCGACCACCGGCATCTTCACTGAGATCGACGGTGCGCGTGAGCTCATGCACATCGGCAGCATTAATCAGCGCGTGAAGGAACTCGCTCAGGCGCAGTCCTCGGACATTCTCGCGCAGATGCGTCGCGCGGGCGTGCGCGTGATCAATGGCCGCGCGCGTTTCGACGACCACAGCAACAAGCAGGTCACTCACTACATCCACGTTGATTTGTGCGACGGTGGCACCGAGGTGCTGGAAACTGACCTGGTGCTGATCGCCACCGGCGCGTCGCCACGCGTGCTCAAGGGCGCCGAGCCAGATGGCAACCGCATCCTCAACTGGCGCCAGGTATACGACCTCACCGAGGTTCCGGAGCACCTGATCGTGGTCGGCTCCGGTGTGACTGGTGCTGAGTTCGTTTCCGCCTACGCTCAGCTAGGTGTGAAAGTCACCATGGTCGCTTCCCGTGACCGCATTCTGCCTCACGACGACGCCGATGCCGCCGACGTCCTCGAAACTGTGCTTGCGGAAAAGGGTGTTCACCTGGAAAAGCACGCTCGCGTGGAAAAGGTCGAGTACGAAAGCGACGATGTCGTGGTCGTGCGCACCTCCGACGGCCGCGAGATCAAGGGCTCGCACGTACTGATGACGGTGGGCTCCGTGCCGAACACCAAGGACCTGGGTCTGGATACCGTCGGTGTTGACGTAGCGCCATCGGGCCACATCAAGGTCGACCGCGTTTCCCGTACTTCCGTGGCAGGTATCTACGCCGCTGGTGACTGCACCGACCTGTTCCCGCTGGCCTCCGTGGCAGCAATGCAGGGTCGCATCGCCATGTACCACGCGCTGGGCGAAGGCGTGTCCCCGATTCGCCTGAAGACCGTGGCAACAGCCGTGTTCACGCGTCCAGAGATCGCCGCCGTGGGCATTACCCAGCAAGAAGTTGCTGAGGGCAAGGTCAACGCTCGTACCATCATGCTGCCGCTGGCTACGAACGCTCGCGCGAAGATGCGCGGTATCCGCCACGGCTTCGTCAAATTGTTCTGCCGCCAGGCATCGGGCCAGATCATCGGTGGCGTCGTGGTTGCTCCGACCGCCTCCGAGTTGATTCTGCCGATCGCCGTGGCCGTGACCAACCGCCTTACGGTGGCAGACCTCGCCGGTACCTTCGCGGTGTACCCATCACTGTCGGGTTCCATCACTGAGGCTGCCCGCCAGCTGGTCACCCACGACGACCTGGACTAATTAGCTGTCAGCAGCCACTGCGTCCCCTCCTTGACGAAGGTCAAGGGGAGGGACGCTTCTCTTTTGGTCAAGGGATCGCTATATCCACGGCTGCACAGATCGATCTCTTCGATGGCGAAGCGCTGGGTCACCACGCTGCCGTCCGAAGTGAGGACGACGAAGGAGTTGAGCACGGGGTCGTATCCTTCGCCAGGAACTTTGACGGAGTCACCAGCGATCTCGGAGACGGTATCAGCGGGCACCCCGGGGCAGACTACAAGGAAGGTCTGGGCATCTGGAGCGAGCAGTTCGCTGGCCGGCAGAGTGATGCTTGGGCCGGGTTCGGGTTTGAGTCGGGCCAGGGCATCGTGCGGTGTGTCGGTGCTGCACGAGGCGAGCGCCAAGAGGGCTGTGGCTGCCAGAGTCCAGATGCGGAAAGTCACCATCAACACCCTAGTCTGCAAAGCTTGCGAATCGGCTATACGCAATAACGTGATCTAAGTTACTATGGGGCTATAGTGACCACCGTCACGCCGTCATCTTGAAAGGTTGATGCATGACTTCTCATCAGTCCACCGCCAGCTTCGCCAAAGTCCTGGTGGCCAACCGTGGCGAAATCGCCGTTCGTGCCTTCCGTGCCGCCTACGAAATCGGCGCGGAAACCGTCGCACTCTTCCCGGTGGAGGACCGTAACTCTTTCCACCGTCCTTTCGCTTCGGAGGCGATTCGGATCGGCACAGAAGGGTCCCCGGTTAAGGCATATCTGGACATCGATGAGATCATCCGAGCAGCACGTGAGTCTGGGGCAGACGCGGTGTACCCCGGCTATGGATTCCTCTCGGAAAATGCCCAATTGGCGCGTGAATGTGCGGAAAATGGCATCACTTTTATCGGTCCAACCCCGGAAGTCTTGGAACTGACTGGAGACAAGGCCGCTGCAGTATCAGCCGCTCGGGCCGCTGGGCTGCCAACGTTGGACGAGTCTGCACCTACTTCTGACATCGATGAGCTGGTACGCCAGGCTGAAGGCCAAACTTACCCGCTATTTGTGAAGGCTGTGGCAGGTGGCGGCGGGCGCGGTATGCGCTTCATCCCTTCGGAGGACAAGCTGCGTGAACTCGCAGCAGAGGCCTCCCGTGAGGCGCTGTCGGCGTTTGGTGATGATCGCGTCTATCTCGAGCGCGCGGTCATTAACCCGCAGCACATTGAGGTGCAGATCCTTGCCGACAAGCACGGCAATGTCATCCACCTCTTCGAGCGTGACTGCTCACTCCAGCGTCGCCATCAAAAGGTTGTCGAAATCGCCCCGGCCCAGCACTTGGATCCCCAGCTGCGTGACCGCATCTGCGCCGATGCCGTGAAGTTCTGCCAGCACATTGGCTACCAAGGTGCCGGCACCGTGGAATTCCTGGTGGATGAGCAGGGCAATCACGTGTTCATCGAGATGAACCCGCGCATCCAGGTTGAACACACCGTCACCGAGGAAGTCACTCAGGTGGACTTGGTGAAGTCTCAGATGCAGCTCGCAGCCGGTGCCTCGCTCCCGGACCTGGGGCTGGTGCAGGACAAGATTAAGACTCATGGTGCAGCTCTACAATGCCGTATCACCACCGAAGACCCGGCAAACGGTTTCCGCCCAGACACCGGCACCATTACCGCCTATCGCAGCCCAGGTGGCGCAGGTGTGCGACTGGACGGCGCAGCCATGCTCGGCGGCGAAATCACCGCCCACTTTGATTCCATGCTGGTCAAGATGACCTGCCGTGGCGCCGACTTCGCCACCGCTGTCGCCCGCGCCCAGCGCGCTCTCAACGAATTCCACATCTCCGGAGTCGCCACCAACATCGGCTTCCTCCGCGCTCTGCTGCGCGAAGAAGACTTCACCACCAAGCGCGTGGCCACCTCGTTCATCCAGGAGCACCCGTGGCTGCTGTCCGCGCCGCCGGCGGACGATGAGGCCGGCCGCATCTTGGACTATCTCGCGGACGTGACGGTGAACAGGCCGCACGGACTGCCGGGGACCGGGGTCAGGGCCGTCGATAAGCTGCCCGCGCTGCCTGGCGCAATGCCGACCGGCACCCGCGACGAGCTCCTTAAGCTCGGCCCGCGCGCCTTTGCTGAGCAGGTCCGTGCCAAGGAAGGCTTGGCCGTTACCGACACCACCTTCCGCGACGCGCACCAATCCCTGCTGGCCACCCGCGTGCGCACCAAAGCACTTGTCGACGCCGCCGGCGCCGTTGCACGGCTCACCCCGAATCTGTTTTCCGTGGAAGCGTGGGGCGGCGCAACCTACGACGTAGCCATGCGCTTCCTGCACGAAGACCCATGGGAGCGCTTGGATCAGCTGCGAAAGGCGATGCCGAATGTGCCGATTCAGATGCTGCTGCGCGGACGTAATACGGTGGGCTACACCCCGTACCCGGAGTCGGTGACCACGGCATTCGTGGAGGAGGCCGCGGCTTCTGGCGTGGATATCTTCCGCATCTTTGATGCTCTGAACGATGTTTCGCAGATGCGTCCTGCCATCGACGCCGTGTTGGCGACGAATACCGCGGTGGCTGAAGTCGCGATGGCGTACTCCGGCAATCTACTGAGCCCGCGCGAGGACTTGTACACCCTGGACTACTATCTGCGTCTTGCTGAGCAGATCGTGGATACCGGCGCACATGTGCTGGCGATCAAGGACATGGCCGGCCTGCTGCGTCCAGCAGCGGCTGCCCGCTTGGTGACGGCCCTGCGCGAGCGCTTCGACCTGCCGGTCCACGTCCACACTCATGACACCGCAGGTGGCCAGCTAGCGACCTATCTCGCGGCAGCGCACGCAGGCGCGGACATCGTCGATGTGGCTTCCGCTCCGCTGTCCGGCACAACCTCCCAGCCGTCGATGTCGGCGCTGGTGGCGGCCTTCGCGGACACCGAACGGGACACTGGGCTGTCCTTGCAAGCCGTGTGTGACCTCGAGCCGTACTGGGAGGCCGTGCGTCAGATCTACGCCCCGTTTGAGTCTGGCACCCCTGGGCCAACCGGTCGCGTGTACCGCCACGAGATTCCGGGCGGCCAGCTATCGAATCTGCGTGCTCAGGCAGTGGCGCTGGGTTTGGCGGACCGCTTCGAACTCATTGAAGACGCCTACGCAGGTGTAAACGAGATTCTCGGTCGCCCGACCAAGGTGACGCCGTCATCCAAGGTGGTCGGAGACCTAGCGCTGCATCTGGTGGGCAGGGGAGTCACCGCTGCTGAGTTCGCGGCAGATCCACAGAAGTACGACATCCCGGACTCCGTCATTGGTTTCTTGCGCGGTGAGCTCGGCACCCCGCCTGGCGGTTGGCCACTGCTGCGTGAGCGTGCACTGGAGGGACGCGGACCTGCAGCTGCAGTGTCCGAAGTTCCAGAGGCTGAGGCTGCTTTCCTAGAAGAGTCGGGTGCTTCTCGACGCGGCGCCCTGGACCGACTACTCTTCCCGAAGCCCGCCGCTGAATTCGCCGAACACCGTCGACTCTTCGGCGATACCTCGATTCTGGAGGATCGCGAGTTCATTTACGGACTGGTTCCTGGCGAAGAAACCACTATTCACCTGGCCGATAAGCGCGTTCTCCTCGTGCGCCTGGATGCGATTTCAGAGCCAAATGAAAAGGGCATGCGCAAGGTGATGCTGACCGTGAACGGCCAGGTTCGCCCGATGGAGGTTCGAGATCGCAGCGTCGAGTCGGTCGTGGCAGCTGCGGAGAAGGCGACTCCTGGTGTGAAGGGCCACGTGGCCGCGCCGTTTGCGGGCGCTGTGACGGTGACCGTTGCCGAGGGCGATTCGGTGTCCGCGGGCGATCCAGTGGCGGTCATCGAGGCGATGAAGATGGAAGCCACGATCACCGCACCTATCGACGGTACAGTCTCACGCGTCGTGCTACTGCAGCCGACCAAGGTAGAAGGAAACGACCTGTTGCTGGTTGTGGAATAGGGCAGTGGCCTAGATATCCAGCTCATCGAGCAACGCGTCAAAGGCTGGCCCCACCCCAGTGCGCCACAACACGGTGGCCTTGGGGTCGGCTCTACCTGGCCCACCGTTAATCACATTGACCGTCTTGCCCTGCTTCAGTGCGTCCAGCGCGATGCGGTACCCGCTCATTACGGCTAGCGAGGTACCCACGGCGAGGACCGAGCTCGCCGAAGCCAGCATGTCGGCCAGTGTTTCCTTGCGCTGGGCTGGCACCGGCTCCCCGAAGTAGACCACGTCGGGCTTTAACAGGACCGAGCCGCAGCGAACGCATCCGACCAGTTTGAACTGTGCAACATCGGACTCGGAAAGCGCAACATCGCCATCGGGGTTGACCTGCGTTGCGTCATACGTGGGAGCGAATCCGGGGTTCGCGAGCTCGATGCGGGCATCGAGCTGATGACGGTCCTCAAGGTGCCCGCAGGAAAGGCACACCACCTGTGCCAAGGAACCGTGCAAGGCCAGCACGTTTCGGGATCCAGCTTCAACGTGCAGACCGTCTACATTCTGGGTGATAATCCCGCTGAGCAGACCGGCGTGCTCCAATTCGGCCAAGGCAAAGTGAGTGCGGTTTGGTCGCGCCTCATCCATGTGGCGCCAACCCACAAAAGAACGAGCCCAATACCGCTGGAGCGCGTCCGGGTCATAGCGAAACTCCTGGTAAGTCATCGGGCGATGCCTGTTCAGGGAACCGTTGGGGCCGCGGTAGTCCGGGATGCCGGAGTCAGTGGATACGCCCGCGCCCGTCACCACGAGCACGTTTCCTGAGCGCAACTGTTCGGCAATAGTCTGCACAGCGACATCAGGGTCGGTGGGAGTCGTCGTTTCGCGCACTACTCGGGCGATGGAGCGCAGCGCCGACTCGTGACCAAGGGACCTCACGGCGCGAAGCTCTTGTGGACTGCCAGCTTCCAGCCGTCGAAAAGCGCAGGGTCGGAGGGCTGGGGCTGGTAGGTGACCTGTTCGCGCCACATCGCGCGGATCTCGGACAGTGACTTGTAGACGCCCACCGCCAGGCCCGCCGCATACGCAGCTCCAAGCGCCGTGGTCTCCGTGATCGCTGGGACGGTCACGGGGACGCCCAACTGATCGGCCTGGAACTGCATGAGTAGCGCGTTTTCGACCATGCCACCGTCCGCCTTCAGCGCGGTGATGGGGATGCCCGTGTCCTGGTTCATGGCCTCCACCACCTCGCGCGTTTGATACGCGGTGGCCTCCAACGCCGCCCGGGCGAAGTGAGCCTTAGTGTGAAACCGTGTCAGTCCGCAGATCACGCCGCGCGCGTCCTCCCGCCAATACGGCGCGAGCAGCCCAGAAAACGCGGGGACAATGTAGCAACCGCCGTTGTCGGGCACGCTCGTTGCTAGCTTCTCGACGTCGCTGGCCTGCGCAATCAATCCCAGATTGTCCCGCAACCACTGGATAAGTGAACCGGTGACGGCGATGGAACCCTCGAGTGCGTACACGGTGGGCTCGTTGCCCAGTTTGTACGCCACGGTGGAGATCAGGCCATGGGTGGAGCGCTTGATCTCCGTTCCGGTGTTGAGCAGGAGGAAATTGCCGGTTCCGTAGGTGTTTTTCACTTCTCCGGGCTCGAGGCAGGCTTGGCCGAAGGTGGCGGCCTGCTGGTCTCCGAGGACGCCAGCGATCGGCACATTGGCAAAGCCGTGAATTCGTTTGATGCGGCCAATGACCTGGGAGTTCGAAACGATTTTCGGCAGCATCTTGGTGGGGATCTTGAGCTGTCGTGCTAGCTCTGGGGCCCATGCTCCCGTTTCCAAATCCATGAGCATCGTGCGGGAAGCGTTGGTGATGTCCGTGACGTGCTCGCCCTTGGTGAGATTCCAGATCAGCCACGACTCAATGGTGCCGAATAGCAACTCTCCCGACTCTGCCCGCTCGCGGGCGCCCGGCACATTGTCCAGAATCCACTTGATCTTGGGGCCCGAGAAGTAGGTAGACACCGGCAGGCCAGTCTTGGCGAAATCTGCTGGGTCCAGGTCCGCGCAAATCTCCGACGTTCGGGTATCCTGCCACACGATCGCGTTGTATACCGGTTGGCCAGTGGCCTTGTCCCAGACTACGGTCGTCTCACGCTGATTCGTAATTCCCACCGCGGCAATGTCATCGCCCGTGACCTCGCTGCGCGCCAACACATCAGCCATGACGCGGCGGGTGTTCGCCCAAATTTCCAGCGGATCGTGCTCCACCCACCCCGGCCGGGGAAAGATCTGCTCGTGTTCCAGCTGGGACGAGGCGATGATCTGGCCGTGGTCGTCGAAAAGCATGCAGCGCGTGGACGTGGTGCCCTGGTCGATCGCGGCGACGATGCGCCTTTTGTGGGGGAGCCGTGGTGCCATGGGGCTAGTTTATCCGCAAGCCCAATCGATCAGGACGTTGCTGAAGTCTCGTCGTTTCAGATCGGCGGGGTCGATGAAGAATTGCATGTTTCCCATGTCGCCGATGGCCTGCATGTGTATGTCACATTCAATTTGAAAGAGCAACCGGAGGGGAGATCCTTGTGGCCGGGGCTCGTTCTGGACGAAACTGGCAAAGCCGCCGATTTGATGGTTGCACTCGCCGAGGTGTTTTGGATGCAGATTGTCCTGATCAGCGACTTCCTTCCACGCAGCCTCCTGGTCCGGAGTCACTTCTGCGTGCAGGCCGGGGATGGGCTGTTGCATCGTTGGCTCCAGCAGCACTGGTTCCAGAGCCTGTGCGACCTCGGGGTGATCAAAAATGGAAAGTTCTGTGTAATAAGGAGATCTTGCTAGCCATTTACCGTCGGGTGTGAACGCCGGCGTTGGATCTTCGTGCAGCCAGTGGACTGGCTTGTCGTAGTACGAGCGCCAGGCAAAAATAGGTTCGTCCGCTGGACGTGTTGGGTCTGGAATGAATGCGACGAAGCAGTCTGGCTTTCCTGCCCCGAGTCCGTAAACGTCGTCAAAGGGCAAGAAGAACTGGATCAGTCCGTTGGTCGGCAGAGATCCGTCAAGCAGCGGAGGCACGCCGAGCAGCTGCCGATCGCGCTCAACCTGGGCGAGATTCAGCTGCGCGACGAAGCTATAGGGATCCCCGTCGGGCTGGTGAGGCCAGCCAGCGCCTCGCGGACGGTAGGGAGCACCGCCGAGTTTGGAATCAGTGAGCCCAGCTTGGCGAAACGTCGAGTCCTTGCTGTCAAAGGTCGAACGGTAGGACAGTCGGGGGAGGGCAGGTAACTCAAGTAGATCCATGCCAGTGTGATGCACGCTTTAAGAGGTTTGTTCCCGATAGCTAGGCAAGTAGCCGTCAATCCACCGCTGGATGAACTCTTGCCCGGCGGCGACCCCATCCTTCGCCTTCTTCGGCTCAAGCATCGGGTCATTGGGCAAGTCACGCTCGGGATCACCTACGGGAACCACTTCGAGAGTGTTCATGTCATATCGCGCAATGGCCACCGCGTTGACGTTCGTTTGCTCGCACACTGCCCACGAATAGGCGGTGTCTGTTTCCCAATCCTCGCGGGCCTGGCTTATCGACGCCACCGACGTCCCTACCGCTTCCGCTACCGCGATCGCATCGTCGTCTCTTAAGGGGCGGGCATAGAAGCGACCACCATTGACATCCATGGGCTGCAAGTTATTGTCCGATCTGCTTGTAGATGGTTTTGGGCTCGTACCAGGAGTCCGGTCCGACTTTCATGATGAAGAGCAGGATGCATAGCGGGATGGTCAGCACTGCGAAAATCGCTGCAAGATCTGCAGCGCCAATGGCCACGAGAGGAACCAAGCTGGCCCACAAGGCAACAATGCCGATGCGCTTTTGTAGTCCTGAAGTGCGGTTCTGCTTCACCATGAGGTTTTGGGGGATATCGGCGAGGATCAAGTCGATGTCGGCTTGCGTTGTGGCATGGGTGGCGCGGGCGGCGCGTTGGTCGAACTCGACAAGGCTGAGGTGGCCGGACTGTGAGGCCGCCTTGAGTTTTTCCAAAGCGTGTTCTCGTTCAAAGTCACCTACGAGGTAGTGCTGGCGCTCAATGCTCATCATGTGTCTATTGTGCCCGATGTGATCAAAGTTAGTCGATGTTGCATGAAGTTAACGGCCTGGTGAAACGAGAAAAGTCCCGGCTCTCACGAGGAGAACCGGGACCTAACATCAAGGAACTACTTGAGTTCCATCAGGACGTGGCCCTTGGACACGCCTGCACCAGCCTCAGCGTCCAGGCCGGTAACAACGCCGGACTTGTGAGCCTTCACTGGGTTTTCCATCTTCATGGCCTCGAGGACAACAACGGTGTCGCCTTCGTTTACTTCCTGGCCTTCTTCGACGTTGACCTTGATGACGGTGCCCTGCATTGGGGCTGCAACTGCGTCGCCGGAAACGCTAGCCTTGGCGCCACCTGCGCGACGCTTCTTGGCCTTCTTCTTAGCGCCACCTGCAGCGCCGCCACCGATTGCCAGGTCGCCTGGGAGAGCTACCTCAACGCGACGGCCGTCGATCTCAACGATGACCTTCTGAGCTGGGGTTGCTTCTTCATCTTCCTCAACGTCTGCTGGGTCGACGTAAGCAGGGATTGGGTTGTCCCATACTTCTTCGATCCACTTGGTGTAGACCTCGAACTTCTCGCCGTCACCAACGAATGCAGGGTTCTCAACGATGTGGCGGTGGAATGGGAGCACGGTTGGCATGCCCTCGACAACGTACTCATTCAGTGCGCGGGAAGCGCGCTGCAGAGCCTCGTCACGGGTCTCGCCGAAGACGATCAGCTTAGCGAGCATGGAGTCGAACTGGCCGCCGATGACGGAACCTTCAACGATGCCGGCATCCATGCGAACGCCTGGGCCGGAAGGCTCGATGTACTTGGTGACCTTGCCTGGTGCAGGCATGAAGTTGTTGCCAGCATCTTCGCCGTTGATACGGAACTCGAAAGCGTGGCCACGTGGCTTTGGATCTTCCTTGATGTGCAGCTCAAGGCCCTCAGCGATGCGGAACTGCTCGCGAACGAGGTCGATGCCGGTGGTGACTTCGGTAACTGGGTGTTCCACCTGCAGACGGGTGTTGACCTCGAGGAAGGAGATCAGTCCGTCGGAGCCAACGAGGTACTCAACGGTACCTGCGCCGTAGTAGCCAGCTTCCTTGCAGATAGCCTTTGCAGACTCGTGGAGGCGGGTGCGCTGGTCATCGGTGAGGAATGGGGCTGGAGCCTCTTCGACGAGCTTCTGGAAACGACGCTGGAGGGAGCAGTCGCGGGTACCGGCGACAACAACGTTGCCGTGCTGGTCGGCGATGACCTGGCACTCCACGTGGCGTGCCTTGTCCAGGTAGCGCTCGACGAAGCACTCGCCACGACCGAAGGCAGCGACTGCCTCACGGGTAGCGGACTCGTAGAGGTCAGCAACCTCTTCCATCTTGTAGGCAACCTTCATGCCACGGCCGCCACCACCGAATGCTGCCTTAATAGCGATTGGGAGGCCGTATTCTTCAGCGAATGCGACTACCTCAGAAGCGTCCTTGACTGGCTCCTTGGTGCCAGGCGCCATTGGGGCATCAGCCTTGAGTGCGATGTGGCGGGCAGTGACCTTATCGCCGAGTTCGCGGATGGACTTAGGGGATGGGCCGATCCAGATCAGGCCAGCGTTGATGACGGCCTCGGCGAAGTCGCCGTTCTCGGAGAGGAAGCCGTAGCCAGGGTGAATAGCATCAGCGCCGGACTTCTTTGCGGCGTCGAGAATCTTGTCGAAGACGAGGTAAGACTCAGCGGAGTTCTGGCCGCCGAGAGCGAAGGCCTCATCTGCCATCGATACGAAAGGTGCATCTGCATCTGGCTCAGCGTAAACAGCGACGCTCTTGATACCGGCATCGCGTGCTGCACGGATGACGCGGATGGCAATCTCACCACGGTTCGCGATCAGAACCTTGGTGATCTTCTTGGTCTCGACGGTCACGTCTAACCCCTCCTGGAGAATTTTGTTGCAGTGAACTATTCACGCCTGACATTAGTTTGTGCCTCACCCCACAGTTGACTGGGGGTGCAGCGCGTGACACTTATTGTTACACAATATGGCTAAAAACCGAATGGGTTCGCCCAAAGCGATCTGTGGATGCACCCCCAAGCGGGAGTAAAAAATCCCTGAACAGTGTTCAAAGAGCGAGTGCTATCCCTTAGCGATTGGCATCCGCACCATATTGCCCCATTCCACCCATGCGCCGTCGTAATTGAGGACGTCCGCGAAACCCAACAGGTACTTCAGCGTGAACCATGAGTGTGCAGCTCGTTCGCCCTCATGGCAGTACACGATCGTCTGCGCCTTCGGATCTAGATCGGCATACAGGGTTTCCAGTTCTTTGCGAGTGCGGAAGTAATGATTAGCCATCACATTGCCCTCGCAGGGAATGTTCAACGCACCAGGAATGTGACCGTGGCGAATGGTGTCGTGTCCATGGTCGGTGGCGGTGCCAGCGAACTCTTCCGGGGAGCGGGCGTCGATAAGCGGGAGCTTGCCGACGCCGTCAGCAACGGCAGCAACAAACGCACGCGCCTTTTCATCCAGCGCTGGCACTGGATAGTTCGCTGCCGGATACTCGGGGACGGCGTAGGACGTATCGCGTTCCTCGGCCATCCACGCGTCTCGTCCGCCGTCGAGGAGTCGGACATCGGCGTGGCCGAACAGCTCGAATACCCACAGGGTGAATGCGGCCCACCAGTTGCGCTTATCGCCGTAAATGACGACGGTGTCGTCCGGGGCGATGCCCTTTTCGTCCATCAGCTCGGCAAAGCGCTCAGGCGTGATGAAGTCGCGGGTGACAGGGTCGTTGAGATCTTTGTGCCAGTCGATGCGCACGGCACCTGGAATGTGGCCGATGTTGTAGAGGAGTGAATCTTCGTCGGACTCGACAACTTTGAGTCCCTTGGATCCGAGCTGGGCGGATAGCCACTGCGGAGACACGAGCCGACCGGGATGCGCGAAATCGGAGAACTTGGGGTTCGGATCCAGGGGCAAAGCCATGTGAGGCCACCTTTCAAAGGGGGACAGGGATTGATAGTTTCCACCATAGTCACGAGGTTTCTGGCGGGGTCACAATCCGGGGGCAAATGTGGCGTGTTCCGCTGTGGCTTAGCGCACCACTTTGCAGTTGGCGCTGCAGAGGGGGCTACGGATAGATAAGATTTTTCTTAACCAGGTTCGCGACGTGCTGACCTGCCAAATCCTCTATGCAATTAGGAGAACTCATGAAGAAGGCAATCGTCGTATTCGAGGTAGAAGGCGGCTCTGACAAGCAGCTCAACGGTCACCGCAAGGACACCATGCCAATCGTGGAGGCAATTCGCGAAGCTGGCTACAACTCTGAGGTCGTGTTCTACCGTCCAGAGTGGTCCGAGAAGATCTTTGAGTACGTTTCTGAGAACTTTGATGCCTACATCTCCCGCGTTAACCCAGGCAGCATCCCAGGTGGCGAGAAGGGCTACTTCGAGCTTCTGACCAAGCTCTCCAAGGAAGCCGGCCTCATCGGCATGTCCACCCCAGAAGAGATGATGGCTTACGGTGCTAAGGACGCACTGGTCAAGCTCAATGACACCTCTCTGGTTCCAGCTGACACCGCTGCGTACTACGACGTTGAGACCTTCCACAACACCTTCCCAACCTCCATCTCCTACGGCGAGCGCGTTCTCAAGCAGAACCGTGGCTCCACCGGCGAAGGCATCTGGCGCGTACAGCTCGAGGACAAGACCCTCGAAGTTGAGCCAGGCACCGCACTGCCACTGGACACCATCCTGCGTTGCACCGAGGCTGTGGACAACCACACCGAGCTCAAGCCACTGGGCGAGTTCATGGACTTCTGCGACCAGTACATCGTCGGCGACAACGGCATGCTCGTGGACATGCGCTTCTGCCCACGCATCGTCGAAGGCGAAATCCGCATCCTCCTCGTTGGCCCACACCCAATCTTCGTGGTCCACAAGAAGCCAGCTGCTGGCGGCGACAACTTCTCCGCAACCCTGTTCTCCGGTGCTAAGTACACCTACGACAAGCCAGAGGCATGGCAGGAGCTCATCGACATGTTCGCTGAGGCACGTCCAGTTATCGCTGAGAAGCTCGGTGGCGACAACATCCCACTGATCTGGACCGCTGACTTCATGCTCGCCGACGGCGAGAACGGCGAAGACACCTTCGTCCTCGGCGAAATCAACTGCTCTTGCGTTGGCTTCACCTCCGAGCTCGACATGGGCATCCAGGAAATGGTTGCCAAGGAAGCTATCGGCCGCGTAGAGGCTAAGTTCGCTTAAGTTAGTTAGGCCAAATGTGGCCCTTCGATCGGATTTTTACCTTCGGTAATCGTCCGGTTGAGGGGCTATTTTTGCTGTGGTCTCTTTGATTGCGGCTGCCGACCTTTCGAGCGCCGCCCGCTCCCACTCGTTGAGCGTAGGGCAGTAGCGCTGTAGTGCGCCGCCAGCTCCGATGAGCGTCGGGACCGAGAGCGCGACATCATGCAGGCCGTATTCCCCGCGCAAAGTCGTGCAGGCGGGAAGGATGATCCGCTCGTCCAGTAGCACGGCCCGCGCCATCGCTATAGCTGACTGGGCGACACCCGCGTTCGTCCAGCCCTTGTGATTGAACACTTCATAGGCCGCGTCTACGACGGCGGTGGCGACGTCCTCGGGATCCATCGGCAGCCCGAATTCCTCCAGCGACATACCTGCGATGGTGACGTGGCTGAGCACTGGGAAGGCCGACAGGCCATGTTCGCCCATCATGTACCCCTGAACAGATAGCGGGGATACCCCGGCACGATCGGCAACGATCCGGCGAAGTCGCGCGGAATCCAGCATCGTGCCGGTCCCGAAAATCTTGCCCGCTGGATAATCGAATTCGTTCTCGGCTACGTACACCATGGAATCCAGCGGATTGGTGATGAGGATAATGATGGCCTCGCGTGTATGCGCGGTGATCCCCGTCATCACTTCGCGAATGACCTTCGCATTGTGTGGCGCGAGCGATGCACGATCGGGCTTTTCTTCGCCCTCTCCCGACACCATCGACGGCCCCGCGGCCACGATGATGACATCAGCGTCGGCGCACTCCTCGTACCCACCTGCGCGCACGCTTATCGACGCCATCGAGTGCACACCAGTGGCCTGAAATTGATCAAGGGCCTCGCCATGGGCTACCGCAACGTCCGCATCGATCGCGACGATTTCACCGAAGAGCTCGGTTTTCATCGCGTCTGCAAGGACGTAGGAGCCAACATGGCCGAGGCCGATGACAACGAGTTTATGGGGCTTAATCATAGCCCCACGATACCGCTAAGCTTTCTGGCGCTGCACCCACTTGTACAGGGCGATCGTGATGGCAGCGAAAATGACGAAGCCGAGGTATTTCGCCGGGCTTTCGAAGGATTCGCCCACGATAGCCAGTGGCTCTTCCTTGCCAGTGCCGCCGATGATGCCGGCCAGCAGCACGCCGAAGAGAGATTCGCCCACGATGAGGCCGGTGGCCAGCAGCACACCCATCCGCTTCATTGGCTCACCACCATGGTTTTCGGCCCACTTGTCGTAGGCACGACCGATGAAAGCGCCGATCGGGATGATGAGGGTGAGGCTGATTGGCAGGTACATGCCCATGCCGACGGCCAGCGGCGGCAGGCGGAACTTAGAGGTGGTCTTTGCGAGAACCTCATCGATAATGATGATGCCGACGCCGATGGCAGCGCCGAGCCCAATCAGGTTCCAGTCGAGGGAATCGCCGAAGATGCCCTGCGCGACGGAGGACAGCAAAGCTGCCTGTGGCGCAGCGAGGGCGTTTTCGCCGGCTCCAGGAGCACCCTGGAAACCGAAACCGGTGAGCATCAGCTGCAGCACTGGAGGGATGATCGCGGAGCCGAAAATGACACCGAAGATGAGGGCAAGCTGCTGCTTCCACGGGGTCGCGCCCACCAACTGGCCGGTCTTGAGATCTTGGAGGTTGTCGTTAGAAATCGTGGCGATACCAAACACGATTGCCGCGGTGAACAAGGTGTAGGCAACGAGCGTGGTTGGGTCCTCGCCACCGGCCAGGACCTTGATCAGCAGCGCAGCGGACAGGACAACGATAATGCCGACGCCGGAAATTGGGCTGTTCGAAGCGCCGATCAGGCCCGCCATGTAGCCGCAGATTGCTGCCACGAGCAGGCCCACCAGCAGGATGTAGATGATGCTCAGCAAGATCAAACCAGTGGAATGATGCGCAATCGAGGTGTCCTTGGTGAACAGCCACAGCAACAGGCCGACAGGAATCATCGAGGCAAGGGTTACTCCGGCGACAACAGGGAACGGGATGTCGCGTTCCGTGATGTCGACTTCCATGCCGCCCTGACGCGCACGCGAGGACGTCAAAGAGCTCTTGATACCCGAGACGATTGGGCCGATGATCTTGAGCAGCGTCCATACGGCCGCGACGGCCATGGCGCCAGCGCCGACGAAGCGAACGTCGTGGGAGAACGTGCTGGAGATGACCTTGGCAATCGCCCCGGTCTCTGGAAGATCACCAGCAGTAAAGATCGGGAGCAGTACGCCATAAGAAATCAGTAGGCCGACGATCATTGCGATGCCGACGCCAACGCCGACGAGGTGACCGACACCGATGAGAGCGAGGGACATGGAGGAGGCCACCATGGTGCCACCAGATCCGACGCGGAAGGCCGTCGACAAGCTGCCGGCCGCAACCTTGAGCGCAGCGAGCAGAGAGTAGCCAGCCGATGCCAGGGAGCCCCACAGGATGACCTTCAGGCCCTTCTTGTTCTCTTCTACGGAGCCGTTATCATCGCCCACGCGCAAGACTTCGGCAGCCGCGACACCCTCTGGGTATGGCAGGTCAGAGCCAGTGACCAGGGCGCGGCGCAGCGGAATGGAGTAGGTGACGCCCAAGACGCCGCCGATGGCGCAGACTGCGGCGGTGGTCCAATAGCCGAAGCCCTGCCACCAACCGATCATGACCAGGCCGGGCAGGACGAAGATGATGGCGGACAGAGTGCCCGCGGCGGAAGCGATGGTCTGCACGATGTTGTTTTCCTGGATGGTGTGTCCAGCGAACTTGCGCAGAATGGCCATAGAGATGACGGCCGCAGGGATCGAGGTGGCGAAGGTGATGCCAACCTTGAGTCCGAGATAGACGTTTGCGGCAGTGAAGACCAGTGTGATGAGTCCACCGATGATCACGCCGCGGAGGGTGAGCTCTCTCACCGAGGTTCCGGGTTTGTTTTCCATGGAGAAAAAACTTACCCGCTTAAGGGTGAATTAACCTAGTAAAGCTTCCGTCATGGAGTTGTCGCAGTCCGAAAGTAGGGCGCGGCAGCGGTCGTACTCTTTGTGCTCGCCGATCCCGCGGGCAGCCAGTGCGAGCTGGGCAATCGCTTTGAGTACGCCTTGGTTTGGCTCATGTGACCAGGGCACCGGTCCATAGCCTTTCCAGCCGTTACCACGAAGTAAGTCGAGACCGCGGTGGTAACCAGTACGTGCGAATGCGTAGCGTGCGAGTGGATCAGTGGCCTGCTCCGCGAGGATTGCCCACGCTTCAGGGTTTTCCGGGCATTCGTATGGATCAGTTGAATCAAAAGCGGGGACGTGGACTGGCGGGGGTGTCAGTTGCATTACTTGACCTCTGCTTTCAGGATCTTCACTTCGGTAGCTGGCGGGCCGTCCGGGGAACCGGTAGCGGTACCCTTCTTCGCAATGTCGCGCACGACCTGCAGCGACTTGTCATCCATCGCGCCAAACAAGGTGTAGTTCGGAGGTAGCGGGGAGTCCTCGTAGTTCAGGAAGAACTGGGAACCATTGGTGTTCGGGCCGGCATTCGCCATGGCAATGGTGCCGGCCTTGTACAGGCCCATCTCGCCAGTGCCCGCCGGATATTCGTCAGCGAAGCTAAAGCCAGGACCGCCGGAACCCTTGCCCGATGGATCGCCGCACTGCAGCACGAAGATCCCATCAGTGGTCAGGCGGTGACACACGGTGTTGTCGTAGTAGCCCTGCTTTGCCAGCGAGCTGATGGCGCCCACGGTGCAGGGCGCCTGGTCGGCGTTGAGCTGCATCGTGATGTCGCCGGCGGAGGTGCTCAGCTTGAGATCGACGGTACCTGCAGGAGGGTTCGCATCAGGCTTGTCGACGTCCTTCGCCGCAGTCCTGCCGTCCTTGTATTCACAGCTGCCTGCAGCTTGGGACTTTGTATCGTCGCTGCCACATCCTGCCAGCGCAAGGGCGCTGAGGAGCAGAGAACTAAGAAGTACTTTGTTTTTCATGATCACCAAAAATCTGAGACGGAATAACCGAAAGAATACAGGGCTTTACGGACCAGGGGGAGGGAAAGCCCAATTACGCTCGATGGATCGCCATCGATGCGGTCGATGAACCAACCGCCCATCGCTTCCAGTGTGAACGCTCCGGCGCATTGCAAGGGCTCCCCGCTGCGCGCGTAGGCCGCGATATCCTGATCTGTCGGATGCCCGAAGTGGACAATGGTTCGCGATGTCCCGGTGAAAGTTCCACCCGGAGAAATGACGTGATGCCCAGTGATGAGCTCAGCCGCCTTGCCGCGTTGCTGCTGCCATCGTTCGATCGTCTTTTCCACGGTGTGCGGTTTGCCCTGCAGCTCACCGTCCAACAAGAGCATAGAGTCGCAGCCGATCACCACGTCATGGGGGAAATCGACAGCCTCAGCCTTGGCTTGAGCAAGCTTCTCGACGACCGGAGGTGTGGCACCGAATTCAGCGATGATCGCATCTTCGTCGACATCGGCAGGGGCGATGACTGGCGTGATTCCGGCCGATTCGAGAATCTTCTTTCGCGAAGGCGAGGCAGAAGCTAGTACGAGGCGCATGAGCTCAAGGATAGCGGACGAAAAAGCCCGCGACCCCGACGTTCGCTAAAAGCATTCGTCGGGGTCGCGGGCTGTTTCCCACCCGTTCTACTTAGAAGTAGGTCACGTTGTGGAACGCGTTCGGGTTGTAGGTTGCCGGGCGCTGAAGACGCTCGGAAAGGCTGCCCCAGTTGTTGCGGTCAGGCTTTTCCTCAGGTGCGCCTGCGGCTGCCAGACCAGCGAAGAGCGTCGTCAGAGCGGCCACCTGGGTGTCGTCTGGGTTGCCCTTCGTGATGGTCAAAAATGGCTTTTTGGTTTCTTCCATGAGGAATCCTTAACAGTTCTTTACAGCGGGATGTTGCCGTGCTTCTTGGCAGGAACGTTGACGACCTTGCGCTCCAGGAGACGCAGGCCCTCGATGATCTGGCCACGGGTCTCGGATGGCGGGATAACGGCGTCGACGTAGCCGCGCTCAGCAGCCATGTATGGGTTAACGAGGGTCTCCTCGTAGTCCAGCTCGTATTCCTTCATCAAAGCTGCAACGTCCTTGCCCTCGGCAGCGGCTGCCTTGAGCTCCTTGCGGTAGATGAAGCCGACAGCGCCGGAAGCACCCATGACGGCGATCTGTGCGGTAGGCCATGCCAGGACGAGGTCAGCGCCCATGTCCTTGGAGCCCATCACGGTGTAAGCGCCACCGTAGGACTTACGGGTGATGACGGTGATCTTTGGAACAGTTGCCTCAGAGTAAGCGTAGAGGAGCTTAGCGCCACGGCGGATGATGCCGTCGTACTCCTGGTTGGTGCCAGGAAGGAAGCCAGGAACGTCAACGAACTCGATGATTGGAACGTTGAAGGCGTCACAGGTGCGGACGAAGCGAGCAGCCTTCTCGGAAGCCTTGATGTCCAAGCAGCCTGCGAACTGCATTGGCTGGTTGGCGACGATACCGACGGAGCGACCCTCGACGCGACCGAAGCCGATGACGATGTTCTCGGCGTAGCCTTCCTGGATCTCCAGGAACTCGCCGTCGTCAAGCACGCGGGTGATGACGTCCTTCATGTCGTAAGGCTGGTTCGGGGAGTCTGGGATGATGGTGTCCAGCTCGAGGTCAGTGTCGTTGATGTTCTCCTGGATGGAACCGACCATGAAGTCAGCATCCATGCGAGGAGCCTCAGCGCGGTTGTTGGAAGGCAGGTAGCCAACCAGGTCGCGGACGAAGTCCAGAGCGTCGGCATCGTCAGCACCGGTGTAGTGGGAGGTGCCGGACATTGCCATGTGGGTGTGAGCGCCACCCAGCTCTTCCTGGGTGACCTCTTCGCCGGTGACAGTCTTGATGACGTCTGGGCCGGTGATGAACATCTTCGAGGTCTTGTTCACCATGACGATGAAGTCGGTGATTGCTGGGGAGTAGACGTGTCCGCCTGCACAAGCGCCCATGATCAGGGAGATCTGCGGGATAACGCCGGAAGCCTGAACATTGCGGTAGAAGATCTTGGCGTAAGCGCCCAGGGAGACAACGCCTTCCTGGATACGGGCGCCAGCGCCCTCGTTGATGCCGATCAGCGGAACACCGGTCTTGACAGCCAGGTCCATGATCTTGACGATCTTCTCGCCGTAAACCTCACCAAGTGCACCACCGAAAACAGCGCCATCCTGGGAGAAGACACAGACCTTACGGCCTTCAATGGTGCCGTAACCCGTGACAACACCGTCGGTGACTGGGCGACGAGCGTCCAGGCCGAAGTTCTTGGAACGGTGGCGAGCCAGCGCGTCAACCTCAACGAAAGAGCCCTCGTCGAGCAGGTACTCGATGCGCTCGCGTGCAGTCTTCTTGCCCGCAGCGTGAACCTTCTCGATGGAAGCTTCACCCATTGGGGCGTGGGTCTCGGCAATGCGGGCACGCAGGTCGGCCAGCTTGCCAGCGGTGGTCGTTAGATCAGGCGTCTGTGCGCCAGTGTTCATTGCGGCAGTCATGGGAATCAGTCTATGTGGTAGACCCACTTTTGTTTACTGAGTGGGCAATCGAATTGGTCGGAACCCTAAAACTCGTGGTGATTCGACCCGCTTTTAGGGGTAAAAGCGGGGTAGATCACGATTCGCCCGGCTCCAGTGTGATCGTCATAACTTCAATCGCGTTGGCAAAGTTTGCGAAAACGGCTGAATTACAGCGGAATGTTGCCGTGCTTGCGGGCAGGACGAATCACGTTCTTGTTGCGAAGCAGGCGAAGATTCCGGGAGAGCTGCTCGCGGGTCTCGGATGGCAGGATCACAGCGTCGATAAGCCCGCGCTCGGCGGCGGCATATGGGGTGAGCATGTGGTCCTCGTACTCACGCTCGAAGGACTTCACTAGCTGGTCAACATCCAGACCCTTAGCCTGAGCGTCCTTGATCTCGCGGCGGTAGATGAAGCCCACCGCGCCGGCTGCGCCCATGACCGCGATCTGGGCGGTCGGCCACGCCAGATTCAGGTCGGCGCCCAGACCCTTGGAGCCCATAACGCAGTACGCTCCGCCGTAGGCCTTGCGCATGGTGACGGTAATCTTCGGGACGGTCGCCTCGCCGTAAGCGTAAAGCAGCTTCGCGCCGCGACGCAGGATGCCGCCGTACTCCTGGCCAGCGCCCGGAAGGAAGCCAGGGACGTCGACGAGCATGACGATTGGGATATTAAAGGCATCGCAAGTGCGGACGAAGCGAGCGGCCTTTTCGGAGGAATCGATGTCCAGGCAGCCGGCGAAGTGCATCGGCTGGTTTGCAACGAAGCCGACGGACTGGCCGTCGATGCGGCCGAAGGCAATGACGACGTTTTCGGCGCGGTCAGCCTGGATTTCGAAGTAATCGGAATCATCCGTGAGGACGGCGATGACATCGCGGACATCGTAAGGGGTGGTCGGGGTGTCCGGGATGATGGAGTCAAGCAGCAGATCGTCCACGGACTGCTCGAAAGGCTCGGCGTCTTCCACAGGCGCGTAGTCGCGATTGTTGCTTGGCAGGAACTCCAGCAGATCCTGCACCCACTCCAAGGCTTCCTCATCGTCCTGGGCCACGAAATGGCAGTTGCCGGCGGTGGACATGTGGGTGGAAGCGCCACCCAGCTCCTCCTGTGAGATGATCTCGCCGGTGACGGTCTTGATCACATCTGGGCCGGTAACGAACATCTTGGATTGCTTATCCACCATGACCACGAAGTCAGTTAATGCAGGGGAGTATGCGTTGCCGCCCGCGCAGGCGCCCATGATGACGGAGATCTGTGGGACCACGCCCGAGGCGTTGACGTTGTGATAGAAGGTGCGTGCGATCTGGTCTAGGGACACCACGCCGTCCTGGATGCGGGCACCAGCGCCCTCGTAGAGGCCGACGAGTGGGCGACCGGTGGTGACGGCCAGCTCCATAATCTTGATCATTTTCTCGCCGTAGACCTCGCCGAGTGCGCCACCCATAATGGTGCCGTCCTGGGAGAACACGCAGACCTCGCGGCCATTGACGGTGCCCCAGCCGGTGACAATGCCGTCCGTGACCGGGCGCTTGGCGTTCATTCCGAAGTCGTGAGTGCGGTGACGGGCGAGCATGTCGGTTTCCACAAAGGAGTCCTCGTCCAAGAGGAAGTCGATGCGCTCACGTGCAGTGAGGCGTCCATCGCGCTCCTTGGAAATGGTCAGAGCTTCGCTCCGGCGCGCCTTCAGATCGGCAATCTTCTCGGATGTCGTGGCGTGCGCTGCGGTTACTGGTTCCTGCAGGCGAGGCAAAGGTGAGGAAATGGTCATGTTTGGGGATTGTAAAGGGATTTTTGGTTAGTTTCTACTAAGAAACCAAAATAGTTGAGGTTTTGCTCACGTTTGCGCTGTTCAGGGTATAAAAGAAATCTGCGTCACACCGGCGTGTCGCAAGGGGTGATTAAGACGGTGTATTTCTAGATTCTGTCCTGGGGATTTGCGAACCGGAATGCGGAATTTTACTTACGGCTAAACTGACTCAGTATGAGAACGCCTTTGGATGTCGAAAAACTGCGCGCACTGCCACTTCCGCGCATCGACTACACCGCCGAAACTGGCTCTACTAATGCTGACCTGGTGAAAGCAGCCCTGGCAGGCGCGCCCGAGTGGGCCGCCGCCGTTACTGAATTCCAAAGTGCAGGCAGGGGGCGCCACGGCCGAGTCTGGACGGCTCCACCGATGTCCCAGGCGACTCTTTCTATCTTGATCCGGCCTTCTTCGGCAGCGGTGGACCGACTGGGAACCATGCCACTAGTTACGGGCCTCGCGCTCATTGACGTCCTCGGTGCGGACTACAACGCCACCCTGAAATGGCCCAATGATGTGCTTATCGACGGGCGAAAGGTCTGTGGCATCCTCGCTGAAGTCGCGCAGTTCCAGCCGTCTCCGGCCATCGTGATTGGTCTGGGCGTTAACGTGTCGCTGACACAAGAAGAATTGCCGGTTCCGCATGCTATTTCCTTAGAGATGGTCGGCGACCCGGTGGACCGTACCCAGCTGGTGGGGGCGATCCTACTTGCGCTGAAGAATCGTCTGACGCAGTGGATGAACAATGACCCATCGCTAATGAATGACTACCGAGCGGTGTGCAGTTCGATCGGCCAGCAGGTGCGCGTGCATTTGCCCGGCGACAAAGAACTGCTCGGGGAATGTGTAGGCGTGGCCGATGACGGGCTCATCCAGGTGCGCTCGGAAGATGACGAGGTTCATGCCATTGCCGCTGGCGACGTAGTGCACTTGAGGTTGCAATGATGGGCGAAGCTGTTCGGTACGACCTCACCTCGTCCTTATCCTCTTTGACCTTTCCGGTTATTGAGGCGCTATTTCTCACGGCCGTCTGCTGGATGGCAATCGGGTGGGTGGATGTGCAGGGCATCCCAGACCTTCACAATGGCATCGTGGCACTGTGGGCGCTACTGATGCTGTGGCGGCTGATCCTTCCAATCATGCGCTCGCGTCGTCAGCGCTTTGCGATCACGGACCAACGGATCATTGTTCGTGCAGCAAGCTTCGGGGCCCGCGAGGATTCGATCCCGCTGGCGCACGTGCTTGGCGCATACAAGCGCAAAGGCGCCCTCTATGTGGACGTGGCTGGGATGGGGCGGCCGCTTGTATTTCGGGATGTGCCAAGGGCCAAGAAAGTCGCGATTGAAATCAATGAGCTGGTGGGGCAGCGGGGCAGAGGCTGGTAGGAAGCCGAGCTCTTAGTTGGCATTGGGTGCGTTGTCGCAGGAATGAGGATAAATCCGCTCACTACTGACTCTTCAATGGGGCTGCCGCCTATCCCGATACTAGATGGGATTTCGACGATAACCTCAATTATTGGCACCGGCCTAACATCACATGCTCCATCCGAAATCATCGGAAGGTTTGGTTTCTAGTTTTGTAGCATCAGATGAACGAGCACTGATGGTCACGCCCCACGGAATCTCGTCGATGTAGGCAAACAGTCGGGGCGTATCTTCGTGGCTTAATCCGAAGTGGCTGTCCCACGCGAATGCCCGAGAGTCCACCCCCAAGATGATCTTCGTGACGAGCATCCACAGGCACTCATTGTCGGTGGTCAGATCGATTCGCCCGCAGGGGAGTTTATAAGTCTCGGCCATTCGCTTGAGGTCGAAAAGTAGCGGCACGTGCAATGTCCACGAAGGCTGGTTTTCGGTGGTGACTATCGCATCGGGGTAGAACAACAGGTCGTCGGTAAGCTGCACATAATCGCCGAGTTCGATGCCGCTTCCCGCGCACATTTTTGCCCACGTCGCGGGAAAAGCGCTCCTATCGAATGCCATAAATCCCAGGTTATTCGAGTAGCACGCCACCCGCTATAGTTATTAGCCGTGACTTACAACATCGATAATCCGGCAGCGCACGCACCAGACATGCCAATTCTGTGTGTGATTGGCGATGGGCAATTGGCTCGCATGATGCAGACCGCAGCGATCGAGCTCGGTCAGTCCGTGCGCGTGCTGGCCAGCTCGCTGGAGGAAAGCGCCGCGCAGGTCGCTGCCGATGTTGTGCTCGGTGATTACACGCTTATCGACGACCTCCGCGCCGTCACCAAGGATGCAACCGCGGTTACCTTCGACCACGAGCACGTGCCGAACGAGCACTTGGAAACTCTGATTTCCGAGGGCGTGAATGTCCAGCCTCGCCCGGCAGCGCTGATCAACGCGCAGGACAAGCTGGTGATGCGCACGCGGCTCAAGGAGCTAGGCGCGCCTGTGCCTCCATTCGCAGCAATTGAAAGTGTTGAAGACGCAACCCAGTTCTGGACCGAGGTCGAAGGCCGAGTGTGTCTCAAGGCCCGTCGCGGTGGTTACGACGGCAAGGGTGTCTGGTTCCCTTCTTCGCTGGACAACCTGCAAGAGCTGACCGAAGAACTGCTAGCCAACGGCACCCCGCTCATGGCCGAGGAAAAGGTCAACTTGGTTCGCGAGCTCTCCGCCATGGTCTCCCGTCGGCCATCTGGTGAGGTCAAGGCCTGGCCGGTAGTGGAATCCATCCAGCAGGACGGCATCTGCTGGTTTACTATCGCTCCGGCTCCTGGCCTTAAGGAAGAGCTGAGGAAGCAGGCAGAAGAAACTGCTATCATGACCGCAGAAGTCCTCGGCGTCACCGGCAACCTGGCTGTCGAGCTTTTCGAGACTCCAGAGGGGATCTTCGTCAACGAGCTGGCCATGCGCCCGCACAACACCGGCCATTGGACTCAGAATGGCTGCGTGACCGACCAGTTTGAGCAGCATGTCCGCGCGGTCCTAGACATGCCACTGGGCAGTACCGACACACTGCAGGAATGGACCGTTATGGCTAATGTGCTCGGCGCCGCTGAGGATCCAGAGATGCCGATGCCACAGCGCATGGTCGAGGTGTGGCAGCGCTTCCCAGAGGCGAAAATCCACTTCTACGGCAAGGGGCATCGTCCGGGCCGTAAGATCGGCCATGTGAATATGACGGGCAATGGGGACGTCGAAAAGCTGCGTCGAAACGGCGAGCTCGCCGCCCACTTCCTCGTGCACGCGGAATGGAAGGATCAGTAATGGAACCACTCGTAGGACTCATCATGGGCTCGGACTCGGATTGGCCGACTGTCGAGCCAGCCGCCGAGGTGCTCGCGCAGTTCGATATCCCGTTTGAGGTGGGCGTTGTCAGCGCACACCGTACCCCAGAGCGCATGCTTGCTTATGCCAAGGAGGCACACAAGCGTGGTCTGAAGTGCATCATCGCTTGTGCGGGCGGCGCTGCCCACCTGCCGGGCATGGTTGCTGCTGCTACGCCGCTGCCGGTCATCGGCATCCCGCGCGCGCTAAAGGATCTCGACGGTATGGACTCACTGCTGTCGATCGTGCAAATGCCTGGTGGCGTGCCGGTTGCGACCGTGTCTATCGGCGGAGCAAAGAACGCTGGCCTGCTGGCTGCGCGCATCCTTTCCGCTGGTGATGCTGCTCTCGTGGACAAGATGGTCACCTACCAGGACAACATGCGTGATGAAGTTCTCGCCAAGGACGAGGCCCTGCGCCAGCGTCTCATGGAGGGCTAAATGCACGAGCCGGTGCTGATTCTGGGCAGCAGGCTTTTGGGCGGCCGTCCCGGCAGCACCCTCACCCGTCGCCTTGAAGCGGCCTTGCCCTATGCGCTGGAATCCCTGCACGTGGTGGTATCCGGCCATATGGGTGAAGCAGAAGCGATGTTTCAGTGGCTCGTGGAGCACGGGGTTGCCCCGGATGTGATCTCGGTGGAGAACCAGGCCCGTTCGACAAATGAAAATCTGGAGCAATCGTTTGCCCTGCTCAAAGGGTATCCCTCGTGGGTGGTGGTGACTAGTGACTTCCATTCACTAAGGACCAAGATGTGGGCTTGGCACCATGGGCTCACCGTGCAGCTGGTCACCGCGAAAACTCCGTTCCGGAAGGCACCGAAGATGTGGCTGCGTGAAGTATTGGCACTCCCGCATTCCCTGGGCAGGATCCTCTGGCGACGGGTGCGGGGCTAGCTAATCACTCCGGCCCGGAACGCCCAGATCACTAGCTGCACCCGCGAACTCGCACCTACCCGGGCCATCGCCGAGGACAGGTGGGTTTTGACCGTCGACGGCTCCAAATACAGCTCCCGCCCGATTTCGATATTCGTTAAGCCCCGACCGAGCGCGCGAACGCAGTCCAACTCCCGTGCGGTCAGCAAGTCTGAGTCAACTACCGCCCGCGCTTTTCGACGCCCAAATTCCGCGATCACTCGCTTGGTCACCGACGCATCGACCATGCCTTCGCCTGAAGCAGCACGTTTGACCCCCTCGATGAGGTCGGTCATGGGGGAGTCTTTGAGCATGACGCCACAGGCTCCGGCTTCGAGTGCACCGAAGACGTACTCGTCGAGGTCAAAGGTAGTAATGACGATGATGGCGGGCGGGTCCTCACGCTTATTGATTTCGGCGGTCGCATAGATCCCGTCGCCGTCCGGCATTCTGATGTCCATGCAGACCACGTCCACGTCGTGAGCTTTGGCGATCGCTTCGTTCCCAGAACCAGCCTCGGCGACAACGGCAATCTCGCCGGTGGCCTCAAAGATCGCTTTGAGCCCCTGGCGGATGAGGGGCTGATCGTCCACCAAAAGTACGCGAATCATTGCTTCCTCCATGTGAGCTGCACGAGCCAGCCGTCAGGTACCGGTCCGTTGAACGCAGTCGCACCTACGGCGTGTGCGCGTTCCTGGATACTGATGGTGCCACGGCCTGATGCTCCGCGCTGGTAGGAGCCTGGCGTGAAGATGCGCAGCTCATCGTCACTCAGAGTGACGGTTACTGGTGCACCCGGGGCATGTTTACGGGCATTGGTGAGCGCTTCCTGGGTGATGCGATACGCCGCGACCTGTTCAGCTCCCACCAAATGCGAAGAGTCGTCGAAATCCACCTGTTGCCCCAGCATGCGGACCTCCTCGATCAGCGCAGGAATATCCGTGGGCTGTGGCACGCGTTCGGTTTCGGCATCCGACACTGACAGCTTGCCGACCGTCGCGCGAACGTCGCGGAGCGCACGAGTGATCGAGGCCGACACATGGTCTAAATGCTGCTTGGATGCTTCAGGATTGACGTCGATAAGCGCGCGGGCAGCTTGAGCCTGAATGGCGATGGCGGAGAGGTGGTGGGCAGTGGTGTCGTGGAGTTCGCGGGCGATGCGGGCGCGCTCCTCGATGATCGCGTTGCGCTCGGCGAGCTCAGCTTGTTTGGCTAACGAAGCGTTCAGCTCGCGGCTGCCACGGACTGCGAGCCCGATGCTGAAAAATATGAGGAGGGGGAGGAGCCAGCCGAGCGTGGTGAGAAGGGAAAATACGGGACGAGGCATCTCGGCCATGGGAGGAGTAGTCAGGGCGCGGAAGATGCCGACGACCAGCCCGGATGCGGTCAGGACTATCGAGTCCCGCAGTTTGGCACGAGTGTGCAAACCCAAGGAAAAGGCCGCCACAGCCGCCGCAACGCCGTTGAAACCAAAGCTCTGTTCGCCCGTGGCTAGGGAATACAGCGGAATCACGAGTTCGACTGCAGAAATGGCTAGCAGAATGAGCATCGGAAACTGGCGGCGAAACAGTAGTAGCGCGCTTTTGATGACGATGCCAACCAGAACCAGCCAATATTGAACAGGCGAGATGTCGAAGTTGAACGTGGCCGGCACCACCGCGCTGACCATCAAGAATCCGAACAGATCCAGTCCCAGCACGATGGCGGCCAGCGCAATATCCCTAGTTGAGGGTCGAAGCATATCTTCCAGCTTAGAGGTTGGCGCGGCCAAACCGGGCGAGTCCCAGTCCCAGGCTCAGCACTGCCCATCCCACAAGAGCGGCGATGCCCGTCCACGGATTGGCGGTCTGCATGAGGCCTTGACCGCCCGCGGTGGTCACCGCAGAGGTGGGGAGCCAGCCGTAGACGATCGGATCCCAGCCAGCCATCGAACCAATCGTGCCGAAAATGACCCCGGCCATGAGTACCGCCACCACGATTCCGATGGCAGCGCCCACCTTCCGAACGGCCAGAACGACACCCACGATAGAAGTAGCTAGCAGCACAATCGCCAGGCTGCCTCGGAGCCACATCACCACAGTATCTCCAGCGGGAGCTACCAACGACGCGCTGTTCATGGGGGCTGCCACCAGGGAAATCACGGTGGTGAGGGCGCACGCACCCACGCACACGAGGAGAACCGCTCCAAGTACCGCGGCTGTCAGACTTAAGGACCACCTCATGCGCGAGCCGGTGCCGACAACTTTCCAGACCACAGCGCCACTAGAGAAGGCGTAGCTAGCAGCAGTTATGGTCAGCGCGACGATGGCGATGAGAAACATGGAGAGACCCGAAGATTGGCCAGATCCGGTGATATCGAGGGCAGCTAATTGAAAGTCGGCGGTTACCGGGTCTGCGGCGTCGATCAGCGCCTGGACCTGCTCGCCTGCGGGGCCGTCACCGGCCTGGGGCGGATCGATCTTGAGCAGAAATGGTAGAGACCATTGCAGGATTGCTCCGACACCGGCCAACACTATCGACAACACGGCGACGATGGTCACGGTCGGAAGTTTCCGAATCGTGTAAAACTCAGATTTGAGTGAATTCATTGTTCTAGCCTTTCGAAGTGAGAGTGAAGTAGGTGGATTCCAGGTCATCGATGCTGCTGAGCGCGCCGTTGAAGATGGTTTCGCCGCGTGCGATGATGACGACATCGTCGGCGATAGCTGCGGCTTCCGCCAGGTGGTGCGTGGCCATGATGATGGCCTTCCCTCGATCAGCCTCGGAGCGCATGAGCTGCCCAAACCACCGAATTCCGTCAGGATCCAGCCCGGAAGATGGCTCATCGAGAATCACAATGTCTGGGTTTTGCAGCATGGCGCCCGCCAGGGCTACTCGACGCTTCATCCCCAGCGAATAGGTCTTGATCCGCCGGTCGCAACTGTGCGCCATGTCGACCAAGTCCAGAACTTCCTGCACCCGCTGCTTATCGACGCCATAGAGCTTCGCCATGGACAGCAGGTGCTGTCGACCAGTGAGGGAGGGGACCAGGCCGCCATCATCAAGGAGCAGACCGATGGTTCCGTGAATGTCTTTTGAACCCTCGGAATTGATCAGTCCCAGGGCTGCACGGAGAGTGGTGGATTTGCCTGCACCATTAGGGCCGAGCAAGACGGTGATGCGGCCAGGAGATGCAGACAGGTTCGCCCCATGGACGACCTCAGTGCCATTGAAAGAGACCCGGATATCGCGGGCAACAAATGTGGTGTTCATGACTCTTACGTTATGGCTGGCCACCACGGAAAACATCGGCTAAGCAGGCACTCTTTGACCTCCGCCAAATGGGGGAGGTAGCCAGATGTAAGGATCGTCGGATTCGGTAAAGCAGCCGGACGAATTCACCCCAAATCGTCAGGCTGCTTTACCAGATTCAGCACGGTTAGCTCTGAGCCAATTGCGCCGTGGCGTCACGGTCAATACGGCCGAAGTTGTAGTACGCCGCGCAAGCGCCCTCTGGGGAAACCATGCAGGTGCCGATCGGGGTCTGCGGTGTACAGGCAGTGCCGAAAACCTTGCATTGCCAAGGCTTGATGCGTCCGGTAAGAACGGAGCCACATTCGCAGGCTGCGGGGTCTTCGACTCGGTTGCCTGGGACATCGAAACGCTTTTCAGCGTCCCATTTGGCGTATTCGGGTGCGATGCCCATGCCGGAGTTATCCAGCCAGCCGAGGCCACGCCATTCGAAGGTGTCGCGCAGCACGAAGGTGCGATCGAGCAAGGCCTTCGCTGCTGGGTTGCCTTCAGCGCGCACCACGCGGGCGTACTGGTTGTCCACGCGCTTGTCCTCGTTGTGCGCGAATTGCGATACGAGCATCGCTACGGCCTGCAGGATATCGAGAGGTTCGAAACCAGCCACGGCGCACGGCATGCCGAATTCTTCCACGAGGAAGTCGAAAGCGTGGGTGCCGATGATGGTGGAAACGTGACCAGGCCCAATGAAGCCGTCTACTTTGGTCTCGCCGCCGTTGACGATCGCGCGCAGTGGGGGCTCGATAGTGACGTGGTTGGAGAAGACGGAGAAGTTGGCAATGTCCTTCTTGCGCGCTGCCTCCAAGGTCACTGCAGTGGACGGGGTGGTGGTTTCGAAACCTACGGCGAAGAAAACCACCTGCTTGTCTGGGTTGTCTTCGGCCAGCTTCAACGCATCCAAAGGAGAGTAGACGAAGCGGACATCGCAGCCCTTGGCGCGCGCTTCCAAGAGGGACTCATTGGAGCCTGGTACGCGCATCATATCGCCGAAAGTGGTGAGGATGACATCGGGCTGATTGGCGAGCCAAATGGCGTCATCCACGCGGCCCATGGGGATCACACATACTGGGCAGCCGGGACCGTGGACGAGATCCACGTTTTGCGGCAGCAGGTTTTCCAGGCCATATCGGTAAATCGTGTGGGTGTGTCCACCACACACTTCCATCAGCCTGACAGGTTCGTCCAAAAGCGCTGCATCGTGTTCGATGCGCTTTAGCAAGGCCTTCGCAGCCTCGGGATCGCGGAACTCGTCGACGAATTTCAAATCGAACTCTCCTTAAACGACTCCAGCTCATCCTCAAAGGTGTTCGCACCGAGTTGCTTGATTTGCTGCAGCGTCAGTTGGGCTTCGTCTTCGTCGATCTTGCTGAGGGCGAAACCGACGTGGACGAGGACCCATTCGCCGACGGCGAGGTCCTCGGTCATGAGGTCAGTCGAGATCATGCGGGTGACACCGCTAATGGATACTTTCGCGCGCGCAGGTTCTGGAATTTCAACGATCTGCGCAGGAACGCCAAGGCACATATGTTCTCCTTCGAATATGGCCTTGAGCTTACCAGCGCTACCATTGTCGGTAGTACTCACAGCAAGGAGCAGCAATGGATCCGAAGAACCGTCTCAACGAGGACGAAACCAAGGTCAATTCCAACATTGAGCGTGTCCGGTCACGCCCGTTCCGCTTGTTGGAGGACCGTGTCACCCTCGCCCACGGCGCTGGTGGCAAGTCCTCCGCAGCCCTCGTTGAGCAGGTCTTCTTCGACGCGTATGGCAATGATCTGCTCGCCCAGGGCGGAGACAGCGCCGTAGTATCCGCCGCCGAGCTTATCGATGCCCACGGCTCCAAAATCGCAATGTCGACCGATTCTTATGTGGTCAATCCGATTGAATTCCCGGGCGGCAACATCGGCGAGTTGGCGATCAACGGCACTGTGAATGATCTCTCAGTTGCCGGCGCGATTCCGAAGCTGATTTCAGTGGCTTTCATCCTGGAAGAGGGGCTTGAGTTTGAAACGCTGCGCCGCATCGTGGCATCCATGCGCGAGGCAGCAGACAAGGCTGGAGTGACGATCGCGACCGGTGACACCAAGGTGGTGCCCAAGGGGACTGGCGACAAGGTCTACATCACTACTGCCGGTATCGGCGTGATTCCGCCGGAGCGCGAACTCGGGTTCGAGCAGGTCCAGCAAGGTGACAAGATTATCGTGTCCGGGCCGATCGCTGACCATGGCATGGCTGTGATGATGGCCCGCGGTGACCTGGCCATCGAGGCGCCGATCGAGTCCGACACCCGCTCAGTGAACGATCTAGTGGAAGCACTGATCAAGACTGCGGATGTGCGCTGGATGCGCGATGCTACCCGTGGTGGCTTGGCCACGTCCATGAATGAGATGGCTCGTGCCACCGGCAAGGCCGTAGTGCTGGAGGATTCCAAGATCCCCGTGCGCGATATGACCCGCGGTGCCTGTGACATTCTCGGCATCGATCCGCTCTACGTTGCCAACGAAGGCACCTTCGCTGCCGTTGTCTCTGCTGACAGTGCTGATGCCGCTGTAGCTGCGTTGCACGCAGCAGGGGCGGAAGGCGCCTGCGTCATGGGTCGTGTTGAGGACGAGCCCGCAGCATCTGTTGTCCTGGTTACCGGTTTTGGTGGCACCCGCATGGTGGACATGCTGGTGGGTGATCCGCTGCCACGCATTTGCTAGTTTTCTTCGAGATACAGCCTTCCGGCCAGGGCCTGGCCGAGGCTGAGCCCACCGTCATTGGCGGGCACACTTGTATGCTCCAGGAGCTCCAGTTCAGCAAGCTCGGTTCGTAGAAATCCCATGAACAGCCGGTTCAGGGCGCAGCCGCCGGTGACGCCCACAAGCGGGATGCCGCACTCCTGCAGCGAGCGGGCGATGAGCACCGCGCTGCCGTGGTGAAAGCGCATGGCACGTTCCGGAACTGGCACTGAAGACTCCAGAACTTCCAGCATGAGTTCGCGCCAGGTACTGGCGGCGGAGCGCAGCGACCCAGTGGCCGCCCGTTCCAGCTCCATGGCGGCCTGCGCCTCGTAGGTTTGCTCGGTGCACACTCCGAGCATGGCGGCGACGGCGTCGAAAAGCCTGCCCATGGATGATGTTTGCACTAGTCCGATTCCCTTGCTGAGCTGCAAGGACACCTGCGCGGCCTCTTCATGTGAATAGGAAAACGGCAAATCCCAGGCGTGGGCGAGGCCCATGGCGAGCCGCCAGGGTTGGCGCACCGCGCGGTCGCCGCCGACGATGGGGAAGTGTGGCAGGTGCCAGGCGTGCTCGAAAGAACGTAGGTCTTCCGAAAGCACCAGGATTTCCCCGCCCCATACCGTTCCGTCTGTTCCGTAGCCGGTGCCATCCAGTGTCGCGCAGGCGAAGGGACCCTCGAACCGGCCATGCGAAGCCATCAGAGACAGTGCGTGCGCATAGTGGTGCTGAACTGGCAAAACAGGGTAACCGGAGCGCTCCGCCCACGCGGTGGTGGCGTAATTTGGGTGCATGTCGCACACCACGAGCTCAGGCTCGCAGCGCTGCATCGTCAGCATTTGCTGCACCGAGCGATCAAAGGCTTGTTGGCTGGCGAGCGAGCCCATGTCGCCAATGTGCGCAGAGACATGTGCAACGTCATCATGCGCCAGGCAGAACGTGTTTTTCAGCTCACCGCCGACAGCGAGAACTGTGCCCGAACCGGGAAGCGGGAAGGGGAGGGGAGCGTACCCGCGGGAGCGGCGTACCGGCATCGACTCCAGAAACACGGAGTCTTCCACCGGCACGTAGATATCGCGGTCGTGCAGCAAGAAGGCATCCGCGAACTCACTGAGCCGAGCTATGGCGCCCTCGTTGGTAAAGCACAGTGGTTCGCCGGAGAGGTTTCCGGACGTGGCTACCAGTGGGCGGTCCACCAGCAAGGTGTGTAGCGGTGTGTACGGCAACATGACGCCCACGTCCGACAGCCCCGGAGCCACCGAGGGGGCGAGGTCATAAGTACTGCTCATTGGCGCAATCACTATCGGATGTGCTGGGGACTCCAACAATTCCTGCTGTTCATCCGTCAATACCGCGAAATCTAAGTCAGGTGTCATCACCGCGAAGGGCTTGCCGGGCCGGGCTTTTCGACGCCGCAGCTCGGCCACAGCTTGTTCATTTCGGGCATCGCAGAGCAGGTGAAAACCGCCGAGCCCTTTGACCGCCAGGATCTTTCCTTGGACCAGCAGCTCCTGAGCCGTACTGATGGGATCTTCCGAGTCGATTCCTTCCAGCCACAACCGCGGGCCACAGTTTGGGCAGGAAATCGGCTGCGCGTGATAACGGCGATCATTGACATCCGTGTATTCAGCCGCGCACTCCGGGCACATCGGGAACTTCTTCATCGTGGTCAGCGGACGGTCATAAGGGAGATCCTCGATGATCGTCAGCCGCGGCCCGCAATTGGTGCAGGTAGTAAACGGGTACTGGTACCGCCTATTTGAAGGATCAGCCATGTCGGCCAAACAGTCTGCGCACGTCGCCACATCAGGTGGCATGAGAGTGCGCACTCCGGGGACATGGCGCGAGGACACGATGCGGAAGGAATGGTCGTCGATAAGCGGCAGTTCCTCGGTGGTGACAGACAGTACGCTCGCAAGTGGTGGCAGGGTGACGAGCACGGCGTCGATAAACGCTGAGACGTCGGAGGGCAAGCCCTCGGCCTCGACAAATACCTCGCGGTCATCGTTCCCGCACAGGCCAGTAATGGGGAAGCGGGCCGCCGTTTGAGCTACATGCGGGCGAAAACCAACGCCTTGAACTACGCCGCGCAAGCGGTACAGCCGACGAATCTTCATAGCACTTAAGCCTAGACTGGAATCCATGCATGAAGTTGCACTCAGTACCCAGCTCGCACGTGCCGTTTCCCGCGCCGCGAAGGGGGCCAAGGTTTATAGCGTGCGGATGCAGATCGGAGCGCTGCGCCAAGTGGTTCCTGAGACATTGGAATACGCCTGGGGGTTCGTCATCAAAGACACCGAACTCGCCGGAGCGACATTGGACATACACTGGGTGCCGTTAAGCGTGACGTGTCCGAACGGGCATGAGACGCAATTGGACGACTTGGATTTCACCTGCCCGGAATGTGGCCAGCCCGCAGAAGTTACCGCCGGCAACGAATTCACCATCCTCGACATTGAAGTAGCAAGGAGCTAACCCATGGGACGTTTCCACCGCCACGACGACGGCACCGTGCACAGCCACGATCATGACCACGAGCATCACGACCATGATCACGACCACGGCGAGCACGTCCACCTCGACCACATCGACCCAGCTACCAGTGAGCATGGCGACCACTCCGGCTATGAGACCGGCCGCGAGCGCATCGTGGTGCTCGAGGATATCTTCGCCGAAAACGACCACCTGGCTGCGCACAACCGCGAAGCCTTTGACCAGCACGGCGTGCATTGCATCAACTTGATGAGCGCGCCGGGTTCTGGAAAGACCTCGGTGCTGCAAAAGACCTTGGAAGCGCTACAAGGCAAGGTGCGAGTCGGCATTGTCGAAGGCGACATTGAAACCGCTATCGACGCCGATCGGCTCGAGGGCTACGGGGCTCAGATTTCTCTGCTCAACACCGGTAACGGTTTCGGTGGCGAGTGCCACCTGGATGCGCCGATGGTGGCGAAGGCGCTGAAGGGGTTGGACCTGTCCAAGCTTGACCTCGTGCTCATTGAGAATGTGGGCAACCTGGTGTGCCCTGCGGAGTTTGAGGTGGGCGAGCATCGCAAGGCTATGGTCTACTCCGTGACCGAAGGTGAGGACAAGCCACTGAAATACCCGGTCATGTTCCGCTCAGTAGAAGCCGTGGTGGTCAACAAGATCGACCTACTGCCACACCTGGACTTTGACATGGAGCTGTTCACAGCGAACCTCGAGAAGGTGAACCCAGGGGTGAAAATCTTCCACGTGTCAGCGAAGACAGGTGAGGGAATGGATGCCTGGATCAAGTGGGTTTCTGCCCCGAATGGGTTGGATTGATGTATTAGCAATCAGAAATGTGACGAAGATTGCGTTTTTGTTTGGGGCCCCTCTTGCTGAGAAGTAAGGGGGGCTTTCGCCATTGTTGACAGTCTTATGTGCGCAGCTAGATGTGGCAATCCGTGGAGCGATTCGGTCCTTGAATTACGCAACAATGTTGTATTGTAATCCCAGCTCAGTGGCCCTTTTCACACTTTTCGATAATGTTGAACAATGTCTGGTTTGCGGGGTGGTCATATCCACTGCACAACTCCGGTGTTACTTGATACGGTGCTAATAGAGGTGTCGTCACGACACTAGTGTATTTGTGCCTAGAGTCACACCAACAGAAATGGGGCTCGCCAAATGAATTTTGGTGCTAACTGGCAAGGGAAAACCCTCGCCGACAACTTGGAACTCCGCGGAGTGCCGCGTCGAGACTTCCTCAAAATGTGCGGCGCACTCGCCGGTGTTTATGCAGTGGGATCACCGCTGGCACAAATGCCGGAAGCAGCCGCCCAAGAAATCGCCGACAAGCTCGGCGCCGTCAAGAAGCCGAATGTTGCCTGGCTCCAACTCCAGGAATGTACCGGCTGCATGGAATCCACGATCCGCTCCGGTGGCGCAACTGTAGAGGAGATGGTTCTCGAGCTGCTTTCGGTGAACTACAACGACCTCGTCATGGCAGCCTCTGGTACGGCAGCTGAGCAGGCATTGCATGACGTCAACAAGGAGCCGCACATCCTCGTCGTCAACGGCTCGGTCCCGCTCAAGGACGATGGAATCTACTGCACCATCGGCGGAAAGTCGGTCGAGCAGGTCTTGAAGGAAGCGGCCGAGAACGCCACGGTTGTCCTCGCCGTTGGTGCGTGCGCCGTTTATGGATCCGTTCAGGCGGCGCGGCCAAACCCAACCGGAGCGGTCGGCGTCGATGAAATCATCAAGGACAAGCCAGTCATCAATGTCTCCGGCTGCCCACCGATCGGCGAAGTGATCACCGCCTCTCTGACATACATCCTCACGCACGACGGCAAGGCCCCCGAGGTCGATGCCGAAGGGCGCCCGCTGTTCGCCTATGATCAGCGCATTCACGATTCCTGCCCACGTCGCGCCCACTTTGACGCCGGTCAGTTCGTCCGCTCCTTCGACGATGAAGGTGCCCGAAACGGTTGGTGCCTCTACGAAGTCGGCTGTAAGGGACCTTCCACCTTCAGCCCCTGCCCGATCGTCCAATGGAATCTCAAGTCCGGCTGGCCAATCGGCGCGGGGCACCCGTGCATTGGTTGTACGGAAAAGGACTTCTTTGACAAGTTCACGCCGTTCTACAAGGAACTGCCGAACGTAACTGGCTTTGGCATCGAGGAACCGGTGGAGAAGGTCGGCCTGGGTCTGATTGGGGCAGCGGCTGTCGGTACTGCCATTCACGGCGGTATGACGCTATTCAAGTCCATCCCAGTCCGCGACTCTTCCCAAGACGATAAAACTCTGGCCGCATTCGGCGACGCCCCTGTGGCAGAAAAGAAGGAAAGCTAATGGCTACTGAGCGCGTTGTCATTGACCCGCTGACCCGTATCGAAGGCCATCTGCGTCTCGAACTCGAGCGTGATGGCGAAAAGATCTCCAAGGCATGGGCGGAAACCACCCAGTTCCGCGGGATCGAAACGATCGTCAAGGACCGCGACCCACGCGATGTGTGGGCGTTCGTTGGTCGCATCTGCGGTGTCTGCACCGGTGTCCACTCCGTGGCTTCCGTCGCCGCGGTTGAGGATGCCATCGGCTCCCACCCTCCGAAGCAAGCTCAGCTGATCCGTCAGTTGGTGCTCGGCTCCCACGGCATCCACGATCACGTGGTGCACTTCTACCACCTGCACGCTTTGGACTGGGTGAACGTAGTCTCTGCCTCCAAGGCCGACCCAGAAAAGACCGTTGAGTTCGCTCGCTCCATCGGATCGACCTGGAAGCTGAACTCCGTAGATAAGTTTGCCAAGGTAAAGAAGACTCTGGAAGATGTGCTGGCCTCCGGTCAGCTGTCGATCTTCACCAATGGCTACTGGGATCACCCTGATTACCGGCTCCCGCCAGAGGCCAACCTCATGGCGGTCTCTCACTATCTGGACGCCCTGGAGTTCCAGCGCTCCATGATCCGAATCTCCACCGTCTTTGGTGGCAAGAACCCACACCCGAACTTCCTGGTGGGCGGCATGGCCTGCTCCATTGACCCGGATAAGTCCGAAACGGTCAATGAGGTCTCACTGAACAACATTCGTGAGTGGGTCAAGGAGATCGACGAATTCGTCAATGAGTGCTACGTGCCTGACGCGCTCGCAATCATGGGTGTGTACAAGGACTACTTCGATATCGGCAAGTCCTCGGACAACATGATGGCCGTCGGTATGCAAGGCACTGTGTATGCCGGAAAAGTCAAGGACGGAATACCGGTTTCCACGCCGAACAAGGATGTGAAGCCAGGCATCTTCCTGGATGGAGACTTCCGTACGATTCACCCATTCGATGAGTCCAAGATCGAGGAGTTCATCTCCTCTGCCTGGTACGCCTACGAAGAAGGCGATGACGCCGGCAAGCACCCATCAGTCGGTGAGACCGATGTCGAATACACCGGGCCGAAGCCTCCGTACGAGTGGCTGGCTGATGACCCTAAGTACACCTGGTCCAAGGCACCTCGCTACGATGGTCGCCCAATGCAGATGGGCCCGGTCGCACGCGTACTCCTGGCCTACGCACAGGACGAGCCAAAGACGAAGCAGCTTCTTGATACCGCGATGCTGAAGCTCGGCATCACCCTGGAGCAGATGAACTCGACAGCTGGCCGCACGCTGGCCCGCGCTATCGAAGCCGCTACTAACGCCGATCAGATGATCAACAAGCTGCTTCCGGAGTTCGTCGCGGGCATTCGCGACGGCGACATCGACGTCTTCGACTCCACCAAGTGGGAGCCAAAGTCCTGGCCAAAGGACTGCTCTGGCTATGCCTTCGTCGAGGTTGCCCGCGGTTGCCTCAGCCACTGGGTCACTATCGAAGGCGAAAAGGTCACTCGCTACCAGGCCGTGGTTCCGACCACCTGGCTAGCATCGGGTCGCGATCCAAAGGATCAGCTTGGCCCATACGAGGAGGCGCTCTCCGGCGACGGCAAGCACCCACTCGTCGATCCAACACAGCCACTGGAGCCAATGCGAACCATCCACTCCTTCGACCCATGTATGGCCTGCGCGGTCCACGTCCTGGACCCTGATGGCAAGCCATTATTCCAGGTGATGACCTCATGACCGCTCTGAAAGAGATTCGGATTGCGCAGGTGTACTCCGCCGGAAAATACACCCCGGATGAGATCCTGCGATTCGCCGCCGCTTCGCGCGCCGGAACCACTGACCCAGTGGAAATGGCGCTCCAGCGCGAGGCTGGCACGGTGGTGGCCGATGAATACGTTCCTGTCACCGACAACGGCCGGTTCTCCCTGGCCAGCATTAGCGAAGGCCGGGGCAAGCAGCTCGTCATGCGCGGTGAGACCAAGACGATCCTCGACAAAGCGTCGATGGAGCGCACCAAGAAGCGCGACTTCATGGATAACTTTGAAGCCGCACGCATCCTCGGGCACCGCATCATGACTGTCGCCGTGGCCGACGTTGACCCGATTGGGCAGAAGTCGCAATACTACGTTGAGGGATTCGTGGCGATGGGCGTCGATAAGCCCGAAGAGCACGGTCACGAAGGAAACAACCAGTGGGTGCGCGTGCATCTGTGGAGCAAGTCGCTGCGCTTCCAGCACTGGATGAACGTATTTCTGATCGTGGTCATGTCGCTGACTGGCTACTACATCATGGATCCGTTCTTCGGTGGCCAGCCGACCGATCCGGGCACCGCGGGCTACCTGATGGGCTACATCCGTTTCGCTCACTTCGTGGCGGGTTTCGCGTGGGTGGCGATGGGCGTGTGGCGTCTCAGTCTCTGGTTGTTCTCCCAGTATCGCCAGCTGCGGTGGCGTTCGCTGTGGCCGTTCGATTCGAAGCGCGATGTGGACGGGCTCGTGGATACGATCCTGTACTACTGCTTTATCAAGAAGGAACACCCGACGTACCTGGCGCACAACCCGCTGCAACAGCTCGCATACACAGCCATCTACGTGCTGTGCATTGTGCAGCTGATCACCGGCCTGGCGTTGTTCGGACTCTATGACCAGACCAGTTGGTTCTGGGGTCTGATCAGCATGCCGGTGCACTGGCTCGGCATTCCGATGGTCCGTCTGATCCACGCCGCGCTGATGTTCATCCTGTGGGCTTTCGTCGTGATCCACGTCTACCTCGCAGTGCGCGCGGACAATCAGGAAACCCTGGGTGGTGTGTCCTCCATGATCAATGGCGGTGTGTGGGTGCGTAAAGGCACGCTGCCTCGCGACGCTCACCGGATCGGCAAGGTGTAGCCCGTGCCGATTACTGTCATCGGCATCGGCAACCCGATCATGCAAGACGACGCAGTTGGCCTGGCCATCCTGCGTCGCCTGCAAGGTGGCTCCTCAGACGAGCTTGCCTGGGTGCCTTCCCGAAGCATTACTCCGGTGCTGCCCAGCGATGACGCGAGCGACATCCGTTTCGTTGATGGCGGCACGTCCGGGATGGAGCTGCTGCCGCTCATTCAAGACTCCGAGAACCTCATCATTTTGGATGCTCTGGCGGGTCCTGGGGAGACCGGCAGCGTAGTGACGCTGGTGGGGGATCAGATCCCGCGCCTGCTGAATTCTAAGTTGTCTCCGCACCAGGTTGGCCTGTTAGACCTGCTTTCGGCCGCACGCCTGCTCGGGCGCGAACCCGCACAGGTAGGCGTCGTGGGCATCGTGGTCGGTGGTACCGACCTACATGTCGGGATGTCTCCCGAAGTAGTGGCCGCGATCCCGAAGGCGGCGCAGTCCGCCCAGGAGCTCATCAATCAGTGGTCGGTTTCCACGTCCACGTAAGAAATCTCGAATTCCCGGCCATGGCGCAGATCGGCGGTGGGGAAGTCACAGGCGGGGCAGGCGAGGGCGAAGAATTCGTCGATCGGTTGCTCCGTTTCGCATTGCGGGCAATACACCGTCGCTTCGATCATCTCGATCGAAAGGCTGGCATCGGCGCAGTCAGTGCCTTCGATGGCGATCGGCCACGAGGCGGCCAGTGCCTCTTCGATGACGCCACTGCGGGTGCCGACCCTCAGACCGACCGCTGTGATCGCTCGGCCCTGCGCGGCCTCGGTTACGGTGGAGACAACGCCGGTGAGGATTCCCAATTCATGCATAGGTCCATTATCTTCAGGAGCGCTCCATGAGCAAAACAACGCTGCAACTCGATCAGTTCGTCGACCCCTTCGAAGCGAAGGTCGTTTATCAGCGCGATGCCGCTGGCAAGATCACGGACGCGCGTTTCGACTTGTCCGGTCTGCCTCGCCTCGACCCGCTACTGATCAGCAGGGAAGTGGCCGGAGTGCCGGATATCGTCAAACGGCTGTGTGGCATCTGCCCGGTCACTCACCACCTGGCCGGAGTCCGCGCCCTCGACATGCTCTTTGGTGCCGAAGTTCCCGAAACTGCCCAAGCCGTGCGCAGCCTCCTCGCGGATGGTGCCATCCTCGATGCCGCCGCTCCGAAGTTGTTTGCCACCAACCGCGAGGTCGCCACACTGCTAAAAAAGGTGGGAAAGCAGGCGATGGCTGCGGCCGGCTCCCCGGGACATTTCCCGGATGTCGCCATTCCGGGTGGCGTGCGCGCTCCCGGCGATCCCAGCCTCGTCACCGACCTGCCAGCGCTTATCGACGCCCTGGGCACCCTCACCACCGAATCCACCTGGTCTGACACCTTCAGCGGCCTCAGCGTCGCTCTCGTCACTGACGGCGAGCTGGACAGCCTAGGAGACTCAGTGGCTATCAGTGACGGCCGGGTCCTCAGTCCCCGCGAATTTGCAGATTTAGCGATCGAATCCCTCCCCGGGCAGTCTGCACCGCGCCCGCTGCTGGATGGTCAAACCTATCGCGTCGGGCCGATTGCCCAGGCCGTCATCGCGGGCGAGCCTCAGGGCCCGCAGGGGGCAGTGAAGGCGATGCTGATGGGCGTCGTGAAGCGCATGCAGCGTACGTTGGCAGATCCAGCGCTCCTGGAAGGGCCGCTGGTGGGGGACGGAGAATTTCGCGCGGGAGAAGGCATCGGTCTTGCTGAAGGGCCACGCGGGCTCCTCATGCACCGCTATATCGCCAATGACGCCGGGCTGTTGACACAGTGCCAGATCCTCACCCCGACGGCGCAGAACGAGCCGTGGCTCGCGCAAATGCTGCGGGAATCGCTGAGCTCGGGAGGATCGCTAGAGACTTCTATTCGCGCCGCTGATCCATGCCTACCCATCACCTCGGCGCCGGTAGGTGCCATGACCATCGACGTTGCGGAAGTAGACTAGAGCTATGTGTCTTGGAATTCCAGCCCGAATCGTATCCATCGATGAGGGGCTCATGCCCACCGCGACCATTGACGTTGCGGGCCAAGTTCGGCAGTGTTGCACGGCCTACGTCCCTGAGGTGAGCGTGGGCGACTACGTGCTGATCCAGAATGGCTTCGCCATGAGCGTGTTGTCCGAGGAAGATGCGCTGCTCTCGCTCCAGGCCATCCAGGAAAATAATCTACTTCCAGCGACGCCAGACGATGACCGTCGAGGTGACCAAAACCAGGGCTAGCACCGCCGGCCACATTTTAGGCTCCGGCTGCACCACGTTGAGTGCGGCCTGGATTACCGACATCACCGAAAAGAACGTCAAGAAACCGAGCAGCGTCTGGCGCTGAAGTCGTTTACGTTCGTCGGACATAGGTGTGATTGTACTAGCGGGGCCTAATTAGCTAACTTAAGACTTCACTCCACCAGCGGTAAGCCCGGCGACGATACGGCGCTGGAAGAGGAGCACCATGATGACCAGCGGGATGGTCACCAGCGCGCCGGCGGCCATGATGGATGCGTATGGGTACTCGAATGAGTTCGGGCCGGAGAAGCGGGCGATGGCCACCGTGACGGGTTCCGTGGCATTGGTGGATAGCTGCTGCGCGATCATGAATTCGTTCCACGTGGCGATGAACGCCAGGATGGCAGTGGTAAAAAGCGCAGGGGCTGCCAGAGGCAGCAGTACGAGTCGAAACGCCTGGCCACGGGAGGCGCCGTCGACACGCGCAGCTTCCTCAAGCTCCCACGGAAGCTGCCGGAAAAAGCTCACCAGGGTGTAGATGGTCAGTGGCAGTGCGAAGGAAATATTCGGGATGATGAGGGCGCGGTAGGTACCGATCCAACCCATATCACCGAACATCTGGAACAGCGGAGTGACCAAGGCGATGCCAGGAAACATGGACGCGGCGAGCACGATGCCGGTGACAAATCCCTTGCCACGGAACTCTAGGCGGGCCAGCGCGTAGGCGGTGAACACGCCGACCATGACGGCCAACACCGTGGTGATCAGGCCGACGATCAGAGAGTTACCGATAGCCCCTAGGAAGTCGTTGCCCTTGTCAGTAGCCAGCGCTTCCTTGAAGTTGTCCAGGGTCACATGGGTAGGCCACGGGGTGGTGTCAAAGGTATGGCTTTTGTGTCGGAAGGCCGTGACCACCATCCAGTAGAAGGGCGCCAGCCCCCACACCAGGATGAGGATGACACCGAGGTAGTTGCGGAGAAACTTCACGTCAGCGGCCTTCCTTCGCGGAAACATCTGCACCGAGGAACTTAATCATCACGAATGCGACAAAGAAGATGAGCAGGAAGATGAGAGTCGACAGGGCGGACGCAGAATTAAAGTGGCCCTGGCGCATGTCTTCCACCACCAGCTGCGAAATCGTGGCGGTCGGGGAGTTGGACGACGCGGAAATCAAGATCACTGGCAGGTCGTACATGCGCAGCGCATCCAGCGTACGGAAGAGAACGGCCACCATCAGCGCAGGCTTGACCAGGGGCAGCGTGATCCGAGTGAAGATTTGCCATGACGACGCGCCGTCGACACGGGCTGCCTCATACACATCCTTCGGGATCATCTGCAGGCCAGCCAAAATGAGCAACGCCATGAATGGGGTGGTCTTCCAGACATCGGCGATGATCACCGCGAACCGAGCCGCCCATGGATCGGTCGTCCACCCAACCGAGGTCCCGAGCAGCGAGTTGACAATGCCGTGATCGGCGAAAATAAACTGCCACAACTTCGCGGTCACAGCGGTCGGAATCGCCCAAGGGATGAGAACCGCGGCGCGGAGAAGCCCGCGACCTTTAAAATCACGATTCATGACAGTGGCCATCCACATGCCGAGGATAGTTTCTAGTACGACGGTGACCACGGCGAAGAAAAGAGTGATCCGGACAGCTGGCCAAAAGTCGGTCGAGATGACTCCCGGTGGGCAAGTACCGATCTCACCCGACGGAGTCATACACCGCTGGGTGAGCCAGTACAGATAATGCTGCATACCGGCGAAGCCACCTTCGACGAACATGCCAGTGTCCGGATCGAGGTGTTTGTCCGCCTGGAAGGACAACCAAATAGCGCGAATAATCGGATAGCCGATCACCACCGCCAACACAGCGAGCGCCGGGGCGATGAGGGCGTAGGCTGACTTATTCTTCAGCACTGGGAAATTTCCTTCCGGGCGGAACAGGGGACTTACTTGGCGGCGTTCTCGATGGCAGCCTTCATGTCCTTGGTAGCGTCATCCACGCTCTTGCCAGCGGTCAGCGCTGCGTAAGAGTTGTCCTGGATGGCCTTAGAGATGGCTGGGTAGAACGGAGACACCGGACGTGGGGATGCGTTCTCCAGGGATTCTTTCAGTGCAGGCAGGTATGGGTACTTCTCCACCAGGGAGGCGTCATCGTAGATGGAGGCCAGAACTGGTGGGAAGGAGTTTTCTGCGAAGGACTTCTGGTTTTCCTCAGAGATCACAAACTCAATGAAATCGCGGGCGGTTGCCTTGTGCTTGGAATTGACGTTGATGCCGTTGTTGTAACCACCCAAGGTGGAAACGCCGACGCCGTCCTTGCCGACCAGTGGCTGGACCTCAAACTTGCCCTTCACCGCAGACTCTTCGGAGTTGGAGAACATGTATGGCCAGTTGATCGCGAAAGCGGTCTTGCCCTCGGTGAAGGACAGGTTCGTTTCCTCCTCGGTGGCAGAGATAGAGGACTTGGAGATGGTGCCGTCGCCGTAGGCGTCGACAAGCGCCTGCAGGCCAGCCTTTGCTTCTGCCGAATCAACCTTCGGGGTCTTGCCGTCCTCAGCCAGGACCTTGCCGCCCCAGCCTTCCATGAAGCCCACGGTGTTCACGGTCAAGCCTTCGTACTGCTTGAGCTGCAGAGTGAGGCAGTCAGCCTCCTTGACCTGCTCGCAGGACTTCTTCAGATCGTCGAAGGTCTTTGGTGCCTCAGGGGCGAGTTCGGTGTTGCGGAACAGGAGCTGGCCGTTGGTGTTCTGTGGCACGGCGTAGAGCTTCTTGTTGTATGTTGCGGAATCAACGGTGGATTCCAGCAGCTTGGAGGTGTCCACCTTCAAGTCGCCCTCGAGCGGAGCGAGCCACTTGTTAGCAGCGAAATCGGCGGTCCAGATGACATCGAGCGCCATGACGTCATAGTCGGAGTTGCCAGCCTGGAGGGACTGCACGAGGGTGTCGCGCTGTGCGTCGGCCTCGCCAGCAAGTTCCTTAAGCTGTACTTTTTCATCAGGGTGAGCAGAGTTCCACTTCTCGATGATCGGCTTGATCTTATCCGTGTCGTTCTTGCCCATGGCAAAGGTGATGGGGCCACGGGCGGTGGCGGAAGCGGAATCGGTGGTGCCGGACTTTTCGTCCGAGGATGAGCAGCCGGTGATCAAGGCCGCGGTCAGACCTGCGGCCGCGAGTACACCGGCAGTGCGTCGGGTGAACTTCATGAGGTTATAACCTTTCCGGTAGGGGGTTTATATCAAACCTAGCGTTAATTAAGCCTATTTCCAGTAGTTTTGGAAAAATAATGTGCCCGCTTGAGGTCAAACTCAAGGTGAACCGTGGCGCCTGGCTGGGGGGAGTGCCCTGGCAATTGGCGACTGACCAGCGACGTACCCGGGGAATCTGCGGTGTGGGAGTAAATGTAAGACTCGCTGCCGAGCTCCTCGACGATGTCCACGACCGCAGGGATAGCTCCCGGCACGGGCTCGGCATGCGTGACGACGTGTTCGGGCCGGATGCCCATCGTGACGTCTCCAAACTCCGGATGGCGGTGAGACACCAAATTCATGGCGGGGGAGCCGATGAAGCCTGCGACGAACTCGTTGGCAGGGCGTTCGTAGAGTTCACGCGGTGGTGCCACTTGTTGCAGCTCGCCGTCCTTGAGTACCGCGACGCGGTCACCCATCGTCATAGCCTCTACCTGATCGTGGGTGACGTAGACCGTGGTGGTTCCTAGGCGACGCTGCAGCGCCGCCAGTTCAGTACGGGTCTGAACGCGCAGCTTGGCATCAAGATTGGATAGTGGCTCATCCATGAGGAAGACGTTCGGATTACGCACGATGGCGCGACCCATGGCTACGCGCTGACGCTGGCCACCGGAAAGATCCTTCGGCTTGCGCTCGAGGTAAGGGGTCAGGCCGAGGACCTCCGCGGCCTCGGCAACCTTTGCCTTAATCTCCGACTTGGGCATTTTGGAAAGCCGAAGGGAAAACCCCATGTTGTCCGCTACCGTCATGTGTGGATACAACGCATAGTTTTGGAACACCATCGCGATGTCACGCTCGGCAGGCTCGAGTTTCGTGACAGCCTTGTCGCCGATGAGAATCTGTCCCGACTCAACCGGTTCCAACCCTGCTAGGGAGCGCAAAACCGTGGATTTTCCGCAGCCCGATGGGCCGACGAGAACGAGAAACTCGCCGTCATCGATCGTTAGGTTGAGCTCGCTCACGGTGGGCGCAGGCGCTCCAGGGTATCTGATTGTGACGTCGCTGAAGGTTACCGAAGACATACTAAAACGCTATCAGGATGATAAGCGTCTCGTAATGCGTTCTGCCTGGGAGATTTTTTCCAGGCGATCCGTCGACACAGGTCCAGAGACGATGACAGCGCTGCCGCCACAGGCCAGCGGAGCCAGCGCAGTACGCGCGAAGCTCTCCCAATCAGTCCAACCAGGGGAAAGCACGCGTTCCCCTGGGGAAAACGTCAAATAATCCTCTGGTAAACACTCGGCCAATGTTCGAGTATCCGGCAGAAATTGGTCGCCGTAGAAACGGACAGTTGGGCCGAAATCGACCGCGCCTTCCGGCAGCTGCGCGCCAATTTCTGCCACGCCCCGACCGAAGGGATCCTCCGTGACTATCGCAACGTCGGCGTAGTCTGAGCTGACTGCGCAGTCGAGGCCGCAAAACAGGACATCTGCCGGAAAGTCACCAAAATGTACCTCGATGCCTGCAGCTAGTGCCCCCAAAGAGATAGCCGCCGCCTGCCAGCTGGGTGGGAGATCAATGGCGATCGCATCTCCAGTGGTCAAATCGAACTCCTCCACCAGCATGTTTCCTACCTTGGCGGCCCAATTATCTAGGGTGATGGCCGAGAAGTCGAGCCGAGAACCAGTGGACTCGTTATAGAAGGTCAACCGAGGAGCTGCGGGGTCGGTGTCCAGGAGGTTGTGAAGAAGTTGCATACCTTCCAGATTAGAGATTTTGCACAGGTCGCGTCGTGAGCAATCAGCTAGTTCACACAGCGCGGACCATCGCCACCGGCATTGATCGTAGGGGCAACTTCGATGTCTTCGCCGAAGTCGGCACCTGGCTGGCCCACGGTCTCCGCTTCTGTGGCTTCGGCAGGTGCTGGTTCAGTGGATTTCGGCCCGGCGTAGTCATCAGCGATGACCACAACAAGGGAGTTGGCATCCAAGGACGGAGAGGCGGTAATCGGGACGCCACCGAGCTCCTGAGCTAGGGAAACTGCTTCCGCCGATTCTGGATTGGCGGCGACGATCTGGGTCTGGCTGTACATTCCGGCCGGCGCGTTCCCGACCTCAGCGATCGAATACCCAGAGCTGGTAAGAGCAGTCGCTACTTGGGTAGCCAGGCCTCCGGTAGCGGTGGCATTCAGGATATGCAGCTCGGAAGTCTTCGAGGCGCCCGGCGTGGTTGTCTTCGTGGTAGAAGATGCGGTCGCGCTCTTCGTTGAACCGCTGCCGAGCAGAGTGTCAAAGTACGCGTGTACTTGGGCCGGATCAATGGTGACCACGGACTCGCCGTAATCACCCACACCGTCAATCGAGGTCACTGGAATGGTTTCGAAGCGAACGTTTCCGCCGGCAAGGTTCTGTAACTGTGTGGCAAAGCTCATCACATCCCAGTCTTCGTCGATGACAACTGAGCGGCGCACGGCCTCGGACAAGCTTGACAACTTCCCAGGATTGGTCAATGTGCCTGTGGTGAGCGCCTGGTTGACCAAGGAAGCCATGAAAGCCTGCTGGCGGACGATGCGGTCCAGGTCGCCACGTGGCAGTCCATGGCGCTGACGGACGAATGACAGCGCGTCCGGCCCCTGCAAGGTTTGCACACCCTTCTTGAAATTAGCTCCCGAATACTCATCTTGTGTGTCCTCGTTCAAACACACTTCGACGCCACCAACAGCATCAGTGAACAACACGAACCCAAGCAGTCCGATCTCGGCGTAGTGATCCACAGTGATGCCAGAAAGCTTGGCGACGGCGTCGATAAGCCCCTTGCGGCCGGCCTCGGTGCCCTGTGACTGCAGTTTCTTTTGATCGGTGACCCCTTGGGCCATCATCTCGTCCGTTTTAGCGGACTTGTAACCGCGGTAAACACCGTTGATTTTGGTGTTGCCGAGCTTGGGATCGCGAATGTAGGTATCGCGAGGAATGGAAATGGCGGTGGCGGAGGAACCATCATTGGGAACGCGAATCACCATGATGGTGTCGGTGTTGTCGTTTTCCTCATCGCCGGCGCGTAGCATGCTGATCTCGTTTTCAGAGAGCGCATTGCCTTGGGCATCGGTACGCGAGTCAGAACCGACGAGAAGGATATCGGTTGCGCCGTCCTTCGCGTCCTTGATTCCCTTGCCGCCACCGCCCAAGTGCAGGCCGCCTGCGGAAGCCACATCGCGGCCCAGCGAGCCGACCAGGGCGTAACCCGATCCCGAAACGAGGAGCACAATGGCAGATAGCGTGGCCAAAAGCATCTTTAGCGAACGCGGTCCCGCCTGGACCAGGTCGGGCTTTGGCACCGGCGCGGGCTGAATGTCGCGGCCGTGGCGGGAAGAATGAGTCACGCGGAGCTCCACTAGGTCATCGGGAAATGTAATTTAGAGTGGTTAAGGTTAGTCGTCAAAGGAGTCTAGGGCAATGCGGGTCATCGTCGTTGGAGGTTCGGGCCAACTAGGGCAAGCTTTGCTGCGAACCGCCCCAGAAGGAGTTAGTGTCCTGGGATTATCCCGGGGTGAATTTGATCTCACCGCAATGGACGTCGAGAAGCTCGCGGGCGCAGATGTCATCATTAATGCAGCAGCCTACACCGACGTGGACGGCGCAGAGGCAAACCCCGAACTCGCTCACGAGGTCAATGCAGTCGCGCCGGGCAAACTTGCTGAGGTTGCGACAGCGCAGAGCTCCCATCTCATCCACATCAGTACCGATTATGTTTTCGGTGGGGACGCCCCACGACGGCCACTGCTTGTCGACGATCTGAAGCGCCCTAACACCGTCTATGGGCGCACCAAGTTGGCTGGAGAACAATCGGTTTTTGCGGCCTGCCCAGACGCTGCCGTGGTGCGCACCGCGTGGCTGTTCACCGGTGATCTTCTCCCGCACAAGGACTTTGTATCCACCATGTTGCGACTCGCTCGCGAAGGGAATGGCCCAATTAATGTGGTGAATGATCAATGGGGCAACCCGACGTGCGCAATTGATCTTGCAGGTAGCCTGTGGCGGATCGCTGAGCGACGTATCCCCGGGGTTTTTCATGGTGTGGGCTCGGGTTACTGCACCTGGTTCGACCTCGCACGGGAAACTTTTGCAGTCTGTGGGGCCGATCCCGAGCGCGTGAACCCCTGTAGCACTTCTGAGTTTCCGCGTCCCGCGCCCCGTCCGGCCTGGTCAGTGCTGGATGCGTCAACATGGTTAGCTGCGGATTTGCCCGCACTTCCGGAGTGGCGCAGTGCCCTCCGAGGCGCGGTGTCCACTAAGCTCTGACAATTGTGAATGAACCAATAGCGATCGTCACCGTGACGTACTCTCCTGGAAAGTACTTGACGTCTTTCCTGGATTCAGTACCAAGTGCGTCGGCAACGCCGTGTCATGTGGTGATGGCGGACAACGGTTCCGTCGATGGGGCTCCTGAAAAAGCTGCCCGTGATTACGCCAATGCCGAATTCCTGCCGACCGGCGGGAATATTGGATACGGCAGTGCCATTAACTTCGCGGCTCGCGCTCTGAAAGAGCGACACGAGCGCGGCCAGATCAATAGCGAGTTCTTTGTCATCTCCAACCCTGATGTTGTCTTCGATGAGGGGTCAATTGACGAGCTGATCGACTGTGCCCGTCGTCATCCGCGTGCAGGAGCTGTCGGACCTTATATCCGTGAGGCCGACGGATCCGCTTATCCGTCGGCGCGAGCCGTGCCGACTCTAGCCAACGGTATCGGCCATGCGCTGTTCTCAGCGGTGTGGCCATCAAATCCGTGGTCGAAGGCCTACCGCAACAGCGAGGACATGACCGTTGAGAGGGAAGCTGGTTGGCTGTCCGGCTCTTGCCTGCTGGTCCGGTGGGAAGCCTTCGAAGAAATCGGCGGCTTTGACGAGGGGTACTTCATGTATATGGAGGACGTTGACCTAGGTGACCGTCTCGGCCGAGCAGGTTGGGCCAACGTGTTCTGTCCGACTGCGCGGATCCAACACAGCAAAGGCCACGTGGCGGGAGAACATCCGGAGTTGATGCTGCCGGCGCACCACCGCAGTGCTTATAAATTCCAAGCAGACCGGCATCAGGGGTGGGGACAGGCTCCCATCAGAGCTGCGCTGTGGCTCGGATTGAAGTTGCGTAGCGAGATAGCCGTCGCATTCGCACGTTCAAAGCAAAAGTAGGGAATACTAAAATCATGATTCAAGAAAAAATACCTTGTTCAACCGACGCCGTCATCCTGGTGGGAGGTAAGGGAACGCGCCTCCGTCCGCTGACCCTGTCGACGCCAAAGCCAATGCTGCCGACTGCTGGCGTGCCGTTCCTGTCTCACCTCCTAGCCCGCATAAAGGCAGCGGGAATCACCCATGTAGTGATGGGAACCTCCTACAAGGCTGAAGTGTTCGAAGAGTACTTCGGCGATGGCTCCGAAATGGGCCTGGAGATCGAGTATGTGGTGGAGGAGCAGGCGCTAGGCACCGGCGGCGGTATCCGCAACGTCTACGACAGACTGCGTCATGACACGGTCATGGTATTCAATGGTGATGTTCTCGGCGGAACCGATCTAACCAAGGTGCTGGATACTCACGCTGCCAAGGATGCTGACCTAACGATGCACCTGGTCCGAGTTTCTGATCCGCGTGCCTTCGGTTGTGTGCCTACTGATGCCGAGGGCCGGGTTCTCGAATTTCTTGAGAAGACTGAAGATCCACCAACGAATCAGATCAATGCTGGCATTTACGTGTTCAAGCGTGAACTCATCGCCACCATTCCTCCGGGACGCCCGGTGTCGGTCGAGCGTGAGACTTTCCCTCGGTTGTTGGAGGAGGGACGTCGAGTTTTCGGTTACGTGGATCAGTCCTACTGGCGCGACATGGGCACCCCGGATGACTTCGTGCGAGGTTCTTCAGACCTTGTCCGTGGCATCGCACCATCACCACTGCTTGAGGGGCGCACGGGCGAGGGCCTTATCGACGACACTGCCGGCGTTTCAGATGGTGCTTGGTTGCTCGGTGGCTCCGTAGTCGGTCGTGGCTCGGAGATTGGGGGCGGCGCTCGCCTCGAGTCAACTGTCGTTTTCGATGGGGTGAAGGTGGAACCAGGTGCGGTAATCGAGAACTCGATCATCGGTGCTGGCGTGACCATCGGGGCTAACGCTCGCATCTCGGACTGCGTCATCGGCGAAGGAGCCAAGATTGGTGCTCGTTGTGAACTGAAGGGTGGCATGCGCGTATGGCCCGGCGTTGTTATTCCTGATAACGGCGTGCGTTTCTCCTCCGACGCCTAGCGTCCCTGACAGCAGTGGGACTTGTATCAAGGCGATAGTCAAGCATCTTTGTCGCGACACGCCGAGGTGAACCCAGAGTTGTCTTGGCGGGGTTAACCCCCCACTAGATGTAGTACCCCCGACCCTCGCCCCCGCGGCGGGGGTCTTGTTATTGCTGTTACTGCTGTTACTTCTCTCTTGGGAAAACGCTCCGAGTTGAAGAAAAAAGACAGTCTGAGGTTGACGATATCTAGTGATCGGTGTGTAATCACACTTGTGTAAGTCAAACAGCCAGGGAACGGATTATCGGATCACTTGGCAGTGTGGATGGCACGACTAGACAACAAAAGTTCACCAAACACCTACGGAAGAAGGAGGAGCGTCTATGGAGTACGTGGCGAATGACGCAACTTCCCGCGGGATGAATTCTGGGTTGGATACCGGCTCTGATCTGTCCTTTGATGCTCTATTTGGGGCAGTGGAGCAAGAGTGGCAGGATCAAGCGCTGTGCGCACAAACCGATCCAGAGGCCTTCTTCCCTGAAAAGGGTGGCTCCACTCGAGAGGCCAAGCGAATCTGCCAAGCCTGCGGTGTTCGAGATGAATGCCTCGAATTTGCCCTTGAGCACGACGAGCGTTTCGGGATCTGGGGAGGGCTGTCGGAACGTGAACGACGTCGCCTCAAAAAGCAGATCGGTTAACTACCAAGAGAAGTCGGGATCGATATCCGCCGGATCGATTCCCAAGTGATTAGCTACTAGCGTTGTGAGAACCATTTTTAGGATCTCGCTGCGCTCTTCTTTATTTATGCACCGAGCCTCAATAGGCTTGCGGAAAATAACAATGCGGGCACGGGTTGGCTTGCCGTGGCGATCAATGCCGGCAGGAATGACGCGCCCAAGGGGAACTGGGCCGTCAGCTACGATCTCATCTGGCAGTACCGTCATGTCTGAACTCAGTCGCATGCGGGGAATGGTGTCAACGGCAATGTCAAGGTTCGATAGCTCGTGTGGAAACGCATTGGCGATCGGGGCATAGGACTCGAGGACTGCGGTGTCGAAAAGCTGCGACCGCGTACGAAAACGGGGAGTTGCCTGTGGCAGCAACGGGCCACGTACTCCACGGCCGTGACGATTCCGGGCGGTTCTGACATCCATGAGCCCTACATTAGGGCTGTGCGGGCCGAGGAAGCGCCCGGCACGCCGAGCAATACTTCGCAAAGTGTCAACTTAAGGTCTAGACTTTGTCAAGTGAGTAATTTTCGTCGTTGCAGTCGCCCGGGATGCGGTAAGCCCGCAGTCGCTACGCTGACTTACGCGTACGCAGAATCTACCGCTGTCATTGGCCCACTCGCACCAGCTTCCGAACCGCACAGCTGGGATCTATGCGAAGAACACGCCGCAAAGATCACCGCACCGCTCGGTTGGAACATGCTGCGCGTTGCCGAAATTGATCGCGATGAAGATGATGACGATCTGACCGCACTTGCCAAGGCAGTGCGTGAGGCCGGAAGTCAGTCCTCTGGGTTGGTAGTCGACGAACCTACCCAGAACCATCCAATCCACCGCTCCCAGCGCAAGCAGGAGGAAAAAGGCAGGCGTCGGGCGCATCTGTACGTCGTTAATGACGAGGATTGATCTAGAATAGGTAGCTACTCATCGTAACTATCTAGGAGAAGGTTAATGCGCACTGCCACACCCCGTAGCCGCGAAGCGGTCGAAGCTGTAATTAAGGCCTATGACGTTCGTGGCATCGTCGGCGAAGGGATCGATGCCGACTTTATGCGTGACACCGGTGCGGCCTTCGGCCGACTGATGCGCTCCGAGGAAGCCACCCAGATACTCATCGGACACGATATGCGGGCGTCCGGCCCCGGACTTGCACGGGCATTCGCCGACGGCGTGCTGGAGCAAGGCGTAGACGTAGTCATGCTGGGACTTACTTCCACGGACCAGTTGTATTACGCCTCTGGAGTGCGAAGCTGCCCCGGTGCCATGTTCACCGCTTCCCACAACCCGGCCGCATACAACGGCATCAAGTTGTGCCGCTCCGGCGCTCGTCCCGTGGGCCAGGAATCCGGCCTGGCCACCATCATCGACGACCTCGTCGCTGGCGTGCCGGGCTTCGACGGTGCCCGAGGCACCCTCACGGAGGATGACTGCCTCGAAGGCTACGGCGAATACCTGCGCGAACTGGTTGATCTCTCCGGAATCCGCCCGCTGAAGGTCGCAGTCGATGCTGCCAACGGCATGGGCGGCCATACCGTGCCTGCCGTACTGAAGAACCTCCCACTCGAGATCGAACCACTCTTCTTCGAACTAGACGGTTCCTTCCCGAACCACGAAGCCAACCCCCTGGACCCGAAGAACCTGGTAGATCTCCAGAAGTTCGTGTTGGACACCAAGGCTGACATTGGACTGGCCTTTGACGGTGACGCAGACCGCTGCTTCGTCATCGACGAACTTGGCCAACCGGTAAGCCCATCCGCCGTCTGCGCAATTGTGGCCGAGCGCTACCTTGCTGAAAAGCCTGGAGCGACGATCATCCACAACCTCATCACCTCCAAGGCAGTCCCGGAGATCATCGCGGAAAACGGTGGTAAGGCAGTGCGCACCCGTGTCGGCCACTCCTTCATCAAGGCCACCATGGCCTCCGCGGGAGCCGTTTTCGGTGGTGAGCACTCCGCGCACTACTACTTCACCGAATTCTTCAACGCCGACTCCGGCATGCTGGCAGCGATGCACGTCCTCGCCGCCTTGGGAGGCCAAGCCAAGCCGTTGAGCGAAATGATGGCCAAGTACGACCGCTACGAAGCCTCTGGAGAAATTAATTCCCAGCTGGCTTCCAAGGCCGCCCAGGAGGAACGCACTCAGGCCGTACTTGATCACTTTGCAAATCGGATTGAGAAGATCGACCGTCTTGATGGCGTCACCGTGGAGCTCAAGGGAACTAAGGCGTGGTTCAACGTTCGCGCTTCCAATACTGAGCCGTTGCTTCGTCTCAATGCCGAGGCGCCAACTCGCGCGGAAGTAGACGCACTCAGCGCCGAAGTGCTGTCCGTTATCCGGGCCTAAGACTCCACAGAAGGGGAGCGCAATGTACGACCGAAACGCGGTGCGATTCTTTGACATTGCCCACGAGGGGGCTTTCATTCGAGGCGCCCGCAGCCTCATCGACGACGGTGTTAGTTCTGACATTGCTGCGCTGAGCCCGCGGAGCCTCATAGTGATCGTCGCCGATGAAATCTCGCGGGCTGCAGCCCGCCTCGCCTGTGCGCTGCTCGAACCAGCACCGCTGCCGATTGTCGTAGTGGATGAACTTCCACGTTTTGCCGGGGCGCTGGATGTGGTGCTGATGGCGTCGTCGAAAAGCGTCACCCGACAGGAGCGCTGCCTGCATGCTGCGGACAGTCGCGGCGCAGTGACCGTTCTCCTAGCTCCCCCTCAAGGTCCGCTGCGTGCGGAGGCTCCGGCGCGAACAGTGATTGTTCCGGTGCCTCCCACAGCGGCAGGTGGCTCGCCGGCAGCAGTTATAGCGACGATGTTCGCCCTCGTTGGCCCGTTGACCAGCCCTGAGCAAGCAGTGGCCGAAAATCTTGACCTCGCCGCTGCGGCGGTGGATGAGGAACTTCTGGCGGTGTCCCCAGAGCGAGATAATCTGGTCAACGCTGCTCGACAGCTGCAAAATTATGCCGTTGATGGTCGGATCATTCACGCGGGTATGTCTGGAAGGTCAGCGGCGTTAGCTGCATTGATCGCAACTTGGTGGACGAGCAAAGGGGTAGTCAGCTCGGCTCTCGAGCTGGAAGAGCTGCACGCGTCACTACCGAATTTCGCTCAGAGCGAGACCAACATTTTCTTTGATCCGGTCGATGAAAGCTCTAGTTCAATGATACCCTTAAGGATCGTTGTCTGGGCGCAGCAGGAGAGTAAGCTCCCTCACTCGATCGCTCAAAGCGCGGACAGCGACGAGTTGACGCTTGAGAACATTCTGCGACTGACGGTGAGAGGTCTAGCCGCAGCCGTGGTTTAAAAAGGAGTTTTTGATGGAACTGCTGACGGGCAGAATACGAAACTACCCTTGGGGTTCCCGCGAACTTATCGCGAACCTCAGAGGGGAAGAGGAATCATTGCAGCCGGAAGCAGAGCTCTGGTTCGGCGCACATCCCGCAGCTTCTGCCACCATTGGCGATCAGGAACTCATCGAACTCATCGCTGCTGACCCAGCTTTCCACCTCGGTGAGCGCGTCAGAAAGCGCTTCGGTGACAATCTGCCATTTCTGCTGAAAATCCTGGCTGCCGCCGAGCCGCTTTCCCTGCAGGCGCACCCGTCACTGAGCCAGGCGCAAGAAGGCTACGCACGCGAGAATGCACAGGGCATTGACGTGGCAGCTGACTATCGCAATTACAAAGACGCCAACCACAAACCGGAGCTCATCGTAGCGCTCACTGAGTTTGAGGCTATGGCGGGTTTCAGGCCGCTGGCCAAGACTTTGGAGCTCTTTGACGAGCTGCACTGTGCCGAGATCGAGCGCTATTTGGCAATGCTCGACCGCTCTGAAGCGCGTGAATCCACCGATCTACGAGTGTTGTTTACCACCTGGATCACCATTCCAAGTGCGAGCCGTACGAAGCTTATTGACGACATCGTCACCTCGGCCGCTTTGGCACTTGCACGCACGGACCTTCCACAGTGGATGCGTGAAGAACTAGCTAATGTGGTGGCGCTCCATCAGCGATATCCATACGACGTGGGCGTTCTGGGCGCATTGCTGCTGAACAAGTTCACGCTTCAGCCAGGCGAGGGCTTATACCTTGATGCGGGACAGCTGCATGCCTACGTCAAGGGCTTGGGCGTGGAGATCATGGCCAATTCGGACAACGTACTTCGTGGTGGGTTGACATCTAAGCATGTGGACGTGCCGGAATTGGTGCGAGTCCTCGAGTTTGAGTCCTTGGAAGATCCACGAGTACGCCCGATCATTCGAGGCCGGAACGTGGAATTCCCAACTCCCATCACTGAGTTTTCACTGACGAAGTGGGATCTAAGTGAAGGCGCAATCTTCAATGCGGATGGTCCTGCCATCATCCTGGTGACTGAAGGGGGCACGGATTTGACCTGTGACGGTCGCCAGGTGCACGCGCGCGCCGGCGAAGCCGTATGGATTCCAGCGGGCGATCCTGAAGTGCGTCTCGCTGCCGCCGATGCCACAGTGTTTGTAGCTACGGTCTAGCTGATCAAACCGTACCAGCGGTGCTCGCTAGGGGGTCGATACTAACGGGCGTGGAAGTTACGGTTGACGTTGGATTCGCATCTATTGGAGTGGGTTCTGCCATGCCCGAACCAGAGCCCGCACCGATTCCCATGGCGGGCGAAGTAGTGGTAGGCACTGGCTCGCTGGTCGTGGTCCCATTTGTTCCACCCGGACTGATGGGGGATGGTTCCGTAGGGCCAGTTGTGGTGGTGACCTCAGCGGTAGGCTCCGGCTGAATCAGAGTTGGCGGAGATACCGGAGTTCCCGTCGGAGTTGGCTCCGGAACTGAGGTGGGAACCTCGGTAACCGGTGGCTCAGCGACTGGCGATGTGATGGCCGGAGTCTCGGTGACAGACGGCTCGGTGGCTGGCGGTGCAACGACTGAAGTTGCAGGAGCCTCAGGCTCATTTGAAGTGGTAACTGTCGCGGACGGCTCGGAAGTTGATCCGGAGCCATTGGTTTGAGTTGGCGATGCCGAAGTCCGTGTGGTTTGGCTACCTGCCGGTGCGGTGCTCTGCGTCGTGGCGGATGTCGCTGGAGCGTACACCCTGGTCGGCTGCGCCGCGATTACGGAATCCTCTGGAATGAAGGCATTAGGAGCCAAGAACGGATCAGACTCCGACACCTGGGCCTGCTGAGCAGGTCGTTTGTTCACATCTGAAGAAGGAACTGGAACTGAAGGAGCGGACGCCGTGGTCAGGGTGGTGGAGTTTGGGCGGTCAGTACCTGACGAAACAGTTCGGGAATACGGAGATTCTCCCGTGGCGCGGGCACTTTCAGGTGTTGAGTTCAGCCACACACCCCAGCCCACGGCACCAGCCGTGACGCAGCCAAATGCCACGAACGCCACGAAACCTCGGGTCTGTTTCTTCAAGTGCCGTTCTCCTTCAGAGAGATCAAAAAGCGCGCTGAGTAGGCGTTCTACTCATGTGATCGTGGGGGAGGGCAGATTAGTTACAGTATCTTTACTCGTAACGAATCTATAACAACGCTGACCATAGCATGACATATCTTTCAACGAAAGATTTCGAGCCAAAAACTTCTCAATCCATTCGGCTTTTCCCTAATTAGCGCGCTTGTGCGCTCCAGCTAGGGGCAGTAGTGGCGCAGCGCGCGCAATCCAAGTAAACCTAGTAAGTGACTGTCGGATCTACGAAGCACACCAATAGCCTCGGCCTGCGTAGCGGGCCCTTAAATAGCAGGAGAGACATGGGAGCCTGGGACATCGCAATTTTTGCGGACGAGAACAATGCTGACTTCCTTGACGAAATGGCAAGTCTTGATTCTGAAGACATTGTCGAAGCGGTAGAGGATGCGGTCGCCCTGGTAGCTAGTGGCAAGGCCGTGAACGAAGAGGAAACCGCCAACGGCCACCTTGCAGCCACCATTGCTGCCATTTGGGCGGGTGCGCCATTTACTGCAGGAGAAATCGCGGAGAATTATCCATTCGTGCGTCAATTGGCAGGATCTGGATCCGAGCTGCTGCGCGAACGCGCAGGCGCAATTCTTGAAGAAGTAGACACTGAAGAAGACCTCGAGGTCTACCTCGAGGCTCTTAACTAAGCAGCACACGCGTGATTATTTCTATTGAGGGTATCGACGGTGCCGGCAAGAACACTCTCGCTCGTGCCCTGACCGAACGCATCAGTGCGGACCGACTCGCTTTTCCACGCTACGAAGAGTCGATCCATGCACAGCTGGCTGCCCGCGCTTTGCGTCTGGAAATGGGTGATCTCACCAACAGTGCCTATGCGATGGCCACGTTGTTCGCGTTGGATCGGCATGGGGTCGTCGAAAAGCTGCGCGCTGCCTCGGGCCGCGATGAGATTTTGTTGCTCGACCGCTACGTCGCTTCGAATGCGGCCTATAGCTGGGCCCGGACTGAAGATGAATCAGTAGTGCAGTGGGTGTTTGACCTCGAATTTGGTGATCTCGGATTACCTCAGCCGGATCTTCAGGTACTCCTCGATACACCAGTGAAAGTAGCTGCCGAGCGCGCCGAAAAGCGGGCTGAGGCCGATGCTTCCCGCGCGAAAGACGCATACGAGACTGACGGCGGGTTGCAGGCCCGGACGTGCGAGGCTTATCGACGACTGGCGGCCACATCATGGGCTGGCCAGTGGATTGTCGCACAGCCAAATGAGGACGTGTCATCATTGGCGGAGCGAATCATCACGCGCATCCAGGCACAAAAGAACCTATGATGGACGATTATCGAATAATTGATAGCCAGTAGCACAGCAATGAGGTTGCAATGACTAATGCGAAAATTCTCGTGGTGGATGATGATCCAGCCATCTCCGAGATGCTCACCATCGTCCTCCAAGCCGAGGGCTTTGACACCGTCGCAGTAATGGACGGCAGCGAAGCTGTGGCCACGTTCCAGCGCGAACAACCGGATCTAATCCTGCTTGACCTCATGCTTCCGGGGATGAATGGCGTGGATATCTGTCGAGCTATTCGCCAAGAGTCGATGGTTCCCATTGTGATGCTCACCGCGAAGACGGACACGGTTGATGTCGTACTTGGTCTGGAGTCTGGCGCCGATGACTACGTGAGCAAGCCTTTCAAGCCCAAAGAGCTGGTTGCTAGGATTCGCGCTCGCCTGCGCCGTACGGATGAAGAGCCGAGCGAGCTCATCGAGGTTGGTGACCTCACGATCGACGTCCCCGGTCACCTTGTTAGTCGTGGTGATGATGAAATTCAGCTCACCCCGCTCGAGTTTGATTTGCTGTTGGAGATGGCACGCAAGCCCCGCCAGGTTTTCACCCGCGAGGAGCTGCTCGAAAAGGTCTGGGGCTACCGACATGCCTCCGATACCCGTTTGGTGAACGTTCATGTCCAGCGCTTGCGTGCCAAGATCGAAAAGGATCCAGAGAATCCACAAATCGTGCTCACTGTCCGCGGCGTTGGGTACAAGACTGGCCACAACGACTAGTCCTCCTCACTTATGACTTCTGCCCGCCACACGTGGGAGCGGATGCTCGATAGCTGGCGTACCTCCCTGCAAGTTCGAGTGATCGGCTCCATCCTGGTTTCCACCACGATCGTGGTGTTGTTTCTAGGACTCACGCTGATCAGCATTGTCGCGCAGCGACTCGTTGACTCAAAGCTTGAAACCGCTGATAGCGAAGTTGATCGCGCGCGGGTGGCCGTCGAGAAGCAAATCGCTACGTCGGACTCCTCGAACTCGCTGCAAGCGCGACTAAATTCTGCACGAGCGACGCTGATCAACTTAGGGATGGTGGCGTCATCGGGGCCGAATTCAACCTATGAGCCGGTGCTGGTGGTGGAAAATCCGGATGGGACAACGACTACGTCCCCAGAAGGGTTCGAAATTCCCGATCGGCTGCATCACTTCGTCTCGCAAGGGCAAGTGTCCTACCAGTTCGCCACTTTGAACAACTCGCAGGGCGAACTCTATAAGGCTCTGGTTATCGGCTCGCCAACTGACTCCGACATCGCCGGGCTGCAGGTATATCTCGTCATGCCACTGTCGAATGAAGAAGCCACTCTCGCGCTGATCAAGGGCCTGTTTTCCGCAGGTGGCGTTGTCTTGCTCGTCTTGATCGTCGCAATCGCCTGGTTGCTCACCCAGCAAGTCACAGCGCCAGTACGTTCCGCCAGCCGGATTGCCGAACGCTTTGCCGCCGGTCATCGTCGCGAACGCATGGTGGTCGAGGGCGAGGACGAAATGGCCCGGTTGGCTAACAGCTTCAACTCCATGGCGGAGTCATTATCCAAGCAAATCGACCAGCTAGAGGAATACGGTGACCTGCAGCGCCAGTTCACCTCCGATGTGTCGCACGAGCTGCGTACCCCACTGACAACCGTCCGCATGGCAGCCGACATGATCGCTGACAATGTGGATGATTCGGATCCTTACATCAAGCGCGCCTCTGAGCTTATGATCCGCGAGCTTGACCGATTTGAGTCTCTGCTCGCCGATCTGCTCGAAATTTCTCGTCACGATGCAGGCGTCGCCGACCTATCCGAGGAACGCGTTGATATTCGCAGTGCCTTGCAAGCAGCCTGGCAGCAAGTCGAACACCTCTCTGAGAAGCTGGATGTCCCGGTTTCCTTCGATCTGCCGGATGAGCCGGTGAACGTGGTCATCGACTCGCGTCGCATCGAGCGTATTCTGCGCAATCTGCTCGCCAACGCCATTGACCACTCCGAAAGCAAACCGGTAAACGTGGTGTTGCGGACTAACGAAGACGCCGTGGCTATCGCTGTCACCGATCACGGCGTGGGCCTCAAACCTGGTCAGGAAGAACTGGTATTCAATCGATTTTGGCGCGCCGACCCATCCCGCAAGAGGCACTCTGGAGGCACCGGACTTGGTCTAGCCATCGCCTCTGAAGACGCTCGCCTCCACGGGGGACGCCTCGAGGCCTCCGGCGAAATGGGAATTGGTTCTAGGTTTCGTCTCACTTTGCCCAAGGTAGCGAAGCAGCACTTCAACGAAAGCCCCATTTCATTGACATACCCCGATGCGGTGCAGGAACTTCCGGAAGCACAACCAGTAAAAACCGATGGGGTGATCCTCGATGAACACTAAGATCCTGGCCGCAGTAACCATTGCGGGACTGACTTTGGCATCCTGCACAACCATCCCCAGCTCATCGAGCCCGCAGGCCCTGCGTACATTCGAACCCGCAGCACAGGGGGTAGAGAACGCTGGTCCTTATCCTGGCCAAGAACCGGACCTGTTGGTGCGTGACTTCTTCACTAATTCTGTGAAGCCAATCCAGCGGCACCAAGCGGCTCGCCAGTATCTCACACCTGAGGCTGCTAAGTCCTGGGATTCCCAGACCGGCATGCTGGTCTTGGATCGCATCGACGTTAACTCATTGCCGGGTGCAAGCGATCAGAAAATTTCCTACAGCGTGCGTGGCCCGGTAGTCGGATCGATCGGAGTCGGGGGCGTGTATCAGCCGGAGCACGGTCAGTATGAGGCGACTATTGACGTCGAAAAACGTGATGGACAGTGGCGGATCAGTAACCTGCCACCCGGCGTGGCTGTCCAGCACACCGAGCTGCGCAACAACTACCAACCCTACGCGCTGTACTTCATGGACCCGACCGACAACGACCTAGTGATCGACCGGCGATGGGTGTATAGCGGAAACTCTTCGCTCAACACGGCACTGCTCTCGCTGCTGGTAGAAGGGCCACAACCGGTGCTGCGTCCTGGTGTGAAGACGTATGTGCCGCCGGGAGCGACGTTTTCTGGATTCAACTCAGGGGTGTACTCCTTCTCTGGGTTCGGTGACCTCAGCGCCGAGGGGCGGTATCGCTTCGCTGCGCAGGTTGTCTGGACGTTGGCGAAAGCGGGTGTGCCAGGGCCGTACAAGATCGAGATCGATAACACGCCGATCGTTGAAAACTCTGAGTTCCTGACCGTTGAACAAGTAGCCGAGTACAACCCGGGGGCCTCAGCGGGCGCAGCCTCGCCGCTGTATGCCCTGGCTGACGGCAAAATCAAGTCAGTAGAGGGTGAGCGGGCAGTGCCACTGGCCGGAGAGTGGGGAGAGGTCTCCGGCATCTCGTCTGCTGACTTTGAAGCGGGTACGGGGCTGGTTGCCGCGGTGCAGTCGACGGGTGAAGAACCAGATCGCCGAGCCACGTTGCTCCTAGGCAAGATTGGTGAGCAAGGGCGTCGTGGCGTCGAAGCGAAAACTTTGTCTACCCCGACTTTCGAAAACAGTGGCAACGCCGTCTGGACCGTTCTGGATGGCCGCAAGGTGGCCAGAGTCGCACGTTCGACCACCAGCGGGGATCTCTCGCACACGGAGGTAGATACGAGCGAGCTAGAAGGTTATGAAGGATTGATTTCGGTGCTTCGCCTGTCGCCGACGGGCGTGCGATGTGCCTTCATCATCAATGGTCGGGTCTATCTGGCCACTGTCGAACGGCCTAACGCCGGGAACCGTAAACTGACCAACGTTCGTGAAATCGCACCAGCGATTGCGGGTACGGCGCTGACGGTCGATTGGAAGATCGACGGGTCCCTGCTGGTAGGAACCTCGACTCCTGAAACCCCGGTGTGGCAGATTCAGTCGGATGGCTCGGGCCTGACTCCGCTGCCTTCGGGCAATGTGACGGCTCCAGTGGTAGCGATCTCTGCAAGCTCGTCCACTGTGTACATCACCGATTCTCGAGCAGTTCTTCAGCTGCCGATCAGTACCACTGGCGTCGCGTTTTGGCGCGAGGTGCCAGCACTGCAGGGGCAGCGAGCGGCCCCGATCGTGGCAAAATGATCGAGTTGCTGTTGCCGAAGCACTGCGCGGGGTGCGGAGCAGCAGGACGCGCACTGTGCAGTGCTTGTCGACGCCACCTAGCCCGGCCACCCCGCCGAATCTTCACTCCCGTTGATCCGCATATTCCGGTGTGGGCCTTAGGTCCCTATTCCGGGGTGCACCGCGAGGTGGTGCTGGGGATGAAGGAACGGGGACGGCGCGACATACCCGCGTATCTCGGGGCAGTGCTGGGTTCTGGAATCGAGCACTTGGCTGCGCGCGGAGAGCTTCCGGAGCCAGAGTCGCTCACGCTAGTTCCAGCGCCGACGAAGAGTGCGTCGGCTCGGTTGCGTGGTGGTGACCCTGTCACCGCTGTGGCGAAGTCCAGCGGGCTGCGGGTAGCCGGCTGTGTTCGCCATGGATCACAGGTGGGGGAGTCCGTTGGTTTGTCGGCTTCGGCTCGTCGGAGGAACCTGGCGGGCAAGGTGATATTGGACCGAATTCCGCCAGCACCTGTGCTGCTGGTCGATGATGTTGTGACCACTGGTTCCACCCTCGCTGAGACCGCTTCGGTACTTTTTGCGGCAAATGTGCAGGTAGCCGGCGCATTGGTCATTTGTGTTGCGTGATATGTATTGCTTTGGGGAGGGGTCATGGCGGAATGGTTATTACCAGATGTAAAATCAGGGGTGTAGCAAGATAAGCGTCACCGTGGACGTTGTGAGTAATCCCGCTCACATTGTGCGGTGGCTGATACCGGGAGGTAAAGCAAAGTGACTACACCTGCTGAGAACAACGACGTCCTGCGCGCTCAGTTCAACATCACTGGCCGCAACGTCGAGGTGCCCGATCACTTCGCGGAACGCGTCAAGTCTAAGCTCGCTAAGATCGAGCGCCTTGACCCGACCCTGACGTTCTTCCACGTGGAGCTTCAGCATGAGCCAAACCCACGTCGAGAAGCCCAGAGCGATCGCATTCAGATCACCGCCACTGGCAAGGGACACATCGCTCGCGCAGAAGCTAAGGAAGACAGCTTCTATGCCGCACTGGAAACCGCACTAGCCAAGATGGAGCGCTCCCTGCGCAAGGTGAAGGTGCGTCGTCAAATCAGCCGTTCCGGCCACCGCGCACCACTGGGTGCTGGCGAGATGGCTGCTGAAATGGTTGCAGAAGCAAAGAAGTCCCAGGATGCAGTCGGCGAGTTCGATGTTGATCCATACGCAGACAAGGTGCAGGATGTTGTTCCTGGCCAGATCGTCCGCACCAAGCAGCACTCCGCTGCTCCGGTGTCCGTCGATGATGCACTGTCTGAGATGGAACTCGTCGGTCACGACTTCTACCTCTTTGTGAATGAGGAAACCGGTCGTCCATCCGTCGTTTACCGTCGTCATGCTTTTGATTACGGTCTGATCGAACTGGTGGAAGAAGAGAAGTAAATTCTTCATCTGCGTTCCACATGCCCCTGGCCCAGCACGGCGGTCGGGGGCATTTTCGTAGTGGTACTAGGCGAAACTAAAACCACCGGGAATGCTCCACGGGGTGCGTCTGTGCGTAGAATGGTTGGAGATTTGTCTTTTGTTGCCTACCTACATTTGTAAGGATCAGTGCCAGTGTTTGGATTGTCCAAGATTCTCCGCGTCGGTGAGGGGCGCGCGATCAAGCGCCTTGCCGCCATCGCCGATCAAGTTCTCACTTTGGAAGATGAGTACGCTGCGCTTACCGACGAAGAACTAAAGGCGAAGACCGCGGAGTTCAAGGAACGAGTCGAAAAGGGCGAGAAGCTCGATGACCTGTTGCTTGAAGCGTTTGCGACTGCTCGCGAGGCATCCTGGCGAGTTCTTGGTCAGAAGCACTACAACGTTCAGGTTATGGGTGGCGCTGCCTTGCACTTCGGCAACGTTGCCGAGATGCGCACCGGTGAAGGTAAGACCCTGACCTGTGTTCTTCCGGCCTACCTCAACGCTTTGGAAGGCAAGGGCGTTCACGTTGTCACCGTGAACGATTACTTGGCCAAGCGTGACGCGGAGTGGATGGGCCGTGTGCACCGCTTCCTCGGGCTGAAGACCGATGTGATCTTGTCCAACATGACGCCGGAGCAGCGTCGCACGGCTTATAACGCGGACATCACTTACGGCACCAACAATGAGTTGGGTTTTGATTACCTGCGCGACAACATGGCGCATTCCTTGAACGACCTGGTGCAGCGTGGTCACCATTACGCCATCGTGGACGAGGTTGACTCGATTCTTATTGACGAAGCTCGTACCCCGCTCATCATTTCCGGTCCTGCTGACGGTTCATCCGAGTGGTACACCGCATTCTCAACCATCGTGCCTCGCATGCAGCGCGACATCCACTATGAAGTAGACGAGCGCAAGCGGACTGTAGGTGTGAAGGAAGAGGGAGTTGCCTACGTTGAGGATCAGCTTGGCATTTCTAACCTTTATGCGCCGGAATACTCCCAGTTGGTCAGCTACCTGACCAACGCCATTAAGGCGAAGGAGCTGTTCACCCGCGACAAGGATTACATCGTCCGCAACGGCGAAGTGATGATTGTGGATGAATTTACCGGTCGCGTTCTCGATGGTCGTCGTTACAACGAGGGCATGCACCAGGCCATTGAAGCCAAGGAAAATGTGGAGATCAAGAGCGAGAACCAAACCCTCGCTACGGTCACCCTGCAGAACTACTTCCGTCTCTACGGCAAGCTGGCCGGCATGACCGGTACCGCTGAGACCGAGGCGTCCGAATTGCACCAGATCTACAAGCTTGATGTGATGCCGATTCCGACCAACCGTCCGAATCAGCGTGAGGATCTCACTGACCTCATTTACAAGACGCAGGAAGCGAAGTTCGCCGCGGTCGTTGATGACATTTCCGAGCGCGTCGAAAAGGGCCAGCCAGTGCTGGTCGGTACTGCTTCCGTGGAGCGTTCCGAGTACCTGTCCCGCCTGCTGCAGGCCAAGGGCATCAAGCACAATGTGCTGAACGCTAAGCACCACGAGAAGGAAGCAGAGATCGTCGCACAGGCTGGTCTACCTGGTGCTGTCACGGTGGCCACCAATATGGCTGGACGCGGTACCGACATCGTGCTGGGCGGTAACCCCGACATCCTCGCCGACATCAACTTGCGCGAGCGTGGCCTGGACCCAGTTGAGAAGCCGGAAGAGTACGAAGCTGCATGGGACGAGGAAATCGTCCGCGTGAAGAAGCGCTCCGAAGAGCTTGCGGAAAAGGTTCGCGATGCCGGCGGTCTGTACGTGCTGGGCACCGAGCGCCATGATTCCCGCCGTATCGATAACCAGCTGCGCGGTCGATCAGGGCGTCAGGGTGACCCGGGTGCAACCCGTTTCTACCTGTCCATGCGTGATGACCTGATGCTCCGCTTCGTCGGCCCAATGCTGGAAAACACCATGAATCGGCTGGATATCCCAGATAACCAGCCGATCGATTCCAAGATGGTGTCTAACGCGGTGAAGAATGCACAGACCCAGGTAGAGTCGCAGAACTTTGAAATGCGTAAAAACGTCCTGAAGTACGACGAGGTGATGAACGAGCAGCGCAAGGTGATTTACGCTGAGCGTCGCTCTGTGCTTGAGGGCGCCGATGTTTCCAAGCAGATCCAGTCCATGATCGACGATACGATCACGGACTACGTCAATCACGCCACGGCCAATGGCTATGTGGAGGACTGGGATCTTGAAAAACTCTGGAACGCTCTGGAGAGTCTGTACAGCCCATCCATGACCTGGCAGTCTCTCGTTGACGGCACCGAGTACGGTGCTGCCGGAGAACTCTCCGCCAAGGATCTGCGCGAAGCGATTCTGAAGGATGCCCGCACCTTGTACGCCGACATGGAAGACAAGGTGTCCGCCATCGGCGGCGAGGACCAGATGCGCAGCATCGAACGCGTTGCCATTCTGAATGTGGTGGATACCAAGTGGCGCGAGCACCTCTACGAGATGGACTACCTCAAGGAGGGCATCGGCCTGCGTGCCATGGCCCAGCGCGATCCACTGGTCGAGTACCAGCGCGAAGGTGGCGACATGTTCAACGCCATGAAGGACGGCATCAAGGAAGAGACTGTCCGCCAACTGTTCCTCATTCGCAAGCAGTTCGTACCTCAGGCTGAAGCTGCGGGCACCGTTGACGTCAACCGCGATGGCAAGATCGATGCCGAAGATCTCGGGGCAAAATCGGGTCCACGTCCGGACCAGATGCGTACCTTCGGCCCAGAAGAGGTCTAGTTTTCTAGAACAGGCGCAGGGTTCGCATGATCCATTGGCGTTTGCCTTCCGGTAATTCAAGCCGGGTGGCAAACGCCTTTGCCTTTCCTGACACCGAGTAGGTACCTACGACCTCGGCCGCCTCCAAGATGCGGATGGCGAACGGGTCGGTGACAGGTGGCGGTGGAACGAGGCGTACGTCGATATGCTGCAGTGCTACCGGCCCGCGAAGGGTGTGAGCCTTTAGATAGGCGCGAACATGAATGCGCACTTGACCGTCATAGGTGGGGCGCTGGAGTGATGCCGTTGGTCGTACACCACAGGCGACGTCGAGGGCGATCTGGATGCAGGCCCGTAGGGAAGCGTCAGGCGATGACCGTGGTGCGGACATGGCGGTGCGTTGGCTGGATGGGGATAGGCACTTCAGGTGGCTGTATCCCGGGATGGCGCGAAGCAAGGGGGGTGTCCTTCGATTTGAGACGTGGCACCCGAGGTCGTCTGCGACCCGCCGAAAGGTCATGGGCTGTGGAAGAATTGGTGACGCAGTGGCTGTCGCTTGATAGCAGTGTGCCATGGATTAGTATTTTCGTCGAGTGAGAATCAACCAAAGGAAGCGGGAAGTAAGAGCGTGCGAGGTTTAATCGTCGATTATGTCGGTGTCCTGGACGGTATGGAAGAAGATCAGCGTCGCTGGCGAAATTTGCTAGCCGCTGCCAAGCGCGAAGGCGTTGCGACTGCCATCCTCTCCAATGATCCAGGTGGCCCTGGCGCAGATCCAATCCGTGAATGGCAGCGTGGCGAATTTGTGGACGCCGTGGTTCTCTCCGGCGAGATCGATGCGGAAAAGCCAAGCGAAGAGGCTTTTCAGGCCGCGGCCGAGGCCATTGACCTGCCAATGCGGGATTGCGTGCTTGTCGACGATTCCATTCTCAACGTCCGCGCAGCGGTAGAAGCCGGCCTTGTTGGCGTCTACTATCAACAGTTTGATCGCGCAGTCGTGGAGATCGCCGGGCTGTTTGGCCTGGAAGGGGAGTTCTAGATGCGGGTGTACTTTCCGGCAACGTTTTCCATACTTCGCGAGCTAAAGGAAACCGACTCCTTTTCAGCTCGATCGGGATGGGGCTTTGCTGTTACCCCCGCGTTGGTGGACTTTTTTGAGGATGGAGACGAAGAAGAATTCGCTCACTTTGCTTTCATTGAGGCCGCACGGGCTTCGCTGCGCCTGCTCGCGATTGGTGATGAAGAGAAATTTCCGCACCGCCGTGTTGTTATCACCGCTGACCTAGATGATTCTCGTATCGAACTTGCGCCGGAGCAGGGTGAGGCCGTGGTGAAGATCAGCCCAGCGCGCATCGGCTTCGAAGAGATCGCCGCGCTGCATGTAGATATCGAGACTTCTGAGCAGGCAACGGCCGCTGCTATTGCCGCGATCGACGCTGCCGATCTCGGTGACGAAGATGCCGAGCTGACCGTCGGAGATGCCGATGAGAACTTCTTGGCATGGTACGACACAGTCGAACTGCCGTTCCTAGTTGACCTGCTGTAACGATTCTCCTTGATAAAACTTCCTCGGCCCAAAAAGTCGTGGGAGTTTTTGTGTTGCACTTGCCAACCCAACCTACGCACGCGTAAGCTACGCAACCGTACCTTAAGGTGTTGCTAGCGAAACGAAGAGAGATATGAAAACCACTCTAGATGCATTGGCGGGCGTACGCACCGCACTCAAAGCGTGGACTACTCCGCTCTTGCCAGATGACTACACCGCCCTGCTCAATCCGCTGTGGAGTACCCGCGAGCTGCGCGGAAAAGTTGTCAAGGTAACCAAGCACAATAACGATACGATCAGTTTGGATGTTACCCCTGGCTGGGGCGTTCCCGTCGACTTCGCGCCGGGACAGTACATCGGCGTTGGCGTACAAGTGAACGGGCGCTATGTTTGGCGTAGCTATTCTCTCACAAATGTCTCAGGCGCGGATAAGCTATTTAGTATTACGGTCAAGGCACAGCAGGGGGGAAGGCTGTCCGAGCACCTCGTCGAATGCGCTCAACCAGGCATGAACGTGCGCATCGCGCGCCCTGCCGGCGATTTTCACCTGCCTGATCCGATCCCGGAAAAGCTGCTCTTCCTGGCTGCGGGCACCGGTATCACCCCGATCGTGGCTATGATCCGCGCTCTAGAGCTGCGCTCCCCGAATCACGACGCAGTACTGGTGTATTCGGCGCGTACCGAACAGGACGCACTGTTCATTGAGGAGCTACGCCAGGTGCCAGGCCTCACCTGCCACCTGCGAATTACTTCGGAGCAAGGGCGCGTCACTCCGGAAGAAGTTGGCAACCTGGTCCCGGATTATGCGGAGCGTGCTCCTTTCGCTTGCGGGCCGGGAGAGATGCTGGAGGCACTGGCAAAGTGGTGGGACGAGGGCGTCGAAAAGCGTCACGAGCTGCGCACTGAGCGCTTCACCTTGGATCGCACCTCGGACGCAGAGGGAGGTCTCATTACCTTCGGCGCCAAAGGCCAAGTTCAGGCAGACGGCGCCACCACTATCCTCGAGGCTGCGGAGTCCGAAGGGATTCAGCTGCCGTTCGGATGCCGCATGGGCATCTGTCACACTTGCGTGCAGACGATCAAGGACGGCGCAGCGCACAATCTGACCACCGGCGAAGCCCATGAACTGGGCGAACGCATCCGAACCTGCGTGTGCGTAGCGCGTGGCGACCTAACCCTCGACGTGTAAGGATACTGACATGGCTATCAAGAACATTCAAGCGTATTCCCATCTGACCGACGAAGACATTGAAGAGATCGGCCGTCGCTTCGACGCCATCAAGCAGGAAGTCGAAGCCAGCCTCGGCGAGAACGACGTTAAGTACATCAAGGGCCTGATCAAGGTACAGCGTGGCACGGAACTCACCGGTCGTGCGTTGCTCCTGCTCAGCCATAAGAAGCCATTTTTCTGGGCAGGCACCGGCTTGCTCAGCCTGGCCAAGATCCTCGAGAACATGGAGATCGGCCACAACGTGATCCACGGCCAGTGGGACTGGATGAACGATCCTGTCATCCACTCCGCTACGTGGGAGTGGGACATGAACTGCCCAAGCTCCCAGTGGGCGCACACGCACAACCACGTGCACCACACGTACACCAACATCCTGGGCATGGACCACGATGTTGGATACGGCATTCTCCGCGTTACCCGTGACCGCAAGTGGACCCCGATGCACGCCTTCCAGCCGGTGACCAACGCGTTCCTGGCGTCCTTCTTCCAGTGGGCCATTGCGTTCTACGACGTCGAGCTCGGGCGCGTCTTCGCAGGTAAACAGACCTGGGAGGAGACGAAACCGAAATTCTGGGAGACCATGGGCAAGGTTCGTAACCAGGTGCTGAAGGACTACGTCCTCTACCCAGCGCTCACCGGCCCGAATTTCCTGCACACCGCGAAGGCGAATATGATCGCTAACCTGGTGCGCAACTGGTGGTCTTACGCTGTGATCTTCTGTGGTCACTTCCCAGATGAAGTGGAGACCTTTACCAAGGCGCAGTGGGAGAACGAAACCAAGGGCGAGTGGTACCTGCGTCAGATGCTGGGTTCCGCGAACTTCCGTGGTGGCAAGATCCTCACCATCTTGTCCGGCAACCTGAACTACCAGATCGAGCATCACCTGTACCCGAACATGCCGTCCAACCGCCTCGCAGCGGTGGGTAAGCAAGTTGAGGCGATCGCCCGGGAATTCGATCTGCCGTACAACACGGATTCCTTCCCTGTGCAGTTCGGCAAGGTGCAAAAGACCCTGCTCAAGCTCACGCTGCCGAACTCCATGCTGGCCGCCGATCCTTCTAACGCGCCAGAGGTGCGTTCCGAAGAGGGCTTCACTCCGGAAATGGAAGCTCAGCTGCATGTGGGCAAGAATGAGCATGGTTTGCGCCGTGGCCTGGTACCGGGCCTGCAGCTGCTCAAGGAAGCGCGCCCGAGCGTCGGCGAGGCGATCCGTTACGCGCTCATGCGTCCGGTACGTCGCTAGTCGCGCTTAGCGACGCCGATTGCCGACAAATAGTGCAGATGTGAATGGGGCCAGCCGCTGTTCTTCGTTAACAAGCAGGCCCCATGCACGTACTGCCAGCGCGGCAGCTACAACTGCAACGAACACGGGCAGGTAGCCTTGGGCTGCCATGTCCGTGAATTCGATCGCTGCGATGAGGCCGAAGAGTGGGGCAGCCATTGCCGTTGAAAGGAACGCTGCGCCCCCAAGCACGGCGAAGGCTCCGAGGGGAACACCGGGGAAAAGCGGTCCGAGAGCAATGCCGAGCAGCGCCCCGCAGATCGCCCCGAGGCCGAATGCCGGGGTGAGAGTACCGCCGATGACACCGACGCGGAAGCTCAGCACGATTGCGCACACGCGCAGCACACCCACCAGGATCAAGCCCAATGCGACGTTGTCTGCGGTGAGGATGGTGTCAGTGGTGAATCGGGCATTCGCGCTGACCCCGGGCACGAAATAGGACATCACTGCTAGGACCGCGAACCCCACAGGCATCTGCCACAAGAGAGCTTTGCCGGTCGCGCGACGCTGCACCGCGATGCGGGCGAGCTTGCCAAAAAAGTGTCCGAGCAACCCGGCGCAAAAGCCCACGATGATCGCGACGATGATCGTCGGCAGATTCTCGGAAACGTCCACGCTGTGGAAAACCGGGTGCGGGGTAACGAAAGCTCCGGTCACGGCCGCGGCGGTGGCAGAGGTGAGCATCACGGTGATGACCGCCTGCGCGGACATTTCCACGAGCAGTAGCTCCAGTGCGAACACTGCGCCCGCCAGTGGTAAGTGAAAGGTTGCGCCGAGACCAGCACCGGCGGCAGCGCCGATGAGTAAGCGACGCGATGGCTGGTCCAAGTGTCGCCACACGGCGAGGCGTGATGCAGACAGCCCGCCGACGATGCGAGGTGCATTCTCGCGCCCTACAGGAGCGCCAGCAGCCACTGACATCACTTGAATGAAGGCGGAAGCTAACGTCGCCACGAGGGGCATTTTCCGGCCGGCCATTGCGCCGGGGACGGATACTTGTTCATCGCCATACTTGTTCAGCAGAAACCAAGCCCAGGACAAGACGAAGCCGAGTCCCAGCAGCGTGAGCGCCAGCCGAAGTGGCGATACGACAGACGTAGGATCAGGGGAGGCCAAATGGTCTGTGCCAAACACCAGGCGTTCAGTCAGGATAACCGCCCAGTTCAGCGCTGCTACCGCGAGCCCAGTGAGAGCGCCAGTGAGCACAGCGAACAGGGACAATCGACTGATTGAGGTGCTTTCGAGAGGCACAGACTTAGTCCTTTTCTATTCCGAGCTCCCAGTCATCGTTGGAGCGAAGCGCTTCGAGGAGCTTGCGTACGGCCTGCGCACGGCGCAAAGAAGCGCCTGTGAGGCTATCTAGCGCGCATTCCGGGTCAGCAGGCGGGCCCATATGGGAACACCCGCGGGGGCAATGTTCGACGGTCTCTGCGAGATCCTCGAATACACCCACCACGGTATCGGCATCTACATGTGCGAGGCCGAAGGAACGAATACCGGGGGTATCAATGATCCAACCACCTTGTGGCAAGCGCAGCGCCACGGACTGGGTTGAGGTGTGCCGGCCCTTGCCGACGCCCGATACTGCGCCAGTGGCGCGGTCGGCATCGGGGACCAAGCGGTTGACCAGGGTTGATTTTCCTACCCCGGAATGCCCAATCAGGGCGGTGACGTTGTCAGCAACGATGCCTTGAACTTCATCTAGGTTGTCGTTCACACCCGCGATGACCACTGGGATGTCGAGGTCTGCGAACTCGGCGGCAAAGGTTGCCGGATCTGCGAGATCAGACTTGGTCAGGCACAGCACAGGCTTGAGGTGTCCTACGTAGGCCGCAACCAGCGCTCGTTCGACGAACCCGGCACGCGGCGGGGGATCGGCCACCGCAGTGACGATGAGCAGCTGGTCAGCATTGCCTACGACAATGCGTTCATACGGGTCAGTGTCATCGGCGGTGCGGCGCAGGACGCTGGTCCGCTCCTCAAGCCGAACGATGCGCGCGAGGCTACCTGCACGCCCAGTGGTGTCGCCGACTACGCCGACGCGATCGCCCACCACAATGTTCGTCCGCCCCAACTCTTTGGCCCGCATGCAGACGACCGGTTCGATCTCTCCGTCCAGAACCACTCCCCATCGTCCACGGTCCTTAGATACTACCATGCCGAGTTGGGCGTCCTCGTGCGTCGGCCGATCCTTCGTTCGCGGGCGGGAGCCCTTGCGACCCGGACGAATGCGGACGTCGGATTCGTCGAAGTAGCGACGGCTACCCATCGATCATTGCCTGCCACATGAGCTCGAAGCCGGGAAGAGTCTTAGACGTGGTCTGGATGTCCTCTACGAGCACGCCCTCCGTAACGAGGCCGATGATCGCACCCGCGGTAGCCATCCGGTGGTCGGCGTATGAGTGCCACACACCGCCGGCCAGCGGAGCCGGTTCGATGACTAAGCCATCGGGGACTTCGGTACAGTTGCCACCCAGGCCATTGATCTCGGTGGACAGGGCAAACAGTCGGTTCGTTTCGTGCCCGCGCAAGTGGGAGATGCCCTCCAAACGGCTTGGCGTGGAGGCCAGCGCAGCCAGCGCCGCGACGGTTGGGGTCAGCTCGCCGATATCGGACAGATCAATGGTGATGCCCTTGAGCTGACCGCGAGGCGGGCCAGTGACGACCAGATCGTGCCCGGCACCATTCGCGCGAAACTCCGTGGTGCAACCCATCTGCTCCAGGATTCCCCGAATTGCGTCCCCAGCCTGATGCGTCTGCATTGGCCAGTGGCTGATTCCAACTTGGCCGCCGGTGACGGCGGCAGCTGCGAGAAACGGAGTCGCGTTCGACAGATCAGGCTCGATGGCCCAGACTTGGCCGTCAATAAGCCCCGGCCAGACCCGCCACTCGTTCGGAACTGTGGCGTCCACGCGTACCCCGGCTTGGCGCAGCATGTCTACGGTCATCTCCACATGGGGCATCGACGGCAGGCGACCGCCCACGTGCCGGACGGTTAGCCCTTCGGAGAAACGAGCGCCAACGAGCAGCAGCCCGGAGACGAATTGGGAGGAAGCGCTGGCATCGATCTCGACTAGACCACCGCAGACCTCGCCGGTGCCTTCCACCGTGAAAGGGAGACTGTCGCCGGAGACTGCAACTCCGAGGGTGCGGAGCGCGTCAAGAATTGTATTCATTGGGCGTACCCGAGCCTGCGGATCGCCGTCAAAGAATACGGTGCCCTTGGCTAGTGCCGCAACTGGGGGAACAAATCGCATGACGGTGCCTGCCAGGCCGCACGCAATGGAGCCACCAACTAACTCGCCCGGCTCGACCCGAATAGTGGTGGTGGGGCTGCCATGGCTTGGCTCGGTGCGGGTAATGACGGCGCCAAGCTCTTCAAGTGCGGTCATCATCAGTTCCGAATCGCGACTAATAAGCGCACCCTTCAACGTCGAGGGATAGCTCGCGAGCGCCGATAAAATCAGAGCTCGGTTGGTCATCGACTTCGAACCGGGCACCGAAACGTTCCAGGTGATCGGGCCCTCGGCCACCGGAGCCGGCCACTGCGCTAAACCTTGAGATTCCATGCACTCCATAATAGGTGGTATGTGCGGACGCTTTGTTCTCTTTACAACAGGTGAGTCTCTGCTGCGAGCCACCGCAGAGCTTATCGACGACCCAACCCGCCCCACCCGGGCACCCCACGGGGCTCCGCCACCCCGCTACAACATCGCACCCACGAACGTCATTCCGATCGTGCGGTTCTTGGCGGAGGAAACCTTGCTGGAACCCGCGCGCTGGGGGCTGCTGCCGCATTGGAAAAAGGACCTGACCGGGGCACCGCTCTTTAATGCGCGAGCGGAAACCATCGCGGAAAAGCCCTCGTTCCGCGATGCCTACAAGCGGGGACGCTGCGTGATCCCGCTCGATGGCTACTACGAGTGGCACGAAAAGAAGCCCTACTTTGTGCGTCCTGCGGACGGGGGAATGCTGTGGGCAGCCGGGCTGTGGGCCACGGGCTTGGATCAGCTGTCGGCCACGATGGTGACCACTGATTCCGTCGCCCCGCTTGACTGGCTGCACCATCGGCTGCCACGGTTCCTCACCAGGGAAGAAGTGGCGCCGTGGCTTACCGGAGCGACGGATCTGCTGCACCCGAGCCCAGCCCACCTGGTGTCCTCGTTGGTGACTTCGCCCGCGGACCCCGCTGTGGGCAACGTCCGCAATGACTACCCGGAGTTAATCAGCGACCAGGTCAGCTAGCTGGGCGTTTGTTGCCTGTTGGAGTGCCTGTGCGCTGAGTTCGATGTCGAGCCCGCGTCGCCCGCCGGAGACGAAAATCGTGTCCCAGTTCGTGGCGCTGTGGTCGATGACCGTGGGCAGGGGGTTCTTTTGCCCGATGGGGGAGATGCCTCCCACTACGTAGCCGCTACTGCGCTCGGCAAGCTTGGGGTCGGCCATAGTCACCTTCGACACGCCGTGCGCCTTGGCTGCCTTCTTCAGGCTCAGCTCATGCGACACGGGCAGGCAACACACCGCTAGTTCGCGCCGGGGACCTTTTCCTGCGGTCAGATCAACCACTAGCGTCTTGAAGACCCGCTCTTTGGCAGCTTGCAGCGCCCCGGCTGCTTCCTCACCATAATGCGTTCCAGTTACCTCAAAAGTATGCAACGTATAGCTGAGTCCCGTCTTTTCTAAGGCGACGAGCGCTGCTGTTCCAGCTTGCTTCTTCCTAGCCACGTCTCTCTCACTTTCTCAATGCGCCTAGAATAGACGAAAGCTTAGCTGCGAAAAAAGAAAGGCCTGCAACCGCGATGAATGACCCCGCGCTGGTCGCGAGATTTGAAGCGGACGCGCTCCCGCTTCTCGACCAACTCTACGGCGGAGCCCTTCGCCTGACCCGAAACCCCGCAGATGCGGAGGACTTGGTCCAGGAAACCTACATGAAGGCCTTCAAATCTTTCGATAGCTTCAAAGAAGGCACGAACCTCAAGGCCTGGCTGTACCGGATTATGACCAATACGTACATCAATTCCTACCGTAAGGCTCAGCGTGAGCCAGCTCAGTTACCCACGGAGGAAATCACGGATTACCAGCTGTATTCCACCTCATCGCACCTGTCCACCGGTTTGGACTCTGCCGAGGTAGAAGCATTGAAAACCTTGCCGGATAACGACATCGTCGCTGCACTGAACGACCTCAGTGAGGAATACCGCATGGTCGTCTACTACGTGGACATCGAGGGCCTTGCGTACAAAGAGGTGGCGGAAATCCTGGATGTGCCCATCGGCACAGTGATGTCTCGGTTGCACCGTGGAAGAAAACAGCTGCGAAAAGTGTTAAAGGAAGTAGCGATCAGTTACGGAATCGGAGCGAAGGAAGAGAAATGACAAGCAAGCCTTGCGACTGCAGCTGTACAGATGCGGTTCTTCTCCTCAGCGAGCTTCTCGACGGCGAGTGCACCCCGGCCGCGCAGGAGAAGCTTCGCGCCAAGATTGCCTCCTGCCCGCATTGCTTTGAAAAGCTTGGCGTGGAGGAAGAAATTAGGGCTATCCTTCGTCGCTCGTGCGCAGAGTCAGCACCGGTTACGCTGCGGCGGCGAATTTCGGTGTCCATCCGCCTAGAACGAGGGTAGCGTTTGTCCTGGCCCCTGCCACTTTGCACTGTCTACACTGGAAGTAGGATTCCACAGTAGAGGAGTGCGATGTGAAAGCGGTCAGGTGTGAGAATGTGCACCGCCTTTATGGAGATTTCCCAGCGTTAGACGGTGTAAATCTCACTGTCGAGTCGCACCAGATTTTCGGCCTCATTGGCCCGAATGGCTCGGGGAAAACGACCCTTCTCAATCAGCTCCAGGGGATAGACGCTCCCACCTCGGGCCGGGTTGAGGTTCTAGGGTTGGATCCGATAAAGCAGCGAAATGAGTTGACGCTGCGTATCGGCTCTCAGCTGCAGGAAGCCGCAGTGATCCCCCGGCTCAAAGTGATCGAAGCGCTCCGGACCTTTGCGGCCTTTTACCCTTCGCATCGAGATCCGACTGAGCTGCTTGAGATGGTTGGTTTGTCGGGTAAGGCCAACGCGTGGATCGATAAGCTTTCAGGCGGGCAGCGACAGCGAGTGTTCATTGCGCTCGCCTTGCTCAACGATGCAGAACTTTTGTTCTTTGATGAACTTACCTCCGCTGTAGATCCCCAATCGCGTCTAAAGATCTGGGACATTCTGCGGGGTCTCCGCGAGCAACAGCGCACGATTGTGCTCACCACGCACTCGATGGAAGAAGCAGCAGCGCTGTGTGACACCATCGCCATCATCGATAACGGGAAGATCATCGCCGAGGGGCCGGTTTCCGAACTTATCGAACGTTATGGTGGCGGGGATGAATTGACCCTAGAAACATCAGAGCTAGATTCCGGGATTCTGGCTGGACTGCCCGGCGTGCGGTCTGTACAGCAACATCAGGAGTCTCTGAGTGTTCGAGGGGTTGGAAACTTTGTGCCTGCGGTCTTGTCCGAGCTTTATTCTCGAGGGGTAGAAATCCGGAGTTTGGACATCCACAAAGCAACACTGGAGAGTGTGTTCTTAGAGCTGACCGGTCGTCGAACTTTGGAGGTGCATTGAAAATGCGTGGCTACCCGCAGCTGACCAAGGCATTGTTGGCCTCAATGTCCCGTGACCCGATTGGCTTCTTCTTCCTCGTCTTCTTTTCGCCATTGCTCCTGATCATTTTCGGCCAGATTTTCGGCAATGAACCCGATCCAGAATTCGGCGGTAGGGGCTTCATTGACAATATGCTGCCGGGACTCACAGTGATCGCCATCATGATGACCGGCGTCATGGCCATCCCACAAAACCACTTGGCTCTGCGAGCGAGCGGGGCACTCGCCCGGCTGCGGGTGACACCTCTGCGAGCCCGGACTTTCGTGGCAGCTGACCTTACGGTGAATTTCCTGTTGGGCTTCGTCGGTGCTGCTTTGACCCTAGTTTTAGGCGTGCTGGTATTCGACATCGAGGCACCCAAGCATGTGCTTGGAGTCCTCGCTGCCTTCGCGCTGGGTCTTCTTGCGATGATGGCCATTGGGTACACCTTGGCATCGCTTTATCCGAGCGTCGCAGCGGCAACGGGCATCGGCAATGTTTTGATGATTGTGCTCATGTTGACTTCGGGGGCATTTATCCCAAAGTCGGTTTTGCCTGCTGGAATTGAGAAAGTGATGAATGCCTCGCCGGTCTTTCACCTCGCTGAGCTCGTGCGGGCCTCGTGGGCTGGTAATTCGTGGCCCACCATTTCCTCAATGGTTGTGGTTGGAACTTTGGTGGTGTTTGGTGTGTTGGGAACAGTGCTTTTCCGGTGGAATAAGTAGCAAAAGAGCACCTGCAAGAATGACTCTGCAGGTGCTCTTTTGACGCGATATATGAACTTATGCGTTAGGGCGCTTACCGTGGTTAGCTTTGCCCTTACGACGGTCCTTGCGCTTGCGGCCACGCTTGCTCATGGCTGCCTCCTTATACGAAATTGAAAGAGAAAATAGTCTCACTCACTGTAGTGGAGTGAGTGATGAAGTTGTTAATTAGACGGTGGTGCGGGTACGGCCGCGACCGCGGTTCTTGCGGCGACGCAGGGCGCGACGCTCGTCTTCGCTCATGCCACCCCAAACGCCAGCATCCTGGCCGGACTCGAGTGCCCATGCGAGGCACTGGGAGGTGACTGGGCAGCGGTTGCAGACCATCTTGGCTGCAGCGATCTGTGCGAGAGCTGGTCCGGAATTGCCTACTGGGAAGAAGAGCTCTGGGTCTTCATCGCGGCATACTGCTTCGTGGCGCCAATCCATGGTGTTTCTCCTAATAAAAGTTCTTACAATACGTTCAAAGGTCAGTCTCTTGGTGTGCAACGCTCACCGGGGACAGCGAAGACTAAGGAGTGCTGCTGGGAGCAATGCCCAGGACACCCTTTGCTTGTTGTGGGTGGCGGTTGTGGCGGTGATGAAGGGCTAGGGTGCTAGCCGGCTCCGTTAGGAGCAGTGTTCATCAGGGCTTAACCTGTTGTACTCAAAGAGTTCGACTGCAGTTTTTCAACCCGTCGTTTTTGTTACCGATGAATCATGACACGTCCGCACGATCTTGGCTAGACCTAAACGCTATTTTGTGGCCAAGATCACTCAATATTTGTCGGATTTGGGCAAATTACATCGATTGCTTTGGGCACAGTGGAGATGTTTAGCGTGGAAGTAATACCGGCATATTCGCCGTCTACCTGCCACTTCAAAGGCTTCGTAGACTCGAGTGTGATTGCGACAGCATCGTCAACTCGCGTTTCCTGTGCATCGACCGGAAAACCGTGCATTCCCGTCAGCGAAGAGCGAGCCACGTTCATAACGGCACGGATGCCACCAATGTCCGAAAGTTCACTTAAGGCATACAGGCTACAGCCGTCCTCGATGCTGTGCTGAGGGTTAGTCACAATCGGTACCGGGCCGGCGTACGTCCATGGGTTCGTATTGGACACAATGATGAAAGGAACATCTCCGGTGACAACTTCTCCGTCTCGGCGGGAAGCCTCGAAGTGAATGTGCGGCGGAGTATGGCGCAGTGCTCGCCAAGCTCCGAAAGAGACAACGGAGTAGTTCCACGGGGTGGCCGGAATGCCGTGGCCGCGCAGGCGGTCCATCGTGTTGATGATTTCGGCATCGAAACCGAAACCTACGTTCACGCAAAACCAACGGTCATTGACGCGGCCGACCGGGAGGCGTCGATAAGTGCCTGCTTTCATCAGTTCGGCGAGCTGGGCAGTCGCCTCCGCCGGGTCATTTGGGAAGCCTAGTGCGCGGACAAACACATTGGCCGAGCCGGTTGGGATGATGCCAACCTTGGGCTGGCGCTCGGGATCCGGGGTATCGCCGATGAGACCACTGACCACCTCATTGACTGTTCCGTCGCCGCCGATAACGATGACCGCATCGAAATCATCCCGGGTCAGGCCACGAACCGTTTCCGCAGCATGCCCCTGATAGTGCGTGGGACGAGCGTGAATGTCAGCAACGTCCAGCAAAGGGGCCAGAGCCTTTCGAAAGACCTTGTCAGTGAGACTGGTCGAATTCGGATTGGAGAGCACGAGGCAACGCATAACAAGACACTTTAGTGGGTCTGTGCCCACCGTGGGAGCCAAGCAAGCTAGGATGTGCCTGTGACGAAAACGAAATCTCCTGTGCCCGCTCCCGTCAAATACGCTGGATACCTGGCCATGATCCAGTCGCTGGTCGGACTGGGATTTGCCGCAGTATTGATCTATCGCGAAATCGTGGGCGAACGAGATGCAAGCATCGTCACAGACACTGACGCTCGGGCCGGACTGATCGGCTACGGAACAGCGATCTACTTCATCATCATTTTCGGTGCGGTGCTGGCGGGTGCGCTCAGCATGAATGCCGGACGTCGCTGGGGACGCGGACCGGTTGCCATGCTGGAGATGTTCTTGCTGGTGGTGGCGTACTACATGTGGTCAGCGGGCCAGCCGGTGTGGGCGGGCATTACTGCGGTTTCTGCGGTCCTCGGTCTTGGCCTGTTATTCAACTCAAAGTCGCTGGCCTGGGCCACGGCCAACCACCGTTAGCCGCCCAGGCCCACCAGGGTATCGCCGCGCTTTTCGACGACCGTCGTTCCAGCAACCGTGAGCGCCACGCGTCCTTGGTAGTCGCCACGGTCGACGGGGATGGTTGACTCGATTTGGCCGTTAGCCCAATTGCCGACCGCGATTCCGCCCTCAATCGGGAACATGATGCGGTCACCAACAGCGACACCTGTGCCGAGTGCTCCTTCAAAAATGACTTCCGCAGCCAGGGACGCCGGGTTCAGCAGGTAAAGGCGTTCACCGTCGAACCAGGTCATATGATGGGGGAGATCGGCGGTTTCGGGGGAAAAAGCCAGATCCGGCGTATTTTCCACATGATCAGCAATGAGCGGGCTGCTCTTCACATCGAGTCGTGCTTTCTCCTTGCCCTGATCGTCATAGGTGATCAGCTTGGCTGGGGCACCAGGAACGTAGACGGCCGCTGCTGTTTGGCCGACGGCGATGAGTTGGGAGTCTGTGCCGGGGATTGCAACGTCGGCTTTAATTTTCGGCTTGCGGGAGTCTTCTGGGGTCGTAGCCTGGAAACGCAGCATTGAGTTGTTTGGCTGGTCAGGGCACTTCTCGACCACAGCAAGCAGTTCTTTGCGGGTGAGGGCGGAAGAGATGACACAATTCTCGTGAGGCTGCAGGTTCGCCTCTTGCTTAGCTACCTTGTCGCCGTATTCCACGGTGCGAACGAGGTCGCTGCGCCACAGTTCTACCCGTTCTGAATTGACGATACCGACGCGGTCATTGGATGAGATCGGTAGCACCTCGTCCCGGCTTGGGGCACTGCGAGTAGAGCGGTACGTGCCAGTTTTGGCATCAATTTGGGTGACATCTCCGCAACCAGCCGCATTGCGATACGTAACGACGACGGATCCGAAAGCTGCGCCGAGTGAGCAGACACCGAGGTCGCGTTCGTAGGACCATACCGGCTCGCCGGTAGTGGCATCGTGGGCGACGACGGTGCCACCTTCAGCTGAGATGACGAGGCCTTCGGAAATCAGTGGCCGGGTGAGGCTGGGGACCGCTGGATTGGATACGCGCCAGCGCTCGTGTAGAGCTGTAGGGGCGGAAGCAAGTGCACCAGGGTTGGTGTAGGTCTCAGCCGGGGGAACGAGGTCCGAATGCCGTATCGGCGCGGTAGCCCATACTGTTCCCACACCGACCAGGGCAGCGGTAGCTAGCACAGTGGCCGCGATGAGGTCCTTCTTCGATCGTTGCAATGGGCCTGTCGAAGCCTGGGGATGACGATTGTGATCGCTCACCTCTTGCGTGCCTTTCGCCGGGGTCGTGGGGAAGTGATTCGCTCTGCGGTTTCATCGCGCTTCGAATCGCCGTGCCGTGACCCCGTACGTGGTCCACGAAGTCGCTGCGTGCTGCTGAAACCACCGAAGACGCGTCGAGATTCGCCAACGCTCGCCTGCGCGTCTTCTGGGATACCCAGCATGGAGTACAGCTCAGGAGAGGTTGAGAACAGCCGTGGCGGTTCCGGCATATCGAGGCCGAGCTCAGAGTTGATCGCCTGCCATTTCGATAGTTCATCGTAACCTACCAAAGTGATGGCGATGCCACTGTGGCCCGCCCGACCGGTACGGCCAATACGGTGCACGTAGGTCATCGGGTCATCGGGGGTCTGGTAATTAATCACGTGGGTGACATCGTCAACATCGATACCTCGTGCTGCGACATCTGTTGCGACGAGAATATCTATGATTCCGTCGCGGAATGCCTGAAGGGACTCTTCACGGGCGACCTGTCCGAGATCTCCGTGGACGGCGCCGACGGTGAAGCCGGCTACACCGAGATCGTTGGCCACTTCCGCGGCGCTGCGCTTGGTGCGGGTAAAGATAATGGTGCGACCACGATCAGCGCATTGAAGTGCGCGGACGATGATTGCTACCTTGTCCATTTGGTGTGCCTGCAGGACGACCTGTTTGGTCGTGGCGTGGGTCTGTTGGGAACCGGCGCTCTCAGCACGGATATGGATCGGTTTGGTCATGAAACTACGCGCTAAGCCAAGGATTGGGCCGGGCATCGTCGCAGAGAACAACATGGTTTGGTGCTGATGGGTCAGCGCCTCCAGCAGCTTTTCGATAGCGGGCAAGAAACCAAGGTCGAGCATCTCGTCCGCTTCATCGAGAACCAAGATGGCCACCTGGTCGAGCTTCAAGGCGCCTTGATTGTGGAGATCGATGAGGCGACCCGGAGTTCCGACAATGACGTCGACCCCCGCCCGCAAAGCGTCAATCTGCTCCTCGTAGGGGCGACCGCCGTAGACAGTGAGCACGCGAACCGGGGTGAACTTTGCCACCTGCTCGAGATCTGCGGACACCTGAACTGCCAGCTCACGGGTGGGAGTCACCACCAAAGCGCGGGGCGTGCCATCGAGCTCCGCAATGTCTGCCGAATCGAAGACTCGGTCAAGCAGCGGAACACCGAACCCTAGAGTCTTGCCCATGCCGGTGCGGGCCTGGCCAATGATGTCCGTGCCATCGAGGGCGATAGGAAGGGTGAGCTCTTGGATGGCGAAGGTGTGGACAATGCCACGTTCGCTCAGCGCTTGGCAGATTTCCGCCGCGACGCCGAGCTCAGCAAACGTGGGGCTGGGTGGTTGTTGAGCAGACACGTTGTTGATCCTAGTCAATGAACAGCCCTTTTGACACCAGCTCAGCCCGCTCACCCATTTGCCAGGCGACCGGACTAATATGAACCGGATACAGCGATGCTGCTTCGAGCGTCTCGCTGGGTAAGAAAAACTGTAGAGAAAAGGACGTTATGGACATCAAAATTGGTTTTAGTGACAGCCCTCGCGAGCTCGCCTTTTCCACCGATACTCCGAAAGAGGAGTTGCAGGCGCGTGTGAGCGAAGTACTCGCTCAGGACAATGGGATGCTGGAGCTTCACGACGACCGTGGCCGCACTTTCCTGGTTAAGGGCTCCCGCATTGCCTATGTCGAGTTGGGCTCTGCCTCGACCCGTCCGGTGGGATTCATCGGTTAATCTGCTGTTATGACTGCTCATCCTGAACCGCCATTGGTGAGGTTTGCCCGAGAGTACGGGTGGCGTGCGTATGCCATTCCAGTACTTTTGGTCATCACCATCTGGGTTTTTGTTGACGTTGTTCGCGGAACGGGAGAGCAGGAAACCGGTGAGGCTGCGCGGACTTCGGTGGCATCAGCCAACGAGGCAACGCCTTCTAGAGGTAACGGTCCAGTTCCGGCCGATGCGAAGCCTATCAATTTGCCGACCGGTGAATTGCCTGTTGGCGGAGCTTTTACCGAGGCCGGCGATAAGTCATACCGCATCGTTGGAAACCCTGGCCCGAAAGTCGGCGAGGGGCGTGAGCAAGCGGTGACCTACGTGGTGGAAGTAGAAAACGGCGTCGATACGGCTGCGTATGGTGGCGACGCTGCTGTTGCGGCAATGGTGGACGCCACCTTGTCTAACCCCATGAGTTGGACGAAAGATCCTGCCTTTTCTTTCCAGCACGTCCGCGCCGAGGATAACCCTACGTTGCGCATCCAACTGACCTCCGTAGGAACGACGCATGAGCTGTGTGGCCAGGATATCGCCATGGAAACGAGCTGCTTTACTTCCGATGGGCAGCGCGTCGTATTGAATGAGTCCCGTTGGGTTCGAGGCGCAATTACCGCCCAGGGAGATATTGGCAGTTACCGCCAGTACTTGATTAATCATGAGGTAGGGCATGCGTTGGGCTTTGCTGGCCACGCAGCGTGTCCACAAAGCGGTGAGCTAGCGCCGATCATGATGCAGCAGACCTTGAGTTTGAATAACTCGGAATTGCACCAGTTGGACCCGAATGAAGCTTATCCGGATGATCAGATGACGTGTGAGTTTAATCCGTGGCCGTTTCCGCGACCGTAGCAGTGTGTGAAAGGAAGAATCGATGAGCGCAGCAACTGGTGAACCGTTGGTACCCGAGCATGTTCGAGCGGCCTTTCATGCCGAGACTGGCGATGCGGTTCCCATGGGATACGCCTGGGACTACGGGTTTCGAATCGGCCAGGTGGTTCTCAGTCCGGTGCTGGATCCGGACAACGCAGCGTGGTCTGCCAAGGTGCGCGAACACCTCCAAGTCGAGGGATTACGCGTTGCCCGTCCGGTGCGCTCGACAGACGGTCGCTTCATTGTCGCAGGTTGGAAGGCCACTAGTTTTGGTGCCGGTGAGCTAGCTTCCGGACGTGTCGACGAAGTCGTCCTTGCGGGGCTCCGCCTTGCGGACGCACTGGCGCAGCTGCCAGCACCCGACTTTGTCGCCGGTCCAGTCACCACAGCGTGGGAACCAAAGGAGATTTACCGCGTCGCCGACCAGGCTGCGTGGGCCGATGATCCTGCAGCAGTGCTGGCCGTAGGTTTAGACGGTGATGCTATTGCCAATGATGAGTTGAAATCTGCTTTGCTTCTCGCGGCTCGCATCAGCGCGCTGATTCCGGAAATCGCTGCACCTTCTCATGTCGGCCACGCCGATATGCTCACCACCACGCTGTTTTCGGGGAGTCAAGCGCCACTGGTCACTGATTTGGTGGCAACGGTCCGGCCACATGGTTACACCGCGGCCTTGGCTGCGGTAGATGGCATGCTTTTCGACGCCACTGACCCCGCCATCATGCACCGATTCTCGCATGTTCCCGATTTCACGGCGCTGCTCATGCGTGCGCTGCTCTATCGAGTCTTCGTCGCGGCACTTCGTGGCGCTGAGCAGGGGAACATCACTGAGCGTTTGGAACGCGTCGCGGATCTCCTCATCAAGGGGTAGAACACATGTTCCAAAAGTTGGGGGTGGTAGAGCGCTAGTGTCCGGTGCCTCTGTCACAATAGATGCATGAATTCCTTCGTTCCATCGTCGCGATTTGCACCGCCTGAAAAACTCAAGGTCACCTTGGTTTCCGCGTCTCCGCCGGCAGGAGAAAATCGCACGTGGGACGGCGAAGCGGCCAAGCTTATTTCTGCCATGAGTGAGCCGAAGCCTGGTGCTTGGCGTGTCACGGGTGTTGCAGATTCCGGCATTACGTCGCTTGTCGTGGACGCTGTCATGGCGCGGATTAAGTCAGGCATCTCACCGTCGAAACTCCTGGTGCTTGCAACGTCGAAGGAATCGGCAGCACTGCTGAGGCGACAATTCGCTCATCTGCTGCCGAGCGTGGGATTCGCCTCTGAGTCTCCGATGGTACGTTCCGTCCACTCTTTCGCCTTTGCGCTCGTGCGTTCAGCTCGTCTCCGCCAGCCTGAGGCACAGGACGATGCCACATTGGGTAAGACCCCGCGTCTCATCACCGGTGCTCATCAAGATCTGATCATCCAAGAACTGCTCCACATTCACGCCGAGAGCCCGGAAAGTTACTGGCCCGAGCAGATTCGTGAAGCTCTCACCTTGGTGGGATTTGCCCGGCAACTGCGTGATTTCCTGTTGCGTGCCCAGGAGCGAGGTCTTGGACCGGAGGACGTTGCCGGACTGGGGCGTGAACATGGCAGGCCAATGTGGGTGGCAGCGGGGCGGTTTCTGCAGGAGTATGAACAGATCTCCCAGCTCAGTGGCGCTCAGCTCTATAATGCCTCCGAGCTCGTGGTCACGGCCCTCGGTCACCTGAATGCCGATCCGGACTTCCTTGCAGATATGCAGGGAAAAGTCGACTCCGTCTTTGTTGACGATGCCCAAAACCTCGATCCCAAGTCGGCAGAGTTGGTCAGCACGTTCGCCAGTTCCGCGCAATGCACTGTGATCGCTGGAAACCCTGAACACTCGGTGTATCACTTCCGTGGAGCTACGCCAGATTTCCTCAAAAATTTCCCGGCGGGGAACGAGGTGGTGTTGGATCGGCGTCGACACGCCCCCGCACAGCGGATCCATTATGCAGAATCGTCGGCGATGGAGAAGCTTGTGGTCGCAGACACACTGCGTCGTGCCCACCTCATTGACGGCATTGCCTGGAAAGATATGGCTGTTATCGTCCGCTCGAGCGGGAGCATCGCAACAGTGCGACGCGCATTGCTTTCTGCAGGGGTGCCCGTGGCACTCGAACCAACTGCCCTCGTACTCAGCGAACAACGCCTGGTGTCCGGCTTACTGCTGGCACTCAAGGCAGTGCAAGAGCCACTGTCCGCGCGGGAGTTGGAAGAGCTCCTCCTTGGGCCGATCGGTGGGGCGGATGCCGTCACGCTACGACGATTGCTCCGAGGACTTCGCCAAGCGGAGATGAAAATTGGCGGGACAAGGCGCGCGAGTGACGTCCTGGCTCAGGCTGTCGCGAGCCCAGGACAGCTTCCGGATTCGTTTATGGAC